>CAZKGR010000032.1:0-33349 GCA_964552465.1 uncultured bacterium
GTTGATGAAGTCCGAATGGACAAACTGGGGAATCTGGATTTCATTCGCCGCGGGAAAGAAGATGGTCCTGAAATAATGCTCGCAGCTCACATGGATCAAATCGGTTTCATGGTGACGCATGTTGATGACGACGGTTTCATTCGGCTGAATCCAACCGGAGGCTTCGATCCGCGCACGCTGATCAATCAACGTGTGATGGTGTATGGCCAGAAGCCGTTACCCGGTGTGATTGGATCAAAGCCGGTTCATGTGCTGACCGAGGAGGAAAAGAAGAAGCCGCTGAAGGTCAAGGATTATTTTGTCGATGTCGGTCTTTCTGGTGATCAGGTGAAGGAACTGGTACGTGTCGGCGATCGTGTTCTCTGGGTTGGCGAATGCACCGAGATGGGCGACATGTATTGCAGCCGTGCGATGGATGACCGAATCGGTATTTTGTTGATGATTGAAGCCATGAAACGGCTCAAGAAGTCCAAAGCGACGATTCATGCGGTCGCAACGGTTCAGGAAGAGGTCGGAATTCGCGGGGCGATTGCGTCCGCGTTGGAGATAAAGCCGGACATTGGTGTAGCGTTAGATGTGACAATCGCCAACGACACACCTGGTTCGCCTTCCCATGAAGCGGTAACGACGATGGGTGATGGCATAGCGATCAAGATCATGGATAGCATGTCGATTTCATCATACAAACTGGTTCGCCATTTTGAAGAGATCGCAGAAGCGAATGGGATCAAGCATCAGCGTGAAATTCTGCCTGCCGGGGGAACTGATGCGGGAGGTATCTGGCGGGTACCAGGTGGAGCGCATGTAACTACATTATCTGTGCCCAGCCGGTACGTTCATTCGACTGTTGAACTGGTCCATAAGGAAGATGTGGAAGCCGGGATTTCATTACTTGTCGCTTGGCTGGAAGTTGTGGGAGACAGGGAATACGCCTGAAGGTGGCGTGGGGAGTAGGAAGATGACGCAACAAGATCACATGCAAGATCTCAAGAAGTTATCCGAAGAGGAATCGGATCTTGGGATATACTTCGAATACTACGTGGGATCATATCGTCCGAACGTGTTGAACGCATCACGAGAGTGGCGCCCTGCGGCGGATATGTTTGAGACTGAAACCTGCGTGTTGATCCGAGTGGATCTTGCGGGAATCGATACCTCGGATGTTTCGCTCACACTTGATAAAAATCAGCTGATTTTAGTGGGTGAACGGCGTGAATCGTTGGACAATGATCGGAAGCATGTGCTGGCTATGGAGGTTCCTTATGGTCCATTCAAACGGATTTTTGATCTTCCGACGCCAGTATGTGCCGATGATGCCCAAGCTGAATACAGCAGAGGTTTCCTGACCATACGGTTGCAGAAACGTGACAAGCCACTTTCCCGCAGGACCCAGGTTAAAATTCAATAAGGCAGACGATAGATGAACGAGAATCCAGCAGCTTCTCAACCTGAATCGAGTTCTATTCCGAAAGAGTTGCCGCTTTTCGTATCCAGGGATCTGGTTGTCTTTCCGGGTCTCATAGTTCCGCTGACGATCACAGATGACACCTTCAGTCGCACAATTGATCACATGTCTGAAAAGGGTCTGCGGATGATCGCGACTTTCCTCCGCAAACCAGATACTGAAGATGATGACAGGGACATCAGTTCTCTGCATCGAATTGGAACCGTACTGACCATTCATCGCATGCAGCGGACGTCCGAAGGTGCCATCCGGATGATCGTACAGGGAATCAACCGGGTTGAGTTGACTGAGCTGACTCAGACTGATCCGTTTCCCAGAGGTCGCATCACCGTCCATGACATGAAACCACGTAAATCTGTCCAATTGGAAGCGCTGTCACGTGCGCTAAAAGAAGATTTCGAGCGGATCGCTGAGCTCAGACCAGATATGCCAGATGAATTGAAGCTGGCTGTAGCTAACATGGACAACTTTTCCATGTTAGCCGACCTGATCAGCGCACATATCGAGCTGGACGTACAGATTCGACAACAGCTCCTGTCGCATGTCAAAGTGATAGATCGGATGCGCTTGCTGCGAGGGCTACTCGACCGTGAGCTGCAGATCGTACAGGTTGGCAGCCAGATACAGCAAAAAGCACGCGGTGAGATGGAAAAGTCGCAACGTGAGTATTATCTGCGACAGCAATTGCGAGAGATCAAGAAGGAGCTGGGGGAGGACGACGAAAGCACTGATGAGGCTGAAGAATGGCGGGACCGGATTGCTGAGGCCGAATTACCTGAACGCGTACAGGAAGTCGCGGATGAACAGGTCAAACGTCTTGAGAGGATCAACCCGGCTTCTGCTGAGTATTCAGTCGTAACGACGTATCTCGACTGGCTCGTTAGCCTGCCGTGGGAGAAGCTCAGCGATGACAATCTGGACATCCGTCATGCCAAGCAAGTACTGGATGCAGATCATTATGGTTTACAGGATGTAAAGGATAGAATTCTCGAAGTGTTGGCGGTACGGAAGTTGAAGCCGGACGCTGGCGGTTCGATTATTTGTCTTGTTGGCCCGCCGGGAGTGGGAAAAACGTCGCTTGGCCGTTCGGTTGCACGTGCGATGAACCGCGAGTTCGTCCGCATGAGCCTTGGTGGTATGCGGGATGAAGCTGAGATCCGCGGGCATCGTCGGACTTATGTTGGTGCGCTACCAGGACGCATTTTGCAGAAGATGAAGGAAGCTGGAACACGCAATCCGGTTTTCATTCTGGATGAAATCGACAAGCTGGTCAGCGATTTTCGGGGCGATCCATCATCAGCGCTTCTGGAAGTGCTTGATCCAGCCCAGAACGACACGTTCAGCGATCATTATGTTGAAGTTGCGTTTGACCTTTCGAAAGTGTTGTTCATCACGACAGCGAACTACCCTGAGAATATCCCCGCACCATTGCATGACCGCATGGAGATAATCAGTCTGCCTGGATACATTACCAACGAGAAGGTTGAGATCGCTCATAAGTACCTGGTGCGTCGGCAGATTGAAGATAACGGACTTTCTAAAAAGCAGATCCGGTTCAGCAAAGCCGCGCTTGAAGAGATTGTGATCTACTATAACCGTGAAGCGGGTGTGCGAAACCTGGAACGATCAATCGGTCAAATTTGTCGCAAGGCAGCGTTCAAGTTTGCGACGGATGAGTTCGACGCCAAACACGTGGAATCTATCAAACGCAGTTCCATTGAGAATTATCTCGGTCCGCGCCGTATCACCCCATTCTGGGCAACTCGCAGACCGGAGGTGGGAGTAACCAACGGGTTGGCCTACACGCCTTATGGCGGCACCGTGTTACAAGTAGAAACTGCGTTGATGCCGGGTAAGGGTGGAGTTAAGATCACCGGCCAGCTGGGTGATGTGATGAAGGAGTCTGCTCAGATCGCGTTATCGTGGATTCGCGCGCACCAGGATGAGCTGGAAATCGATCCTGAGTTGTTCGAGACACGCGATTTGCACGTTCATGTGCCTGAAGGAGCCACTAAAAAGGATGGTCCCTCTGCAGGTGTTACCATGACGACAAGCATGGTCAGCCTGTTTACGGGGCGTCGGGTTCGTTGTGATCTGGCAATGACGGGTGAGATTACGCTGGCTGGGCATGTATTACCAATCGGGGGACTACGTGAAAAAGTTGTCGCAGCGAACCGGGTTCAAGTCAAGCAGGTGATCATACCCGCGAACAGCGAAAAGGACCTTGAGAAAGTACCTGACGATGTTCGCGCGGAGATTGAGTTCCTGCCAGTGAGAAATATCACCGAGGTGTTGGAGTATGCGCTCGAACCTGCAGGCAGGGCTGGTAAATCGAATGGCCGTGGTGGAGAAGGGTGCAAATAGTATTTCGACAACGTAAAAGAGTCATTTCCTCGAATAGACTCAATATCAGGAAAAAGATTTAAGTTGCTACTTAACGGAAATGGGGTGTACCTGTGCATCGCTTGAACACGATTGGGGGATTGATGGTTCGCGGTAACATTGGATGGATATTTGCTCTGACAGCAATCTTTTCGCTGGTTTTGATTGGGTGTCAGGCAGAAAAAACGGCTGATGAGAATCTTGGCGGACTGGATTTCAGTAAGCTGGAAATACCTTCCACCTATTACTACCAGATGGGAGACACTGCTCAGGTTTATGGACAGATGTTTCAGAAGTTGGAGCGGATTGAGGAGGACGGTCGGGATCTCGTTCGTGCCACATTCAGGATTTACGGTGGTGCAAATGGGGAGAGCAAAATCCTGTTTGATCCTGATGACGGGTCTCCAGTGAAGATGGTTTCGACCCAGGATGTTCAGGATACGAAGATAACGAGCACCTCCCATTTCGCGGAGGATCATGTGCTGCGCGTTATCAGTGCACCCGTCAGTGACATCCAGGACACGCTGATTACTTCGATCTCAGGTATGACCTATGATTGGATGCAATCCACTTTCCTGGTTCAGGCGATGGACTTGGAGTCAATGATTGGTGATACACTACAACTTCAGTTTTATCAGGGGTTTGGGACTGCATTTGTCCAGCCGGGATTTATCACTGTTCTTGGAACGAAGCCGGTAACCGTACCTGCTGGTGAGTTTGACGCGTATCACGTACGCATCGATTATGCTGGTGCCGGCGCTGATCTGTACATCGAACAAGGCGGTGAACAGCGGATGATCAAGCATGATGTTCCTGGACGGACCGGTACTGTCAGCACGGTGTTGATTCCGGAATCAGAAATCGAAACAGACGGATAAATTTCTCTCATAGGTGTTCTGCGAATCGCGAAGGCCTTATCAGGAGGTGGATTGAGCCAATCTCTCTTCTTGACTTGCGCTGTTTGATAGCGCTACGTTCCGGTGGCATGGATCGTTGGAGGGAGCATGGCGGTTAGCGTAGAACGTCTTCTCGAACAGATGCTGCGTGAGCAGCGCGAGATGCTGGAAGAGCAGAAGCGGATTAACCGACTGTTAAGATTCGTTGCTCATCGACAGGCACGAGAGCTTATCGAGACTGAGCTTGAGAAGAGTATCGAACGGCGTGTGTATGAGTTGTCCGACGGAATACGATCTTCTCGAGAAATTGAAAAGCTTGTCAACAAGGTCGTTACGCAACGTACGGTGGTGACCTGGTGGCAGAAATGGCGTCGCCTGGGACTTGTTGAGCAATCTCCGAACTATTCTGGGCGGATGCAGAAAGTGATGCCGCTCGAAGAATTGGGATTGACCGCCGAAGTCAATGGTCAGATGTATTGACATGACTGACATGTACGATTGTTGGCCCCGGGTGACAAATCCGGGGTCTTTTATTTTATGCAGGTATGGATGTTCGGTAAAGATCAACAAGAAGCTGGTGGACATAGTAGCATGAGAAAGTTCATGTTGCCTGAAGAATCTGTTCTGCGTCCGGGAACCCTGTACCCTCGGTTGCTGCGTGATGTCGGGGAGGGTGAGACGGTACTTGTGGCGGTTAGCGGGGGTGCTGATTCGATGGCGCTCCTGACTCTCTTGTTGCCACCGGAGATGGAGCGTGATCGTCTCATTGTAGGGCATGTCCATCACGGGACTGGTGATTTTGCAGACAGTGCCAAAGGGCTGGTTCAGCATGCGTGCGAAGACTTGGGAATCGCGTTTGTCTGCGAGCATGTCCAGGTTGATCCGAAACGACGGAAACAAGTAGGATTTGAGGCGGCTGCACGGGAAGTGCGTTACAAAGCGCTGGAGTGTATTGGGGAGCAACACAACTCAACATGTTTCCTGACAGCGCATACACGCGATGACCTGGTCGAGAATTTCCTGATCATGTCCATGAGGGGTGCGGGCTTGACCGGGTTGGCGGGATTAAAGCCCGCGCGCGGATTATGGCTTCGACCACTTTTGCATCGAACACGTGACGAGTTGCGGGAGTTTGTCGAACGCGAGGGGATTCAATTCGTAGATGATCCAGCTAACGACGATCCCCAATACACGCGTGTGGCAGTGCGCCAGCAAATCATCCCGGAAATCTGGACCAGCTTTGGCGAAACCGCATTAGTGAATATCGCGCGTTCGATATCTCATTTACAGGAGGCTGACGACAGCCTCGATTCCCAAGTGATGAATGCGCTGGAGACCGTGGTCACAAGGAGGACTCCCGGATGGGCCTCTATTGATGCGGGAGAACTGCGCAGGTATCTTGATGAGCTGGTCATAAGGATTCTACGTCGAGTGTTGTCGCTGGTTAGAGATTGCGATCACCACAGTGTCTACCTCGACCGTAAAGATCGACAACGGTTAGTTGAGTTTGTTCGGCATCCACATCCGGGACAAACGCAAGAAATTGCGGGAGTTGTGGTAACAGACCGTGGCGAGCTTGAGTTTTCGGTTCACACGTCTGATACACGGATCACTGGCGATCTGCCTGGCGAATGGGAATTGTCTGATGGCTCTCGGGTCACGGTAGAGGCTGGATCAGTGAATCCCGCCGAAGGTTTGCGCGTACAAGGATCGAACATTCCCGGCTATGTTGAAAGACTCGACGCTAATTTATTGGGTAGTTCTATCACATTTCGTCCGTGGAAATCGGGCGACAGTTTTCATCCGATAGGATCAGGTTCGGGAGAGGTTCGGGTGACTCGGAGGTTACGCCGAGCATCACGGGAACGGATCGGCCCGTTGTGGGTGATGGAAACAGGTGATGGTCAGATTGCCTGGGTATTGGGCGAACGTATTGCTGATCCGTACAAATTGACGGATCAAACACGTGACATTTGGACTTTTCGATATGATCCTCCCATGAACATTCAGGGCGGATGAACAGGAAACAACATGGCGGAGAAGAAAACGCCTGATCCCCCTCAGGCACCTAAGGGTCCACGCAAGGACTCGGACGAGAATTTTGATTGGCGTCGCGCTGGTCGAACTCTCGCGTTCTGGATTTTCCTGATCCTCGTGGTAATTGTCATTTCGACTTACCTCGGACCTTCTCAGGAACAAGCCAATCTCATTGACTATTCGAATCCCGACGGTAACGGCTACAAAGAATATCTCGAATCAGATCGCTTCATCGAAGCGGTGATCACGGAACGAGAGTTTGTTGGTACGTTGGACGTGCCGGACGAGAAGGGCAACACTCAGGTTCGCACGATGCTGCCGTTTATCTCCGATGAGGTCTTGGCCAGATGGGAAGAGAAGGGGCTTGAGATCGAGTTCAAGGAGAAGGCAACAAACTGGCTGGGAATGCTTCTCACGTCAATTCTGCCATGGATCATCCTGATCGGATTGTGGTTGTTCTTCATGCGACGGATGACTCAAGGCGCGAGCCGTGGGATCTTCACTTTCGGTAAGTCAAAAGCCAAGCTGATGACCGAGGAGAAATCCAAGGTTACATTTGAGGATGTTGCCGGCGGCGATGAGGCGAAGGAAGAGCTTCAGGAAATCATTCAATTCCTCAAAGAGCCAAAGAAGTTTCAACGGCTTGGTGGACGGATTCCCAAGGGCGCATTGCTGGTTGGACCTCCGGGAACGGGCAAGACGTTGATGGCGCGAGCCGTTGCAGGCGAAGCTGCGGTACCGTTCTTCTCAATGAGCGGTGCGGATTTTGTGGAGATGTTTGTCGGTGTGGGTGCGAGTCGTGTGCGCGATCTGTTTGAGCAGGGCAAGCGTCACGCACCGTGCATCATCTTCATTGACGAGATCGACGCAGTCGGGCGTCAACGTGGTGCCGGTTTGGGTGGTGGTCACGACGAACGTGAGCAGACGCTGAACCAGTTACTCGTCGAAATGGATGGTTTTGAGTCGAACGAAGGCGTAATCCTGATCGCTGCGACGAACCGTCCAGATGTGCTCGATCCGGCGTTGCTGCGTCCTGGACGATTTGATCGGCAGATAGTCGTTGATCGTCCAGATGTGCGTGGACGTGAAGGCATTCTGAAGGTCCATTCGAAGGATATTCCTCTGGCATCAAAAGTTGATCTCAAGGTATTGGCGAAGGGAACGCCTGGATTATCCGGCGCAGACCTCGCGAACCTGGTCAACGAGGCAGCGTTGCTTGCCGCGCGACGCAATGGTACTAAGGTCGGCATGCGCGACTTCGAGGATGCCAAGGACAAGGTGATGATGGGGACCGAACGCCGGTCCATGCTTATCAGCGACGAAGAGAAGAAACTGACGGCGTATCACGAAGCCGGACATGTGCTCGTTGCCAAGCTGATACCAGGTTCCGACCCTGTGCATAAGGTGACCATCATTCCGCGCGGACGTGCGCTCGGTGTGACCCACTACTTGCCCATCGACGAAAAGCACACATGGAGCAAGCACTACATCGAAAATAAGATGGTCCATTTGATGGGCGGACGTGCAGCTGAGATGTTGGTTTTCGAAGACTACACTAATGGCGCCGCGTCGGACATCAAGCAGGCGACTGCCATTGCACGGCGTATGGTCTGCGAATGGGGCATGAGTGAAAAAATCGGTCCATTAGCGTTGACCGGTAGCGATCAGGAAATTTTCCTCGGACGTGATTTCGCACAAACTAAGGACTATTCAGAGGCCACTGCGCTTGAAGTTGATCGCGAAGTTAAACGTTTTGTGATGTCCGCCCAGAACTTGGCGGTGGACCTGCTGAAGAACAATATGGACAAGCTGCACGTGCTGTCCAAGGCGCTGCTCGACCGTGAGATTCTCGATGGTGGAGAGATCGACAAGGTTATCAAAGGCGAGGAGCTGCCTGAGGTCGTGAAGGCTGCAGATATTGACTATGAAGATGACGATGACTCAACTGGCGATGACAGCTCTGGCCAACGCTCCGACGAAGATCGGCTGCGTGAAGTGGATGAAGTGTTGCATCGGATGAAGAGCAGCGACTCGGCGGATTCCGAAAGCTCTGATCCATCGAGCGATGCTGGCACTGATTCACCAGATAACAGTGGTGACACTGGTTCCGACAAGTCGCCAGTCGTTTGATTCGATCACATTATTGATTACATGTGCGGAGGTGCGGTTGCATCTCCGCATTTTTGTTTGCTGAATTCAGAATTCAGCACGGCTTTGTCTCAGACCGCAAACTCCCTATATTCAGGCCAGTTTTTCGTTTCATAAGTTTGGGTTTGCCCCGACTTGCTCGTCAAGTCGGGATAGTTGATGACCCGCACTTGCGAGGTGCGCGCCGCACCCGAGAAGTACGGGCCTGTTTATCACCCAATTTTCTGAGTTAGAGTTCATGCAACACTTCCGTGACCCAATAGACATAGGATCCGAAACGCGGGTGATGGGCATCGTCAATGTCACGCCCGACAGTTTCCATGACGGTGGTCGTTACGATTCTGTGGATGCTGCCGTTGAGCACGGTGTACGACTCGTTGATGACGGCGCTACGGTGTTGGATGTGGGTGGTGAATCAACACGACCCGGCGCGCCAGAGGTGTCGATTGAGGACGAGCTCGAACGTGTTATTCCCGTTCTGAATGGATTGAAGGAGCAGGTGAGTGTTCCAATCTCGGTGGATACTTGGAAGTCGGATGTCGCGGAAGCGGTGATCAAGGAGGGCGCGGACTGGATTAATGATGTCAGTGCGGGAGTCCGTGACCCGCGGATGTTGAAGGTGGTTGCTGAGGCATGGATGCCGTATGTTGCGATGCACATGCGTGGTACGCCTCAGACGATGCAGACTCTGATCGAGTACAATGACCTCATCACCGATATCAAGGCGTATTTTGTCGAACGTTTGGAAGCGTTCGAACGCGCAGGTGGAAAACCTGAGTACATGATCCTCGATCCTGGGATAGGTTTTGCGAAAGCACCGCTTGACAACTACCATATCCTTGCGAATCTGAGCGAGTTTCGCGGGTTGGGATCGCCGGTGCTGGTTGGACCTTCGCGCAAGAGCTTCATTAAGGAAGCAGGGGTCGAGCGCACGGAAGATAGGCTTCCGGGAACCTTGGCAGCGGTGACTGTTTGTGCGCAGGCGGGCGTGGAGGTCGTACGTGTGCATGATGTAAAAGAGGCAGTGCAGACTGTGCTCGTGACGCAGATGATCGAGCAAAGCAGATAATCCGTATCATGATTGGATAGAGATTCGTCCAGCCTGGAACCAAGTGGTCAGGTGGACGACAAGGGGGAGTGACACTCCATGGCGAAGTGGTTTCAGCGTGAAAAAGAGAACCTTGCGGGCGCGAAGCGACGTGACATGCCCGAAGGTGTGTGGAATAAATGTCCATCCTGCGATGCTGTGCTCTACAGCCGCAAGATTGAGCGGAATTGGCACGTGTGCGACAGTTGTGGTCATCATTTGCGCATGTCGGCACCGAAGTATGTACAGCTCCTCGCCGATGAAGGAACGTGGAGCGAGATCAATAAGGATATGAAATCGCTCGATCCGCTCGGATTCAAGGATAGCAAGAAGTATGTGGACCGTGTCGCAGCGGGGATAAAGAAGACAAACCGTAATGATGCGGTGATAACAGGTGTCTGCGAGATGAACAGCCACCCTGTGGTTCTCGCAGTGATGGACTTCCAGTTTCTCGGTGGCAGTGTGGGCAGCGTGGTCGGTGAAAAGATCGCTCGTGCTGTGGACAAGGCGATAGAGTTGGAAGCATCGCTGGTGCTGATATCGTGCAGCGGCGGTATGCGCATGCAGGAAGGCATTATCAGCCTGATGCAGATGGCGAAGACTTCTGCACGCCTGTCACGTTTGGGCCAGATGGGTTTGCCATTCATCAGCATTCTTACCGATCCAACGACGGGTGGAACAACTGCATCATTCTCAATGCTGGGTGATGTGAATATTGCGGAACCAGGCGCATTGATTGGCTTTGCCGGTCCGCGGGTGATCAAGCAGACTATCGGTCAGGATCTGCCTGAAGGATTCCAGCGCAGCGAGTTTCTGATGGAAACAGGTTTCCTCGATCAGGTTGTGTCGCGTCTAGATCTTAAAGATCGGACAGCTGAGTTCATTAGTTGGATGACCGGACGTGAATCGAAAGTAGAAACAAAAGCGGATGCCAGTACAGAAGAGTAGGTCATAAAAGCGATTGAATCACGTACCTCAGTGCGAAGGAGGGGATTTTGGCAGGCGAGAAGAAAGGTGTGATTGCACAACTCGGGAGTTTGAATGCGAATTTCTGGGTGGTCAACTGGTTGGAGGCGAACGAACGTCTCGCATTCTTCGGAATCCGTGCGATTCTGCCGTTATACATGGTGTATGCGGTAGCGGAGAGCGGACTTGGCCTGTCGTTTACGGAGAAGGGCATCATCTACTTCGTTTGGGCACTTGTACAAACGTTGATTCCGATGATCTCCGGCGGATTCACTGATCAATATGGCTACAAGAAAAGCCTGTACGTTGCCTACACGATCAACATTGCTGGTTACCTGTTATTCGCTGTCGCGTCTGGATTCTGGATGACCTTGGCGGCATCGTGTCTAGTGGGTTTGGGTACTGCGATCTTCAAACCACCGGTGCAAGGCACCATCGCCAAGATGACCACCGAGGAGAACAGCTCAGTTGCCTGGGGTTTCTTCTACTGGATGGTTAATGTTGGCGGTTTCCTGGCCCCGATGACGGCTGCGATGCTACGTGGTGAGACTAACTGGTCGATCGTGTTCTACTGTGCGGCAGGGGTAACAGCCTTCAACTTCATCCCAACCATCTTTTTCTACAAAGAACCGGAAGTTGATCCGAACAAGAAACCGCGGACTGTTGCTGAGACATTCCTGGAAACCATGACCACCCTGAAGGACAAGAACTTCCTTGTCTTCCTGCTGATTTTCTCGGGATTCTGGTTCATGTTCATGCAGCTTTGGGATCTGCTGCCAAACTTCATTGATGAGTGGGTAAACAGTCAGGCGATGGGTGTTTTCCTGGCCAAGATCAATGAGGGCTGGGTGCTGGAAAGCGGTATGGTTAAGCCCGAGATGATCATCAACATCGATGCGTTTGCGATCATTCTGTTCATGATTCCAATCGCGTGGTTGACCGGCAAGTTCCACCCGATGGTAGCGTTGATCGGCGGTATGGTGATCAGCCTGGTCGGGTTCTTCGGTGCGGGCTTCTTCGACACGGGCTGGATGGTAGCGCTGTTCATCTTCATCTTCGCGGTGGGGGAGATGGCGTGTAGCCCGAAGTTCAGCGAATACATCGGCCTAACCGCTCCACCGGACAAGAAAGCGCTGTACATGGGGTATTCAAACATCCCCTTCGCCATTGGTTGGTCGCTGGGAAATCTGTTTTCTGGTCCGTTGTATGAAGCCCTGGGTAGCCGAGACAACTTTGCACGCCAATACATGACCGAACAACTGGGCATGGGTGCAGAGGCAGTTGAGGCGATTCCTCAGACAGAACTGGTTGAGACGTTGGCTGCAAATCTGCCTGGCAATCCGACAACCCTTGAAGCGATCAACGTGTTGTGGAATACGTACAACCCGTGGTTGGTGTGGTCGGTGTTAACGGGGATTGGTTTACTGTCGACGTTAGGCATGATCCTGTATTACATCAAGACTCGTCATACGGGGATATCGTCAGTAAATCCACAAAATAACGGGTAGGTATACGCACAGATGTCATTCTGAATCCGGCAACGGCCGGATGAAGAAGATCCAGTATTTGTAAAGGATCAATCGAGTAGATGCACTCGAAACCGGATCTTCCTCACTTCACTTCGTTCCGTTCGGAATGACCTGTTCAGGAACGAGGATTATTCATCAGACGAAAACGCGGACAATGCATTGCATTGTCCGCGTTTTACTTATCGGGGCTGGACGCTTTATGGTGAGGCGACGTCCCCGTATCTAATCACGATGCGCTTCCCGTCGTGGGCGGTTCCGTGGATTCTGGTGATGAAGTCGTTGTAACAGAGGCGGATGCTGGTTCCGGTGCACGCCAGAGTGGGTCTACATTATTCCGTGCCTGACCTTCATCTTCCGTTCGTTTCACACCGATAAATCGTGATGCAAACAGCCCCGCTCCGATGAAGAACAGCACGAGTCCGAAGCCGAGTGCTTCCGGATCAACATTGTGCTCCATCAGATAGATCGAGATTAGCGCCAAACCAAATCCGAGCAAAACGAGCGGCCACGCAAAGGGATATCGCGGGCTGGGTCGTTGTTTCATCGGAACGTCGTATCCTTTTTCAATCGCGCGTAGTTTCGCTTCGTGATCGAGCTTACGTATGCGGTACAATCTCTCAAGGGCGAACACAATCACAAGTGCAGGAACGATCATCCCAGCAAGAGGGATCATCAACGCTACCATTCCTAGTCCATCCCACATGATATTCTCCAAATCGGGGGTAACCTGTTCTTCGTTTGCCCATTTGACGTCAGAATACAACATCCGGTTACTCAGCGGAAATAGATTTGGAGACTGCATGCTCTAGTGGGAGCAAGGTTGTAACCAGTGGTGTAGGGGCGGCGTCTGATGTTTGGCTGGTGAACAGGCGGGTCGTGGTTGACCCGGAAGACGAGGGTCTGTTGATGGCAATGAGTCGAACAGGGGCTGGCGTTTCGTACTTTGCCACTGGTGCAGCAACTGCTGGAACAAAGTTCCGCGGCGCACCGGGAAGAGGCAAGGAGGTTTCGCTGGACGAGGATCTGCTCATCCGCAGGGCCCGGTCGGGTAACCAGGAAGCGTTTGGACACCTGGTAGATCGTCATGCGCCGATCATCTGGACTGTGATCAATCGTATGACGGGCGATCCGGAACTCGCGAAGGATCTGTTTCAGGAGACGGTTATCCGCTTCTGGAAGGGACTTTCCGGGTTTCAAGGTGCGAGTAAGTTGTCAACGTGGCTCTATCGAATCGCTTATCGCGTATGTCTTGATTCGTTGGATTCGGCGAACACCCGGATGATGACGAGTCTGGATGAAAAAGTTGAGAGTACTGGTTTCGAGGTCAACGATGAGCACACTTCGGGACATCGGCTGGAGAATCGGATCGCGGCGAGTGATGCGGTGCAGAAAGCGTTGAACAAGCTGCGTCCAGAGTGGAAGATGATGGTGATGATGTACTACTGGCGAGAGTTTAGTGTGGAGGAGGTCGCCGAAGTCACGGGACGTCCCGTGAACACGGTGAAAGTGTACTTGCATCGCGCACGCGCAGAGCTGCGGCAGGTGCTGGAAACTGGCGGATATCCTCCGGAGGATAGATAAATGGTTGAGAACGATCCATTGGAATACAGCGAGTATCTCGATCTGATGCCCGATTACCGGGCTGGCCGGTTGAGTCCTGTTCAGGCACATCGAATATCACGATTGCTCGAGGAAGATCCGATCTTCCGTAAGGAAGCCAAACGCGACAGCTTGCTATCGGAGGCGATCTCTCGATTAGACGTTGCTCCGATGCCGTATGGGTTAGTTGAGCAGAGTGTACGACTTGCAATCGGAGAAACTGAGCATGCGAACTGGTTTTCACTTGACTCGATCCTGATTGCACTCGGAATTGGTGTTGCTGGTGCTGGGGGAGTGCACTTCCTGACCAACCGGGTTGACGTCTTCGGACAATTGGGTGAATGGATCGCCTCATTGACCGGAATGATTCTCAATGGAGAGATAAACACGGTGCTCGGAGCAGTCGCCCTGGTCTCGGTCGCGGCTCTCACTCTCGTGGGATTTGGTGCCTACAGACTACTGAAGACTGACTAGCTATAGGTTATCCCTACTCTTAGAGAGTCGATCTCTCATGACGCCGCAGAATAAGATTCTTCGGCGTTTTTTATTTAGGCTCTGGTGTTAGCTAACTGTGTGATTATATTGCGTGCTGAGTCAGGATTGAGTCTGGGTCTAAATGACCGGTTCTGATTATTCATGACGGGATGCTTTGACGCTGACGGATTAAACTCCGCAACTCCAACCTGGTTATCTTTTCTGGAGAATCCCGTTTGACGTTTCTTTGTATATCTCTATATTGTGAGATCTAGTTCAGGCCGCAACCACCGGGAAAATGGTTGCCTAAGTGGAACGGGACCTGCAAACAAAAGAGTGGGTCCGGCGATGGAGGACACAGGATGCAAGGCATGTTGACAAAAAACCGCAAGGGCTTCACGCTCATCGAGATCTTGATCGTGGTCGTAATTGTTGCGATCCTCGCGGCGATCTCCGTTCCGATTTACCTGGATTACGTCGCTGGCGCCCGTGCCTCCGACGCCCAGTCGCAGATCGGGGCGCTTTACAATGCGGCAAAGATGTATCATCAGGATACTGAACTTTGGCCAGCAGACACTCAGGAGCTCGAAGATCGAGGTTACCTGACGATTGATGAGTCAGTGAAGCTAAAGTGGACTTTCGACATTACCGAAGAAGAAATCACGGCTACCTCGACGGATGAGATGGCTGGTGGTTCAGGTAAGGAAGTTCGTTACGACATTTTGCAGGGTAAGTTCTTTGGCTATGGTCTTCCAAGCGAAGATGGTGACCAATAGGCTGTGATTTGACGTTTGCTTGACCAACCTCTTCGGGATTCGAAGAGGTTGGTCAGTGCTGTTGTAGTTACGGGCAACTTTGATTTTGTGAGGCTGAAGTGAAGATACCCGACCTGCTTCGGTTCTCAGTGAACCAGGGCGCATCCGACCTGCACCTTTCTTCCGGATCGATTCCGATGATCCGAATCCATGGTTCGCTGCAGAGACTTGATCTTCCTCGATCTGAAGATGAAGAATTACGCGGCTCGATTTTCGAGATTCTCACCGAAGAACAGCGTGAACGCTTCGAGGAGATGAAAGAAGTCGACCTCAGTTTCAAGCTTGAGGGTCTCGCGCGGTTCCGTGTTAACATCTTCGAACAGATTGAGGGGATTGGTGGCGTTTTCCGTACGATTCCTGAAGAAATTCACACGTTTGAGGAATTGGGTCTCCCGGAAACTCTTCGTGACCTCTCAATGCGTGACCGTGGCCTGGTACTCTTGACCGGTCCTACTGGATCGGGTAAAAGTACTACGCTTGCAACGATGATCGACCAGGTCAACGAGCACAAGCAAGTTCATATCATCACGGTTGAAGACCCGGTTGAATTTTTCCACAGCTCCAAGCAATGCATGATCAACCAGCGTGAGCTTGGTGCGAGCACACACAGTTTCGCCAACGCATTGCGTAGCGCTCTGCGTGAGGATCCTGATGTGATTCTCGTCGGCGAAATGCGTGACTTGGAAACCATTTCGTTGGCTTTGACGGCTGCTGAGACGGGTCACCTGGTTTTGGCGACGTTGCATACTAGTGGTGCCGCCAAGACGATTGACCGTATCATCGATATTTTCCCTGCTTCTCAGAAGACGCAGGTTCGTTCAATGCTCGCGGAATCGCTTCAGGCGGTTGTGCAGCAGAAGCTTCTGCCCTTAAAGGGTGGAAACGGGCGTATCGTGGCCACTGAGGTCATGGTTGCGACCACAGCTATTCGTAACCTCATCCGCGAGGATAAGATCTACCAGATTCCGTCTGTTGTTCAGTCGGGTGGTAAAGAGGGTATGCATTCGTTGGATCAGGATTTACAGCGTTTGCTCAGCCAAGGTAAGATCGATCGCGAAACGGCTGCCTTTGTTGCGGATAATCCAAAGTTGTTTGCTGTGGACTTGTCAGCGTAAGCTGGATGATTCCACGCATTTGGCTCTTTGTTTTTTTGATTTTTGTGTAAAAAGTGTGCAAAGGGCAGTTAGATTTACCATGTTATAAGGTTGAGTGGACGCCGGAGATTAAACGGTGTAGCTAAGCACGGAGGCGTCATGCACCGCATTTTCACACATCGCTGGTTCGGCGGAAAGTCTGGTTCCCGTCGTGGCATGACTCTCATCGAGCTCGTTGTCGGGATGATGGTCGTCGGCACAGCGGCTGTCGGAACTACGATTGCTGTGTTTAACGCTTACGGGCAGTTGCAACGGCAGCGTCACCGCATGGTCGCAAATCAATTAATGCGTGCCGAGATCGAGTACTGGCAGGGCCGA
Source organism: uncultured bacterium (assembly GCA_964552465.1). Taxonomy (GTDB): domain Bacteria; phylum Electryoneota; class Electryoneia; order Electryoneales; family Electryoneaceae; genus BMS3BBIN04. The sequence continues at coordinate 16,871 of CAZKGR010000032.1, forward strand.
GTTCACACTGCTTTCCCGACGGTTCATCAGATGAATAACGCGATCACACATCCTGTTGTCATTGACAAACGTGATCCCGGAGATCGTTATGATGATATCCTGGGTGAAGTAACTCGCGAACCGATTCGGGAACATGTTCTCGTTGCTACTTCCACTCAATTGCAGTATTACTGGGAAATTCCGGTAAAGATTGTTTATACCGAGCCGACTTGGGTGCTCGGTGAACCAGATGTTGAAGTTGAATATCATTTGGTTGGTTATTGGCTTGAATCTGAGCCAACCAATCATATGGGAGAAGAGTAATACGTGTAGTGATATGGTTGATTTGACATTTTGAAATACTTGCACAGCTCGCGCTGAGGTTTCACATGATGACGCGAAAAAAACGCCTTGGATTTACGCTGATTGAAGTGGTGACGGTGATTACCATTTCAGCAGGTTTGTTCCTCGGATTCATCATTTTATTGGTGGATGTGGCTGAACAAATGCATATCTCATGGCAGCTTCGTGAAGCCGAGGAGTGGGGTAACTGGTACGTAAATGAGTTCGTTGACAAAATGCGTAACGGTGTTGATGTTCAGTGGACACGCATGACTACTCCTGGTGAGGCGGAGGTTACCTACTTTACTTCGGATGACTACGGTTTACCTGAATCCTTGCGAGTACCTAAAGTTTATGAGTTTGAGTACAACTATGACACTGGTTTTCCACAGATCCGGATCGATAATGTGCCGCACCAGAATGAGTTCTTTCCACCTGAAATTGTTGGAGTGGATGACTATTACTGGGTAGACCCTGAGTCGTTCGAGATCTTCACATCAGTTCGTGGTGGAATAATTGACGATGATTATGTAGATTTCTTTAATCCGCACTACATGACGATCAAATTTGATCTGGTATATGAGCATACGAGTATCATCCGGTCTTTGTATTCTAAGCGTATATCATTTCAAGGATCAGCTTTTGTTTTCAATGACCGGTGGCCAGTTATCAAAGCGCCAGGAGAAGAGGAAGAATAATTTTGTTTTTGCTTGTTTTTGACGTGCTATCATGCTCGTTTCGGGTTAGATTGTTTTTAATACGGTTGCAGTGAACGATGTTGATCCCCGGGCAATTATCAGCCGGATCGGAGGTCACGATGAAGAGAAGTGATTTGCGTAAGAACCGCAAGGGTAGTGTGTTACTCTATTCGGTCGTACTCATGCTCGTACTCGTAGTTACGGGTGGCGCGTTTATGAAGTGGGCCGCTGACGAAGCATATCAAGCCCAGTTCGACTTGGCTCGCTCGCAGGCGTATTACATTGCGCAACTAGGTGCAATTCAACAGGGTGTGGCGGAGTTGCGAGGGCGTAAAACATACGAGCTAACTCAAAGTTCTGTAAGCCTTCCTGATGGAAAACGTCAGACCTTCGGTGATTTCAATGGTCTATACACTAACGCGAAGGTTTTTCAACAGTCATCGTTGTATAACCTTGAGAACACTGAATTCGTAAAGACTGGTGCTTGGGACTCTCAGTCAATTGGTATTGTTGAGTTTACAACTCCAAGTGGCGTGGTATCACAGGTCAAGGCTCGGTATACGCTTCGATCTCAGATGCGAACCTTTGCTAACTATATGTACCTGTCTGACATCGAGACAGTTCTTGATCCGCTTGGTGGTGAAGATATCATCTGGTTCTATACTGGTGACACGTTGTATGGTCGTGTGCACTCCAATGACTATATCGGCATCAAGCAAAGGCCTGTGTTTTACGGGCCGGTCAGCACCTCTCAGAGCGAGTTTCGCGAAAACGCTGCGAATCCTCATTTCGAGTTTCCCCCTCAGTTCGAGGTTCCCGAAGTCTATTTCCCGGAAACAGCTGAGGATATCCGTGGCGGTGCTGTTGCCGCAGGCAACTTCTTCTCAGACAATCACGGCGAATTCCTTTACCAGATTGATGGGGGGACTGGTGGTTGGGATTGGGTGATGTGGCGTGCAGGTGATGGCGTCGAACCAACCGATGATAACGTTATTGACTATGGCTTCATCGGCTACTCGCTAAACACGATTGCGTTTTTCGAGGGCCGGTTGTATGTCAAAGGTCATTTGATTCAGGGCAAGAGTACGATTGCCAGCGGTGGCAACATGTACTTGATCGATAATGTGGTTTACGCCGATGTGGACGTTGCTGCGCCCGTGATCCCGGACAATTCACCGAATATTCTGGGTTTGGTCAGTGAAGGCAATATTGTCGTTCGTAATAACTATCCGAACGGGCAGGGTAATGGTGGAAATATCGGCCCAGTCCAAGATCACTCCAACAAGCATATCGTGATCACGGCTGGTATGGTTGCGTTGGGTGAGTCGTTCACGTTCGAACATCAGAACGATCAGATCGGTGGAGGGAATAGTTGTCAGGGTCCTCCTCTTCGTTCACCGTGGGATCACGGCGATTATCTGTATGGTGAGACTGACCTCCGTGGATACATTTATATCCGTGGCGCGATTGCTCAAAAGCGACGTGGATATGTACGCCGTTCGAATTGCGGTGGTACGGGATACGATAAGAGTTACGACTATGATTTCCGTTTGCAGACGAATCCGCCGCCGCTCTACTTGGCTGCACAGGATCAGGACGGGAACGTATTCTTTGAAGTAACCAGCAGTTGGGCTGATCGATACGTTAAGTAGGACTAGGTAAAGGAGTAAGCACAGCGAACATCCGAAGTGGAGGGGATGGCCACAACTGGATGTAAGGTACGTGGGATAGCCCGCGGACGTTATTGACTTGGGAGCGGAGGCACGGATGGGAACGAATCTGCGGGAGCGCAAAGGGAGCGTACTGATCTATACGGTCGCCCTGATGTTGATTCTGTTGTTTACTGCAGGATCGTTCATGAAATGGGCCGCCGACGAAGCCTACCAGGCACGTTTTGACTTGGCTCGCAGCCAGGCCTACTACATCGCTCAACTCGGAGCGATCGAGCAGGGGATGTCCATCTCCGTTCGAAGAAAATCTACCAGCTGGATCGTCCAGATCACCTCCTTGCCGATGGTTCAGGCATGCAATTCGGTGAGTTTTCCGGTCACTACGTGGAAGCAAATGTCTATCAACAGCAAGACCTTTATGGTCTAAATGATGATGATTTCATCAAGACAGGTGCGTGGGACGCAACCGCGATCGGCATTGTCGAACTGCAGCAGCCGGATGGGTCAATTGCTGAGGTTCGAAGCCAATACACGCTTCGTTCTCAGATGCGCACGTTTGCGAACTTCATGTATCTCTCAGACATCGAAACAGCTGAACCGCCTGATAGTTCTGGAGATGACAGGATCTGGTTCTGGGGTGAAGATGAGCTGTTTGGTCGTGTTCATTCCAACGATTATATCGGAATCAGTGGTAATCCGATTTTTCACGGTCCATTTAGTACATCAAAGCCCAATTATATAATTGGTCCGGGCGGAGATTATCCAACATTTGATTTTCCGCCAGTCTACAATGCGCCAGAGATTCATTTTCCTGAAACAGCCAGCGACATCCGCGAAGGCGCAGCCATGCAGGGACTGTTTTTTGGGGATGAGTTTGGCAGCTTATTGACTGATATCGAAGCGCTGGAAGGTGGCTGGTTGATCAAACAGTGGGATCGTGGTGATGGAGTATTCCCCCCGGACGATGCTGATGTGACGCCCGTAGCTTATGGGTCGAACACGATCATTTTTGTTGACGGTCCGCTATATGTTCATGGTGACGACGTGATGCAGCGAAACACCGTTGCCAGCGCCGGCAATATGTATCTGGTAGACAATATCATGTATGCGGATTTTGATCTTGATGATATGGAAATCGAGCCATCTTCTCCCCATATTCTCGGCTTAATCAGTGAAAGCAATATTGTTGTACGCAATAGCCTTGAGAATGGGTGGCGCAATGGTTGGGTCCAGGGCGAAAATGCATCGCATGAGTCTGCGCATATTGTGATCACCGCTGGTATGGTTACCCTTGGTCAATCATTCACTTTTGAGCATCAGAACGATGTGGATGAGTTTGGAGAGCCGCAACCTGCACCCTGGGATCACGGCAATTATCTGTTTTGCACCGGGAGTGATGAAAGAGGGATCATATATATTCGAGGGGCAATTGCTCAAAAGCGTCGTGGGTATGTGCATCGCTCAAATTGTGGTGGTACTGGATACGGGAAAAACTACGATTACGATTTCCGTTTGCAAACGAATCCTCCGCCTTTGTATTTGGCTGCGCAGGATGAAGATGGAAACGTATTCTTTGAAGTAACAAGTAGTTGGGCGGAAAATCCAGACAAATAGTCGATTCCGTTATTCTCATTTTCATGCAGAGATCTCTCGTTTTGTGATCGAGAGAAACGGACGTACTTTGTTTTGATTCTCAAGAAGTTTCAATATCGCTAGCACGGGAAGGAACATGGCCTTCGGCAAGAAAGTTCGTGTGGGGCTGGACATTGGCTACCACTCGGTAAAGGCGGTGGTGGTTGAGGTAAGTGGCCATCGTTACCGTGTGCTGCATCGAGGAGTGCGTACCCTCTGGGACGACTCGACGCTGTACAATCCGGATGGACCAAAGCGCAGCCAGGTGGGACCGGTCGTTGTCGATCTGTTCCGCTCATTCAAGCTCTCGCCACGGAAGCAGAAGGATTTGCGATCCCTCGTTGACAGCCCGCAGGTTGCCGCGAAGGAAATATCCGCGATTCCTCTTGAAGAGCGAGAGATGGCATCCGCTATGTTGATGGAAGCCCGGAAGCACATCCCTCTGGATGGTAGTGAAACTCAGATTGACTACCAGATTCTCGGCGACCACCTTGATGAACAGGACAAGGTTCGAGTCCTGCTTGTTGGTTCATCGAAAAAAGCTTTCGAGAATCATCTGGCTCTCTTAAATGAGTTCGATATTCGACCGACAGTTGTCGATGTCGAACCTCTTGCAATCGCGAACTCGTATCTGGCTTTCAATGATCTGCCGGAAGAGGGATTGGTTGTACTGCTTGACATCGGATGTCGTAAGACTTCGATCGTTATGCTGGGCCGCAAGGAGCGCTTCTTCACTCGTGAGGTAAACGTTGGCGGAGCCGCGTTCACGGAAGATCTGATGGCTCAGTTTGGCTTGAAGTATTCGGAAGCAGAGAAGGTAAAGGCCGAGCAGGGTCTGAAACCTGACTTGACTCCGACAGACGCTGGTGATGGTGGTCTTCGTCTCGCGAGCAAGAACGTACTTGAGCGTTTCGGCGATGAGGTGAATCGCACTTTGCGTTACTACGTCAAGGAAACGGGCCAGAGTCAGTTCAACAAGTTTGTGCTTGTTGGAGGTGGTTCCGCGCTTAGTGACGTCAAAGAATACCTCGAGAAGAAATTCCGAGCGGATGTTGAAACATTTGATCCGTTCGCGCAAATGGAAATGGTCGGCGGCAATGGTGACGGCCATCCGGGACAGTTTGCAGCCGCTGTGGGCTTGGCAATTCGGGAGCTCTAAACCATGGTAAAGCAGTTTAAGATTAACCTGAACCGGCAGGAAGGGTACGCACAGCGTCTGGAACGCAAGCGGCGTATGCGTGAGCGGATAACGCTTACTGTAATTACCCTTTTTGTGCTGGTAACGATGGGCCTTACGTATACTGCTGACACGCGGATGCGTGAGATCGTGGACAACAAAGAGTATCAGCTTGAGCGTATCGTAGCGAAGATTGATTCTCTTCAGCAAGCTGGTCAGAATGTGAGCAAGCAGGATGTACTGGCGCTTGCCCGTCTGGATGCTGAGCGTGTTTTGTGGACGAAAAAGTTCGCGGCAATGGCGGATTTGATGCCTGATCATATGGCACTCACGGAATTGACATTCAACCGTGGTGTGTTTACGATCGAGGCGATAACCGACATTGAGCCGGGACAAAAGGAGTTTGACAAGGTCAAGCTGCTGATGGATCGTCTCCAGGCTACGCCTCGGTTCATGGAAGATTTTCGCGACATCAAGTTCAAGAGTTCTGAACGGGATGAGGAAGACGGTCAGGAGTTATTGCATTTCACGATCACCTGCCGTTTAGGTTCAGCGGGTACGGTACGCGCCAGCCAAGCTGTTGGCGGATCGTCGAGCCGCACGGAACGTTTGTCACGGCAACTAGGGGGCTGATCGGTGAAAAAACTTGTATACTTGCTACTTCTCCTGTTGATTTCAGGGCTTGGACTCCTTTATTACTATCGAGTCGAGTTCCCGAAGCTTCCTGACGAGGTGGACGAGCTGAACCGTCGAATCGAAGCTCGAAACGAAAAGCTGATTTCGTCAGAGATTATTGCGTCCGAGTTAAATCTTGTCTCGAACTTGATTGATCGCAATTTGGCGATCAGCCGCGAAGACAGTCTTGCTCAAGGCGCGAGTTTGACGTTTCTCGAGTACATGACCGGGCTTATCCAGAACCACAACATCATGCTTGTTGCTTTGGAACCGGAACGCCGGTCGGTCTCGCGACATGACTACGTTCGTACTTCATATGATGTTATCGTTGAGTGTACATACGTCGAATTCGGAGAGTTGTTGAACGACATCGAGAAATCGGATCGTCTGATTACCATTGAAGAATTCGAGATGGACAATCAGATCAACAACATTGGCCGACGAAGCAAGCGCACGTGGGATTCGCACCCGTTCGAATTTACCATTAGCACGTTGACCCTGATCAAGCATTCGTCATGAGGTTATTGTGAACGATCGTCGTTTAGATGTTATTTCGAGTCTTCTTCTGCTTGTAATCGTGGTCGTGTGCGTGGTTGGGATAGGTCGATACTACCTTGTTACGCGTGAGATTGACCAGATAGAAGTTGAAGATGAACGTCGTGTTATCGGTTCTGACCGTGTGTTGCTGGAAACCGTACAGAATTTGGAAAACACGCTGCATGAACGGATAGCTTATCAGTTCATGTCAGATAGCGATCCATTGGATTTAAGTAAAGTGATTACCAGCCAGGATTTTCTGCGCAAGCTTGGTGCGGATAAGCAGGATCCGGATGCACAGACCATGCGGCTTGCAGCTACAGTCGTCAGCGACGACGGTTCTGCAGCTGCGGTGATTCGCTATCTGGGCACCGGTCACATTCTGCGAGTTGGAGATCTTCTTGAAGGCTGGAAGGTTAGGGAGATTGGAAAGGAGCAAGTCGTTCTCGTTCGTCGAGGAGAACGCAAGGTCCTGGAGAATCGTCCTATCCGAGAAACATTGCAGTCGACAGGCATGCTGTTGTCCGTTCGTCCTTCACAGAGCGGAGCATGGATAAACGATTATAATGCAGATTTCCCGGGTGCTTCTGCCCCCGAGGAGGAAGCACCTGAAGAATCATCCGGTCAAACGGCACCGACCGAAGATGATGCTGGCACAGCAGCGGAAGAATTGCCCGATGATACGACTCAGGGCGGAAACCGCTAGTTTGTGTGGTTTGTGATGTTGAATCGTAGGGTGGAGGGATTCGGAAGATCGAGAACACCCGACGATCACGAGATATAAAAAGAACTGAGTGCCATTGTAGCTGATCCCCAGGGAGAAAACCTTCATGCGTTGCAAGGCCATCACCGTGCTGTTGGCGGCGCTGTTTGCCTTCACCACGGTCGCAACCGGTGTTTATGCCGGTACAGGTGACGAGTCGACTGACAACAGTCGTTCCGGGATGTTGAGCAAGACTGTTACGATTGATGCTGATGATGCCAGTTTACCGACAGTTTTGTCGATTCTGGCTGCAGAAAGCGGATACAACATCGTGACCGGTCCAGGAGTGAACCAGCAGGAACGGATTACCGTTCACCTGCAGAACACTCCGATTGAAGAAGCGATGAACCTCGTTGTACGAGCGGCGGGTTTGTCCTACGAAATCGTTGGAACCAGCTTCCTGGTAGCGGAGCAGCGCAAGTTGCGTGAAGAGGTTGGGTTAACCAGCTATGTGATCGACCTGCAATACGCTAATGCTGCAGAGATTGCTGATATGCTGGTAGATTTCAACGCTTCAATCCAGATCGACCAGACTGGTAACAAGATTTTATTGATCACCAGCCCGAAGGTGGTCAACGAGATCCGTGATGTAGTCGCCTCGGTTGATAAGCCAGCGCTTCAGATCATGCTCGAAGCACGTGTGATTGAAGTTGCGGTTGGTGATGAAGAGAAGTACGGTATCAACTGGAACAAGCTGACGCCTTTTGAGACGATTATCTACGAAGGCTCAACTCCGCCGAACGCCTCGCGTCCGGGTGACTTGCCGCAGCAGGTTCCGTATGTGCCGATTGATGGTTTGAACTCGCTCGGCAACTTCGGTTATCAGGAACCGATGATGCAGTTGGCTGTTGACTATCTGCTGAAGAACAACTTGGCGGAAGTTCTGGCGAACAGCCAGATAGCAACGATGAACAACAAGCCGGCTCGGATTGAAGTCATTGACAAGGTCCCGTACGTACTCTCTGCGGGTGGTGTCGGTGGTCAGGTTCGTACGCAGACTGAAGAAGTGGGTATAAAGCTTGAGATCATTCCGACGGTCAACACTGATGGTTATATCACGGTGGTGATTTCTCCGGAAGTTTCTAATATTTTCAGTTGGATTGGTCCAGACCTAACGATTCCGTGGACGGTTGTTCGCTCTGCGACAACCACGATTCGCGTGAAGGATGGCGAGACGATCGTCATCGCGGGTCTATTGAAAGTGGACCGCAGCAACATCATCCATAAAGTTCCGCTGCTGGGTGATATACCGTTTATCGGTGGGTTGTTCCGTCATACGTCGTTGCAGCTCAAAAAGACGGATATGATCATTCAGATCACTCCGAAGATTATTCGCGACAATGCTTCAGTCATCCTCAAATCCACGCTGATCCAGGAAGCGGAACGTCATGCGATGGAGCCGACTACATTCGAGCAGACGGCGGATGAAAACCTCGAGAAGTATGAGGACAGTGAAGACGACGAGTAACCACTCTGCCGGCTTGCTGCCGTCATCGGTTATGGGGGTAGGGTTGAGGTTGCCTACGTCTGAGATTAGACGCTTGTACTTGTACGTGGTTCTTTGCACAGCGATTCTATTGCACGCGATACCAGTGTCCGCGCAGAGTGCGGCTGAGGTACGTGATCGTACCGCTGCATCTCAGACCGAGGATCGGCAACGTGCGAATGTGCTGGGATTAAACAGTCCAACGGCACGTTTGAGCACATCCTTGCAGTCGGCATTGGCATTGGATGCGCCGATTGATCCAGATACCTACATCCTCGGTCCCGGTGATTTGCTTGGGATCAGCCTGCGCGGTGGTGTTGGGGCATACTACACGGCTCAGATATCACCTGAAGGCAATTTGATCGTTCCCCAATTGCCGATGTTGCAGTTGGATGGGATGACGTTAAGCGATGCCAAAGTGGCGATCAGGGCAGCTTGGAGCTCTGACCTTCAGGAGATACCGCTCGATATCACGCTGCTACAGATGCGTCAGATGCGCGTTTCGGTTGGAGGATCGGTTGCTTACCCTGGTCAGTATGTGGTGACTCCTGCAGATCGGGCGTTGACGCTGATCGATTTGGCTGGTGGGTTATCCGAAGAAGCCAGTGAACGTCATGCGGTGTTGATTGAGGCAGATGGGAACCGATCGCATGTGGATTTGCTTCGTTACCGACGTTTTGGTTCGAAAGAGGCGAATCCGATGCTGACTGCTGGTGCGCACTTGGTAGTTGAGCCGGTTACACCGGCGGACGAACGAGCGGTCATAGAAATTGGTGGCGCGGTAGTATTTCCTGAAACCTATGAATGGGTTGAAGGAGATGCTGTTTGCGATGTGATCGAAGTTGCAGGTGGATTCAGAGCAGTCGCTGATCGGGATTCTGTTCTTCTGACTCGTTTTGTCAACGGAACGCCTGAAACGCAAATAGTTGATTTGAGTAATCCGCAAGGTGGACGCGGCTTTGATGTTCAGCCAGGGGATCTGGTTTACGTACCGGACGACTTGTCGCGAACTCCGAAACGTGCTACCGTGATGGTTCGTGGTGAAGTTGTACATCCTGGTCGGTATCCGATCATCGCGGATCAGACAAGTTTGCTGGATTTACTTGAGCAAGTTGGTGGATTGACAAGCGAAGCATCGTTACGTGGTACTCGCATCTGGCGTGTGCGAAACGTGAGCTCTGGGATCGAGCTTGAGATAGAACGTTTGGACACCTTAGATGCGTTGCTCATAGGACGTTCTGAATTGAATTTCCTGCGTGATTACAAGCGATCGCAGGATCGGGACTACATCGGTGTTGATTTTGTTAAGCTGATGGGGAATGATGAGGAAGCTGTTACAGCGAACAACATTTTGTTGGTAGACAGCTTGATCATCAATGTTCCCCGCCAAGTGCACTATGTTCGTGTGATGGGAGCTGTTGAGCGGCCAGGTATGTACGGCTTCCAGGAAGGTTGGAGTTACAAGGATTACGTGAAGGCTGCTGGTGGATATTTGAAAGAATCGGACAAGCGAAATGTTCGTTTGCTTCAGTACGAAAGCAACCAGTTCCACTTGGCACGAAACAAACTGGATATTTATTCCGGTGACACAATTTATGTTCCGGAAAAATGGTTGCCACCGTTCTGGGATACTTTTCGCCAGTATTTCTCGGTGTTCTTGCAAGCTGCGACACTTGCGTTGTTGATCATATCGACATCGCCGTAGATAAAGAGTTATAAATTACTGGTTCACTTGCACACAGACGCTACCCACGGGGGGAGGCGGCTGGTGAAAAGGCGGACCGTGAACAGGTTTGCATTCAGGTTCGCTCTGGTGACAGAATGTCACCGAACGCAGGAGGTAGAGATGATACGAACGCACATGACGATTTCGCTGGTACTGATGGTGCTGATTGCTGCATTCGCACTCGTGTCATGCGACGACAGTAACCCGATTGACAACCCCTCGGGGGGTGGTGAGGATCCAATTACGGCGACAGTAACCAGTGTTGCGCTGGTTGTTTCTCCGTCAACGAATCTCACGGGTTATTATGGCAGCCAGGACACTGTTGAAGTAACAGTAACTGCGCGAAATGCATCCCAGGATGTGGTGGAGGGTGCTGAAATCCTGGTAACAACAACCAACTACGGCGTAGTTGAATATGTTTCAGGAAACAAGACCGATGCCAATGGTCAGATTACAGCAAACCTCATCCTTACTTATCTGTCGTTTGGTGAAGCAAACACTACGGATGTTCAGGCATCCGCCGGTGATGTCAACTCACAATTGACAACGCTGACGTTGACCACTGAAGACATCACAGTCTCAATGACGGCGACTCCGACAAACGCTGTTGCGCTGGCCGGACAATCTGCCCAGAACGAGATCGTGATTCAGGTCAAGAACCAGTTTGGTATCTCAGTACCAGGCGTACCGATCAGCCTGGAAATCATCAACGGTGCGGACGCACGTTTGTCGCAACCATCGTTTTCCAGCGATGATGTGGCATACAATTCCACACTTACAGTTGATGAGGTTCTAGGTCTGATCGAAGTTCAGGTCCGGGCGTATGTGGATGTACCTCAGATTGCCCAGATTACCTCACTAATGGGTGTGGGTACTGAACTTCCAATCATCCTGCCTGGTGATCAGGAACCTGAAGCTCAAGGCCGTCAACGTGAAGATGTTGGCGCATTTGAGATTGAAGAAGAAGCGACACCGCAGATTGATGGTGGATTCGACGGCGGACTTGTCGGCAAGCAGAGTGCTGATCTTCGCACTTGGACTGTTGATCCCAACCAGAACAATAAGGGTGGCTATCAGCTTCAGGAAATCGTTGATGCTGACACGCTCACAGTTACATGGACGACGTGGGGTTCTCAGGTTTCGGCGATTCAGTTGAATGTCAGCCCGGATCGTGTGAACGCCATGCCGGATGAAAGTGTTTCTGCCACCGTAACGGCCGTCGCAAAGGATGAGAACAACAACGGTATTCGTGGTTTACAACTGTATATGAGACTCCTCAACACAGTTCCGGAAGATGGCGTTGGTTCGATCAGCATTCCTACAGTGACTGACTCAGTGGGCATGGCTACCGCGACGATTAGCACCAACGGCGAAACAGGCATCTGGATTGTTGAGGCTCGTACATCACCGACTCAAGAAGATCCGTGGACGGATACGATTGAAGTCATTGCAGGTTCTGAGGTGGTAGCCGCATTCCTCGACATTACACCAGACCTGATTTATGCAGAGCCGGGCAATTCCTTTGATGCCGAAGTGCGTACTATTGCCTACGACGCGAACAACAACGGCGTACGGGATTTCCAGCTCCTCATGACGTTACGTGATCCGTTGGGCGATCCCATCGGAGCGTCAATTGCCCAGCCAAATCCAACCGATTCAACAGGAACGGCAATCACCACGATTCAGACAAACGGTGACTATGGCGACTGGGTGTTGGAAGTCAGGGCGTACGAGAACCAGGAATTACCGATTGCGTCCCATTCCATCAGTGTAAATGAGGGATCTGAGATTGCGTCCATCAACTTAATTGTAGATCCAGACGAGATCTATGCTGAGCCGGACGCAAACAAAGAGATTTCAGTCACAGCGACTGCGCGTGACGAGAACAACTCTTCCCTCGCCGAACGACTTGTCTTCTTCAAGTTGGTCAGCGAAGATGGCAGTTCGACCGGTACTATTGCTGCGTCGGATACGACTGACTCTGCTGGTGTTGCAGATGTCAAAGTACAGACCGAGGGGAACACCGGATTGTGGCGTGTTGAGACACGTGCATATCCAACCCAGGATACACCACTCGCTTCACGTACGATCAACGTGATCGAAGGATCTGATGTCCATGACATTTCGATCATCGTTTCGCCGAACATTCTTACCCCTGCACCAGGTGTCTCGGATACGGCAACAGTACAGTTGGCAGCCTATAACGAGTTTGGCACAGCTGTTCAGGATGCTGAGCTTGATCTGCGGATTAGTAACCTCGATGGTGGTGATGCTGGCATTATTAGCATACCGGATTCAACCGGTGTAGACGGCACCACGACGGCAACGTTGTTGACGAATGGCCGTTATGGTAACTGGGAAATTGAAGTTCGACCCTATGCTTCCAGTGAATTAGTATTCACTCAGACGGTTCTGGTGCATGAAGGTTCACCACAGTACTTCATTGCGAACGCTGATTCGAGCAACATCGCTGTTCGTGGTACGAACGGTCTTGAGCAGACCGATGTCACAGCGACCTTGTTCACTGAAGCTGATGTCCCGACGACAGACGATCAGTGGATTTACTTCCTCGCGGAAGCATTTCCCTACCAGTTCGGCGATGATTATCGTCTCCGGATCAACGACAACTACGGTCAGGGCTACAGCGAAGAATGGCCGGATCCGCGCGACCCAGACAACGGTTTGCCGTTCGACTCTGTGATGTCCATGAACGGAGAGGCGACGGTAAGTGTCACATCCGGTTCCAGCAAGGGCCACGTGCGCTTGCGTATCTGGACGAAGGATGAGAACGGAGAAGAAGACATCTTCACCCAGTTTGATGGTGTGCAGATTGTTTCCGGTCCGCCAGATGCAATTGACATCGATATCCGTAGAGAAGGATTTGATGGCGGAGGTGCAATCTGGGATGAGGAAGTTAGCGCGCGTGTTGTCGACTCTCGAGGCAATGATGTAATTGATGGGTATACAGTGTATTTCGCAGTTGATCATATCGAATACGCTCACATCCTCGATCAGGCTATTACGGGTAATGAATCGGAGCATACTTCTTCGATAACTCCAGGAGTTGCTTACACAACACTCGAGTATCATAGTGAACACACGAATCAGAACATCGAGATATACGCGTTTGTTCAGGATGCATTGGGAGATCTTGTTTCTGATACATTACAGTGGAAACTGCCCATTCAGGAACCAACAGGCGTATTGTCCGTTTCTCCGGCGAACTTCGATTTCGGTGACCATGAGGGTGATTATGGTGCTTTCGAACTAAGGCTTGAGGTCTACGACGGCCATTATACTCCGATCAATGGTCAATTGGTCAGCTTCAGTCCTGCCAAGGGACGGATCTTCAAGACCAACGACATTAACAATGGTGTCCAGGAAGAATTCGCGATCACAGGTCCGCTGGACTTCCCGTTGATTCCGGGAGCTCCGGATGATCCAGACCAGGATGGTGTTGCTAACCGTTGGTTCCTGATCACGGAAGGTGAAGCGTTCCCGGATCCATCTGTGGGTGAAACACAGGTGCAGATCACGGCAAGTATTCATGAATCTCCTGATTCGTCGGTTGAGCCGGTTACGGTCTTCTTGATTCGTGACATGGCACCTGAATAATCCAATTTGCCAACCAATTCACCCCGGGTGTTTGAGGACACTCGGGGTGGATATTCACTTCGAGATGCCTCACTCTCTCACTGCTGAAGAAGGAAGTATTGATGGATGCAGGATTTAGTGTAAGCCAGCAAATCGGTGAACTACTCGTTGAAGCTGGTTTCGTTACTGACACCCAGATGAGCGAAGCGCTGGAAAAAGCCCCGGAGGAGAACCTCCGGATAGGCGAGATGCTTGTTTCGCTTGGTTTTGCGACTGAAGAGAATATCTATTCAGCTCTGGCAAAGCAGAATGACTACCGTTTCTTCACCAACGAGCAATTGTTGGAATCGAAGGAAGATGTCGTTCGCATGATACCTGAAGAGTTCGCACTCGAGAACACACTGATCGCAGCAGTTCGCGAGAATGGTGTGGTCTGGATTGCGATGGAAGATCCGGACGATATCATTGCAATTGACAACTTGCAGAAGATTGCGGAAGAGGATGTTACGGTCCAGGTCGGTATGGCTGCCCCACAGGGTATTCGTTATGCGATCGACCAGTTATATGTCCGTATCCGCAAGCAGCGTGAGACGAAAGAAGTCATAGGCGACCTGCACTTCTTCACTGAGTCCGACGATGTCGAAGAAGGCATGGTCGATATGACCGATGCCGCGAAGCAGGAAGACGCTCCGATCATCAAGTTGGTGAACATGATCATCGGCGAAGCGATGAAGGAGCGCGCGACTGATATTCATATTGAGCCGAAAGAAGACAATGTACTCGTGCGGTACCGTATTGACGGCGTGTTGAATGCAGTGATGGAACCCCCACGCACGGCTCATAACGGTATTGTTGCGCGTATCAAGATTATCTCTAAGCTGAACATTGCTGAGAAACGTTTGCCGCAAGACGGTCGGTTCACGATTCGTGCAAAAGACCGCGAGGTGGATGTTCGTGTATCAATTCTGCCGACGGTGAACGGTGAAAAGGTCGTTATGCGTCTGCTGGATAAGGGCGAATTCGGCTATACACTGGCGACACTTGGCTTTGAAGATCACCAGTATAAGATCTTCAAGCGCAACATCATCAAGCCTTACGGGATGATCATTATTTCCGGCCCAACGGGTTCGGGTAAATCCACGACGCTGTATTCTTCCCTGCGTGAGATCATGAGCGAGGGCGACAACATCACGACGGTGGAAGATCCGGTCGAGTATCACCTGGACGGCATAAACCAGGTACAGGTGAAACCTCGGATCGGGCTGACCTTCTCATCGTCGCTACGGTCAATCTTGCGTCAGGACCCTGACCGTTTGCTGATTGGTGAGATTCGAGACGAAGAAACCGCGGATATTGCAGTTAAGTTTTCGTTGACGGGTCACCTTGTATTCTCAACTGTACACGCGAATGACGCTCCCAGTACTGTCACGCGTTTGATCGACATTGGTGTGCCGCCGTTCCTTGCAGGTTCTTCATTGCTGCTTGTTATGGCTCAGCGTCTTGTACGTACTGTTTGTCCCCACTGCAGGCAAACTTATGTTCCGAAGGAGACAGAGTTTGAATATCTGGATATTCCTGAGGAAGAGCATGACAAGTATGAGTGGGTGCAGGGACGTGGATGTGTGCATTGCCGTAACACTGGTTATCACGGTCGTACGGGTATTTTTGAGTTACTCACGGTTACGCCTGATATCCGTCGTCTGATCTTTGAGAATGCCAGTCAGGATGAGGTTCGTGACATGGCGATCGAACAAGGTATGCAGACGCTCCGCGAACATGGCATCGACAAAGCCAAACGCGGGATAACGACACTGGCGGAGATTCTGCGAGTGACGACTGAGTAAGGGCTGGTGCGTGGATTGATTTGATCTGCACGCAAACCATCAGGATGGACGAACATGCCCAGTTTTGCCTTTATCATCACGGAGCCGGATGGCACCCGGCGTGAAGATCGTTTACGCGCAAACAGCTATGAGGCTGCGTGGTCAACGCTGACCAAGCGTGGCTGGAAGATCATTTCGTTGCGCGAGATTCGCATCGCTGAACAGGCGCAATCGACATCGATTGTTGATCAAATCAGCACTGCGATCTATAAGGCGCGGACTTCGGTCCCGCTACAGACGCTTGTTTTCTTCACTCGCCAGCTGGCGACGATGTTTTCCGCGGGTTTGACCATTGAAAAGTCGGTGGCGAACCTGAT
>CAZKGR010000033.1:0-33299 GCA_964552465.1 uncultured bacterium
TATCTTACAAGCATCACCTTTTGCATCTCATTCAATTGACTGGGTACATGCGTATGAATGAAATACAGGCCGCTCGCCAAACCCTGTGCTTCGAAAGTCAGGTTATGCCGTCCGGCCTGGAACGATCCACTGGCTAGCGTTGCGACATGGCGACCGTTCACGTTGGTTACTGTAACCATCACATCAGACGCTTCGGGCAGACTCAGCTCGACTGTCGTGCTCGGATTGAACGGATTCGGATAGGCCTGGTTTACGGCATATTCGGTCGGTATAGCGTTCAGTCCAAACTGGATGTTCGGATCACCGTTGCCAGCATTCAAGCCGGAACCATCCACCGGGAACGATTCCAGTACATTCAGTTTGCTGAATGCGAAACTGTCTGCCGCAGCGATACGACCGGTATCCAATGCACCCAACCTGGTGATAAACTGGTAGTCACCCGAGGGAGCGGTAGGAGGAACATCTTCCGACAGACCGGTTAGGGTCACCGTAGCGAACGGTGGCAAGTTGATGAAAGTCTGAGTAATGGGACCGTAATATCCGCCATTCGGGAGACGTACTCCTGTCCACGCCTGACCATTCTGCAACACATCCGTATGATTAGTAACGATAGCATCAAACGAGATGACTCCCCCCACAGCCGGAATCAAAAACAGTGGTTCGTGCGGAATGATGTCCAATGTCAAAGGTGTGAAGGCAATCGTGTTCTCAAACCATGCCAACTCGCCTGTGTGCGACGCTGCAGAGAGAATGTCGTCATCGCCATCACCATCAATATCTGCAGCATAAACAGTGCGAACACCATCTATCCCGATGCCGACCACATGCTGGATCCACGATCCCTGGTCCTGTTCCCACCACAATACCAGGTCGGATTGGTGTGCTGCACCGACGATATCGATATCGCCATCACGGTCAATGTCTGCTCCAAACGCGGAGTTGGCAAAATCTACCGCGTCACTGACGACCGTCTCAACCCAACTGGTACCCGTGTATTCCCAATAAACAACTGCGTTATAGTACGATGAAGCACCAATAACTTCCGGCTGTCCATCACCCGTGATATCAGCAGCGTGGATTGAACGAATTCCGTAGAAGTTGCGAATCAGTTCATACGTGAAGTTATGGTTGCCCTGGTTCCACCATATGGCAGCACCAGTGTTATCTCCGGCACCCAGGATGTCCTGGTCGCCATCATTGTCGAAATCGATAGTGTAGATGTCGCGCGAACCGAGAAAATTATTCTGCAACATGTTCTCGTTATAGGAACCGTTTCCCAGGTTCTCAAACCAGTTCATGTAGTCATTTCCGAAGGAGGCACCAAGTACTTCGCAGTCACCATCGTTATCGAGATCGGCTCCAAACACTGATTTTGTGTACTGGCAATAGTTATCAACTACGGTCTGGGTCCAACCATCAGGCGTTCCATTATTTTCCCAAACAGCGAGTTGCCATGACGATAATGCCGCACCGAGAATGTCTTTGTCGCCATCACCATCTATGTCGCAGGTGTTTACGTCCCATGATCCTTCAAAAGTATCCGACAGCAAATGCTCAACAAACTCGCCACCTAAATTCTCAAACCAGACGATTTTATTCGCGTAACGTGCCGCTGCCATGACATCCTGGTCCCCATCACCATCGATATCATCAGCAAACACGCTTCGCATACCGTTCCAATTGGCCGGACCGGTGACGATTACGTGCTTTTGCCACATGGCTTCGGATGTTGCTATACCCAAGACCAGTGACATCAACAGAAGCAAGATTGGTAACCGCGAACCCTTCGACATCAGTATCTCCTAAAAACACATTTATTATCATTTTGAAAACGAACCTTAGGGATCCGCGTCCAAATTCCCTAAAGCTCGGCTGTTGACAAGGAAAATCTTGTGATCAGGGACACTTCTCCCCAATTATCACGCACCCGCAATAAAAGCTCAAGTATTGAGCAAATGTTAGAAAAACGAAAATAATCGAACTTGCTAGGGAGATCAATCCCTGAACGGGAAGTCATTAAATGAGTTATAAGGAGAGACTCTGCGAGGAAAGTCTATGAAAAACCTGTAGTTCAGTACCAAATACTGAGCATTAGCACGAAATCCTGGAGTCTGTAAAGAGGCCAAGCATCAACTCAACACCAACAACTTATTTCTAATTTGCATAGAATACACAGTGTTAAGTTAGAAATAATTATCTCGTTTGCTCTCTAGATTAGCCATCAACAATCTGTTCCTTATAGACACGAGTTTCAAAGCAAGCTGGGCTCACTTGACCAGCATCATTTTCGCAACTCTGCTTTGGGAATCTGATTCGAGACGCACAAAATACAAACCGCTGGTCAGGTTCTGGCAATTAATCGCAATCGCATGCGATCCAGCCGAATATGCCCGTTGACTGACAACCTGCAGCACCTCGCGTCCGATCACATTGTAAATCTTAACATCAACAACGCCAGCGATTGGCAAGTTGAAGTGCAGCATGGTGTGGGCGTTGGATGGATTCGGCAACACCTTCAACACAAGCTCACAGCCGCTTGGATTGGGTGAAACGTCCGGTTCTGTGTTGATTCCACCACCATTGCGAAGATCATCAGCGACCTGAAGCATCATCTGCGCCTTGGTGTCGTCGGGAATCAGGTAATACAGCGGCACGCCAAAACAGGCTACACCCCATTCCTCCTGGCCGGATTCACCATGCCACATCAATGTGCCCGGTGATTCATTGATCTCGATATCTTGATTAAGGAAATCGAGTGAATACAGCACCGTTGCGCCTTCTCGTGGTTCAAACGCAGTCGTTACTCCGGTGCCATAGTAATCCTCCGGAATCACGCTCGGAGGGAAGTAATGACGTTCAGGTTTTATATCAAGCGTTTCGTATCCATCGGCTTCAGCCATGAGTGATTCCACTAGCCAATCCTGTTCGGGAAAGTATTCCCAGAACGCCGCGAACGGGGTGTGATAGAAGGATGGAAACGGCATGTAAGCAATAAGTGGTGAGCTTGAAATGTTTTCGAGTTCTATCCACTCGGGATATTCAGGGAAGATCTCGTGATAGTTAAAAAACTCGAGAACTCCGTTCAGTCCTGATGCTACAACATGTCCTCCTAATTGGAGATAGAGTGGAAGATAGGTTCCGCGTAATTTATCATGGCTGCCTCCATAAGGGAACGGAGACCACATTGTATCAAATTCAAACCACAGAACGTCATAGCTGGAGATATCTGGAAACTCAAGCGTATCGGCGCTGAAGTCAATCAGCCTGACATCTACAATTCTATCTCCCCAATCAAGATTTGCGAAGTGGTAGTGGACACTGTCCGGGTGCCATTCGGTGTTCGCAATATCCGGAGTTTCATGGAGAAGAATCAGCATCTGTTCTTCCGGTCCGAATGGAAGCGCTTCCACCATAGAGGAGGGCTTGCCGAGCACGCCGTTGGTGTACGCCTGAACGTAATACTGGTACCGGTAACCATTTAGCACTGTGTTATCGACAAATGCTGCTTCTACGGTAGATCCGATCACTTCCGTAAATCCATAGTCTCCATCCAGTGAGTCCTGAAATGCCCGCCAGATCACATATTCGTCAACCGTTTGGACCGCAAGCGCATCCCAGCCGAGGGTGACTTGTCTATCGCCAGCGGTCGCAGAGAGGTTTTTAGTTGCGGCATGAGAGCCTATGGTATGTGAGCTTGCAGGACCCCAATTGCTGAGTTGAAACGGGGATTCGCGATTTGCACGAGCGCGGTATTCATATTCAAATCCATAGCGATCAGCACGGTCGACATAAACGTACTCGTCCCAATTGATCACAGCTTGAAGCATTTGCCAACCTGTTTCATCGGTTAATAATCGTCGCTGAATGGATAGATTTGTGCCCTCGTACAGGGGAGAACGCAACCATGTCACAACTGTCCCGCTTAGTCCTGGAGTAACGTAGAGATATGGGGCAGGTGGGGGTGGGGTTGTATCGGCCAGCTCATGCAGCTCACGGGCCATGTTCACTGCGAGATCCAAGTCTGAGAAATCATATTTCTCAGGATCGAGGTTTGTGTTCGATTCCTGGGGATTGCTGGCATCGTGAACACTATCGCCGAACACGATAGCAAACGAGATCGTCAACGAATCACCCGGTTCCAGGTAACGGACGCCATTGAAGTTGTTTCCAAACGGACCGAAACTGACCAGACAGCGAATATCATAACCATCAGCTAGGTCTGGAGCGTTCTCGAAGTCAACATCACGCCAGAAGTGGGTCGTCTCTTCACCCGTTTCCGGATCGATATGGACTTGTGGATTGGTTTCGATCCAGGATTGATCATCAACTTGATAGGTGGGATAATCAATTTCCCCGTTTTTCATTACGAAGTACTTGTGCGAGTCAGTAACTGGTGTTCCCAAAGATTCGGTCCAGAATCCTTCAGAATGGTCATCTGTCCAGGCAGGGCCGAAGTCGATCTCGGGATTACCGTTGGATATCCACCAGTTGTAACTGAAGCCAACACCCTCCTGGTCTGGTGTGGAAAGCGGGATGATTCCGAGAACATGTGGGCAGGTGAACTCGCTGCCGTATGCAACAGTTTCAGGGCGGCCATCGTTGTCCATCAGGTAGGCAACACCCGATTCAGAACGATACCCAGTGATGTCATCTTCATAATGATTTCCCGGTTCATGTTCAGCACCGATGTCCGCATCGACGTACAAACCCATGTAAAGATCCTTCAACGTGTATTCACCGATGTTCTCGATCGTGTATTCGAGATGGGCGATTTTGTCATACCCAGCTGAACTGAATGCACGGCTAGTTTGCTTCACTTTCAAGCCGAGTGGGACATGAATTCCGTCAAATGGGTGATCGATGGAAGAACCGCCAGGCAAGTATCTTGCCGTGTCAGTGTAGGTACTCACCAGTTCCTGTGGTGCCCAGCCGTCCGGATTGAACAAGGTTTCGCCGACGCAACTCGGGTAGCCATCGATACAGCTCTGATCACCAATGGGGGAGGCCGGAGTGAATTCCTCATCGCCCTGCCAACCCTCGACCGCGACGCTTACCCGTGGATAGTCCAGTCCCTCGAACTCAAGAATTGCACCAATCCACAAACCACCGACGAACAGGTATTGAGACTCAGAATCCTTCGGGTATTGACCTTCCGGTTCCCAGTATTCTCCACACGGATCAGGATCAAATCCTGGCCACCATACGTTGCTTTTGCCTATATACCCATGATTGGTGAGGCTCAAATAGAAAGCGCCAGCGCTGAGTACGCTGTTGTCGTAATCCACCCACTCGGTCAGTGACCGAAGCGGACCTTTTCCTGTATCTGAAGCTGAGTCCATGGCAACAGCAGTACCACTTGACAGTGCAATGAGAAATAGTCCAGTCAGCAAGCGTTTCATCTTCCATTCCTCCCGTGTTTCAGTGTTGATCATCATCCTTCATCACCGCCAGGCGGTGACGGGAGGTTCGTGAATATCAGTTGCGGGTCGTGCTACGAACGGTGGATCTGTGGATGATGCTTGTGGGCCGATGTCGATGATTGCATGACCTTCATCGGGGCCAAAATCATACATCGACTCTTGATCAACCCAGCTGACCGTTGCAGCCACAACGTGCAATAGATCAGGATTTAACAGCATCTCAAAATTGACTTCCACTTCAAAACGAGTTGTGTCTGTATCCAGCATTAGCGATGTGAGTTCAACGGGATTCGACCACTTGTTCCATCCAGGATCCCAACTGAACAACGCGTCACCCTCGATGCCAACCAGGATAGCGAAGTCCGCGCCGATGTCATTTGGGTAGTACATGTATGTGCTTGTAGCTGAAAGGCCGGTGGAGGGGTTAGCGTCCGTGTCGAGGAAAATGGCAGCGTTCACGCCGTTGTCCGGATCGTATGGATTAGCCCATGCGCTGTGTGTATCAAGACGGAATATCAAGCCGGTATCGGTGATCAGAACTGACAATGTATCGAGGTTAGCAGGAAATCCTTCATCATCGTCGATGATCAGTACGTCCCACACTTCCATAGGTGTTTCTGGATCAGGCTCAGTCGGGCTGCTGCAACCATCACAACCGAAAAGTGAGAAAGCAAGACACATGAGGGTGAACAGCATCAGGCGTTTGACAAGCAATGTCATTTGTTCTCCTCAAATCTGAGGTGCAGAAAACTTCAATACTTCACAGATCTATTTAATAACCTAACAGCATTCAATTGATATCGCAAGGTTGTCCAATAACTGAGTGCTTTTACAGCCATTCTGGTTTTCACATGTAACACCATTCAATTTCTGATTTGAGACAGCCAATCATGCTTGATTCCTGCCAGTGACGAGGCTCACCACCACTGTAACCACTCCGCCGATGATGAAAGCGGGTACGAGCTCATACAACATTGCCTTAAGCGCAGGAGTGTAGAACCAGACGATTGTAATCAATGTCCCGGCTATCACACCTGCGATCACACCTATCCGGGTCGTGCGTTTCCAGAACAATGCAAGGATGGAGGTCGGTCCAATCGCTGCGCCAAGTCCCGCCCAGGCAAAGAGCACTAGCCAGAACACCAATTTTTCGGCGGCAAGACCGAAAATGATTGCCAGCACGACCAGTATGAACACCACAACACGACTGATCAATACCAGGCGTCGCTGGGGGATTTCGGCGTCGCGTTTTATCACTTTCTGATAGATATCCACTACCACGCTGGAAGCCGCGACCAACAACTGCGAATCAGCCGTTGACATGATCGCTGCGAAGATGGCGGCGATGACCATTCCGAACAGTATCGGATGAAGATGTTGAGCCGCTAGCGCGGGGAAGAGGAATTCCTGATCAATCAATGCTGCTTCCGGTGTGAACGCCCTTCCGACCAAGCCAATGAACAAGGCTCCCAACGCCATCGCGACGTTCCAGAATGTGCCGACATATGCCGCGAACTTGAGATCCTCAGGTTTAGCGATGGACATGTAGCGCACGATGATGTGTGGATTACCCGGCGATCCCAGTCCGATCCCGAGAAAACCGACCACACCACCAATCCCGAGACTGCCAAACACCCTCAACAGGTTCACATCCTCAGCTTGCAATTGAGCAGCGACAGAATCCCAACCACCGTAATGCACAATAGCGACTATCGGTACGATGAACAGTGCGAAAATCATGAATATCGCCTGCAGAAAATCGGTCAGAGATACCGCGAGAAAACCTCCGAGCAGTGTATACAGGAGAACAATGCCGGCCGTGATCATCATGCCGTTGGTTGGGGTCACCCCGAAGGATGATGCAAAGGTCTTTCCACCACCGACGAATTGCGCCGATACATACGCCGTGAGAAAGACAATGATGATGACAGAAAGCAGAATACGCAGCTGCCCCTTGTGGTCGTTGAAACGTGCGGCGAAGAAATCGGGGACAGTGATGCAATCATGATCTTCGCTAAACTGTCGCAAGCGTCTAGCGTAGAAATAGAAGAGAAAGAATTCGACGACTATATACCCGACTGCCGCCCAAATTGCAGACAAACCCTGCGAGTATGCCATGCCGGTAAATCCAATCAACAGCCAGGCGCTGCGTCCGCTGACAACTGCTGATAACGCGACCACCCACTTGTTGAGCCTGCGTCCAGCGAGGAAGTACTCGTTTGTCCCCGCTGATGAGAAACGGCTGGTCAACACACCGATCAAGGTGATGACTAACAGGTAGCTGATAAAAGCCCACAGGGCTATCTGTGAATTCGCGACAACAATCGGACTGGTGGATTCCATGGACAACTGTACCCCCCTGAAAGAGCATACTCATCACTTGAATGATAAATAGAATGCGAATAGTTCATTCGCAAGTACCGGACGATATTATGTGGACTATGGAAAATGAGTACGACGCACGATCTTCAGCTCCATTGGTGACGTTTCAATTCATGAATCAATGTTTTCTACGTGACATACTGTTTTTCAGCACCTACTTTGTGTTCCAGAAAAATCGGGGGATTTGAATTCACCTGTAGTTGTCTATCGGAGGGTGCATGCGAACAACTCGTCCTGTTCGATCATTGCTGCTGCTCACTGTAGTTCTACCCATTGCCGCCGTTGGTCAAGCGGACTATAAAACCCCTGAACAGCTTGTTTCAAGCCTGCATGACATTGCTGGCAGTACTCGATCAGCAACGTTGCATCAACTCGGTGAAACACCGGGTGGACTACCGCTTGCGATTCTTGAGATCGGGGATCAAGGGGTGGATGCTCCCGGTATACTCCTCATCGCAAACATGTCTGGTGATGCACCCGCAGCATCTGAAGCAGCCCTCGAACTAGCTGAAAAACTCTCAAAAGAGTGGTCTGACGTCACTCGTGATAGAACATGGTACATCTATCCATGCGGCAATCCAGACGGATACTCATCCTTTTTCGATACCCCGCAAGCTGAGGCATTTCGCAATGTAAAACCGTTCAACGATGATGTTGACTTGCAGACTGACGAAGATGGTCCAGATGATCTAAATGGTGATGGGTTGATCACGATGATCCGTCAACTCCACCCTGAGGGAACCTGGATTGAGGTTGAAGGTCAGCCGTATATGGAAATCGCCAAACCGGGCAAAGGAGAGAATGGACGTTATCGTCTGTTTCCGGAAGGACTGGACGACGATGGTGACGGACAAATCAATGAAGATGGCGCAGGTGGGGTGAATCCGGGAAACAACTTCCCGCATCGCTTCCAACTGCATAGCACTTACGCGGGCTTATGGCCTGCGAGTGAAACTGAATCCCGTGAGCTGATGCAATTCGCGTTTGCCCATCCGAATATCGCTATGGTATTGGTGTTCGGACGCAGCAACACGTTGTTGAATGTTCCAGAAACTAGTCGTTCACCGGATCTTCTGGATCAGTCGTTCAGTGTCCCTGGTTGGCTGGCACATAGAACAGGGCTCAAACGTGGTAAACGGATGAAACTGGGTGAGTTGTTGCCCATCGCTCGCGACGCGATGGAACGACCAAATCTTACCGCTGAGAAAATGGTGAGTTGGCTGAGCGATGATGCAGAAACAGAACCTCATCCAAGTGATTTACCCTATTGGAATGAAATCGCTGATCGATACAAGACATTTCTCGATTCAAGTGGAGTGAACACTGAACGTATAGATCCACCTCAACCCGTGGATGGGTCGGTTGAGGAATGGGCTTACTACCAGTACGGTACACCGACATTCGCTCTCGATTTCTGGACCGTTCCGATGCCCTCGATGGCTGATGATGACAGTACAGCTGAGAAACCCAGAGGAGAACGTCGGAAGAAAATGGAGAATAGAGGTCAAGACGAGGGTAATTCCGAACGGGAAGCTCTACTAGCCTACAGGCCGGATGCCTGGCTCGAGTGGACACCGAACGATCATCCATCTCTAGGTTCAGTTGAGATAGGTGGGGTGAAACCGTTTATGAACCTCGCACCCGATTATAATGAGATCCAGGATCTCCTGGATGCACAACTTCCGTTCGTATTGGAGCTTAGCGAGATGCTACCGCAAATCGCCATCGATAGTGTTTCAGTGCAAGAACGTGCTACTGGCGTATACGTAGTCGATGCATGGGTAAGCAACCGTGGTTTTCTTCCATACCCAACTCACCACGGCCACCGCACTCAACGTCCTGTTCCCGTCGCTGCATTGATAGAGGGAGTTGAGGTGGATGATCTGCTTGAAGGACACCAACGAACTGTGCTTGGATTGCTGGAGGGCAGCGGCGGAACTGAAAAAGTGCGTTGGGTGGTTGCAGCTAAATCCGGAAGTAAGATCACGATCAAGGTCTGGAGCAGGAGCGCTGGCAGTGGCGAACGAGTAGTCACAATGAGAGGAGGTCAACGATGAAGAAGCTACTATTGGTAACCGCTTTGACCTTCCTCGTCGTTTGCGTGGCAACTGGTCAGGACTACAAGGTCGATCTGCGATGGGATCACTATTATTCAGGTGAACAGACAGAGCAGGCATTACGGCAACTCGCAAGAGCCCACAGCGATTTCGCATCCCTTAGCTCGATTGGCAAGAGTGAAGAGGGACGTGATATCTGGTTGTTGGAAATCAACAATCCGAATACAGGCGACGATGTGAGCAAGCCGGGTATCTATGTCGACGGCGCCATTCACGGCAACGAGATTCAGGCAACGGAAGTGTGTTTGTACCTGGCGTGGTACTTGCTTGAAAACTATGATTCAAACGAGACCGTCCATGAAATCGTTGACCGGAATGCTTTCTACATCATACCGACAGTGAATGTTGACAGCCGTTGGCGATTCTTTGATGATGACGGCAGCTACAACATCGGCCGGACAGCGCGCGTCCCTTATGACAATGATCGAGATGGTCTGGTGGACGAAGACGATTACGACGATATCGATGGCGACGGGGAAATCCTGCAGATGCGGATCAAGGACCCCACCGGTCCTTACAAAACTCATCCGGATGAACCACGGATGATGATTCGCAGAAAACCCTGGGAAGAGGGAGAATGGCGTCTTATAGGGCGCGAAGGATTTGATAACGATGGTGACGGGAGGATCAACGAAGACACTCCTGGCTATCTCGACATGAACCGCAATTATGGCGGACACTGGCAACCATCCTATGTACAGAGTGGTGCTGGCGATTTTCCCTTGTCAGCCAAGCCCACCTACGCTGTAGGACAGTTTCTGCTGACAAAACCCAATATTTCGTTCAACTGGGCATTCCACAACTATGGCGGAATGGTGGTGCGAGGTCCAGGTTCAAAGCTGGATGGAGTGTATCCGCCGTCCGATGTGGAAGTGTTTGATTATCTCGGTGAAGAAGGGGAGAAGATTCTTCCAGGTTATGAGTATATCATTGCAATGGAAGACTTGTACACCACTTACGGTGATTTCGACGGCTTCATGTACCAGACATTCGGTATTCTCGGCTTCGTTCAGGAACTGCACAACTCGATCAATGATCGCTATCGCAAAATGGATGACGAGGAGTGGATCAAGGATGAGGATGTCCCGTGGGAGATGGAGCGCCTGCGTTTCAACGACAACGTTGCCCAGGGAACGATGTTCAAGAATTGGACCAAAGTGGATCACCCGCAATTAGGTGAGATTGAGATTGGCGGGTGGCGAACATTCACTACGAGGATGCAGCAACCGTTTCAGCTACTGGAGATGATGCATCGCAACACTGCTCATATCCTGTTTACAGCAAAACACACTCCTGAGATAGGTTTGGAAGTCATTGAGCAGGAATCTATTGGAAATGATCTTACTCGCATCCGGGTGCGAGCTGCAAACAAGAATGCAATCCCGACCCTAAGTGCTCTCGCGTGGAATCACAACCTTGTACGCCGCGACATCCTTTCAATTGATGGGCGAGGAATTGAGGTTGTGAGCGGCGGTATCCTACACGATCAACACTTGGACATTGTTGAACATCAGCAGTACCAGCCGGATGTGATCTATACCAGGTTACCGTCATTCGGCAGCGTTGATGTGCAGTGGATTGTGAAAGGGAGCGGGCAAGCGACTGTTCAATATCAATCAGTCAAAACGACTGATGAGGAAATCAGAGTTGATTTCTGATTCAACCAGCTTAGAACTGGAAACAGTCGGATAATACAATCAATGCCGTGTGCGTTCGCACACGGCATTGTGGTTTTCGATCAAGAGAAGCGTGCATTCCCACGCTGTTATCTCAGGCTCAGCTGCGAATTTGTTACTGCCGGGGGGCTAAGACTCGCAACTGTCAGGAATGAGTACCGATCAAATTGGCGACCAATTCAAGCATCTCCGCCTGGTCCACGGGCTTGCTTAAATATCCATCTGGAGGGGGTACCTGTTTCCGGGTTGAGATGAACGATTTCATATCGTTCGATACGCCAGTAATCACGATGATAGGTGTATGAGGCTCGCCTTCGCCACGCATCTCACGGTAGAACTTGAGCCCAGACATTTCGGGCATGCTAAGGTCAAGCGTAATCAAATCAATTTCAGCAGTACGTACCTTGTCGAGCGCTTCCTGCCCGTCCTCAGCCGTGATCACATCGTAGCCGTTATCCTTAAGCAGGGTTGTGAAAAATGTTCTCGTGTCTTGTTCATCATCGACAACGAGAATCAGTGGTTTACGATCCATATGTTAGTCCCCCGGGGTTGTGATCGTTTCAATATGTTCGACGTTGTTCTGGTTTTCCTTTGGGCTGCGTGGAAGTTCTACCGTAAATGTACTACCCGTTCCTTCAGTTGACACTAGCTGAATGTTCCCACCATGCGAAGTGATAATCTTGTCGGCGACAAACAAACCGAGACCGGTTCCTTCATTGCCTTTCGAGGAGAAGAAGAGGCTGAATGCCTTGTCCTGTGTCTCCCGATCCATGCCGATACCGTTGTCCTGGATGGTGAAAATGATGGACTCATCAGAACCACTGACAGATACTCGGACTTCGTGATCTTCCTTCTTACTGTCAACGCGACACGCATCCAACGAGTTCTCTATCAGATTGACAAGGGTTGCCCGTATTGCTTTCCTGTCAGCCTTGAACTTGCCAGAATCAGAGTCAACCTCAATCGAAAGCTGCACACCCAGATCGTCCGCTCGAGATTGCATCACTTCATGTATGATTTCAGCTAACTCCGATGCCTCAATTGTCTCAAGATCAAGTTCCCGATCCTTGGCATAATACAGGATGTCCAGCACCATGCTGCGTATTCGGGAGACGTTTCTCAGCACGATCTCCCAGCCTTGTTCAACACGCGACTGGTCATTATTCTTCATCCCGGAATTGACGAGATAGACACCGCCGTCCAAACCATTCAACAGACCCTTCACACCATGCGAGATCGAACTGATCAAAAGGCCGATATTGGTGAGCTGCGTCTGGAGTTGACGTATCGGTGTTATGTCTGTACTAATCTCAATTACTGAGTCGATATCGCCATCTGCATCACGTAACGGCGACGTGTGAACCAGCACATTCAAAGTGCGATCATCTTGAGTGGCGACGACCTCCTCGTGAACGTGTACTTCACCGTCTGCGAATGTTTTCTGCACAATACATGGCTTGCATGCTTCTGTACGATGCTTGTAGACCTGGTAACACTTGCCACCGTATTTTTCACCAAACGTTTCACGGTGTAAGCGGTTAGCATCAATGACGTTTAGCTCGCGATCCTGAATCGAGATGAAACAAGGGACCTCGTCGAACAGTAACCGGTACCGCTCTTGACTTTCCTTGAGCTGAGTCTGCAAACGTTTTAGCTGGGTGACGTCGGTGGACATCTCCATCACAGTTTCAATTTCACCAGCTTCATTTCGGATGGGAGTTGTGTTTACGAGAACGGATATATCACGTCCCGCCAGACAAGTCACAACCTCTTCACTGTAATGGCTTTTACCATCATGGAACGTGCGTTCAACGGGGCACTCTTCGCACTTCTCAGGCCGGTGCTTGTATACCTGGTAGCAATACCGGCCTTCAATTTCGCCAAAATTCTCACGAAAGCGGCGGTTCGCAGCCACGAGTTTCAAGTTCCTATCCTGCACAGAAACGTAGCAGGGCATTTCCTCGAAATAGGTCTCAAACGGCAGGTCGATCATCGCCGGTCTCCTGTGGCTGGCATTTCACTAAAGATAACTCCCTGTGTGCATACAATCACACAGGGAGTTTAGATCGCCTAGCCTGTCGTCACAGTTTCGGCTTTTCCTTTATTTGCCAGGTCAAGAATCTTTCGAACATTCTTGAGCAAAGTGATCTCATCGACCGGTTTATCCACGTAGCCTTCCGGTGGTGGAACTGGCCGTTCATATATCAACCGTCTTAGTTCCGGTTTACCGGAGATGATACAGACAGGTATCTGACTGGTAGCTTTCTCGTTGCGTAAGTGTTCAAACACCCAACCGCCATCTTTGCCCGGCATGTTGAGGTCCAGCGTAATCAGGTCTGGCTGTTCCTTCAAGGCAAGCGCAACCGCTTCTTCGCCATCAGCCGCAGTTAGAATAGTTGCCCCGTTGTCTTCAAGAACAGTACTGAAGAACGTCAGGATGTCTGGTTCATCATCGACGACGAGAATCGTACGGTTGACGAGGGATTCAGCATGGGCCACAACCTTCTCAGCTTCCTTCTCAACCTCAACTTCAACTGGTTTCTCCGGAATGACCAATGCGTTCGCAACCAGATTGACCAGCTGGGTCACTTCCATACCCAACTTGTAATGCTTGATGCAGTCAGCGAGGCCGTCAACGCAATTGTGGCAAGAGGTGACAACGACTTCAGCTCCAGTTGCTTTCAGCTGATCAGCTTTCACTTTCCCTGATTTCAACCGTCGCGGGGCATACTCGCTCATCGACATTGCGCCACCACCGCCAGTGCAGCAGTAGTTCTCCGCACGATTCGGATACATCTCGCGGAAATCTTCGCACACCAACCTGAGAAGTTCACGCGGTTCTTCAAACAGGCCGCAGGATCGTGCATTGTTGCAAGAGTCATGGAAGGTGACCGGCTGCGGATTCTTTGACTTGTCAACCTTGATCCGGCCTTCCTTGATGAAATTCAGCATGGTGATGACGCTGGATTCCATCTCAAACCCGACGTCCTTCTTCGCCCAGTTCGGACCTTCGCAACGTGTGGAACGATACCCATGTCCGCACTCGCTGATCACCAACTTCTTGCCCTTCAGTTCCTCGACTTTCTCAAACAACATCCCGGCAACCGCACCACCGAGGTCATCATCACCAGAGAACAGGCCGAAGTTGGTCATGTCCCAGCCTTCGCTCGGCATGGTCCAGTTTTCGCCAGCCATGTGGAAGATCTTTGCGGCGTCGGATATGGTACGCGGATCGTACTTAACCTCGCGTGGATTGATCGAATAGACGACATCCGCGTTTTCCTTGTCGATCGGGATGTCAGCTGTTTCATCGTCCAGCTCGATCTGCATTTCATCAGCCATCCACTCGAGAGTGTCGAGATAATCCTCTTTCAACACACCCATCTGGTTGCCGATTTCCCACTGGTCCTTGGATACAACGGCCACGCCTTCCGGCATCACTCCAACGCTGACCAGCATCCCGCGCAACATGCGGTTGAATGTCGCAAAATCGACACCCATCGGGCAGTTGATCGTGCATCGACGGCAGTTGGTACACTTACCGAAGGCGATATCCTTCAGCTCTTCCAGCTCTTCATCCGTGAACACACTCTTGGCACCAACCCACCACGGGAACACACGTCCGGTCCAATCTATCTCACGTTTGAAAATCTTACGCAGACGGTCGGCCTTCCACGCTGGCGCATAGGTCACATCGCCCGGATTCGTCTGCACATAATGGCAGGAATCGGTACACATTCCGCAGTGCACACAACCTACAAGAGAACCCACCACTTGACGGTTCAGCTTGCTCTTCAT
The DNA here is from genome assembly GCA_964552465.1 of uncultured bacterium. Classification (GTDB taxonomy): domain Bacteria; phylum Electryoneota; class Electryoneia; order Electryoneales; family Electryoneaceae; genus BMS3BBIN04. The sequence goes on from CAZKGR010000033.1 coordinate 15,394, forward strand.
CCGCTCAAGAGCTTTTTCCGCCTTATGGGAACGTTGCTTGCCGTTCGCTTCCGAACTCATCTCTATATCCTCATGTCACTAAGTTATCTGAATGATCCAAGCTCACCACTTCAATTCGCAGCCGGTCCGCGACGCAGCGGAAACACACCACGCCGACCCATCGTTTTTCCCAGATACCAACGAGTGAATGGGTAGTACAAGTAGTGGCTGATCTTACTGAATGGCACGTACAACAGGAAGAACATGGTCATCCAGAAATAGATGTACTGGGCGAGATCACCACGCATGCTAACCGCGAAGAATGCCAGCCCAAACCAGACTGTCAGTAACCAGACAGCGAAATGATCGTCCGGCGTGCTGATGGCGCGCACATACTTGTCTGTCAATCGACGGATAATCCTCAGCACACCAACAACAAACGCAGCTCCGATTAATGCCTTGAAGATGATCTGCATGACTGGCGAAGCTGTGAAATCATGAGCAAATGGAATCGTAAATGACAACGTGATCGCTGCAACAACCCCAAGATGGAAGAACACGAATTGCATGTAGAAAAATGGTTTGCTGCGTGTGCTTTCCATCGCCCATGGCATGGCAATATTCATCAAAGAATACATGCTGCCTTTCTTCGGCGTCGTGTCCAGGGCACCGGTCGGTGCCTGACGCTCCTTGCCAGCAGGAAAGCCAAGGTACCAACGGATTCTGAAAATGTAGACAATGGCCATCACGATCAGCGCCAGGTGCGCCATGTTTTCCGCCAAATGCATGGCTTCAGGGGTAATCATGCGGCCACCTCCTTCTCATTCTCTTGCAGTAATGCAGCGAATGGTCTGTACTCACGACCGTTCATTGCGATAATCTGAATCTCTTTCAACGATGTGCCGCTTTGAGCGTACTCAACAAACGTGTTAACCATCACCTTGGCGCAATCGGGAAGGGGGACGCCATAGAACCCAGCACCCATAGGTGGGAAAGCGATCCTGGTGATGCCATTTTCTTCAGCCACGCGGAGTGCGTTGTTGAGAGCAGTCTTCAACTTGCCGTACATGTCATCTTCCTGGAACTTCGGACCGTTGACATGAACGATATATGTCGCTGGAAGATCGCCAGCAGCACTGATCGCAGCCTGCAACGGGGCAAGCTGTCCAAGACCGTTCAATTCTTCCTGCACCGAAGGTCCACCACGCATCGAGATGGCGTTCCCGAATCCAGTACCCAGTTGCAGATCGTCAGTCGCATAAAAGGCAATTGCTTCCGTTTCGGTCAGCGTAAAATCACCTTTTGCGACATGAATAGAAGTCTCGTTTACGTGCATACTCACTCTCCCGATGAATGGATCGGTTGGTTTGGGGGTAGATCGTCTGGGATATCCCAGTTACCGCGTTGCTTATGAAGCGTGCGTTCCCGCTCGGCTTCTTTACGAAGTTTCCACGCCGCATCACGCAAATTGCCGTAGAGCACACCGCAGCTCAAATCGATTCGGTCTCGATCACCGAGATCGGCCAGCGCCATCATTTCACGTGACAGGTGTATCACCTCATGAATGTGTTCGTTGTAAGGATGCGCCATTGTTGATTCGCCTCCTTGCTATGATCAAAAAGCTGCAGACTGAGCACAGAGCTTCAGTTAGCACGATAATTCACAAGATACGGCATAACTTTAGTCCTTAAAAGGACGAGTAACTGAGAGCGCGGACCATAAAACAATAACTTAGGTAATTCTCGCAACAGTCTAATACGCGATTTTCTTACCCGACTTATTGTTTCATTCCGGATTATCTATGTATTTGCAGGATCGCGAAAAAAAAGTTCAGCTTCTATTCGCAACTGATTGAATCTAATCAGAACGTACAACAGGCGGAGGAACAGTGAGAAACTGAATAGAATTACGACTGAAATGGAAAAGGCTCAGGTCACATGACCAGAGCCTTTGTACATCATCGTACGCCTGTAGGGATTCGAACCCCAAACCTCCTGATCCGTAATCAGGTGCTCTATCCAGTTGAGCTACAGGCGCGTGCAGCGAGTCCCAAAGTTAGACGGCAGACCCCAGTTGCGCAAGACAAAACACCAACCGTCTCCTCAGCGAGATCTGTAGCTGACAATCGCTCGCATTCAAACAATATAGCCAGATTTACTCTGATATCAGTCTGATAATGCATGTGCACTAAGCCGCTGGTGAAACATCAAGCGACTCAATCACTCGTGTATATGCTCCTCATGCAGCAGCCCCTAATTGCATAACTGGGTATCAACCGATTGCCTTAACTCTACATGGACAGTAAGTTACTAGTATGTGCTGTTCGCCCGGATGTCATGATTCGCAAAGATGAAACGGGCACACACTCGACATTCGCAGCGTATAACCTGCGAACCAGACTCATATTCAGGATTCGTCCATGACTCGCTCACTACTCGTGTTGATTGCAATCGTGTTAGCTGCCGCACTAAATCTGAATCCCGCTGCTGTAGCTGCCTCTCAACCACAATATGAAAACAACCTTCGTGAACACCTGGCGACCGTTGACCAATCTGCCATGGTGCCTGTGTTTGTGAGAATTGGCAACCCTTATCCGGTTGATGAACTGGTGCAGGAAGTGCAGGGGATGACTTTGCCGCAACGACGACAGCATGCGATGGAAACGTTGCAGGATCATTTTCAATCACAGGCAGGACAGACGGCTCAATGGCTTGAGCAGGAAGTTTACGCCGGAAGCGCCACCGACCTGCATTCGCTGTGGATCGCGCATGGGTTTCTGGTTAAAGTGCGGGCTGATCGAGTAGAGAAATTGGCCGAACTGGATGAAGTCATCGGTGTTCGTTATGATCCGCCGATACCGTTTGAACAGGTCAACGATGAGATAATCGTGTCTGAGAAGCCGGGACAATCGGTTGCCGAGCTGGATGAGGTTTCGTGGGCGGTGGAATATATCGGTGCCGATCAACTATGGGATCTCGGTTATCACGGCGAGAATGTGCTGGTCGCGATCATCGACAGCGGTGTGCTTCTCGAACATCCAGATCTGGTTGATCATGTCTGGGTAAACATTGACGAATACCCCGACAACAACCACGATGACGACCTGAACGGATACATCGACGACATTCACGGCTGGAATTTCTATGATAACAACGCTGATATTAGTGACATCCAGGGACACGGCACCAAGTGCACGGGCATCGTCGCCGGTGACGGTACTGGCGGCACTGAAACAGGTATCGCCCCTGAGGCAACCTGGATGATGATTCGCAATTACAACAACGGGTGGAGCAGCGAAGCCACACGTGCGGCGGCTGTCCAGTATGCTGTCACCAACGGGGCATCGGTCATCTCATGCTCAATGAGCTATGATCGGATTGAGCCGAATAACATCCCCGATTACGTGACACATCGTTACACGTACACGGCGCTGCTGGCGACAGGTGTGATCAGTGTGAACTCGACGGGCAACAACAATCCCGGCCCGATCCCGTGGAACATCAACGCTCCAGGCAACAGCCCGGCGCCGTTCCTGCATCCAGAGCAGACACTTGTCGGCGGTATCACCGGAGTGATGGCCATTGGTGCGCACGGTGACGACGGCTGGGTCGAGGGATTTACCGGAAATGGTCCCGCTGCCTGGGAAGAGCTCGACTGGCCGCTGGTCTTTCAGGATTATCCGTACGCAGATGGAGCTGAGATGGGTCTGCTGAAACCGGACATCCTGGCACCATCGGGAGTACCGACACTGAGCCATTTCGGTGGTTACTACGGCAGCTTTACTGGCACATCCGCAGCTTCGCCTGTAGTTGGCGGGGCGCTGACCCTGCTGCGTGGAATTCATCCGCAAGCCCCACCCGAAGCTCTGGCCGAAGCGTTGATGATGACTGCTGAGGACGGTGGCGATCCCGGCTTTGACAACACGTGGGGCACCGGCCTGATGAAGGTCAATCTCGCGCATGACTACCTTGACAACATGTACGACTACGGGTCGCTGCAGGTGATCATCGAAACCGCTGGTCCGATCCCGGATTCGGTGACCGTCATCGTTGGGGACGGCGAGATTATCAACAAGGTCTACGGTCAGGACGAGGTGATGCTGGAACGTGTGCTGCCAGGGATCTACGATGTCGCGGTTGATCTGCCTGGAAATGATAGGCGGTATTTCAGTGGATTCGGGATCGAAGCAGGGATAATGCAACTACTTATCATATCAGTAGATAATGATCAGTTCACCGTTACACCGGACGATATAGAACTCATCGCCCACCAACCACAGGATATGTTCCTCGAGTTCGAAGTTACCAATCCCGATCCCGAGCCATTCACCCTGAACCTCGAACCAACACCCCCGGGTGGAGTCGACTGGATCGCGGATGTCGAAGTAGATTTCCAGGCGGATTCAATTCATGCGATAACTGCCAACACTTATGGATTCCTTCTAGCAGGTCACACCAGCGGTACACCAGTATTCTTGATTTACGATCAATACACTGGTGGGCTCTTGACATATCCACAACCGGGTCGATTTGGTGATGAAGGGTGCGAAGCGATAACCACAGCGTATCCTTCGCCTAACGATCTAGCCATGCTATATGACCGCAAAATATACACAACGGATCGAGGTGACTGGTTTCCTGAACCAGAAGTGGCTGACAGTCTGGAACTACCCGAGGAAATCGTTGAGCCAGCAGGCTTAGCCTGTTTCTATCTGCACTCTACGGATATATCCTACTTCATTGGGGATAATGTCAGCAGGATGCTCTATCGTCTAGATGCATTGGATGGATCGATTCGCGAAACCTACAACCTCAATGGTATGATCGTCCGGTCTCTGGCCAGTCTCTACACCTATTCTGCTGGTTTTGATGGCATCAAGATTCTTGCAGAAGATCCGGTCGGGGACAGGTACCTTGCGGTTCTCAACCTCGAAACCGGTCAGATCGAAACGCAACCCATCCTTCGTCCACTGGTCGGCTTCAATCCAAGAGCCATGGATTACGCGAGTTTAGTAGTTGATTTCAACTTTGGAACCGTGGTCGCCGATTCGACTGGACTTGTGCGTAAATACTATCAGCGTCTGGATCAATCACTTGTAGAATCCTGGTCACCAAGCGAAATCCCACAGGGTTCAATAACGGTGAATGTGCAAATTGATCCTTGGATTCTTCCCCCATATTCGCAAACCCATTTCGACATGGTATTTCGCAATCTGGAAACTGGATTCAGGGATACATCTAGTGTCATGGTCGAAAAAAACTATAGTTCTATCGAGGAAGTTGATATTGACCCGCTTTTACCGTCGTCAGCTGCCCTGACAAACATCTACCCCAACCCCTTCAACGCATCCGTAACCATTGAGTACGCTTTGCCATCGCCATCGCAGGTGAAACTGGTCATCTACGATGTGCTTGGGCGGCAAGTGGTGAAGTTGGATGATGCCTACCGCGTTGCTGGACAGCACACAATCACGTGGACACCGGCGAACATCGCCTCAGGATTGTACTTCGCCGTGTTTGAATCGAATGACATCCGTTCCACACGGAAACTGTTGTTGATGAAGTGAGTGAGACAGGCAGGGCGGTTCCATTGCGACGGGACTGCTATTGCATTATCCTTGCTGGATCAGTACCGGGGAAGGAACACGCTGCACATCGCAGCTGAGACATGGAGGCTGAACTGTGATCCGATTGACATTGCTTACAACCTTACTGGTTCTCGCCATTGCCACTACCGGGCTGGCCAGCGACCTTGCCGGGCAGAAGGCGCCCGATTTCACGTTGAAGAACGTGGACGGGAAGAATGTGAAGCTTTCTGAGTTGTTGAAAGAAGGGCCGGTTCTGCTCGATTTCTGGGCGACGTGGTGCCAGCCGTGCAAGCAAGCGCTTCCTCATCTTGACCGGATTCATGCCACATACAAAGACCGTGGGTTCACGATGCTCGGAATCAGCATTGACAACACCCGCAGCGTGTCCAAGGTGCGTCCGTATGTGCGTGGACAGGGATTCGAGTTCCCGGTCGCATTGGATACCGATTCCCAGGTATTACGCCAGTACCGTGGTACCAATGTTCCGCACACCGTGTTGATTGGCATGGACGGAATCATCAAGAATGTCTGGATCGGTTACCATCCGGGTGAGGAAAAGGAAATTGAGCAGGAAATAATTGCACTGATGCCAACCGAGGGGGAAGAGGAGTGAACGCGCTCCGTGTCGCAGTTCTCGCCACGATCATCATCACCATCAGTTGGAGTTCATCAGTCGGTTTCGCCCAGGACATGTACATCCAGGGTGCCAACGAGATGCGTTGGGCCGATGGACGCGAAGTATTCGGCGGAGATGATGTCGTCAAACGTTATTTCGAAAATCGACTCAACCTCAACTTGTACTACGGCGACATCCGTGTCGGAACCCGCGTGACGATGCTACAACCTTCCGAATTCGGTCAATACCAGACCGGCATCAACACGCTTGAGAAGCGTTTCCTTGAGTATTCTGCCAACAATGTCTACCTGCGTGCTGGCGACTTTTACACCGTCTGGGGACGTGGACTTGGACTGGCGTTGGTTGAAGACATTCTGCAAGGATTCGATTCCGGGCTGGACGGTATGCATGGACGAATCAGCCTGTACAATCTCGAACTGGAAGGTTTATCCGGCAGGAGTAAAGCCGGCTTTCTTGGACAGGTTCGGGATGCCAGGGTCAGCGCCGCTCAAATTTCCCATTACCACTCATGGGGCACCAACATCGGTGCTCAGGTCATGATGGTCACGCCGGTCGAGGATGAGATCCTGAGCTACGGTGAAAACCGCACCTGGGCTGGACACGTAGCGTGGGATGGAGCATCCACCTCGATTTGGGCTGAATATGCGAAAGAAGAGATTGAAGGCGTGGATGATGAACACGACGCGTTCTACTCTTCTGCGAGCTGGTTCGGCGGACCTGTAAGCTTGTTCGCAGACTACAAACGTTACCGCTACTACAAGTACGCCGGTGGCGGAGGTGGTGGCGGATATGCGCAGTCGGTAGATATCCTGCCGTTCCACAGCGCACCAATTGTGCAACGTGAGTTCACCAGCCCGCTGTTCAGCAAGCATCCGCACATCGTCCAGTTCGATGATGAAGTCGGGTTCCAGGTTGAGGGTAGCTATAACATCAGCGGATCGAACACTCTCAACATCAGCTATTCGCATTCCTCATCAACTATAGACAACGATCTCTGGGTGCCATCACTGGACGAAATTGAGAGCCCATATCGTCAAGTTTTCGCTGAGTTCACGGGCTATCCGACCTACGACTGGTACCTGACTGCATGGGGTGGCTGGGATGAGGATCTCGTCTACACTATCGAAGGCGACGGAGCGGTTCAGGCACGCACTAGCTGGCTGCGACGGTCGGTCGCTGGTCTTGGCAGCGAGTATCAACTCGCTGACGATTGGTCAGTAAAATGCCAGGTGGAAGGCGGATTGGTTGAGGATGTAGATGCTGATGTGAGCTCTATCGAATCGATTACGATTCTCGGCTTGACCTGGCGGCAGCAGTTTTCGTTCTCCGCCGTACTCGAAACCGCTGAGGACGATCCGAACCAGGACAAGACAACGTGGGCGAAGGGCGAGTTCTCGGCGTTCATCGACAATCGGCATGAAGTGCTGATCACAGTCGGCGAAGAACGCGGCGGGCTGGTCTGCACGAGCGGAAAATGCCGTGTTGTCGCGCCGTTCGAAGGTGTGAAGGTGACGCTGACGAGCATATTCTGAGGCTGGAGTCAGGAGTCAGGAGGCTGGAGTTTACAGAACATACAAGCCCGGATTGCAATGCAATCCGGGCTTTATTCTTAGTGGTGAAACAGGTTCTACGCTATGCAGACAACCCGAATTCAAATCGTGCGCCGCCCAATTCAACCGAACGACGCACTACCACATGCCCACCATGATTCTCAGCAGTCGTCTTGACCACCGGCAGTCCTAGTCCGATTCCGTTACTCTTGGTTGTCACATATGGCTCAAAGATCGAGTCGCGTTGATCCTCCGGTACACCCGGCCCGTTGTCCTCGACGATGAAGCGTAGATCGTTACCATCACGGTCACAGGTGAAGCGGATGTGTGTAGATCGGTCATCATGTTCATCTGCGGCCGCCAAAGCGTTGTCAACCAGGTTAATCAACGAGCGCCGTACCTGTTCACGGTCGAACGATGCCGTCCCCTCGCACTGCATTACCACTTCGATCCGGTCGCCGTATAAGCCCGCCAAATCGGTCATGAACTCATCCAGCGAAACCAACTCTGGGTTCGGTTCCGGCGCTCGAGCAAAGTCACCAAAATCGCGTACAAGTTTACGCAACCTTCCTACTTCTTCATCAACGATTTCGCGTGTGGCACTCAAGTTCTTCGCAAACAAATCGTCGCCACCCGCATAGCTCTCGGCAACCTGCTGGACCGACAATTGGATCGGGGTCAGCGGGTTCTTGATCTCGTGGGCGAGCACCGGCGCCAGCTCACGCCAAGCTGCACGTTTTTCCATCTCAGCCGCATGAGTGCGACTTGCTACCAACCGTGAAAGCATCAAATTAAAGGTTCGTGCGAGACGTTCGGTTTCGCCACCTCCTGCTTCATCTGCACGCACTTCCTCATTGCCAGTGCGGATTGATTCTGCGACTTCCGTTAAGTGAGTAATCCGTCTGGTGAGCGGAGATACGACGAACAATCCAGCTAATATGGCAAAAATGACTGCGATGAGATAGGTGACTACATATGTTACGGTCAAGCTGTTGATCAGCTGGCCAGTCTGTTCCTGCGAAACAGCCCAATCCGCGGCCGCCAGCTGCAACTGTTGAGCAGATTGGCGGAATGATTCAGGCAGATCGTGCACCAGCACCCATTCACGATCGTGTCGGTCAATTATCCGCTCCTGCATGCGAACCGGAAACTGTCCGAACTGAGTTTCCACGATGTCTGGAGGAACGCTGGATATTTCCCAACCGTCGTCCAACAACTTGTGCCAGATCGTGCCTGTATTGATATACAATGACCGCTGAGGGTGCAGTGCCGGGTATTGTGATGGTTCAGGTGATGGAGGTGGAACGCTGGCAATCAACAACCGCAAATTCGCCGGAAGATCATCACGAATGGTTCGCAGCTCTTCGCGAACCATCTCAAGACCGTCCTGGATCGCCTTTCCAGTTTCTTCGGGAGCAAGAGTATCAATGCCCGTCTGAATGATACCCCGAACTGCGTGTAACAGGGGAAACAAGGGGATCATGCCCGCAACAAACAGGGCGAGTATCAGCCGCCAACGAAACGTCATGGTGACACCTCACCCCGTTCTGGGAGTTTGACCAGCTCCGACCACTCACAGCGATCAGCGTCCTTCTCAAATAACTTGAACAACAGACGGGTGAACCCAGACAAATCACCAAGGACACCTCGATCTGATTCACTCTCAACGCCATCCTCGTGCAACTCGGTCCCAGCCCGAACCTTGATATACCACCGACGCTCAGGATCGAGTTCGCTCGTATCAAATAGTAACAACAAATCCTGCGCAAAAAGCCGTTCAACAGTTGAATATTCTTCAATTGCAAAAGGGGAGAGAGGAGTTGTCACCCGGTACCATCCGGTCCAAACGTCGTATTCAACCGTAATACCAACCACCTTGCTCTTTACGTAACCGGTACGGGTAAATCGAATTTCAACATCAACGCGGATGGGTACACCTGTTTCCAGAGTGCGACGCTGAGACACATTTAGTGGGTTGAAAATCTCAGGTTGGACAATCGCGAGGCTATCTTCCCAGAGCGCTTCTACTTCGCCAATTCGCGGCATCGAGTACGCCGCATTTAGTGGTAATAACACCGCAACGATGATAAGTAACACGCCGATGACCAACATCGCTGTTGGTCGCAACAACAGCGAGAAAGTTGAGGTCTTGTGGCGCTTCATGGTGAGATCAGCCTGATTCATCGGAAAGCATGATCCAGTAACTTGATTTATCCTCTGCAACAATAGTCGCGCGATCTTGTAACCGTATGGAATATAGAGGACGGGCAGCCATACTGAGAAGCCTGTAAGAGGGTCTCGCTCCAACAAGAAAAGGCACTCCGCAGGTCGCGAAGTGCCTTGAATAAGTCGAATATCCGGTAGCTTACTTGAGCAGAACCATGCTGCGGGTCATGACTTCACCACCAACCTCGAGACGGTAGAAGTACATTCCCGAAGCGACCGGCTGACCGTATGAAGTCAGACCATCCCAGTGCGCGACATGCTCGCCGGCAACCAGCTTCTGGTTCACCAGGCGCGTCACTTCACGTCCCAGCACGTCATAGACAACCAACGCAACATTCGACGGCGTGTCGATGCTGAACTTGATTGAGGTCGATGGATTGAACGGGTTCGGATAATTGTTATCCAAACGCATTTTCGTCGGCAACTGCAAGTCATCTTCGTCATGCACCGGTGTTATAACCCAGTTAATACGCTGCATGTAGATGTTCTGTAGCTCGTCCTTACCCGTAGCGCGGTTGTCGCGCCACACTGCGATGAAACCGCCAAGCTCATCTCCCACAGCTGAAATCTCAGCCTGCCGGTGATATGCATCAGTAAGCATGTCACCCTCAACAGGCGTTTCTACGATCTCACCATCCGTGTCTATTCGGGTGAACTTGAGGTCACTGAACAATTCTCCCGCCGCTGTCTCTTCCCAGATAACGTACAGGCCATCTTCGTCATCCATAACCGTTTCCGGGGTTTGCTGGGCATTAATATCCAAGCCAATGGCAACACCCGTTGCCGGTGTCAATAACGCATCGCCGTTCAGATCAAAGCGTTGAGATAGTATATCTTCTGTCTGACCATCCTGGGAACTCTTCCACGTCAACCAGAACCATTGTGCTTCGTGTCCGGTTGAATTCAGCGTGAGTTCGTTCTGCTGGTTGTCCGCTTCAACGAGTAACGCGCCATCAGCTTCCCATCCAAGTGCCCCGGCTGGAGTTATCAGCTGACCATACAAGTCACGGATCGTACTGCCACGCCGCTGATCTTCCCACACAGCGACCAGTCCGCCATCCACTTCAATTATCTTAGCGAATGTCTGCAGCTCATCCGCTTCACAAATCGGAGTTTCTGGCCACACGACGCCGCCATCTTGATCCATGCACAGGGCAAAGAGATCTTTATCGTTGCTTTCATCATCGTGCTGGTAGATGATCAGGATATTGCCATCATCGAAGAAGGCAATGTCCTGAATCTGGTGGTTCTCAGAAATTTCGGTGAGAATAATGCCTGTACCTGGAGCACCCCACAACTGCTCACCGTCTGAGCTGATCCGCTGAACGTTTACCTGCAACCACCAGTTGGCATCGACCTCGTTGTATACAACGAATATTCCGCCATCATCAGTCGGAAGGATCTGGGCGCGTTCCTGGCTGTTCGGGAACATATTCTCACCATCCCAGGTGACTGGAGAACCCTGATCACCCCAGAGAACATTACCCTCAATATCCATCTTCTGTGCGAACAACAATTGAGTGAACGCTACACGGTTGTCCTTCCACACGGATATCAAGCTGCCGTCTGAACCGACAGTTTGCTCAAGTTCCTGAATCTCAATGACTTCAACCTCGGCGCCGATGTCGGGATAACCAGGAAGCATCGAAACGCCGTTTAAGTCAGATTGAAACTCATAGAAATCAGAAAGGATTTCAGTGTTCAGAACCTGGACATAGGGATATGTACCAAAGACACCCAGGCGACCATCTGTCCATGATAGATAGTAGTTTCCGTCACCAACAGAATAGATTTCCGGGTAAGAGGAGTTTGCATCGATTCCGAAGACTAGCTTGTCACCGTTGTGCTGCAGGATTTCAGTTCCACCCAGTGACATGATCTGATAGTAAATCCCGGGTGAACCTTCACGGTTGTCGACCCAAGTTACCGACATGCGATTGGCTGACATCCACCTGACGATGTTTCCACCCTGGGCGTTTTCCGCGTCGCATATGGCAAAACCATTGTAGTCTGGACCCCACTGCCATTGACCGTCCGCAGTGATTCGCTGGGCGAACAAATCATTGTTGGGGGATTGACCATTACGTTCGTCAACCCACGAATACACTGCGCCACCGGTACCGTCCTTAAACAAGCGAGCTTCCAACTGGTCACTGGCTGCATCCGTCACAACCAGACCGCTAGTGCCATTCCAATGCAGTACCATTGTGCCGTTGTTATCGCTGACACGCTGGGAATAGAGGTCGTAGTTGAAGTTGTCGATACGTTTATCCTGCCAGACAAGGATCGCTTCGTTGTTGGCGGTGTTGACTATACGCGGAGACTCCTGGATGTTGACAGCGTCACAGATTACTTCGCCACCATCCGCCCACTGGATCTCACCAGCGGAGTTTACGAACTGGCCATAAATGTCGAAATCATCCGGGTTACGTCGATCTTCCCAAGCGAAAAATGCGCCGCCGTTTCCGTCAGGAGCGAGACGGATCTTTTCCTGCGCACCATCGACAAGACAGATTGCGATACCACCCTCATCGCCCCACATCAGGTTGCCGTCGGCATCGACACGATTGCAATACAGGTTCTGGTTACTTGGATCGAGGTTATCAATCCATCCGAAAACCATACCGCCGGCACCGTCTGTGTCCGCAGTGTATTTTCCGCTTTCAACATTCCCTTGGCTGCTCGGGCCACCAGCAATGACTCTGCCGTTTGGATTTTCCGGCTGACCGTCAGGGAACCATTGAATATCACCGTTAGCGTCGATGTGTTGGCCATAGAGGTCGGCATTCTGTGCACGGTTATCCACCCAGATCGTAACAGCGCCACCATTACCATCATCAAACGATTGTACGATCTTTTGCTTCGAGGGAATCTGATTGGTCAGAGCAAGACCGTAATCATAATCCTCGTGACTCGCCCATAATGAATTCCCATCAGCATCGAGCTTGTCAATATAGATTTCAGCGTCTTCTTCGTTAGGAGCACTCCATCGATAATCCACCCAAGTCACAATCCAACCACCATCGCTGGTAGCCATGACGTGCGGATCTTCCTGACGGCTGTAGCCGGTTGCGACGAGCTTGCCGTCTGGATGCTCAACCCATAGCTGGTTCCCATCCACATCGACAACCTGCATGTACAGGTCACGTCCACCAGTACGAGTATCTGACCAGATCATCGCCAGATCACCATCAGCATTTGTTGCGGTCGTGCGAAACCATTCGATGTGATAGCCCTGACGGACTGGGACGCCGCCATATGGCTCCCAAACCCGATGTTCAAGCTGTGCTGGAGATGAACTCACAAGAATCAGCAGTGCGAAAACAGCTCCAAGAAACCGTGCCTTCTTGTTCATGGTACTTTTCCCTCGTTTTACTCGAAACCAAAGCTGAATCTTGATCATCCACCTTCGGATTCTATCATCAATTGTTAAGTAACAAAAGTATTTCGCCAGTGTCGGTTAGTGGCTCGCTAGCCTCACCGCCAGAATAGACGATGGCCTGTGCAACTTCAGCGTCCGTGTTTTCGTAGCGATCAACCGGTGTCCACGGCGTTTTATGTTCCGAATCAAAGGTCCGTATCAGTGTACCTTCTGGTGCTTCCAGCACAATCCTGCGACGTAGACTCGCGCTGTCACGTCCAATCAGATCGACCATTTTCGGCGGATGAACCAGTGCGCGCAACGCTCGCCCGTATGATGCGTCCGCCAATCGATAGCGTAAACGCGCAGGTGCCAGAGCTGATGACAAGTTTAATGCGCGCGTATGCCAGGATTCACTGCGAGTGTACGCAGAAAGTAATGCGAACGCATGCAGGAGCCGACTGTTTGCTTCAAACGGAGTATACTGGTATTGCGATGCACCATACTCCGTCTCGCGTTCCAAGTGATCGAAGAACCCAACGCCATCCTGATCTTGAAGCAATTCCACGGTTTCACGAGCCAGGGTTACAGCACGTACCAAATCAGTGCCTCGTCCCGCAACTCGATATAGTTCAAGGAATCCGAGGATCACGTCTACGCAGTCGCTCAAGTACAGGGTGTCACCTGTTTCTCCGACGATGTGTTCCATACCGCCACCAGGCCGGCGACCAGTATCCCATAATTTGTCCGCGAGCTGAAACGCCTGTTGCAACGCTCCCGGTTTGTTCAGCACAAGCGCTGTGTTCGCTAGAACACCCAGTGCACGACCCTGTTCACGCGAGTAAGTTGTTTGATCGATCGCTGGATCGGGACGCGTCTCCCGTTCAGCTTTCATCTTTTCACGCGCAGTGGTCAATAGCTTGATGATCGATTCTTCGTCTCGTACGAGTCGCATCGAAAGTTGAGCAGGTGCGACACGTTCTTCAAGATAGCAACGATCAACCTCACCTGCGATAATCGAATGCTGAGAAATACCAAAGAACGTAAGTGCGGCTGTGACTAAAGCTTCATCGTCGTCCAGTACTTCCCGCACATCTTTGATTGACCAACCGTAATAACTGCCCGGATCACCGAGTTCGCCCTCGGAGTCAACCGCATTTTGAAGCAGGCCGGAATCCGTCATCAACATGGATTCGATAAACACGAGAATTCCATTGGCGACGTTGAAGAATCGTTCCTCAGAAGTCGTCCGATATGCTTCTACATATGCTTCAAGCAGTGACAAATTGGTGTAAGCCAGTTTCTCGAACCGAGGTTGACCCCATGTTTCGAGGTCAGCCATGCGGTGGAATCCACCACCGAGCATATCGTGTAATGGTGAGATGCGCAAGGCTTCCAACGTTGCGAGGCCGAGACTCCGATATTCATCATCATGATCGGCAAGCAGGAACAAAATCAGATCTGCCATTGGCAACTTCGGCGCACGACCGAAACCTTGATACTTGACATCATAATGGGCAATCGCGTCGTGGCGGATGCCTTCCAACGGTGCCGGATCTGTCAGTTCATCCGGTCCCGGCACGTTGAAACGTGGCAGTTCTGGTAAACCAATCTGCGCAACTCGTTCACGAATTTCATCTTTATGATCAGCCCAATATGTAACAACCTGCTCAAGTGTATCCTGTAGTTGCGTCGCGGAAGAGATGCCCCGTCCGTGCAACAAGTCACCTTCTGGAGTCAGCAGGCAAACGGATGGCCAACCACCCTGGTTATACCGATCATAAATGTCTGGTTGATCCAGAGCATTGACTTGAATGGGTACGAAGGACTCATGCAGCAACTGCTGAATGCGCTCATCACTCAGAACATCCAGCTCATAACGATGAATAGGCGAGCTCCAGGGAGCATATAAATAGAGGAAGATTGGCAAATCCTCTTCCATTGCTCTAGAGAATGCCGAGCCGTCCCAGGAATACCAATGGATGGCTGAAGGTGTATGACCGTTGCTGTGTGTTTGACTCATGTCGCTCGTGCCAAGCTTCCGTTTCACCTGAGGCAACATCCTAAGATAACACACAAGATGACGTCAGGGAATGCATAATGAATGAATCTGGAAAGTTCGTACCAACAAACAAGATGCGCAAGAGGGAGATTCGATTGGAGCAATCTAATCTGGCTGAAAGAGAGACAACGATCACATATCCTGAAAAACCGCTGTCGCGTAACTGACCAAAGTGGATCTATCCTTGCTGACAGATTGCTGATAATCGAGAATCAATCCCTTGCAATCATTGAGCATGGAAAGTGTCAGGTAGGTCGCGTTGATGCCACAGACACGTCGCGAGTTGTCATCGTCCATTAGTTCACTCCACCAACGTTTCGCGTCCACACTTTCGACAGCCTTTAGTGCTCTCATATCCTTGCGTTCAACTCTTGAACAAATTTTATCGTTTATCTCATCTTCATCGCCGAATGCTGGTCCGACATGCGCAAAGTCGACACTCGCGACGTACAGCACTGGTCCAGGGTGCGCTTCCTCAACAGCTTTTAGAGCCGAAACCACATCACGAACCTTCTTGGTGAAACCTGGGGAATCATCCGCCGGCGCGTCGAGGATTCCCGCGAGCAGAGGAAGGAAGGTCACATCTCGATCTTGCAACATATTCTGTAGCCATGGAATCTGGATCTCTACAGAGTGTTCGGACTTGTGGACAAGTTCTTCTCGAAACGCTGGATCTCCGAGCTGTTCCTCGAGAATCTGCACCGCATTGCGGTCGAACGGGAAATCGCCAAACGGTGTGCGGAAGTCTTTGCGCGTCGTCACGATTGGTTCAACAGCACCGTTATGAGCTACGCCGATTAGAACAATAAGTATTGGCCCATCAGATGGATCGGGAAGGAGGGCGGATAGCTGCTTGTACAAGCGTCCGTAGCTTTTTCCTCCACGTTGATAATCAATGTGTGGGGCCAGGAAGCCACGCAATCGTCTTCCCTTAATCGGAATCGCCGGAGCAAAATCCTCTGGCGGAGGACTCTGCTCAAGCAAACGTAAATATGCAGTCAATTCAGCTGGATCGTTTGGACATCCACCATCAACCAGTACAGGTTCACGGACTGATATCGATCGATATTGCTCTTCCAGTTCACCTAGATGCTCGAGAAAGGTCTCACTTTGCAGAAGGTGGGCGTTCTCAAGCATTTCAACCATGGAAACAACCTGGTCGGGATCGACAGACAGCCCATGATCACGTTCCACAATTTCGGTGATCTGGCGAGCGTTGTGTTCGCCATCGAGACGCGCCAGAATCGGGATAGCCCCAACCGCAACCGCAATCATTCCGTCAGATAATCCCATCGGATCGCGCAGGACGAGGAAATCCTCACCGTCCTGCTTGACTGGGATGGTTTCAACTGGTCGTAATGGTGGTATTCGGCTGTCGACAGTCATTGTTATCCTGCGAGACTGACCATGATTGCTTTTTGTGCATGTAAGCGGTTTTCCGCCTCGTCAAAGACAACGCTGCGTGGACCGTCCATCACTTCATCAGTGATTTCGCGACCACGTTCCGCCGGCAGACAATGCATGACGATTGCAGAGTTGTCAGCATGGCTCAGCAGCTCGTTATTGATCTGGAAAGCTCTCAACGCTTCTGACTTCTCGCCGATCTGATCCTTCTCGCCCATGCTCGCCCAGACATCCGTGTACACAACATGCGCATCGCTGACAGCTTCAATCGGATCGTAAACCACTTCCACCTTCGCACCTTCGCTGGTCGCGATGTCCACCAACTCTCCTGGATGGGTGTCTTTACTTGTGCCAATGCGCAAGCTGAAATCAAGACGACGTGCGGCATTGATCCAGGAACGGGCCATGTTATTGCCATCGCCAAGGTAGGTGATTGTCTTGCCTTCGAACGTGCCAAGATGCTCCTGAACTGTCAGAAGGTCGGAAATTACCTGGCACGGATGCGTGAAATCAGTAAGTGCGTTGATCACTGGCACCGATGCCCATTCAGCTAACTCTTCCACATCTTTGTGGTTGTATGTGCGAATGACTATGCCGCCGACGTATCGACTCAACACTCGCGCAACATCTGGAATGCTCTCACGTTTACCTAATTCAATTTCCTGGTTCGTGATGTACAAACTTCCAGCACCCAGTTGCTGCAATCCAACCTCGAAACTGATGCGGGTTCGCAGACTGGCCTTGTGGAAAATACACGCCCACGTCTGGCCACCTAGCGATGTTGGACAGTCACCATTACGAGTGAGGGCTTTGATCTCGACCGCAAGATCAAACAGCTTCTTAAGTTCATCCGTGCTAAAGTCAGTGATCTGCAAGAAATCGCGCTTCGACATGATGTCTTCATCTCCTTTGTTGAAACCGGCGTAATCTACTCGAAACGGTCCTTTCTGACAACTCACAACTTAGCCCCTAGAGCGGTTGTCAGCACAATTATCACAGAAAATGCAAATCTGGACCAGACGAGCACTTTTCAATAGACTGGGAACGGTAGTGGTAACATTGAACAACTGCAATTATCAAGTGCCTGTTGTCGAGATCAT
>CAZKGR010000034.1:0-30304 GCA_964552465.1 uncultured bacterium
GGCCATGCTCCCGCAGGGTTACAACGCACCCGCATATAGAGAACATCAGGTAATCGGAGGAGGTTACCGCCTGAACTCCAAATGTCCCCGTTGCATGTCAGGTGACCGTGAACGGCTAATATACCTGTATCTTCAGCAGCATCAGTCATGTCTGTTCTCACAACCGATGAAGCTTCTTCACATTGCCCCTGAAAAAAATCTGCATCGCGTATTCACGAAAACTCAATCTGTTGATTATCTGACGGTTGACCTCAAATCACCCCGGGCCGACCTCAAAATGGACATCACTCAATTGACGCTGGAGAATGATACATTCGACGCCATCATCTGCAACCACGTGCTCGAGCATATTCCTGATGATGAAAAGGCGATGAGTGAGCTGTTTCGTGTACTGAAACCCGGAGGATTCGCGATTCTGCAAGTGCCGATTTCGTGGACTCTGGATACCACGATTGAGGATCTGACGATCTCCGATCCCGATGAAATGTTCCGCCGGTTCGGACAAGTTGACCACGTTCGAATTTACGGCCCTGATTACATTCAACGACTTGAACGGGTAGGATTCAAGGTTGAAGTCATCGATTACATCTCAAAATTAAAACCTGAAGATGCTGATCGGTATGCTCTCCATCCCGGAGAAAAACTCTTCACCTGTTGTAAAAATTAGTGTAGTGAACAATACTCAAATCATGTGCCAAAGCTTGTATTTCAAATAGTTTAAGATATGTACTGTCCTTGAGTTCGTTCTCGCTCGTTACATCCGAACCAAAGATATCAGATATGATAAGCCGCTTAACATCGCTTTCAGGGGGATTCATGAAACGAGTAATGCTGTATTGGCTACTCGCTGCTGTGCTAATTCCAACTTTAGTTCACGCCAGCCTGCCGTTTATCGAGAAGGACGGGGAAACAATCGCTGCCCTGAGAATCGAGATGCGCCCACGCTGGGAGCTCGAAGGCCGAGATTTCAATGACGACACCGGCTTATCCGATTATGGCACCATGCGCACGATGATCGGAATCGATGTCATGCCGTTAGAGAATTTCTTGCTGCGCTTGAGTTTTCAGGAAAGCCGTTATCTGGGGACTCAATCCGCCGACCGTGCGCCAGCCGCACAAATGGAGGTACGAGAAGCGTACTTCAGATTGGACAATCTGTTCGACAAGAATATCGCTGTGCAAGCTGGTCGTTTCACCTGGGAAACCGGACGCGGACGTTTGTTCGGTTACAATGATTGGAGTCTTCATGGCCCAAATGCTTATGAAGGATTGATACTGGAGTGGCCATGCGGCTTATGGCCGGACAAGGGACGGTGGAGTATGCTTGCCGCCCGTGTGCGTGACCATGACTTCGCTGAACTACCTGACTACTATGTGTATCCTGGTGAATACCCACGATACTGGGATTATTGGCCGGACAAAAGAGATCGCAACCTCATTGTTCTATCCGGAAACTTCATTGACGGTTTGCTTCAGCCAATAATTGCGCTTGATATCGATAGCCGTGTCACACATAAGAAACCCTTCGAATATTATGAAAGATCAAGTTACTATCACGGCGGCCTGTATGCTGGCGAAACATGGGGAGCGCTGTCCTTTAACGTTGATGCCATCTACCAATATGCAATGCCCAAAGTCGAGTATTATCAGTGGTATGGATATGGATTTGATGAAAGATACAAGACTTATGAGGAAACTCTGGAAAGCTGGGTACTCGCAGCTGATGTTGGATACAAATTCGACGCACCCACGAAACCTGGTATTACAATTGGTTTTGATCGTACGGAAGGTCAGAATGCAGAAAATGATGATACATTTCCATACATAACGTACCGGGATTATAGTGCATTCAATTCGCCATTCGCCTCGAACCGAGAATTTCGCGGCCTGATGAATATCGACTGGTCCTATTTCCCAAAACTGTCAGACTATTTCGCGACGGTCGATCTCGATCCGTTTAGCAACCTGCATCTGGAAACAGCATACCATCGGTTCATCGCCGTGGGTGAAAAAGACGAAGGAAGTGACCAAGTAGATCTCGGTCACGAAATTGACTTCGAAATGACCTGGAAGGTTAACGAGTATCTGGAAATCGTGAGTGGGTATTCGGTGTTCTTCCCTGTGAACAACAGCAATTTCTTATTGCCGACGTTTTTAGAATACGTTTACCCATACGGCGGTGAGTATCCGACCGATAAGGATAGTGCAGAATACGCATGGCTGACAGCTGTGGTGCGATTCTAAAATCTCATCCGCTGAAACATGTCTCTGAATCTCAGTATGCAAACCAGATTCGAGAGAACCGGGGGCGCTTGTTCAATCAAGTGCCTCCGCCAATTAACGAGATATTGCTGAAATTTTTCCATTTCACATACTGATTTGGGGGGATTGATGAGACGTCTACTGCCGCTGTTACTGCTCGCTATAATTCTACTTCCAGCTTTCGTTCACGCCAGCCTGCCGTTTATCGAGAAGGACGGTGAACCTGTCGCCGCCCTGATTATCGAGATGCGACCTCGCTGGGAAATCGAAGGTCGCGACTTTAATGATGATACAGGTTTGTCAGATTATGGCACCATGCGCTCGATGATCGGAATCGATATCATGCCACTGGATAATTTCTCGATGCGCATGATTTTTCAGGAAAGCCGCTATCTGGGAACGCAGCCCCCTGATCGTGCACCTGCCGCTCAAATGGAAATGCGAGAAGCATACTTCAGAGTGGACAACTTGTTCGCTAAGAATATCGCTGTGCAAGCTGGTCGTTTCACTTGGGAAACAGGACGCGGACGAGTTTTCGGTCTAAACGACTGGCGTTTGAATGGTCCGAACGCATACGACGGTATGATACTCGAATGGCCTTGTAGCTTATGGCCGGACAAGGGACGGTGGTCCCTACTAGCTGCACGCGTGTATGACAACGACTTCGCTGCCGTGCTTTCAGACACAATGGATCCCTATGAAATTCCTGACCCGTGGGAGTCACCTTATGAACAGGATAAGAGGGATCGCACATTAGTTGCATTGTCAGGCGATTTTCTGAATGGTCTACTACAACCTTTCATTTCTGCTGATCTTGATGGCCGCGAATTCAATAGATTTTTCTTGTTCGATTATTGGCCGCAGAACAGGTATCACGGCGGAATCTACATCGGTGATACGTGGGATAACGTGACGTTTAACGTTGATGCCGTTTATCAGTGGGGTGAAGTGGGATTCGAGCAAATCAAGACAGATGAAACTGGACGCGAGCTAGATAGATTCCACCCAACACTAAAAAGCTGGCTGCTTGCGGCAGATGTCAGTTATGAATTTAAGGTAACAAACCATCCAATGGTTGGATTTGGTTTCGACGGTAATTACGGCAGTTGGGAGCTTGACGAAAGCATTGGGGCAGGTTCCACAGGCGATAACTTCCCGTATTTTCAAACACCTTTCGCATCGCAACACGAGTTTCGCGGTGCGATGGATATCAATTGGAATTATATCCCACGCCTCGTCGATTACTTTGTGGCGGCTGGTCTGAATCCCACCGAAGATCTTAATCTGAACCTGACTTACCACCGCTTTATCGCCGTAGATGAAAACAGGTATCGAGATGAAACGATTGACATTGGGCATGAAATTGATCTCGAACTAACATTGCAGATGAACAAGTACCTGGAAATCAGAGGAGGTTACTCAACGTTCATCATCATAGGTGACAACTGGTACGGCTTACAGGCGAGACAAGTCAACCAAAGCAAGTACGGAGGTGTTTTGAACCGCTCAACTGGGAGCTCAGACTACGCGTGGCTGCAGGCTAGCGTTCGCTTCTAGCATCACCCGCTTAATAAACCCAACGGGGACACATTCAGGAGAATGTGTCCCCGGTTCAATATCAGCCACAAAGCACTGCTGCTGTTCAATCCAGATGCAAGAATCAAACAGCTTCTCATCTACTCACTGAACACCCTGTTGAGCGCATCTGTAATGGATTTCATTGTAATTGGCTTCTGAAGCGAGATCATTTCCTGAGTATTAACCCCCTTCTCACTCATAACATCCTGCGAATAACCCGAAACAAAAATCACGCGTAAATCGGGTCGTCGCACGGACAACTTCTCATATAATTCTCGTCCATTCATCTTCGGCATGATTACATCAGTAAACAGCAAGTCCGGAGTTATTTCCCCTTCTTCAACTCTCTGTATTACTTTGAGCGGATTACCTGTGCTGACAACTTCAAGCCCGAGATAAGTAAGTATCCGACGGACAACTTTCCGAACTTCCTCCTGGTCCTCAACCAGGAGAGCCGTTTTCCCCTCAAATTGATCGGGTATGCCTAAAGGTTGTTCCACCAGCGGTTCGTTCTCGTCGCTACTGAAGGGGAAATAAATGGTGAACCTCGTCCCTGAACCCATCTTGCTGTCGACAGTGATATACCCTCGGTGTTGTTCAACGATCCCATGAACTGTAGACAATCCAAGCCCTGTCCCCCTTCCGACCTCCTTGGTCGTGAAGAATGGGTCGAACACCCGCTTGAGCGTCTCTTCATCCATTCCATGGCCCGTGTCTTTAATGGTAAGCAACACGTGCTTGCCAGCGATCAGACCCGGGCAGCCCAGAGTTTCCTCTTCGCTCAAATTCACAATTTCTGTATTTATATTAATCGCTCCCCCAGCCTGCATCGCATCCTGTGCGTTGATACACAGATTCAGCAGCACTTGCTCGATCTGGGAGGCATCAGCTCGGATATAGGGAGTATCATCCACAAACTTGAACTCTACATCAATATCTTCTCTGATTGTGCGACGAAGAATTTTCTCCAGATTCATGATCAATGTGTTGATATCCAGTGTGATAAAATCAAGAGTCTGCCTCCTGCTGAATGCGAGTAGCTGACGAACCAATTCCTTTGCTTTGCTTGCAGCTGAGTAAATGTCAACGAATTCCTGATAATGCCTGTCTGTGTGAGACAAATTCAGCAGCGCTAGCTCCGCATTGCCGATGACCGGCGATAACAGGTTATTGAAATCGTGTGCGATTCCCCCAGCGAGCAATCCAATTGACTCCATCTTCTGGCTTTGCCGGAACTGTTCCTCCAGCTCTTTCTGAAGTGTGACATCACGAAGTACTATCAGCAACGCTTCATCATCCTGATAATGGATACCCTTCACAGAAGCCATCACATGCGTGCGAGCTCCATCGGGCATAATCAGGACAAATTCCATGTTTTCAGGTTCATCATCAAGTGAACGTGGTCCATGCAACTTGGATTCCAGGTCCGAATTATCACTGGTATCTGCCATTGACAACAATTCGAACGAGTTCGCCATCGCTTCGTCCGCGCTGACACCCGTCATTTCACTGAAACGTTTATTGATCAGGTCAATCTTTCCATTCCAATAGATATAGATCGCATCATTCGATTGTTCGATAACACTTCGCAGTTTCTCCTCTGATTCGCGTCTAGCCTGTTCAGCCAACCGGCGAGGGCTGATATCCCGCAGAGCGGTAATGCGTACGGTCCGTTCCTGATAAGTCGTGGTGCGAGCCTGTATTTCGCATGGGAAAGTGCTGCCATCTTTGCGTAGAGCGATGACTTCATAAGGTTCTTCATAATTGCTCATCATATTGTTCATGACCGTTTCACGGTCCTCTGGTATTATCCATTCCGTGCCCATTCGACCGATCGCTTCTTCGCGGGTGTAGCCAAACATGCGTTCAGCGGTCAGGTTCTGATCTAAACACTTACCCTTCTCTGAGAAAAAGATGGATTCAAACGATGCGTCTGACAGAGCTTCAAACCGCTCCTGGTTTTCACGAAGAGCTCGTTCACTCGCTTTCTGGTCGGTGATATCCCGCAAGAACGCAATTATGCTAAGCGGTTCGGACTGAATCATGGTTGCTGAAACGTCAACATCAAATAGAGTCCCGTCCTTGCGAAGGTGACAGCTTTCGAAGCGGGCTGATCCGGTAGAAATAAAATCCTTGAGATTCTCTTGAACTTCCTCAGGAGACATGATCGCTTCAACATCTTTTATCTTCTTTCCTGCAAGTTCCTCACGTGTGTATCCACTCATCTCGCAATAGCGGTCATTTACTTCACAGATATATGTGTGACCATCTACAACCATTACACCATCGTCAGTTGTATTGAACAATCCCTCAAATCGGGTTTCTGTAAGACGACGGTCATATACTTCCCAAACGAAGTTCGCCAGTTGAGTTAGAATGTCTAGATCAAATTCTGTGTAGTCATTTTCTTTGTTCCCAACACCCATGACTATTACAATCTGACCTTGATGCATGATTGGAACGACCATTTCGCGCGTTAAGGGAGCGTGACCCTCAGGTAATCCCTTCTTATGTGGGTGCGATTCGTAGTCGTTGTGGATTATTGCTTTGCGTTCCCGAATCGCATCCCCCCATACCCCAGCTTTCTCGAGAGGGTAATGCGTGCCCTTCGCGTCAATGGCGCAAAAGCCGGTCACAGTGTTCGTTGACCAGGTATGTAACAAGATCTCCTGGGAAGGCTCGTCATAGAAATGGAGAAAACCGATCTGGCTTTCTGTCAACTGTTCGGCCAAGTCGATGGCGTGGGTGAGGAATTCGTCAGTCTCGAAATAAGCTGCTAGATCGTTCAGCTTGAGACGGGCTGCAAGCAAATCCTGGTATCGTTTGCGTTTGTCAATATCCTGACCAATTGAGACAATCGCATCAATATTACCGTCCTCATTTATAATCGCGCTACTGGTCCAACTGAACCACTTCCATCCATCTATTGTTTTCGCTCTATTCTCTAAATATCTGAAGTGGGGCGGTTCATACAACAAAGCAGTCCCTTCTCTCGTCGATTCCTGATCATCCTCATGAAGCATTGGGATAAACGATTTGCCCAACATGTCTTTTTCCGAAATCCCGAATGTGGTACAACAGGACGGGTTGATATACAGGAGACGGTGTTCAACATCTGACATTGTCACCATGTCCGTTTGGTTTTCAATCAGCAACCGATACTTCTGTTCGCGATCACTCAGCTCATTTATCAGGCGAACAGATTCAGTGATATCCCGTGCAAAACAGATCACACTCTCATACTCGCCTGCGGAATTCTCGTACGGGTGGAACTCACAGGACCAGTAATGGGATCTTCGCTCGCCAGGTTGTTTGAAACGGGTTCGGACCACCTCACCTGTGTCAAACGCATTACGAAGATTGTTTTCCCAGAACGCGACCTGCTCTTCAGGCAGATCTAGCTCGCGTAACGATTTGCCGACTAGTCCTTCTCGAGGGATCGACCACAATTGGTGGGATGTTGAATTAGCAAAAAGATGACGATAATCTTGATCGAACTGAATTAACACATCGAAGTTGTACTGAGAGAACTGTTCCTCAATATCGGATAATATCTCAAAAGCTGGATGGGGCGCCGTGGGCTCTTTTATTACCGTATTTTCAGACCCTGCGCTTTCTGACGTGGGGGCATCCTCTGTCTCCATTGATCCTCCACTTATCAATAAAGCCTGAGATTCTTAAAGGCTAATAGTACTACTTCTTCCAAGAACACTCAAGCGCGCTTTACAATAGTTATAATAAACTAGAGACGACCAATATTGAGTCCTCTCACGCAACTACCATCTACCACGTCAGTTGCATTCCTTCAGCAATGGAACAATCGCCCAATTCAAGCTAAATGGTGGATTCACAATCATCAAACCTGTATTGGACGATTTTTGTCACCCTTGAAAACCGAACGGCTTTTCGGCTGAATGGCCGCCTGGTATCTTGATGTCGCCGTGTGTTTCCTCGTACTTCTTTATATTCTGTTCCAACGCTTTCAGCAGTCCTTTTGCATGAATCGGTGCCATCAATACGCGGGTCTGAACTTTCGCCTTTGGGGCCATCGGTACGATGCGTACGAAATCGAGCACAAATTCTGCCGGACTGTGGTTGATCGCGACCAGGTTAGCGTAGTGACCATCCGCAACGGATTCGTCGAGGTGAAGTTGAATCTTCTGACCTTGTGGACCTTGCGGCATTTGTTGCTCTGCCATGTTTGTCTCCGGGCTGTAGTTTGACTTGTGTAGCCCGGAGTGTACTGCCTGCCCGTCGAAACCACAAGACTCGCGCGGACTCTCGCTGCCGCGTGATTCGGTGGTAATGTCGCAGACGCTCGGCATGTTCCTCTGTTCCCGCACTCTCTTTGCCCGGATTCACGTTCCGCTCTATCTTTGAACAGCGCTGACAAACCCGTTTCCTAATGGAATAACCTGCATCCATGCCGGAAAACCTTTTCCACACATCCGAATCCGATGCGATCAATCCGGACGCCCCGCTCCCGGATCGTATGCGTCCGCGGAACATCGATCAGTTCGTTGGACAACAACACCTGATCGGACCGGATGGTGCGCTGCGTCCACTGCTCGACAACGGGCGCCTGCATTCGATGATCTTCTGGGGCGGACCGGGAGTCGGAAAAACGACGCTCGCTCGTTTGATTGCGGGTCATGTTGATGCTGCGTTTGAACAACTCAGTGCAGTCGCCTCGGGAGTGGCTGATGTGCGAAAAGTGATCCAATCAGCACGGCAACGACGGGCGAACAAACTCCGCACACTCCTGTTCATCGACGAGATCCACCGTTTCAACAAAGCCCAACAGGACGCACTGCTGCAGGCTGTTGAGGAAGGCGTGCTCACCCTGATCGGCGCGACCACCGAGAACCCGTCCTTCGAGGTCATCTCCCCCCTGCTCAGTCGCTGCCGAGTTTATCGATTTCAACCACTGGACCGTGATGATCTCGACACCCTGCTCCAGCGCGCGCTGACCAGCGATCCGGTTCTCAGTGAAACGAGCGTCACCTTCAGCGACGACGCCCATTCCGCGTTGATCGACCTCGCGAACGGTGATGCGCGCGAACTGCTCAACCTGCTCGAACGAGCGGTCGAAACAGCTGAACTGGAATCTCTTGATCAGATCATTCTCACCCTCGTACAGCGAGTCGCGCAACAGGCGGTCGGTCGTTACGACAAATCCGGCGAAGCACATTACGACACGATCAGCGCGTTTATCAAATGCGTGCGCAACTCCGATCCGGACGCCGCCATCTACTGGCTCGCACGCATGCTGCACGCCGGCGAAGAGCCACGATTCATTGCGCGTCGACTTGTAATCCTTGCCAGCGAGGATATCGGCAATGCAAACCCGAACGCTCTTCTGCTCGCACAAGCTGCGTTCGATTCCGTTCATACCATAGGTATGCCGGAAGCGCGAATCACTCTCGCCCAGGTCACCACATATCTCGCGTCGTCACCAAAGTCAAATGCCGCTTACGAAGCAATTAACGAAGCCCTGGACCTCGTCGCAAAGGGTGATCTGCCGCCGGTTCCGATGCATTTGCGCAACGCACCGACCAAGTTGATGGAAGCGGAAGGCTACGCTGAAGGCTATCTGTATTCGCATGACCAGCCCGACGCCGTCTCGCCCATGCCCGGCCTGCCGCCGGAGTTGGAGGGCACACGGTTTTATCGTCCGAAACGCTATGGGTCCGAAGCCACCATCGCTGACAGGCTGGAAAAAGTGCGGGAGATTCATGCACGTGCGGCTACGGATAATCCCGACTTGACGAGCAAGTCGGGGCAAACAGACCAGATCGAACCATCTCGCGAGAATGAAACAAAAGGCCCGCAAACGAGTCCTACCGGTACTGATGACTCATCAAATCCGGAGAGTGACGAGTGAGGCGACATGCCTTACATATTAGCGGTCTATCAAGGTGTCTTGCCCATGTTGGCTTCGCCAACGCGGCGTATCGACCAGCTCTCAACTTGGTACTCTCAGTCCTGCTGACATCACTGTTCGCGGCGTGCTCATTCACCAATCCGGGACTGAGGCCACGTCCAGACATCACTGATTCACTGGCCTACGCGAACAACGCACCACCGGACACCAGCCAGATCCAGCCGGACAGTCCATCAGATCTGCCCGGATTCATCGCGCCCAGTCCCGTCCCGGATACGTTGTTAACTCTACCACCTGACAGCTTGACGATTGACAGCACTCTGTTCGCTGCGGACAGCCTGGCGACTGATACTCTCACCCAAGTTGAAGCCCAGGAATCTGATCTGGATACCTCTATCGTCTATTCAGCGGAAGACATCCTGTTCCGAGTGCCTGACAGGACGACTGTGCTCACCGGAAATGCATCCGTCGAATACAAAGGCATGAACCTGCGCGCGCATAAGATCGAGGTGGACTGGAACAATGATTTGATGACGGCTGTGCCCGCTTTCGACACTCTTTACACCGACACCACAGAGACTGAGATTGACACAATCGTCGTCATCGGACAGCCAACCTTTAAAGACAAGAGCGAAACACTTGAAGGCAGCCTGCTCAAGGTTAACATCAAGACTCGTGCCGGATATGTTGAAAACGGAAGCACCAGCTATGACGTTGGTATTTACCACGGCGAGCAGATCCAGAAGGTCAGCGACGAAGTCCTGTATGTAAAGGACGGCTATTTCACAACCAGCATGGAAGATCCACCCGACTACAAGTTCACCGGCAACGAGATGAAAATGATTGTCGGCGATAAAGTTGTCGGCAAGCCGGTTGTTCTGCGTTTTGGCGAAGTTCCGGTCTTCGCGTTACCGTTCGCCGTGTTTTCGATTCAACGGGGACGGCGATCCGGGATTCTCATTCCCACCTACGGACAAGGCGGAAGCCAGGGCCGAAATCTGACCGGCTTTGGCTACTACTGGGCAGCATCCGACTACTGGGACCTCGAATCACGGCTCAACTTCTACGAGAAAACCGGCCTGATGCTCGCATCGACACTAATCTACCGCGACCGGTATACGTATAACGGGGCTGTTAGCGGATCAATCGATAATCGAAACGTTGGAGCCAATGGTTGGGACTTGCGAGTAAAGCATTCGCAACAATTTGGCCCGTACACACGATTAGCAGTGGATGGAAAATTCGTCAGTAGCGGATCGTATTACGACAGCTACTCGTACAACGAAAACGTTCGCCTGAACCAACGTCTCAACTCAAACGCCACCTTCTCGCATAGCTGGCCCGATCGCGGCTCATCTCTCTCAATGAATTTGAGCCACGAACAGGACATCGCGACGCGGGAAAACAAGCAAACCCTGCCGAATATGTCATACCGGCACGGACTGATCCGCTTCTTCCCCACCGAAAGGCAGAAGAAATCCGATGACAAGGGTCTGCTGTATGAACCACCGCAGCCACGGCTCGCACCCGGTGAACGCATAGAACAACGTGACCGCGACGACGATGAACGCTGGTATAACAGCATGACAATGTCGTACAGCAACAACCTGCGGAATTCTCGCACCGAAGACCTCGTCAGCACCGGAACTGGCGATACAGAACTGGACGAGACATGGCGCAGCGGACTGCGGCATAGTATCAGCTTCAAAGCACCTCAAAAAGTGCTCAAGTACATCAACCTCAACCCTTCGATCAGCTACACTGAAGACTGGTTCCTCGAACGTCGAGACTGGTACATAGACGATAACGGCGCCGCGCAATCACTTCAGGAACGAGGTTTCTTCCAGCGCCGGACCTTCAACACCAGCCTGAACAGCACAACCAAACTATACGGTTACTTCCCGGTCAACCGCTGGAGCATCAACACATTTCGGCATGTGGTCACGCCTACCGTTGGCTTGCGCTTCACGCCTGATTTTTCCGACCCGGAATTCGGCTACTATCAGCAGCTTGAACGCACGTTGGCAGATACAACTTATACCGAGAACAACGACGGCCTGATCGACACATCTTATACAACGAACTACGCGTATGAGCTGGATCGATATAATGGAAGTGTATACGGCAACACCAGTCGAAGCAGAAGCCTG
This sequence comes from uncultured bacterium, assembly GCA_964552465.1. Lineage (GTDB taxonomy): Bacteria > Electryoneota > Electryoneia > Electryoneales > Electryoneaceae > BMS3BBIN04. Next base: position 11,875 of record CAZKGR010000034.1, read on the forward strand.
GCGATGACTTTCAGCCTGAGCAACCTGTTTCAGATGAAACGTATCCTGCTCGACACAGAGGGCGAGGAAGTCGAAGCAAAAACCGACCTGTTCACTTATAACCTGAACACCAGCTACAACTTCATCGCCGACAGTCTCAATTTCTCGGACCTTGGTGCGTCCTTCCGCGCAAATCCAATCTCCGGGAAGAACCCGCTCGGACCGCTGGACCAGTTAAGTGTCGACATTCAGACAACGCATAGCTTCTATCAATACGATCTCGAAAATAACCGGCGCGTAAACAAATTCTACTGGGATAACGAGAACCTGTCAGGCATAAACCTCTTGCGAATGACCTCGTTTTCAACGTCATCCAATTTTGCAATCACTGGCACGAACCCATTCGCCGCACGCAAACCAATTGCCGATGTTGCGCCGGATACAAGTACTGTGCGTGACACCGAAAACCTGCGGCAGGAAATCAATGACCGCTTCTCCGATCCATCCGAACGGTTCACTGGCAGCGGAAGCTCACCGTGGCGCATTGGCGGATCTGTTCGTTATCGCTTGTCCATGGAAAATCCAATGATGCCAACCGAGTCCCTGTTCATAACTGCAAACCTCAGCCTGAAACTCACAAAACGCTGGAGCTTCACCTACAGCACCAGCATCGACATGCTTAACAACGATGTCGCCAGCTCAAATTTGACCGTCAAGCGTGACCTCAAGAGCTGGGAAGGTCTGTTCCGCTGGAGTCCGCAAGGCATAAACCAGGGTTTCTACCTGCGAATCGGGATCAAAGCACCATTACTCCGCGATGTCCAAGTCGAACAGCGTCGTCGGTCAACCGGATTCAGAGGTTTTTAACTGATTATGCCATATCCCGTGTGCGAATACATGCAGTGGGCGAAAGTCGGCGCACCATGGAACAAACCCGGCCTGCTCAATTGCTCGACCTCCGGCATATTCGAGATGCGCAAAACATATCGTGAACTGTTCAATGAATGGCCGGACGACCTGTCGCTAACCGGATCGGGTGACGAGTATGGTCATGCCGAACTCGCTGCCGCGATTGCGTTCAGGTACAGCGTCAGCCCGGCGAATGTGTACCCCGCGAACGGTGCCAGCATGGCGAACTACGTCACCTTCGCCGGAACCATTGACCATGGTGACACGGTGCTGGTTGAGCAGCCGGTCTACGAACCGCTGATCGCCGCAGTCTCAGCGTTGGGCGCACGGGTTATCCGGTTCCAACGACGTGAGGCCGACCGCTGGCGGATTGACATTGACGAAGTAGCACAGCTCGCCCGTGCCGAGGACGCGCGCCTGATCATCCTCACCAATCCACACAATCCGGGCGGAACATGGACTTCGGACGATGACCTGATCCAACTCGCCGACACCGTCGGCGAAGACACCCTGATCCTCGTCGATGAAGTTTACCGTGAATGGGGGGCAAATGAAGCGGGCAAGACCGTCGCGATGAAACGTCCGAACCTGATTGCGACCAGTTCATTGACCAAGGTTTGGGGGCTGAGTCGTCTGCGCGGCGGCTGGGTGATCGCGGACGAGCGCATCATCCACAACGTGCAACGTGCGTTTGACCACATGGGTGCGGTCGGACCGTCCCCGATTGACGCCATCTCCGCACGTTTTCTTGCCGATGATCGGCTTACCGATGCCCTACGCCAAGAGAGCATCGGACATATTACCCGTGGACGTGCGCTGGTCGAGGATTGGTTGACGAAGGACAAACGCTTTGAGGCCGATATCCACCCCGATTCCGGATTCGCGATCCTGCACTGTGTTGATCCGACACTACTCGGTGCCCATGCGGCAAAAGGTGCCAGCAGGGATGACCAGACGATGAAACCCGGGTTGCAAGACAACCCGGGCCACCCGTCTTTGTATGACTGGATCTTGAACGAACACAACGTCTTGACCACACCCGGCCACTTCTTCGACCTGCCACCAACACACGTCCGCTTCTGCTGGACACAGGGTATTGAGGTTGTCAAATGCGCAATTCGTACCTTAACCTGACTGAAGCTAGCATGGTGTAAACCGGTGTTTTGAAAATTAGAATTCCTATTCTTATGTTACAACTAGTTGGTTAACCCAACTATATTATTTGTGTTCGAGATATCTGGAGTTTGGTATGCGAAACCTCGTCCTGCTATCGGTACATCCTTGACCGCTCATGCACAACCCACCTGGATTGAACACCAGATCGGAACAGCCTACCGTATTTATGACTTCCAAGCAATTGATATGGATGGTGATGGGAATAATGAGGTTTTCCAAAGGACTTTATATGGTGCTGGCTGGTGGGAATACATGGATGATGAATGGGCATATACGAACATTGTTAATGGCGCTGAAGATTACGATGCGATAAAACCGGGAGACTTGGATAACGATGGAGATACGGATCTGGTAACCATCCGATTCAACGATGATGATTTTAAACATCATATGAAATGGTGGGAAAATATCGCTGGGAATTTTACAGTTCATATGATCAGCGACACGCTATTTATTGACGATCATCTTCAAGTAATAGATCTTGATGGAGATAACGATCTGGATCTCTGCACTTACAGCTATTATTGGCTTGGAGGAGATTATCATTACTTTTTGTCAATGTGGTTAAATAATGGAGATGCTGACTTATGGGACTTGAATCGTTACCCACCAGAATTTTTAGGTACACCCAGTAACCTCCAAGTGACGGATATTGATTTAGATGGTGATATTGATGTTTTAGGGGTAAGCTATGAGTGGTATGAGACTTTATCTGAATTATTCGTATATCGTCAAGATCAAGTAAACACGTTGAATTTCACCTACCATCTGATTGCAAGTGGTGCAGATGAGTTTGATGGGAAAAGAGTTCTGTTTGGATATAAACTTGATAGAAACAGACGTCCTGACATAATCTGTAATGGACGCGATCAAGTGAATGACAGATCGGTTACGTTCGCATTTGAACCAAGGCCTGAGGGATGGCGTGTGCGTGCCCTTGATGATCCGCCTTTCGAAATGACAGGCGTTCTTGCACCTGCGGACATGGACGGAGATGGCGATCGCGACCTGCTTGCAAATCACAGCCACCAACTCGGTTGGTATATCAAACATTTGGATCAGTATTCGTGGTACCCGGTTCATCCTGACATACAACGTCCCAAGCCGGTGGATTTCGATGGTGATGGCGATCTTGATTTGCTGTATGAGGCCAATGGCTATGACCAGGACACACTATACTGGTATGAACAGATAAGCGATGACGGGAACTGGGTGGACCTGTTTTCGCCCACTGGTGAAGATGAATGGTTGCCTGGATCAAGTCGAAGAATTGCGTGGGGGACCAACGCTTCCGCGATTCCAGTTCGGCTGACTCTATATGATGATGTTGATTCGGTGCTGACAATCAGCGAGCTGACACCGAATGATGGCGAACATATCGTCGAAGTACCGTTGGATATTTTGCCAAGTACCGATTATTCGATTTATGTCGAGCTGATAGATGGAAGCGGCGGTGATTTTAATCACGACCCATTCACCATTCTCAGTGTACCAATAGTCACACTGATTCCCGTTGATCCCCCAATCATCATACCCGAAACTGGAGGTGGCTTCTGGTACTGGTTAACCATTGATCATAGCAATGATTACCCAGATTACTACGGCGAAATCTGGACACGGTTTACTCTTCCGGATGGTTCGCTGACAGGCCCGGTTGAACGAGTTCGTTTCAGTCCAGTCTTCCCAATCGAATTTGACGAGCCATTCACGCAATGGGTTCCCCTGGAAGCTGAAGCGGGAGAATACGAGTTTATTGTGCAGCTCGGGAAAGAATACCCGAACGTCATATCCGAAGATCGTTTCGCGTTCACCAAGCTAGGTACCTTAACCACTGGCGAGATGATTGACAGCTCAGGATTTGACGCTGAACAATGGTACAACACGCTGGATGAAAAACCGACGCGACAGTTCACAGTGCATCCACAATCTAATCCAAATCTTCCAACCACGGTAAACCTTGGTGATCCCTATCCAAATCCGTTCAATGCAACGACGAAGATCACGCTGTCTCTGCCTTCTACGGAAGTCGTATCAATGGGCGTGTATAACATTCAAGGGCGGTTTGTGCAGCAGACATTTGTGGAACACCCTTTCCCCGCTGGATATCACACATTGACCATTGATGGAGCAAACTGGCCAAGCGGACTATATTTTATACTCGTGAAGGCAGGATCCTACAGCAACACCAGAAAAATTGTGCTGATGAAATGACAAACCTGCACTTCATGATAAGACCGGGGTTGCCACATACTGTGGCAACCCCGGATTCGTTATCGATTGGTTAATGACTTTGGCAAGCGACTATTCGCAAGATCCGCACGAAGAGGATTTCGAACCGCAACCTTCCTTCTTTGCAGCTTCCGCTTTTGCAGCAGCATGGGCTGTACACGCTTCGCACTCACCTGTGTCACAATTGGCGTGTTCAAGAGCTGCTGTCGCGTGAGCTGCATGTGCACCATGTGCCGCGTGTGCATCATGAGCTGCATGTGCATCGTGAGCAGCGCAAGCTTCGCACTCACCTGAATCACAGTTGGCATGTTCAAGCATTGTAGCTGCATGAGCGGCATGAGCGGCGTGAGCTTCACAAGCAGTGCACTCACCTGATTCACAATTGGCGTGCTCAAGCTTTGCGGCCGCGTGAGCCGCGTAAGCTGCGCAAGCTTCGCACTCGCCAGTGTCACAATTGGCATGCTCGAGCTTAGCAGCTGCATGAGCGGCGTGAGCTGCGCACGCTTCGCATTCACCAGCTTCACAATTAGCGTGTTCAAGCTTTGCAGCTTCGTGAGCTGCGCACGCTTCACAATCACCCGAAGCACAGTTCTCGTGCTTTGGATCATCCAGACTGCTGGCGTTTACTTGAACAACAATGAATGAGCCCGCGACCATGACCACAAACAAGCTGGTCAAAATCAGAGTTGAGAATTTCTTTTTACTCACAGTACTTCTCCTTCGCTGAATAGCGATGATTTGTTTGGAAATGAAAACTAGATGGACTTGGGAATACGTCTTGTGCAGGTCAACTCAGCGGAGGAGAACAGTAACAGGTATCGAATAGTGGATGCAATCACATGTAACCGTTACCGAATCATGTGAGAAACAATGAACTTCTTCAGAAGGTGAATAGTCAGAACAGGTCGCTCGGGATTCCACGCTGGTTTGCGAGTGGTGCTCAGTCAGGAACAGGTTTCGTTCCTGTACAGTGATGCTGTCAGCACAGCATGGATAATTTGTAACATTGTGGGGCGATGAGATACCTGCACAGTGATGATGGTGGTGGTGATGTCCGGCTGAACTACCGTCTGAATCAGCTGACACACTTGGTTTGTGGCTGGGATGAATTGCCGACTTCGACTCTTCCTTTGGGCAATCGACAGAGTGCACTAAACATCTTTCAGCCACCGCGGGTTCAGCAAGCAGAAAAAAGACAAAAGTGCAGATCGTCAATGTGGAAGTGATTCGTTTCATCGGGACCCTCTCCTGAATCTCATACCACCACGCAATAGAATGGTTCCCGCTAAATTCCAGTAATTATTGAATCTAGTCGAGATTGATGTTTCACTTATCAACAATTAACCTCGCGAGCGTCTCTTCAACGCCTTGCTCAAAGCACTCTGTACCCCTATTCTCCCGGCGAGTGCCACCCTTTTGCCCGGAGAGAACCATGGCTGTTATCCCGATCAAACGTGCGCTGATCAGCGTCACCGACAAATCCCGCATTGACGAACTCGCCGCCGCGTTGAGTGCGAAAAAGATCCAGATGATCTCCACTGGCGGAACAGCGAAAGCCATCCGTGACGCAGGCTACGACGTCCTCGACGTTTCTGATCTCACCGGTTACCCGGAAGTATTCGGCGGGCGCTTCAAGACCCTGCACCCGAAAGTGCACGGTGGCATTCTGATGCGTCGCGATGTGAAGGATGACATCGACGAGGCCCATCACCAGGCGATCTACCCGATTGACCTCGTCGTGATCAACCTGTACCAGTTCGAAAATGCCGCCGCAGACTCCTCCAAATCACCTGAACAGATCGTTGAACAGATCGATATCGGCGGACCGGGGATGATCCGTGCTGCGGCCAAGAACCACAAGTTTGTCGGCGTGGTCACCTCGGTCGATCAGTACGGCGACATCATCGCCCAAATCAACGAGCACGGTGGACTTGTCGACGACACCCGCCGTCAACTCGCGGCGGACGCATTCGAGATGACCGCGCAGTACGACCGTCACATCTCCGACTGGTTCGCCAACGAATACATCGGCGAAACAGAGAAAAATGTTGATGACGCCATGCCGCAAAGCATGCAAATCAACTTGTCGTTACGCCAGTCGATGCGCTACGGCGAAAATCCACATCAGGCAGCCGCGTTTTACCAGATGCAGGGCGAGGAACAACACGGCGTCGCCGCCTGCGAACAATTGCACGGTAAAGAGCTGTCGTTCAACAACCTGATCGACGCTGACATCGCCCTGTCGATGCCATTCGAGTTTGATCAACCGGCGGTTGCGATTCTCAAGCATACCACACCCTCCGGCGTGGGTGTAGGCGACTCATTGGCCGAAGCCGAAGCAAAAGCACGCGCGTGCGATCCGCTCAGCGCTTTCGGCGGCATCGTCGGCATGAACCGAACCTGCGACCTGACCACCGCGCAGCAGATCAACAAGGCATTCACCGAGGTGATCGTCGCGCCCAGCTACGACGATGACGCGCTCGCACTATTGAAGAAAAAGAAGAACCTGCGACTGCTGGTCGCGCCTGAATCGGCAGCGAAACCGTTCGGCTACGACTTGCGACGCGTGGCCGGCGGCTTGCTGGTGCAGGACCGTGACGCAGGTTTCCCCGAGCTGGACGATTGGAAAGTGGTCACTGAACGGCAACCATCTGAACAGGAATTTGCCGACCTCAAGTTCGGTTGGATTGTATGCAAGTACGTGAAGTCGAACGCCGTCTGCTTCATCAGGAATGGCGCAACTTTAGGCATGGGTGCAGGTCAGATGAGCCGTGTGGACGCCGTCCACCTGGCCGCCTGGAAAGCTGAACAAGCAGAGCGCGATCTGACGGATAGCGTGCTAGCCAGCGACGCATTCTTCCCATTTGCTGACGGCCTGCTCGCCGCTGTTGATGCTGGCGCGTCCACCATCATTCAACCGGGTGGATCGGTACGCGATCAGGAAGTCATCGACGCCGCCAATGAGCGCGGCGTTGCTATGATCTTCACCGGACGCCGCCATTTCCGGCATGCATAATGGCCTGCCAAATACTGTGTTGAAAATCAACGCCTGATGCGGATTTCACGTCAGGCGTTGCTATTTGTTGCTAGTTACTTCACAAGTTTACGCTTCTACCTGCTCCTCATCTTGCTGCAACCACTCTTCATATTGCATGGCGTCATTCCAGTACTTGTCGAAGAGCTCCGAGTAGACTGTCGCGTTGCTCTCGTCCTCGAGCACCATCATCGTGAAGTCTGAAACCTTTTCACCCGGAATCGAAGGGATTGCCAGCAACACCTTCTTGTGATCAAAAACAAACATCTTGGCAGGAAGTGATGATTTGAAACGGACAAGCGATTTGTCCAGCTCTTGCGTCGCTTTGAATGCGCGCTTGAGTAAATCGGTTCCCATGTCTTCGGTCGAATAGATTGCGTGGACATGCACACCACGCTCATTAGCGTTCGCTAAGGCGTCTCGCTGAGCGTGCCAGCTTTCCTGAGACAAACCCGAGAACGGCCGGCGAACAAAAGCTTGAATCATCACCTGAGCTTCATTGACAAGATTAACAAAACTCTGGTTGATCAAATCCTTTGTCCGGATCATTTCTATGAAATCCATGGATAGGTTGTTGTCCCGGCCGCCATCAAAAACCGCATCCATCTTCGCAAACAACTCTCCTTCGCGCTTCTGCTCCTGCTCCCACTTTTGTTGCATCAAATCGCGTAGACGGCTAGGCTTTATCGCACTGTAATATTTTCGACGACCTTCTACACGTGGCTGGCAAAAACCCTTGAGCACCATCTGGTTGATTAATTCATAAGTCCTTGGACGACTCTGCCCTGTGATCCGATGCAATTCACCTGCTGAGATCTCTTGTTTCCGAAGCATTTCCAAGTAGAGACGAGTCTCACTTAACGAAAATCCATACTTCGTTAAAACCTCTGCCATATCGTGTTCGCCGTCCAGCATGAAAACCTCAGTATGATCAATTCCTGTATTCAGCCAAGCTAGGTAGATAACAGTGACACAAACAAATCCACGTTCAAAACATGCTCCAGTCCGTACTAACCGTTTGTTTCCATTGATCAGCACGAGACTGCCAAGAGTTCTTTTGGTTATTGCCCTCGGGAACTTGACATAGTGAAAAAGTGTCGTTATGTTGTATGGAAAGCAGACAACAAATCAAGCGCCATGTTTGTATGTTGTCTCTATATACCAAGAAATTTTAAGTTTCCAAGCATATTGTCTCGCCGGAGAATCGGCCTTCCCCCGTCCGGTGTGTAGAGATGTAACAGCTTGGATTTTGCCCGGATCCACACAATCCGGGCATTCCTCTATAATAGAGCCCAGACCAGCGTCCAGGCTCACATCATATACTGGCAAAAGTGTCCCATCAGGAAACGTTGTGCATGTGCACATCCTGCTGTGGGAATGGAATCGAAATGCCTTCCTGGTCGAAAGTAACCTTGACCGTTTCCATCATATCGAAGAATACGTCCCAGTAATCAGCAGAGGCGACCCAGACACGCATCGTGATCGTAACCGCACTATCACCATGCGCTTTTACCCCAACAAATGGTTCCGCCGGATCAGAAATCACACGCTTGTCAGCGTTGGCAATCCTCAGTAACACTTCTTTGGCCTTGGCAATATCGTCACCGTAGCCGATGCCGAAGTCGAAATCGACACGACGCTTGGGTTCGCTTGAATAATTTGAAATGCTACCGTTCGACAACACACCGTTCGGGATGATGATCGTCTTGTTGTCTGGTGTCTTGAGAATAGTGTTGAAAATTTGGATCTCATGGACTGTACCGGCGTAGCCTTGCGCATCAATCCAATCGCCAACCTTGTACGGTTTGAACATGAGAATCAAAACACCACCGGCAAAATTCGATAGACTGCCCTGTAATGCCAAACCAACAGCCAAGCCGGCGGCACCAACGAGTGCGACGAGTGATGTCGTCTGAATTCCGACCATCGTCGCGACCATGATCAATAACGCGACTTTTAACAATACACCTATTACGCTGGAGAGGAATTTGCCCAGGGACGGATCCATACTGCGAGCGGTCAAGGCCTTTCGCATTCCCTTAAGGATCGCGCTAATGATCCAGAAACCAATAATCAGGGTGACAATTGCCAACGCTACTTTTGGCAAATACAACGCGGCGCCGTCATAGATTATCTGCATGAAATGTGTCAGTGTTGATGTGTTGCCTTCCATCTCTATACCTCCATTGGGTTTGTGAATCAGTCTGTCTTACCTGCGAGTTCAACATCCCTACCCCGGTCCAGCAAGGATACACCAATTGCAGCCAAGGTAGCCAACAGCAAGGCCGGAACCATCTCATATAGCACATGTCCAAGTACTATCTTCCAGATGATCGCGGTGACAAATCCAGTGATCATCCCGGCCGCAGCACCCTTCAACGTCAGCCGTTTCCAGAACACAGACAGCACAATTACCGGACAAAACGCGCTACTGATACCCGCCCAGGCAAACAAGACGAACCAGAAGATCAAACGCACTTCGAGCAACGCGAATCCAAGCGCAATCAATGCGAGCACAATCGTCAGCACACGGCTCAACATCACCACGCGCTTTTGCGAGGCGTCAGGTCGAAAGATTTTCTGATAAACGTCCCGCACCACACTTGAGACGGCCAGGATCAGCAACGAGTCCGCCGTACTCATAACTGCCGCCAACACCACCGCGATTAATACGCCGGACATGATTGGACCAAACAGTTCGCTGGACAACAGCGGAAAAATAGCTTCCTGATCTTCCAACACCGGATACAGAACTCGTCCAGCTAAACCTGCGATTATTGCCCCGCCAGAGGTAATGATCGTAAATAATACCGCTACCACGGCTCCGGGAATCAACTTGCGTTCATGGCTGACCGCAATGAATCGTGAATAAAGCTGTGGGCTGCCGAGATAACCAAACCCTGGTCCGACGAATCCAAGTACTGTCAGCATTCCGGCCAAAGTCCACCCGTCCGCACCCATCGCCTTCAACATTGACGGATTCGTCTGGCCAAGATTCTCGACCAAGCCGGACACACCACCTGTCGCAACCACGGCAACAATTGGAACCAAAACCAGCCCGAGCAGCATCATCGTCCCTTGAAACATGTCCGACCACGCAACCGCACGAAATCCACCGATCATTGTATAAAAAAGGACGATAGCCAGACCAAGCATCGCACCGGTCTTGAAATCCAGATGCAGGAAAGTGTTGAACGCTTTCCCGGTAGCCGTCAACTGAGCAGCCAGATAGGATGTGACCATCGTGATGATGACCACCGTGCTGATCCAACGCAGAATGTGACGCTTGTCCCCGAAATGGGATTCGAGAAAATCCGGGACCGTGATCGAACTGTACTTGTCAGTCATCCGTTTGAATGGACGAGCGACGTACAACCACGAAACTGTTTCGCCCATTACCTGACCGAGCAACACCCAGAACGCATTGATCCCAACCGCCCAACCCATACCCGTCAATCCGAGTAACAACCACCCAGACTCGCCTGTGGCTCGCGAGCTGAAAGCGCTGACCCAGAATCCCAGTTTCTTGTTGGCAACGTAGAAGTCCGCAACTGACGACGTCTTCCGGCTTGCAACATATCCGATAACAAGCAGGACGAGGAAATAAACAATGACGATGACGATTGTGACGTTCATTGGTCACCCTTCCTCATTTCACGGAAGTAATAGATAAACACCCAGATGATCCACGGCACGGTGGAGAAGAAAATCAGCAGGATCGCATCCATCTACAGAGCTCCTGTTATTAGGAAACGTGATCGAAGGACGGATAGTCATGTGCCAATTCGATGCTCAAGGGTAGGGTTCGTAAAGGCCGCAGGCAAGTAGTAAACGTCGCGGAATAGGATGAAGGTTACGTTCTGACCAGAAGCCACTTCTACAAGAGCATCCCTCGCAAGGTATGCACCTCATACCCTCGGATCGACGCAAAGATGTCATGTCTGTGCATAATTTGCAACGCTCACTCGGCCCATGCGTCCTGACCGCAGATACAGAGATGGTGTTCGCTGCAAAATGACAAACAACGGCCTCTATGAGACCAAAAGTATAACGCGCTATAAATCAAACATATACGTATTATATTCGACCGCTATTTTAAGCAAACCGCAAAATATGCGTAATAAATCCGCGTCCATGACAAAAACTGGCCCACCCTTTGCCAAGTGAGTAAATGAAGTCAGACAGATCGCTAGATCACTGATATTAAGGATGTAACATGTAGTTAAGTGGAGATCGCAATTTCCTGGGGATGGGGATTATTACCGTATTCACCCCGCCGAGCACACAAATTGTGCAGAACATGCACTAAACCTGTGATTCGTCAATCCCCGATGCTATTTGAGGTTGTACAATATGCAGTAGCAGCACATCGTTCACAGCCTGAACCCGTGCTTATAGGTGTTGTACCGTAGCCGTCCGCAACGGCACCCGGTACTCAGATCGCAACAATAACAATCGTATGTATGGAATTGTACCCGCGCTTCCTAATGAATTCGCAGGGCGGTATGACACCTGAATTCGATTGGGGCTCCTTCGGGAGCCTCAATCGCTCTATTTATGTCAAATTGCGCAAACAGTCCAACCATAACCGCAGTTCGTGCACACCATTTCGCTGAAATCTTAGATTTCGAGGTTTTGGCAGTTCCGTCGTACTCAAGAAATAGTCAGCTATTAGAGCTTTGAAGAGTTGAATTCAATTCCGGCAACATCTTTGCCTGTACACCCAGCAGATGTGCACAGCTATTTGACATGTTCAACGGTTCTCTTTGAGGGGGTGTATGATGCATCGCAACATTATCCTGGTTCTGATCCTGCTGGCTTTGACTTCAATGTCCCTGTGCTTTGCCGATGCCTTGATGATAGGATCGCAAAACATCGGCTATCTACCACTGATATCCACACGAGTCTCGGTGGATGTCAACGACCAGGTAGCTGCAACAACCATCGATCACACCTTCTATCTTGATTACCCTTCCTTACCAGATCTTACGTATTATTTTCCACTCCCCGCCGGAGCGTCTGTCACTGGACTTGGCATGTGGTTCGATGATGAATTGCACTACTACGATCTTGAACCTGGTCTACAAAGCGGGGTGGGGGGAGATGAACTCCCAAATGAAATAGCAGATTATCTGGGGGATAATCCATTCCGACAGACCTTTCCTGAGATGGGATCGGGTGAAATAACAGTCCGGCTCGAATACACCGAATTGATGAACTACGATTTCGGTGACTATCAACTCTCTTTCCCACTTGATCATCCCGCGTTTTACACATGTAACGTAGACTCATTCTATTTCGAAGTTCACGGTGAATCGCAACGTCTGATTGATGCTGTAATGGTTTCGCCGTACGACGCGGAATTCACTTCGCTGACCGATCACGAGTTTGAATTCTCAGTATGGGGTAGCGGTTTTCCGAGCGCTAATCTGAGCACTCTGATCACGGTCAGCCAGGAAGATGTTGGTTTGTGGTTGATGTCTCACCGTCAGGTTGATGTACTTGACCCAGGGCACTTTCTCGCGATTCTCGAACCGGGGGAGGTCGCCCCGGGCGAAATAATTCAGAAGAACTTCACCTTCGTCATTGACAGATCTGGAAGTATGTACGGTCAACCGTTTCTGGAAGCACAGGAAGCCGCGACCTATTGCATTACCCATCTCGGGCAAGATGATTTCTTCAACATTATTGCGTTTAATGGATCGGTGTACTCGTGGCAGCAAAATCCTGTCCCAGCAATTCCGGCAAATGTTGAATCTGCCATTACTTACATAAACTCCCTGACTGCAACGGGAAGCACTAATTTCAATGATGCTGTCGTACAAGCACTACAGCAGGAGCCTGCGCCATATAGAGCAAACCAGATCCTCGTTCTCAGCGATGGCCAGCCAACATCCGGGGTGACCTATCTCCCTGATATCCTCGAGAATATTGCCCAGGCAAATGATATCGGCGCGTCAATCTTCACAGTCGCTGCGGGGGATCATGCATCACTAGATTTTCTCGATTTTGTTGCGCTGGAGAATGCCGGCTTGTCCCACACCGTAATTGATCTCGAAAATCTAGCGGAAGAGATCGAGCTCTTCTTCATGCGGTTCTCCAGCCCTGTACTGACACAGGTAACCCTGGACTACGGTACTGTTACCACCGACCAACTCTATCCGCCAGCACCCTACACCATCTTTGCTGGCAGCCAGACAATTATCAGCGGCCAGTACAATTCGCCTGATGAAACAATGATCGAACTGTCGGCAACAGTCGCCGGTGTGGATACCAGCATCACATACGGACCTTTCACTTTCACTGAAGGCGACACCATCACCTACAGCTTTGTTCCGCGCATGTGGGCAATCCAGAAAATTGATTACTGGTTGGCCTATATGGCTGTATACGGGGAAGATCAAGAAATAATCGATATGATCATAGACCTATCCCTGCAATACGGAATTCTGACCGAGTTCACCGGATACAACACGCCAGTGGAAGAGGTGACAAGCCTGACGGTCACCACATCACGTGACAAGCAGGCAGTATATCTCACCTGGAATCTGATCCCATCCTTGCAAGTCACTTATGACATATACCGCAAAGAAGTTGGAGGAAGAGCATTCTTGAAGTTGAATCGTGAACCGATTGATGGAACACGGTTCACTGACCGTACAGCCCAACCGAATATCGCATACGAGTATCGTGTCGTCGTTGTGGATGGCGATATGGCCGTTGCACAGGCTGATGTGCGAGTTACTGCGAGTTCATCTGAGTTGATCGCGGGATTCTACGCAGCACCAAATCCGTTCAACACCAGTTCACGGATCAACTTCTCTCTCGCACGAACATCATTGGTGACGTTGAAGGTTTATGATGTGCTCGGACGTGAAGTGTCTGTTCTGCTTGAAGGACAGCTTAATCCTGGTCAACATGTAGCACATCTGAGCGGTGAGCAGCTCGCCAGCGGAACCTACTTCCTGAAAATGGTCGCTCATGAAAAGCAGAACGGTGAAGCAACCACGTACGTCACGCGAGTCCACTTGCTGAAATGAGTCAAACGCTGCTCTATTATATTTGTTCATACGACAGCGATAATATCTAAAGCGAGCCCGCAATAATGCGGGCTCGACCTTTTATCATCACCGTCCGTGGCGTAGCTTGTACATAGATCACGTGGACACTCCATGCCTGCACACACACAATCAAATACTAAAACTCAAGGCGTCCGGGTAGTGGTCAAACCTCATTATGAGGCAGACCACTCTAATCCCGATGAAGCACGCTATATCTTCTCCTACCATGTGACCATCAGGAATGAGAGCAAGCGCCAGGTGCAACTTTTGAAACGACACTGGATTATCATCAACGGTGAGGGTGATCGGCAGGAAGTACAAGGTCCCGGCGTGGTCGGCTTTACTCCCAATCTGGCACCTGGGGAAGAATTCTCGTACTCGAGTTACTGCCCACTGGATACTGAATTCGGCACTATGGAAGGTTCATATACCTTGCAAGACAATGACGGCGAGATGTTCGAGGTCAATATCGGACGGTTTTACCTGGCAGTGAACGCTAACCCATGATTGGCCAGTTTACCACTTGGAGACATGCAGTATGCCTCAGGATTTGAACCAGCGAAAATTGGCGCGAATTCCGATACTGATGCTCTTGGTGTTCGTACTACTCGCAGGCTGTGTCGCAGTCACGCCAGACTTGACCAACCTCGATATCAAAGATCTCCCGATGGGCGAATCAGCGGTCTTCATCGCCGTTACCGACGACATTCCAACCAGCCAGCTCGAGCTTCGGTTCAACGACCAATTCAGCGTATTTCTAAACGCTAACGCGATCAACAAAATCTATCTCCCTGAGGACTGGTATACCCTGCAACTGGTCCGTCTTCCGCAAGACATCGACAACGCTGCCATGCGATTCCGACTGACCGCTGGTGAGATCAGCCGGTTTGTGTTGCTGAAACAAACCGAATACGAGGATTCGCTCGATCAGGAAGTCAGCCAAATCGTCTCATACAGTTTCGCGGCGTCTTCGGCATTCGGCTTTAACTACATGCAGCAGCAGACCCCCTACCCCATTATCACTCTTGTCCCGCAAGTGATCTCCAGCCAATAATAAGCATTTAACGTGATTGAGTCTGGTAGATAAACTGTTCATCCCAATCATAGCAAGAATGGACAAGTTGATCTAACTGCGTGCGCAGTACCTTGCGGTGTGAATCACGAACCTGTTGTACATCTCATGGAGGATAGATACCGATGCCTGCCGATAAACTTGATCTGTACAAGGCGCACAAGGACCAGTACAAAGCAACTGCAAAACCACGCATCGTTGAGCTACCGCCGATCCATTATCTTGTTGTTGAAGCCGAAGGTTCACCAACAGATGACCGATTCATGGAGGTCATGGGCGCGCTATACGGCATCGCGTACACGCTCAAATTCATGTATAAGAACAAGGGTCAGGACTTCGTCGTGTCCAAGCTGGAGGGGATGTGGTTTCCTGAGGGCGGCTTCGATCAGAAGATCGAAAATCCGTCCGAGATGAACTGGAAATACAAACTGATGATTCGCATGCCGGAATTCGTTAGGCAGGATGATCTACCCACCGCACGTGAACAACTGGAGAAGAAGAAAAAGGAAGGCCCGTTCGATCTGGTAAATCTCAGCATCATTGAAGAGGGAACTGTGGTGCAGGCACTTCACATCGGCCCGTACGCCGAAGAAACTCCCACACTCGAAGCCATGCACACTTGGGCTGGCGAACAAGGTTACAAACACCTGCCCAACCACCACGAAATCTATCTAAGCGATCCGCGACGTGGCGATCCGCAAAACTCCGCACCATTCTTCGCACGCCGGTTGAAAAGATGTAGAGATTTCTCTAGTCGGTACCCGTGACAGACCGTCTGGCGGCTATCGCGGATAACCCAACGATTCGATTTGATCTGGGAAGTTTGGGTGGAGAACACACTCCGGGATCAGCGATCCCGGGCTACATCGCAGATCACTGCACCAACATCAACTTCCGCACTTCAGCATAGTCATCGGGTGAGGTCGCCCGCAGGAAATACAATCCGCCTGCCAAGCTGTGACCATCAATCGTGATGCGATGCGTGCCCATGTGCGCCGCGCCATCATATGCGTTTAACACCTCACGCCCGAGTATGTCATATACATCCACCCGAAGCATCGTTGCTCGAGGAATCTCAAATGTGATCGTCGTCGTGGCATTAAACGGATTCGGAGCCACACTTACAATGCGCGGCATCGACGATGGGACTTCCAGGGGCCCCTCAGAAACTGATGTCGTGGACGAAACAACCACCTGCACGCTGTCTTGCACCGCAATCGCATCCGGATAATGGCCGACATTCAGATACAGCATCGCATCACCATGCGGGAACCCGTGCGGGACATAGAACTCCATCCCTTCGCGGGAGAAATCCATCTCAGGTTCAAACACAAGCGACCGTGTCCATCCAACAACTGTGGATTGCCCGTCTTCGGACACCAGCTCCGTCCAGACATGACCAGTGCGATACTCATTTCCAAGCATGTCAACAGTGAGTGAATATTCGAGTATTCCATCCACTGTCTGAGGATTCGCAACGGTCAGATCACAAGCCAGGTCCACCTCCTCATCCGGCATTATCGGGTGATAATGGTCGAACAGGAAATAACGTCCTACCGGGCTGCGATAAACAGGATTCCCTTGATGCCCCAGATTATGCACAATCGCCTGGATGAAGTATTCCGGTTCTGCGCCATACGTAAAAAGCACATGATTGTAATAAACCGTTCCCCGTTGCAGACGGTGCAACTCGCCAGATAACATCGCCTGACAAGAAATCTGAGAACCGCCGTCCATCGCCGTCGTATCAAATTCGCTCAGCCATTGGATGACATGACGGTTTCCATAGTTTTCAAGCACCTCTTCAGGCGTGATATCGAAGAAATACTCGAACGGATTCTGCATTCCAAACGGCCAATCGTCATACTCAGGACACTCGTCAATCTCGTTTTGCGGCGGAATCGCAAACTGATTCCAGTTGTCACCAACGTGACGTTCCGGCCCGATATAGGCGTACACAGCCGGATTGGCGTAGTTGTACAGAATGCGTGGCGTGTCAATCTCCAGATCCCAACGGGTGACCTGTGCATACCGTTGGGTGTAGCGGGCTCCCGCTGAATGCCCGGCAAAAACGAGATTCTCCAGGTTTGGGAAGGATTCCAGCACCAGAACTGCCAACGTATCCAGACATTCATAACTGCTGCGGCTGAAAGGACGCGGATGCGCTTCGTCGTTCTCCGATTCCTCGCCATAACACCACGTTGGACCGGTCGCTTGGTAGTTGCGCCAGTAAAGCAAACTGTCAGGAGGATTGTAGTGCTCGAGGTCGTCGTCGAATAGATATTGCGGGCAGATTACTGCCGTATGATCCCAAACAGGACGGTCGTGCCAGTTGCCACCCGTTAGCACGTTTGCCATTGCGATCTCAGCCTCACGCGAGGCACCATGAATATTGATGATCGCGCGAGTGATTTCAGAATGTTGCTGATGTAGATCGTGGGTGGACGAATAGGGAATCGCAACTGAATCACCGTTCTCGTAAAACCAGAGACGATTCACTGCGAGGCTGTCTACCGGATGCCAGGCGAAAGCTGGTGTCAGCGCGAGTAGAATGACTGGAATAACCAGTAGTCGTTGATAGAAACGACGTGCCAATAGATCCTCAGGGTGTGTTCATCCACACCTGAATATGCGCATTCAAATACTTCCGCGCAGTTATTTCAAATATCCAACGCTACTCTCCCCGAGACGATCGAGAGTTTCCAATAATGCCGTGAAATACTCCCCGGATCGAGTTCGGCACTCTTCTTCAAATGTTTTTCTATGGTACGAGCAGAATCTTTCTAACTTCCTCATATCCATTTGGTGAAGACGCGCGGACAAAATACACCCCGCCCGCAAGATGATTTCCATTGATTGAAAAACTGTGCCTCCCCGGCATGACTGCGCCATTCGTAACCGTCATCACCTCACGTCCCAGCACATCGTAAAGCATGAGCTTCAACGCTGATGGAGCAGCAACATCAACCA
>CAZKGR010000034.1:30404-32582 GCA_964552465.1 uncultured bacterium
CCCAGCACATCGTAAAGCATGAGCTTCAACGCTGATGGAGCAGCAACATCAACCACGACATTCGTCGAAGAGTTGAACGGATTCGGGGCGATGAAGCTAATTCGTGATTCGTCTGGCAAAAGCTGGTCAAGATGCCCTTCGACCGATGTAGTAGAAGTGACAACAACCGGCACTGAATCAAATACCGTGATCACATCTGGATAATCCCCTACATTCAGCACGAGAATGGCCGAGCCCAACGGAAATCCTTCAGGTACAGGAAACTCAAGCTCGGTCTCGGTGAATTCCATCCCAGGCTCATACACGAGTTCATGAACCCATCCGGTTTCTGTGACTTCCCATTCCTGGTTTATGATCTGCATCCAGATTCCACCAGTCCGAGTCTCTTGACTCAAATTCTCGACCACAACTGAACAGGAGATGATTCCATCAACCGTCACCGGAACCGGAACCGTTAACTCAGCTGTCAAGTCAATTTCTTCGCCGGGCATAACAGGATGGTAGTAGTCAAATAGATAGTACCGCCCCACCTCAGACTCATAAACTGCGTTCCCCTGATGACCAAGGTCGGGCACCATGGTCTGGACGAAATGTTCCGGTTCGCCGCCGAAGGTGTAGAGCACATGGTTGTAGAAGATTGTTCCTCGCTGCAATCGGTGCTGATCTCCAGTCAACATGGCATGGCATGACACCTGTGAGCCACCGTTCATGGCCGTCGTGTCCAACTCGCTTAACCATTGGATGACATGACGGTTGCTGTAGTTAGTGACCAATTCTTCGGGCGAGTAATCTTCGAAATATCCGAACGGCTCCTCAAAGCCAAAGGGCCAATAATTGTATTCAGGACAATCCGCGATCGCACCCGGGTCAGGAATGGCAAACTCATTCCAGTTGTCTCCAACATGACGTTCCGGTCCGATGTACGCATATGTCGCCGGATTCGCATAGTTGTAGAGAAGACGGGGTGTCGTTTCAGGCAAATCTAGATCCCAATGTGTGGTCATCGCGTAGCGTTGCATCGTCCGGGCACCCATCGAATGACCGGCAAATGTCAGATTTTCAAGATTAGGAAAGGCCTGAAGGCTAAGCATCGCCAGGGAATCAAGGCAATGGTAACTGGATACCCGGAACGGTCGGGGAAAATTAACTTTGTCCTTCGAATGATCACCGAATGCCCAACTTGGACCAACTTCAGGAAACGTGTTCCAGTACAATAGCGAATCCACAACATCATGGGAATCAATGTCCATGGTGAACAAAAACTGCGGACAAATCACCGCAACATGATCCCACAGTTCACGGTCATGGTAATCACCTGCCACCACAACCCGATCATACGCTTCTTCCGATTCACGAGACGCGCCGTGAATGTTGATAATCGCACGAGTTATCTGCGGATGAACGTCAGAAAGGTTGTGTGAGGTGCCATAAGCCATGGCGAGGGAATCACCATCGTGATGGAACCACATCCGTTCGGCTGAGATGCTGTCAACCGGAACCCAAGCGTTCAGAGTGGAAGTAAAGACTGTGATGAGAAGAAAGATTAGGAAAAGAACAGATATAGGACGGTTCACATTACCTCCGAATATCCGAGTTTCATGAATTTGTGAATATACGAATCGTAACACGTGTGGCAAATCGAATGGACTGTTGATGTTGCTATTTCAATAAGATTTATGTTCGGAAGAGAGAAAAAGCCCGCATCTTTAAACAGATGCGGGCTGGATACTAGATACAAAAGAACTTAGAAAGTGATGATCGAGCTGAGATAACCCCAGGAGCTGGTGTCTCCATCCGGCACAAAGTCGTCGGTCGGCATAAACATGCCATAGCCACATTCGAACTTCATGTTCTCGTTCGCCGGAATCACAACCTTCACGTCGATCTCGTTACCGAGTGCATTAAACTCATCGCCGTCAGCGTTATCCCGAGCGTTAGTAAGGCTGAACATGTGCGCGTTGACGACAACCTTCATGCCGTCCTTCGGCTTGAAACCAACATGGAAGACGATGTCGGTCAGACCAGAATCTAGTGTCCCAGTAAAGTAGTCCATCCAACCGCGGAACGCATGAGTGGTATACAGCGGGGCATAAAATGCCGCATCGCCGTCATCAGCCAACACAGCGTCCTTCTCGTTACCAGAAGTCATATCAACACCAACACCGATGAACGGATTCA
>CAZKGR010000035.1:0-31731 GCA_964552465.1 uncultured bacterium
CTATACCCACTTCTGCAAAGGATGCTGAACTGAGAAATAGGCTCAGAACAATAGCCAGCATCAAGCGAAACTTCGACATAACACAGCCCTCCCATTTGACATGTTTATCCTATGCGTCACCGTGTTTTTGCGATGTTCCTGAGTGAATGAACTGCAGTTTGTTAGCTTGAAGTCGTGACAAGGTAAGAAATGCCCAAGTATTTGTCAACAACTTATCATTTGTGATGTTGGGCGATCTTAACAAATGCTGGTTGGAATCGTTGAATTAGCCCGTCGGTAATTTTGTAGGTGCTGAATGAATATCTGAGTTCAGAGTAAAAATCATGTCGAGAGCTGAGATAGCTTTTCGATGTAAAGTCATGCCACTACTGTATCTAAATACCCACACTGTGTTTCTGACCTCACATGTTTAACGATTCTCGCATTTGGCTTTCAACATTCTGAGTTCAAATATTGTTTCGTTAACCTCAATAATAACAGCAGGTTATACTGTTTTGCTCGTACCGATTGACTCTGAAATTCGATTTGGCGCGGATGTTGCCATTACGAGCAACAGTGGGGATTTTGCATTCAGCACAGGTAAAGACAGAGAGGAGTGGACCATAATGTCTACTTGGTTAAAAGTTTCGTTCGTGTTAGCAGTGATCATGATTTTTGTACCCATGACAGCATTCGCAGCCGAGTTTGGGTGGGAAGAAGAAGATGATTATGAATGGAAAACGTGGAAGACCCATCGCAGTCATGGAGGATTCAGCGGTTTTGCCGGATTCTATACAAACGTTCAAACATTTGAATCCAATGAGTTCACCAATCTCGCCCTTGATATGGGGCTCGATGAATTTGATGACTATGTGTTCTGTTGGGGTGGCCACGTGATGGGCCATGTGGGGAACGGTTGGCGTTTAGGTGGCGGTGGACACGGCGGTGAAGTGAAAACCGAAGGTGTGGTTGTCGATGGCGGCACCGAGTATTACCGGTCCCTCGAGATTGGGCTCGGAATGGGTGGTGTTACTGTCGAGTACTCTCCGTGGATGTTCGGCCCAGTTAACCTCGGACTGGGTTCAACTATCGGTGGTGGCGAAGTCAGCGTGGTCATGTCCCAGGACAACGGTTTACATACCTGGAATAAACTGCGCCAACCATTTACTGATCCCGAGGCGCTGAGCCAAAATGTTCGTACGGAAATAGTGCAGGGATTTTTCATGGCCGAACCGTATGTGACTGTTCGTATCCACATTCTCGATTGGATGGCGCTCTCTGGTACTGCGGGATGGACATTGACATCACTCCAGTCAGACAAGTGGATGTTTAACGAGGAAGATATCGGAGGTCGGGGACCTGATATGGACCTGAACCGGCCGTTCTACCGGATCGGCCTGGTGCTTGGCGGATAACCTCAGGAATAGCGCGATTGAATCGAGATCAAGTACCCAAAATTAAACCTTCTAGTTGTTAGAGCGAAGATAGCTCGGTCCATGTGATCGGGCTATTTTCGTGGAAATTGTGTATGGAACAAACCACGCAGACTAAATGCCTTGCATCCCACCTTCGTCCGAAACATATTCATTCCTGCAATCCAATCAGCAAACCGATGAGTGGAAGTCCCATGGCTGCGGACGCTAATCCCAGCAACATCACGTTTCTCGCCGGTTCCGGTCGCAGCGGAACCACCTGGCTGGCAAACCTCATCAATCACCGGCAGGATCACTGCTACTACTTCGAACCGCTCAACCATCACCAGGTCAAGGGTATCGAACCCTTCGGCTGGCGGCAGTACCTTCGGCCTGGTGACGAGTATCCCGACCATTTCGCTGTAGCGAAGAATTTCCTGTATGGAACCGTTGATGTCCCGTGGGTGAACAGGTTCAATGTTGCGCCGCTTTCAAACCAACGGATAGTCAAGGAGATCCGCGCCAACATGACACTCGCCTGGATGCGACGCCGATTTCCGGACATGAAGATCATCCTCACCCTCAGGCATCCGATGGCGGTGACCGTTTCACGTCTCGAAATGGGCTGGACACGCGGGATTGACCTTGTGCTTGGACAATGGGAATTGAATCAGGACTTTCTCGAACCTGTTCTTCCAGTGCTTGAACGGGAGAACATGCACCCGTACGAAAGCGGACTATTGTTGTGGTGCGTTGAGAACTTCGTGGCGTTACAGCAGATCCGCGAGCTGGATGTACACGTCCTTTTCTACGAACATCTCGCCTTAAATCCGGAGGATGAATTAAGACGATTGTTCGAGTTTTTGGACCAACCGTTTGACACACACATTCTCGATGGTCTTGATCAACCGTCTCATACATCCGGCAAAGTCGATCCGGCCCTCACTGCGGAAGCTCGGCTTGAAAAATGGAAGAAGAAGCTGAATCCGGACATCATCGCCCAGTCGGTCGAATTGCTCAAGCTCTTCTCTCTGGACCAGATATACGACAATAATCCTGTGCCGCGACTGGATGACGCTACTATTCTATCCCTGCAGACCTGAGACTCTGATACCGCTTCTATTTGAGGATTGCATGACTGAGCAACAGGCACAGAACACCGCTGAACTTCTCAGCCGACTTGAAACGCTGTTCGACAAAAAAAAACACGTCTACCTTCACGCCCCGTTTCAGCCGCATCTTCCGCTTGCACATCCTCTCGCGAATTCGCAGGCTGGTACAGTTTGAGTTTAACTCCCGCGAGACGACAAACTTCACCTACCCGCTGACTGCATACAACCGCCGTCAATTGGCGCACGGCCTCGCGTTCGCACTGAAATCAGATCCACGTACGATGCTCGGGTATTTCGAGGAAGCAATTGCGGATCGTGAACTGTGTGAACACGTGGTTACAGCAACGCGAAACAGTCCGTTCGCCCACAAGAGCGATGAACGGTGCGATTTTGCGCGGCGGCTTGGATGGTACGCAGTCGTCCGCCACATGAAGCCACGTGTTGTAATAGAAACAGGGGTAGACAAAGGATTGGGATCAGTATTGCTGGCATCTGCGCTGATGCGCAACCGAGACGAGGGACAACCGGGACGGTATTACGGTACGGACATCAATCCGAAGGCGGGATACCTGTTTTCGAGTCGTTTTGCTGAGATGGGGGAAATCTTGTATGGCGACTCGATTGAGTCACTGAAACAGTTCACAGAACCCATTGATGTGTTCATTAACGATAGCGATCACTCACATGATTACGAGTACCGTGAATACCTGACCATCGCGAATAAACTATCCGTGAATGCAATCATCCTCGGTGACAACTCACATGGGTCGGCCAGCTTGCTCCAATTCTCCGAAGAAACCGGGCGCCGTTTCATCTTCCTCCGTGAGGTACCGGAAGACCACTGGTATCCTGGAGCGGGGATAGGCGTTTCTGTCCCTGCATGATGTTAAGGCGCTACTTCAATAACGTCGTGATGTACTTCTTCAGATCCACCGGCTGGATGCTGGAGCGGTTGCCGAGCACTTGGATGGCTAATGCACCGACGGCGTTTCCAACAAAACTGATCACTTCGGCTGGATAGCCACGGACAGCGAGGGGGGAAGTGATCGAAAGGAACGCGTCGCCAGCGCCAATGGCATCCACTGCCTGTTCTGAGAACACGGGTGTGTGATGGATACCGTTGCCGTGGCGGTACGTCGTCGAACCCTTGTGACCGCGGGTAACAGTGACAAACGAAGCTGACAGCTCATCCGCAGCCCGCATGATCAAATCCCGCAACTCGCCAAACCGGTCGTGATAGGTATGGCGCATCTCCTCCTGATCGATACAAACGTAATCAGCTCGAGGATATTTCGTGAGCGCATTGAAACCCCGGTTCGCGCTGTTAACCTGAGTGTTGAGCGCAATAAAGTTCGCGTGGTCAGCCAGCGCCGTCACGGTTGACTGACCGATCATCCCGTGCCCGAAATCAGTGACCAGCACTAGGTCGTAGTCCGAGGCCACTTTGTTAACGTAATGGTTTAACTTTTCTTCAACTTCCAGTGGAAGTGGCGAGTCCTCAATGTGAGTCAGCTCGAACATCTTCTGATACTGGTACTTGTGCAGGAAGCGGACTTTGCGCGTAGTCGGCCCATCGGGACGACTGAAGAAACGGTGTGAAATCTTCGAATTCAGCTTCGACTGGATGAAATCAAGCTGATCATCCTGCTCACCGACAACACTGACCAGATGCACGGTGTCGCAGAAGCCCGCGATGTGATTGGCGACAGCGAGCACACCGCCAGCATGCTTCTCACCTTCGAGATACTTAGCGTTTATGGTGGTCGACTTGGACGCCATCCCCATCGCCTGGCAGAAATGATACTCGTCAATAATGATGTCACCGATCACCAGCACCTTCATGTCGTGCAGATTGTCAAGCATGGAGATAATGTCATCAGCACTCCAGCGCTTGCGAAAATCTTCAAGGAACGCTTCAACTTTTTCGTCGAACACGTTGAAATGGTTGTTGAGCAGCTTCGTTGAACTGAATGTGATGTCCTGAGTAAAATGCAGTCGTCCGTCATGAGCTTCGACGGCATTACGTTCATCGACGATTTTGCCGGTGATGTCATCCTCTTCGTCCGCGTAGTCGTTTCCCTTGACATACACATCCGGCCTGACAAGATCGATCACTTCTACAGCTGTCGGCCAGTGATTGATAGCGACAAAGTCGACCGTTTCCAGCGACGCGATGAACTCGGCCCGCAGCAACTCGTTGAACACCGGTCGTCCCGGGCCCTTGTTGACATACCGATCCGGAGTAAGGGTCACGACCAGAACGTCGCCCTGATCTTTCGCCGCCTTGAAATGGCGGACATGACCGGGGTGGAGGAGGTCGAAAACACCGTGGCATTGCACAATGGTCTCACCGCGCTCGCGACGTTGATCCAACGCTGACGGCAGATCATCCAACCGGACGATCTTCTCCATGCCCGGTGCGGTTACGGTGCCGTTGTGCCCGTTGGTTGACAGACCCGTTTCACTCATGTGGATACCTCCCGGGGGCTGAGATACTCGAACCATTCCCTGGTCGCGACCGAGATGGAATCCGGCGTCCACACCGGCGCCTCGTCCCAGTCATGGATATGGTCGAGCATGCGCTGCACTCCCGTGGCAAAACTCACCCGCGCCTCCCATCCTAGCAGACGGCGGATTTTGGTTACGTCGGCAAAGGTGATGTCCGGTTCGCCGGGACGTTTGGGGACATAGGTCACCGGACCGCCGAGCAGTTCGACCAGGCGATTGATGCTGTATGTCCCCCCGCTGCCAACGTTCATGATCTCGCCCGCGATGTCTGATTCGGCAGCACGCGCGATGGCGTCCGCGATGTCGGTGACATAGGTGAAGTCGCGGGTCTGGTTGCCATCACCGACAACGGTAAATGGTTCACTCGCCAGTTTCTGTGCGAGAAAGACTCCGAAGACCGCTCCGTATGTGCCGGTGGTCCGGGCACGCGGCCCATAAACATTGAAAAAACGCAGTGACACAGCTGGCAAGTCATAGACCTTCGCCCAGTGCATCACCAATTCTTCGCCGAGATATTTGGTCAGCGCGTACGGATATTCGGTACGGATGGCCGCTGATTCGGGCGTGGGCGTTTCATCCGGAATACCGTAGCACGAGGACGACGCCGAATAAACGAAGCGTTTTACTCCTACCGCTTTTGCTGCATCGAGCACGGCGAAAGTACCGTCAACATTTGACCGGAAATACTCATGCGGTTTCTGAATAGACGGGACAATATCCGCGAGCGCGGCGAGATGAATCACCCAATCCGCGCCATCGAAGATTTCGGGAAGATTATCAGTTGCTGCGATGTCAGCTTGCACGAGTGTGAACGCAGGATTGTCCGCGAGGTGTGCGATGTTACGCGGATTGCCGGTCGAGAAATTGTCGATAGCGGTGACGGTGTGGCCATCAGCCAACAGACGATCTACGACGTGGCTCCCGATGAAGCCCGCGCCGCCGGTGACGATGCAGTGTTTCTTACTCATGGTATCCGTTTCCATTGTCGGCATGGTAAAAATTGCGAACAGCACGAACGACTGTCGCGAGTTGATTTGAACTCAAATCTGGATGCACTGGGAGGCTAAGGATGCGGTCAGCCAGTTGTTCCGTCATCTGTAAGCTTCCCGGACCGAAGCCGAGATCGCTAGCCGCCGGTTGCATGTGGATGGGAATCGGATAATGGATCGCGCTACCGATTCCACGCTCGCTCAAGTAGGCCTGGAGCGCATCGCGATTCTCCGCCTGAATAATGAAGGTGTGGTAGACGCTGAATTCGTGAGGCTGTTCGTCGGGAACTTTCACGACATCCGCCAGATGCTCGCGGTAGTATGCCGCATTCGCTCGCCGGGCGGTGGTCCATGCGTCGAGATACTTGAGTTTCACCCGCAGCATCGCAGCCTGTAACGAGTCCAGACGGCTGTTCACACTCCAGAATTCGCAGCGGTTGCGATCCGCCAGCCCGTGATTCCGGGCTTGGCGTAAACGAGCGGCGAGGTCATCGTCATTAGTCGTGATCACGCCGCCGTCCCCGGCAGCCGCAAGGTTTTTCAGCGGGTGCAAGCTGAAGCAGCCAGCGATCCCGAATGACCCTACCGGTAGATCGTGATATCGTGCGCCAACCGCCTGAGCGGCGTCCTCGATCACTAACAAACCGTGCCGTTCAGCGATCTCAAGGATTGGATTCATGTCTGACGGGCGACCGGTCAAGTGCACCAGCAGTATCGCCTTTGTCCGCTCAGTAATCGCAGCTTCGAGCAGTGCAGGATCGAGGTTCATGTCCTCGCCCACATCGACGAACGCCGGACGCGCACCAGCCAACACAATTGCTGAGGCGGATGCGATAAACGAATTCGCAACCGTGATGACCTCGTCACCTTTTCCAATTCCCAGTGCACGCAGGGTGAGAGTGATGGCATCCGTGCCGTTTGCAACACCGATCGCGTGCTTCACGTCGCACAGAGAAGCGAACTCTGCCTCGAACGCTTCGACTGTTTCTCCGAGAATGAACTGTCCAGATGTGAGCACATCTTCCACTGCCGAGAGCAGTTCGCGCATGAGTTCATCGCTGGCACTCAAACCGAGGTCGACATAGGGAACAGCGATCCGTTCAGCTGTGGCGAGATCATTGTTCATGCGGAACCTCGGTTGCAACGGGAAGCACTGACATGGTATCGCTGCCGTAGGATTGATTCAGCCAACGCTCGATTTGATTAAGCTGATCCGCGTGCGCGTTCAATTGCGACTCAATTTCGTTCACAAGTGCTGGTGTGAGCGTGTCGCGCCAGTCGTTCAACGGATCTCGAGTCTGGGAATTGACAAGACCGATGGACCCGTTCATCTGCATCGGAGCCAAAGCTGCTGGT
Source organism: uncultured bacterium (assembly GCA_964552465.1). Classification (GTDB taxonomy): domain Bacteria; phylum Electryoneota; class Electryoneia; order Electryoneales; family Electryoneaceae; genus BMS3BBIN04. Next base: position 7,357 of record CAZKGR010000035.1, read on the forward strand.
TGCGTGTCCTGCCCGAGGAAAGCGTATAGCCGCGCCATCTCGCTGGTCGGATCGCGGACGAGATTGTTGTAGGAGATGGCTGTCGCGACTCCCTCCGGCAAGGCTTCAAGCGTCTCGCTGATGTAGGCGTTGATAACTGACCACGCTTCCGGAATACGGAGGAAGCCTTCCCCGGGATAAATGCGGTCGTAGTCCAGATTTTGTTCCGCCGCCCGCTGTACGGTGAACTGTTGCCAGCACGGTCTGTCACTGCTTTCAGGCCAATAGGCGACGCTTTGACGTTGCTGGTTGGTTATCCGCTCGAAGTGAGACTTCATGCTGTTCGAATGCGAGAATGGATCACGCACGATATGAACGAACTGCGCATCCGGGAACAACGCCCGGACATACGCAATTTTATTGCCAAGGTGAGGTGATTTGTTGACCGGTCGAACTCGACTACTTCTTGATCCGAGTTTGGAGATGAAGAAATCGTGCATTGCCCTGGTTGCCTCAGGGGTGGCATCTGCTGCATCACGGGACTCGCAGACCAGCCCGCTGGGTGCATAACCGAGAGTTGTCCATTCATCATTCATTTCCCAACCGATCTGCTTCAAATCTGGATGGGAATCGAGCAATTTGCCCAGAATGGTCGTACCAGAACGCATACAGCCGACCACGAACACCGGCCGGAGATCGTGTGCATTCTGACCATTCAGAGTGCGAACGGTGGATTTTACCTGTACATCAACGGGAGTTGTTGAACCATTAGTTTCCAGTGGCCCAACATTTGAGCCGTCACGTACATAACCGAAACGGTCCATCAGCTCGCCGCATGTCTGAGCGATCAAATCTGCGTCATGTTCGCCCACAACTTCAACTGGATTCTGCTGCACACGGTCGGTGCGTATACGAGTACCGCTCGGCGGTTCATGGGTCAGTGAAACTCCCATGAATGCGCTGAGACGAGCAAATACTACCGCCGGTTCAAGAATGAGGTCTTCGTAACGCACATGCAGGTAATCGTCGGTATAACGTGCGAACTTTCCTGCGATGGTATTGGCCGTCGCCCACAACTTCGCTTCTAGCGCAATCTGTTCGTCCTCATTGTAGACAGCAAAATCAGAAAGCGTGATAGTACCGATGGGAGTCACCACCTCATCAGAAAATGAACCTGTCCACACATAGCGATTGAACGGATCATCAAATAGTGAAAAACGAGGATGGCGCGCGGGACGGACAATCCCTCGACTGTTCGGCTCCCGGCCGGACAACATCCACATTCGGGGATCGCGTGTCAGGTGGATGAAGCGCACCTTCAATCCATGTTCACCGAGGGCTGCGCGGTAATGTTCGGCGAGATATGGAAACTGGGTCGCGTTTTTCGTGCCAACAGCGACGGGCGGAGATGCTAATTCCGCCATCCCTCCAATGAATTTTTGGTGCGCCCTAAGCAGACGTGTCCTAATGGGTTCAATGAGCCGCAGATCAGCTGGATACTTCCAATACGCTACTACCTGACGACGGAAAGTATCCGCCCACAGTGGCTCACCGAAATCCTGATTATCTTCACCGACCGCACCCCGCCGGGCGCCCATGTAGACACCGTTTTCGGCGAGCAGACGCACCAACAAGCGGCTGCCGGAATGGCCGCTGCAAAGGATGACATATACCGTGTTGTCGGTGGAAAGGCTCATCATCTCACACCAGTTCAAGCTCGTTCATACGCTTAACGTTGAAGTAGCGCGTGTCCGTCATCGAATCGGGCAGCTTGCCCGCCTCGAAAGCGACCACCAGGCTGCGCACCGCTTCCTCGATACTGTGCCGCGCTGCGAAACCGAGCGTGTCGAGCAGCTTCTGCGATGAAACGTGGTACGAGCGGTTATCGTCGGTCGGTTCGACAACCAGCTCGATACCATCCGGACCGACCTCGTCGCGCACAATCTCAGCGATTCGTTGCACACTGTGGTTGTGATACCCGGCGTTGAACGCCTGCCTGCGAATCTTTTCCGCCGGGGCTTCGAGCATCAGCAGATAGACATCGACCATATCCTTGATGTGGATGTTCGGCCTAAGCTGGCTTCCGCCGAAAACTCGGATACTGCCGTTGTTCACAGCGTGATTGGTCAGGATGTTGACGATGACATCCAGCCGCTGACGGGGGGCGTAACCGCAGACCGTCGCCGGACGGATCGCAGCCGTGACAAAATCTTCACTGTCATAGCGAAACAAGATTTCTTCGCCCATAACCTTGAAACGTGAATAGTCGGTCAACGGTTCGAGGGGCAAATTCTCGGTGACATCTGGCTCGTCCTTGATGCCGTAGACACTGGAGGATGAAGCATAGATGAAACGCTTCACACCGGCATCCTTCGCGGTAACAACTAAGGGCTCCATCGCATCCAGATTGATAGACTTGCCCAAGCCCGGATCGAGTTCGAAGGAGGGATCGTTTGAGATGCAGGCTAGGTGAATGATCGCATCGCTGCCGGTGATCGTCCGTCGTAGCAGGTCAGTATCCCGAATGTCACCCTCGATCAACTCGAGCTTTGGGTGATCCTTGACAGCATCAAGAGCTTCACGTCCGTAGATGAACAGATCGAGAACTTTAACCGCATAGCCAGCATCCAGCAACGCCGTGACAAGGGCACTACCGACATATCCCCCGCCGCCGGTGACATAGACCGTATCGCCGATCATTCTGCTTCTCCTTCAGGAATCAATACTTTGTAATGGACGTCGCCGGAATAGCGCACACGCATGAACATCTCCTCCCACCAGGCGGGTGTCTCACAAACCTGATGGGTTCTGTCCCAGGCGTCCATGTATTCCAGTTCCTTGTTCGTGGTGCCACATTGAATTTCGAAGAACAGGCGACCGTCGCTGACTCGAATGCACTCACGAACCGTCTGCTCAAGATCGGCACGAGGCACATGCGGCAACACCTCCTTGCCAATCACGAGTTGGAAGTGATCATCCGGAAACGGGATGGATTTTGCCTCCCCCGTGTGGACGTGCGAATGCACGTTGTGGTGGGCGTTGGAAACGGCGTACTCGCTGGCATCCAACCCAGCAACTTCCAAACCCAGCTTGTGAAATTCGACCAGCAAATAGCCTTTTGCGCAACCAATCTCAAGCACCCGATCACCGGGCTTAAGCCTGTAATGCTCAACCATACGCTTTGCCACGTCCGCATAACGACCGTCATAACTGTAGCCGCCGTAGCCGACACCGTTGTCAGGATTATCGAAATAGTCGTATCCGAAGTCCATGTAGCTCGAGCTGACAGATTCACCACGTAGAACCGCTTCGGCGAGCGCACGCCGCTCCTCAGCACCCCGGCTGGATGTTGGGAAAAATTCAATATTCATGAGGTCACCCATGAGTATGTCGGCCGCAGCACCGGATAGCGAGCGGCGTACATGGATTCGTGCATCCAAACAATGGGTCGCGGTGTCTCGCAGATGAGAACGCAGTCCTGCCCCTCGAGATCTGAGAGGCTTACAAAACGTGGTAAAACCTGGCCTTCATGGTGGTCGAAGCGTCCTGTGGATGCGTTGATGAACAGGTAGTAGCGGCCCTTCTCCGTGTCAATGAAAACTGGCTCGAAAGGCAGGAAATCCAGTGCACGCACTCGCCGGTAGATCGCCTCGAGATCACTGTACTCCTCCGTCGGCACTTCCTTCAATTCCATCAACGAGCTGCGCTTGCGTATGGGTTCAGCGGATGTATCCAACGGCACTCCGCGTAAATCCATTGCCGAGATCTTCTTCAGATTCCGACGGAATATCTCGTTGGACACGCTTGTCGTGCGCAGGTACAGATCCTTCGCTGTATCATCTGGATGAATAGCGAAGATCTCCTGATCAATGATATCGCCCTGATCAAGCACAGGGTGCAGGAATTGCAACGTCGTCCCATAGGTCGAATCGTTCTCCAGAATAGAGTGCGAATACCCGTTGCAACCGCGATACCTTGGCAGCGGTGACTCGTGCAGGTTCAACCCGAACCGCGCCTTCTCAATCAGCTCCGGTTCGATGATATAACCGTACATCATGGACCACAGAATGTCGTAATCGAACTCCGACACCTGCTTGCGCTTGATAACCGGGATGCCATTAGCGCGAAGCAGGGCTTCGAAGAACTCGCCATCCCACCAGACATTCTTGTCGCTGTATCGGGGTACTCCAGCGACGATCTCATACAAATCAGATTCGAGCGCCATCAACAGCCAAGTTGCTCCCTGCGGTTTTTCGCCAAGTACGAGGATACGGGGTTTGATCATCCGACAACCTCCTCCACTATTTGAAGCCGTTCGGTCGCGACGCGTTCGTAAAACTCCAGCAGGCGATGGGCGACAATCTCTACACGGTAGGCAGCCGGTATTGGTGGTGATTGCGGTGGCACTGGTAATCCTTGCAACTCGTCAAGCGAATGCAACTGACGACCATGCCCGTATCGAGTGCTGAGGAAACGCTGGAAGCGTCCCCCATGGACGAGGATATGAAGCCCGGCATCAATGAAGTCGAATATCTTGTTCGCGGTAGCGTGCTCGTACTTGCGCAATTCATACCGGTGACGGACGCCTCGTATCCGCTGTGACAGGATGTGGAGACCGTAATCATAGCGTGCCAGGGTCGGGATGAGATCATCGGGCGGTAGAGGATTATGCACATGAACTGTGTGACCAAGCGCCCCACCGAGCCCCTGAGCCTGCATCCCACGCCGTGTTGTATCTCCCAACTTCTGCGTAGATGGATAGATGTGATACTCCATCCCTGCTTCATGGAGAATGCGAGCAACCTCATACACGTATACAACATCACCTTCAACCGACGGATCATCCGGATTGTAGTTGCCACAGGTAACGACGTGAACCTTGCCAGTTTCCTCGGACAACTTTGAGATGGATTCAGAAGATCGATCTGCCCAGCATGCGTCGAGAGCAAGTAAGCGCGGCGGGAGCTTGAATCCCAGTTCATGCCGGAGATAACGCAACTCGAGATGACGGGCGACAAGACCATCAGCGTTCTCAATGCAAAAACGTTCCTGCTCAGGCTTGCCGGGGTGCTTCCACGCGATCACATCCTCGCGCAACATCCCGGTCATCACATCGTAGTCGTCGAACAACACCGTTCCCGGTTTTTCCCGGATCAACGCCTCAGAGGTTTCGAAATTCCAATTTGAAAAGGCGTGATAAACAAACGGGTGGTACTCCTTTGCCAGTTGCACAGCCTCGGCGGGGGTGGTGTAAGCCCGGGTCTCGATGAAAAAGCGTGATGGATCGAACGAAGGCGTGCGCTTGTGCAGCAACACGACCCGTTTGCCCGCCGCTTTCAGACCATGCGCGAGCTTTGCTTCCCGGCTGCGGGGTTCGTCCGAGACGAACACGATCAGATCTTCGTCCGATCCCGCCTGAACCACTGGTACGGTCGATGGTACCGGATCGTCGGCCCGGGTTAGCTTGACTGCAGCTGTTCCATTTACAGGTTTCGAAATTCCATTGTGACCGTTCCTTCTCTTTCCGTCATCACCATTCACCAACAACCGCTTTACCGGATGCGGACCGATATGGTCGAGGTTCGGATCGCGCTGTGTCCCTTTCAGGTCGTAGTACGAGTAGAAGGTTGCGGCGAGGTCGGGATCGATGAAGATCTCGTCCGGAAGTCGGTCAGGAGTGCGTGTTGGCGGACGCACATCGAATCTGTCCGTTGCACCGCAATGCAAGCCGGTTCCATCCATACCGACATTGCGCACTTGCGACTCCACCGGGTACAGGAACACGCCGCTGTCGAGCATAGAACGCAGCATCCAGTTCATCGTCCAGATGTCGCGCCCTTCAAATGCGTGCTGCAGATTGCGCACGAGATCTGTGCCCCCGATGGTCAGGTCGAGATTGACCTTCGCCGCTTCGTCAACGAGGCTTACTAGATCAGGGTTGAACCGGTCCCAGACACGCTTCCACGTCGCCCAACCCCAGCTCGAAATGCGTGGGAAGAACCAGGCATCGTATGGATACCGCTGCTTCACTGCTTCCGGCTGTGGAACACCGTACCCGGAAATCCCTGTCACGCGGGGATCGTCAGCATACTTGTCAAGAGCGTTTTCCAGGAATGGGAACAGGCTTGGAAAGGGGACGATGTCGTCTTCAAACAATAACATCCGGTCGTTGTGGGCGAAGACATGGTTCGCCGCACCGACGATGGATTTTGCAAGACCGAAGTTAGTCTCGCGTTCGATCAACTCCGTGTCCGTCCAGTTCACAGAACGGAGCAATTCGCGCACCTGCCCCACACTCTCCTGATGCTCGGGCTTCTTCGTAGCGTCAGCAAACAGGTAGAGTTTGTCGACACCGTAATCGCGAAGGGCATCCAGCACCTGCCGGGTGTGATCAGGACGGTTGTACGCGACCACCGCCACCGGCACGGAGAACCGTTTGCGAGTGTTTACGTTAACCGTCTTGGTTGCCGGAGACGCTGGCGGAGTAGACACCGCCAGCTTGTCGCTCACGTTTACAGTTTTATCCGAGGCAACACGTTTCAGCGGCTTGTCAGCGACCTTTGTGCCGACAACCCAGACCATCTTGTCATTGAACTCAAAGTCTGGATCGTTTCCTCGCGGACTTGCCGATTCTGACTGTGCGAAACCGGTCAGCTTAAGCAGGTCGTATATGTCTTGATAGGTGAAGAAATGAAGGTGCCCGCCGTCATAAGGTTCGGGATCGCCGCTGGTTTTCGGGAAACGGCGGGTCTCACGCATTTTGTCGATGTGAGCGAGGATATTGGGCGTTGAGAGCAGCAGCTTGCCGCCGGGCTTGAGCACCCGCTGGATCTCACGCAGGCCGATCCTTGGATCGAAAACATGCTCGATGACATCGAGGTAAACAACGTATTCAAAGCTGTTGTCCGGCCACGGCAGCGGTTCAGCGTCGATGTTGACGACACGGGCATCCTCGTACAGCTCCTTTGCCTTCTCAATCGCCTCGGGGGCGAGATCGACACCGAACATTCCCTGCCTGCGCTGGAGTATGATGCCCAGCGTCCCACGCCCGCAGCCGATGTCGAGAATGCGGTGCTCTGGACGTAACGCCGGACGCAAAATGTTTGCGGCATACTCGACACGCCCGCGCCCATCGTTCTTCAGCCACTCCTCGTCGTTAAGCTTCTGCTTCCACAGATCCTGGTAAGCCTTCTTGACGGGATCAGCTGAAACATGCTCATTGCGTGGATTATCACTCATCGTGACAAACTCGTGTGTTTCGTGTTCGTTGGCCGCTGATGGCCGAATCCGTTTCTTCATCACCTCAATCAGCCGGTATTCCGGCTCGAGCAGCTCGAGCAGACGATCGCGCTGATCTTCCGTCGGCTGAAAGTCGACTTTCGCCGCGCGCTCGTGGACGTACTCAAGCGCTAACCCTGTGTCGTCGCACAAGCCACTGACATCTTCCGCGAAACGATCATCGAGGAGCATGACACGTGAGACGCGATCCAGATTCTCCAGCGCTTCACCAACATCAAAGCTGCGCGAGAACATGAATACCTGCCGCTGCAGTTCTTGACGGCTGATCCGTTCGAGGAAGCCATCGAATCCAGCTTCGACCCATGACGCTTCCCGGATGTAACCGCTGTGGTTCGGTTCATGATCGCGCATGTGCAACAGCATCTTGTAATGCGAGAGAACGCGCGCCGCCGGGTCACGCAGCACACAGAACTTATATGTATCCGCAGGTACGCTGACATTGTGAAACGCCGCGTGCGCGAAGCCGTAATCCCAGTTTCCAGAAGCGATCAGCGGTCGTTGCCAGCCGACATAACGAATCCCACCAGCCTTGACCAGACCTTCCTCGTTGATCCGGGCATACAGCTCTTTCGGATCTTGCCCGGATAGACGGAAGAAAGCCCAATTCAGACTCGTACCACCCGTTTTACGGATGTGGTAGTGATAGATCCGCGCGAACGGTTTACCAGCAAACAGGCCGCTTCTGTCCTCCGCACGCTGCATCAGCTGCCGCTCTTCGAGTTGCTGCGAGCGATTTTCCACCTTCCATTTTCATTGCGCCACTGGACATGATCGATGTTTGGGGTCAGTTGAGATCTGACGCCATGGCTTTCACGCATGATTTTCTTGACGTCTTTTCGCAACGATTGTTTGTCAAGTGTGCGGAAATGACGAGCGATGAGGTGACCCAGGGCCATGTGAGCGTCTTCGATGACACCGTAATCCTGCGAATCAATAACGACCGAATAGTCAACCATCGGACCGAGTTTGCCACCGCCCATTCCCAGCAGACCGATTGTGATCATCGAGCATTCCTGAGCGGCTTCCACGGCTCGGACCACATTCGGTGAGTTGCCGCTGCCCGAGATCACGATGAGCACATCACCTGGCTTGCCAATCCGAAGCACCTGTTCGCTGAAAACGCGATCATACCCCTCGTCGTTGGCCCAGGCAGTGATCAGGCCAATGTTGTCTGCCAATGACCAGACTCGGAAACCGTCGGCGGCTGGGCCAGGCGGATAACCACGTACCGTTTTCGCCAAGTCAACTGCGAAGTGAGATGCTGTGGACGCGCTACCGCCATTACCCGCGAGAAACACGGTGCAACCCTCGACATACGCTTCCTCGAGCACGCGTAGAACATCCACAACGGGATCAACATCCATCCGTTCGAGGGCTTCACCGAGATCGCTTAAGTAACCAAGCACTGAGTTGAGTGCTGCCGTGCGGCGCGCCGATGCCGTAGTTGCCGGCATGGTAAATTCGCTTTCGTTCATCAAACGTAACTACTTGTTATCACAGATAATTACGCCTCATATATCCAATCCGGGAGACGTCGGCAGGGATTGCCTTAGGATGTAAAGGCAAAGAGGGTGCCAGCTGTTAAGACTGAGCCTGAGATAGGCAGACGAGGAGCAAAACTAATTTGTAAATCATTAAGAATAAAGATAATACAGAATGTGTTTGGGCGCGAGGCGGATTTCTTGCGTGGTTGACACGTCGGCTGTATTCCAAGAAATGCGGAGGAGATTGACGGTATGGGGGCAATCCCTTCCGCTCGCATCGTCTGCCCGGTAGAATTGGTTGTACGAAAAGTGTCTAAACCGGCTGATAATCCCTGTGAACCGCCTACAGATGCGGATTCACACGGGCATATCTGTTGGCTGAGATACATCAGCCGTCAACTCCTCGAACAGGGCGAGGTATTCAGCCGTCTGTTGCTTCTGATCATAGTTTCGTTCAACGTTCTGACGGCAGCGTTGACGGATATCTTGATCTCTTCTGAGTGTGTCCAGCACCCATGCCATCCCCTGCGCCAAGTCAGTGACATCGAACGGTTTCGCCAGATAGCCAGTGCTCTGGTGCTCGATCATCTCGGGAATGCCACCGATCGCAAAACCGACCGCTGGTGTACCGCAAGCCATCGCTTCAGCGATGGTGTTTGGCAGATTGTCTTCCAGTGAAGGGATCACGAACAAATCAGCGAGAGAATACACTACCGCGATGTGGTTTTCGTCGGACAGCGAGCCGAGATGCTGCACACGGAAATTGACTGGAAGTGACAACTGTGCTGGGTTGCGACCCATGGTGAGCAGCACAACCCGTTCGCTCGCACCCAGCCGCGCGGCAAGATGCGGCAACGCCTGTTCGAGCAATGCAAAACCCTTGCGCAGATTGCTGACCGCGTCCGCGCTGAACAGAATGACCCGTTCGTCATCCGCGATGTTAAGGCGTTGACGAAGCGTGCTTGTGTCACGTGGTTTGAACACATCGAGCGGGTGGGCATTGCGGATGTGGCGGACATCGCGCTCACGAAGCAATCCACTGGAACGGGCCTCGTCAGCCAACCATGAGGATGGCGTAACCACGTGCAAGTCAAGCTCACGGTAGAGCTGTTCGCGCTGCTCCCAGGTAAGCCGCGAGAGATCCTTCTCATTGGTTGAACCAAGCGCTTCGCATGAACCGCATGAATCCTGGTACTTCAAACAACCGGCTGAGTAGTGGCAACCGCCGGTGAACGCGTTGAGATCGTGAAGCGTCCAAACGACCGGCTTGTCTGAGAACGCTGGACCGATTGTGGGCAGGTCGAGCAGCCCTGCAACCCAGTGCAGGTTGACCAATTCCGCATCACGGATTTCTCGCACGAGATCGAGTCTGACATCAGACCGGCCATCAGTAAACGTTTCCAGGCCCGGCGGACGGTTCGGATAAGCCGTCATGTTCCGCTGCCAACGGTCGGCGGCGTGTTTCCAGATAACGTTTGACCGATCATCAGCCAACAACTTGAGATCACCGTCGTTCCCGGTTCTGAGCTGAAGCACGCGAACAGTCGGATCTTGACGTTTCTTCGTGCCGACGATCATGGTTGAGTTCTGTCCGGCATCGAGCAGACCGCGATGGAGCCGCCACGCCGCGGTCCCTGCACCGCCGCTGTCCGACATCGAAAGGATGACGATTTTTTTCCGGTTACCATTCGTTACATGCGCACGGGGTGATTTGTCAGCCCAGTCCTCGTCATCATACCAATGGCCTGCAACGTCTTCGGTCAGGTCCCGTACGAGATCGATAGTCGCCGAATCGAGGCGACGCTGCCAGTTACTAACGTTCGCCGCGCTGTCGAGACGGATCGCGTGCGGCTGCTTCTCATTATTCTGCTGCGGATTCCTCACGTCAGAGTGAGATCGTATCGAATCCTGCACCTCCACGGTGAACGGCAAGCCCAAGTGTTCGTATAGCTCACGGAAGCCAGTTTCCGGTTCGCGGCTCAAATCTTCGTGGCACACGAATTTCCAGTCTGGATGCGCTGACTGATGGCGCGAGATGACACTATGAAGGTACTTCCAGCCTAGTGCAGCAGTAGCTGCATGATTGCCTTCGCGCTTGTAGCGTTCGTGCAACTCAATGTCGCGTTCATCCTCGACGGGGAAGTCACGCATCAGATGCGGCTGGGCGAGGTATTCATCCAGTCCGTGTTTCCAGCCAAGGCGGAGAAGGCTGCTGACAAACGCGGCTGGGTGACGGATGAGTACAACAGGACGTGCGCCAAATCGCTGCTCAAACCACGGCAGCGACACCACCGCGAACGGGTCCTTGACCAGTGGAATGCTGCCTTGCAGGTGGGCGTTGGCGAAACCAGCGTACGCCTCGATCACCTTCAATTCGCCTTCACTGTAACCGGCAGGAGATGTGTTTACGTGCTGCAATGCACTGCTTACATCAAAACGGAAAGCAAATACGCGGCGGAACTCTTCCAGATAGAGCTCCTCGTTGTCTGCGCAGATAAAGTTGTACCAATGAGACGGTTTGAAACGGAAGAGCCCGCGACGAACGGGGTTATCGTTGTGGTTGAGCGGTTCCTGGACATAGTGGACCGACGGCGGCAACGCCAGCATCCGCCCAGCCCAGGTCGTACCTGAACGATGCGAACCAGTAACAATAATTGGCCGCCGTTGTTGTACGCCGTTATTCATCGCCGCTCGCCTGCCTTCTCATTGCATGGCCAGCATCAGCCAGCGTGCGTTCCTGTTCTGCCAAGTTGAGGTCGTGCTCGACCATCATGCGCACGAGACGCTGGAAGCCGACCGTCGGTTCCCAGCCCAACTCGCGACGGATTTTTTTCGCATCTCCGAGCAGCGCATCAACCTCTGACGGACGCAGATAGCGTGGGTCGAACTCGACAACGTCGTGCCAGTCCATGTCTAGCACGCTTGCAGCTTCCTCAAGGAACTCTTTCACCGAGTGTGTCTCGCCGGTAGCGACAACGAAATCGTCGGGATGGTCATGCTGGAGCATCCGCCACATCGCCTCGACATAATCTCCGGCGAAGCCCCAGTCGCGCTTGGCGTCGAGGTTGCCGAGGAACAACTTCTCCTGCAAGCCGAGCTTGATGCGAGTCAGCGCGCGGGTGATCTTGCGGGTGACAAATGTCCCGCCCCGGCGCGGAGATTCGTGGTTGAACAGGATGCCATTGGAAATGAACAGGCCGTATGCTTCGCGATAATTAACCGCGTAGTGATATCCAGCAACTTTGCTCACCGCATACGGGCTGCGTGGATGAAACTTCGTTGATTCGTTCTGCGGCGGCGTCGAGCTGCCGAACATCTCCGACGAACAGGCCTGGTAAATCCGTGGCTGATTGTGTGTGACTGCGACGTAGTCCCGAATTGCTTCGAGTAGACGCAGTGTGCCGGTAGCGACAACATCCGCCGTGTATTCCGGCTGATCGAACGAGACACGCACATGCGACTGGGCACCGAGGTTGTAGACCTCGTGCGGCTGAACCTCCTCGATGATTCGGCGCAGACCGGTACTGTCGGTGAGATCACCATAATGAAGAAGGAGATTAGCATGTTCGTAGTGCGGATCGTCGTAGATGTGATCGATGCGACCGGTGGAGAATGTCGATGACCGCCGGATCAGGCCGTGGACCTCATAGTCCTTCGCGAGCAGCAATTCTGAGAGATAGCTGCCGTCCTGGCCGGTGATGCCTGTGATCAGCGCTCGCTTCGGGCCACGGCTATTAGTTTTACCGCTTCCGTTACCGTTGTGATGTCCGTTTGTACCGTTCATGAATCACTCCTGGATGAATGGCGAATGTTTGATCAAGCCGGACTAACGGCCTTCTCCAGCCGCTCGACAGCAGCCTTCGCCTCTGAATCATCCGAGTTGTCGTCTAGCGCCTTCCGAGCGTGCTCGAGAGCGCGTTGCAAATCGCCTTTGTTCTCATAGTGCGTTATGAGACGCTGACGGTTATGTCCGACATGGGTTGAACCGTTCCCGTTGGACCTGTTGTTGATGTTTCTCTGTGCCGATTTCTCTGCTGACAACTCACCATTGTCGGAGAAACGTCCAACGGCGACATCGAACGCCAAACGGGCACCCATGATCAGATCCATCGAACTCGATACGGCGAGTTCAAGCACTGTCTTTCGCGTCTCGCTGTCCGTTGGTACAGCGAGAACGTGCGAGGTAGCGTTGATCTTGGTCGGCATGAGCTGCGCAACAAGGACAGACCGTACCCGCCGGTCGAGTAGAAGCGGATTGGTCATGATTTCAGTGTCAGAACTGACGTATTTCGCGGCGTTCTGTTCGGGAAACTCCAGTGACAACCGCGGGAAGAGAAGCGGTGCCACGATCATCAGTGATGAACTCCGCCGCAAGTGGTTGACTAAACGAAACAGCCGCCGTTCACCAAGGTCGAGACCAGGGCGGATGATAGCTAGATAGATCGATTCATATTCGTAATCGTGTACTTCATCGGGCGAAAGGATGGCGACACCGTCTTCGTGCACGCCGGGATAATTCAACAGCGCCGACCGGTCGCAGCCGTGGTCGATGATAAACACCTTCGCGCGTTCACCACCGTCCGTAAATATCTGATGAATGCTTCTCGCTGCGTCCTTTTCTTCACCTGCACTCACCGGCATTAGTACTGCTGTCGAGTCGGACAGGACTTCGCGTGGATTATAGCGTCCGGCCAACAGGTCACGAACAGCCTGGACTACGTTCCCAGCCGCCCCTCCCTGACAGTCGGAGAGTAGCTGTTCGGCGTATGCGCGACGCCGCTCACTGAATTCGCCTGGATTTTCAAATCCGCGACGGATGCCGTCCTTCACTTCGTCAAGTGTTGATGCCCTGACCCCGACATCACGCCACGCATATTCAATGTCACGGGGGTCGTAATGGCGGTAGGTGGACTGATTAGGATTGTCGAAGAGGACAACTGGCTTGTCCAACGCCATGAATTCCATGAACACAGATGAAACATCGGACAGCATCACATCGGCAAGCCTGAGCAGATTCGTGATGTCCGGATCATCAACGTAAATCACATTCTCGTGTGCTTCTGCCAGCTCGTGATAAGCTGATTTGAACTCTGGCAGGCTGGAACTGTGCAACTTGATTAACAAGTAAGTATCATCGTCCGCCAGCTCGGCCACACGCATCCAGAGGATGGGAATGCTTGACAACGACATGTTGAACGTTGGAGCGAACAAAACAGTCCGTTTCGAGGGATCAAGATTAAGCGAACGCAATAACTCATCGCGTGAAGGACCATTCGCATCAAACATCCGGTCCAGTTTGGGAAAGCCGGTGTCGACAACCGGAATGAACACACGGTTGCTTTCGGTCAGCCGCTGCTTGTGATACGGCCCCGGTACGCAGAGCAAATCTTCCAGATTCTCGCGGTGGATAACGTCGCTGTCAGTGAAATACTGACCTTTGGAAAGCAGGCCGTGACCGATGTTGACAATCTTCCCGCAGCCGAAGAGTAGAGCAGCGACATTGTCCGCCATTAGTGTCACATCAGCGTTCCACTTTTGAGGATCGTCAAGAATCGGCACTCCCTGCTGTTGCAGAATTTTGAAATCATGAGTTTCCATACCGGCGCGAACCTGGCGGTTGTATTCGTGCACAGCGAACGCGATCTCGAACCCGCCTTGACGTTGCATTTCGTGGAACACCGGCAGGAGAACGGGGATGTGAACGTTTTTGAAGAAGTAGAACAACACCCGGATCGGACCGTTGGCAGTGGCGATGCTGTCAGATGCAGGAATAGAAACTGGTTCGGTTTCTTCCGTGTTCACTGGCAACGTAGAACTGGTGACAACCTGCACGGGCTTAACGGTGGGAATCGTCGGGAGTACTTCCGGATGATCAGGGGACTCGTTGGCGGCAAAACGCCGTTCCATTGTAGCCGCCCATTCATGGTTCACAAGCTTTGGCGGAATTCGCAACACTAGATTCAACAGTGGATTGTCAGCGGTACCATCGAGATAGAATTCAGGCACACGCCTGATCATCGTCGTCTTCGCTTCTATTTCTCGAATCTCAGGTTGACCACTAAAATCACAGCGTGATCCTGAAACCTTCCGGTAAAGAAACAGAGCTTCGGGAACCAACCGCGCTTTCCACCCGGCACGGACTGCGCGTAGCCACAGATCCCAATCCTCGTAAGCGCCTACCATTTCCGGACTGAATCCATCCATTTCCTCGAACATCGAACGCCGGATCATGCTGTTTACCGGCATGCGGTCGGCAGAGGCTAATTCAGCCACATCGAACGGTCGATAGCTCCAAAGACGGTGAAAACTACCGACTTGAACACTTACGGGATACGCCCACCCGAGATTTGAGTCCTGTTCGAGAACTGGAAATAAAGTCTCGATGTACCGCGCGGACAGAATGTCGTCACCGTCCAGCAGAACGAGATACGACGCGTTACCGTGCATAACTCCCGTATTGCGCGCCCGAGCAGGACCAGCACCATCGAGAAGCAGGGATGTGATGCGGTAGTCTTTATGTTCTTCGAGTAACTGCTCAATCAGCGCGGGTGTGCCGTCGCTGGAAGCATCATCGACAATCACCAGCTCCCAGTTGGGAACACTCTGCGCGATCACCGAACGGAACGCCTCTTCGAAATAACGCTCATGGTTGTGAGTCGTGAGGACGACCGTGACCACTGGGTCAGACGCGGTGTTCGGAGGTTGAGGAGTTAGTTCTCCACAAACCGCATCCCAAATGGCCGTCATCGACTCAGGCGCTTCGTGGAATTGGCCTGAGCGTTGAATCCAGGACAGCCGTTCGGCGCCACGCATGGCACGGATCTTTGCGGCCACCTGCCGGTCGCGATCCTGCTGCCACCGGGACTCAACCTGCGCACTGACAGAACGAAGGACATCGAGAGTTTGAATATCAAACGGTGCCTGATCGAGCGCCTCATCCAACTTTGCCACACCCGCGTCCAGCTTTCCGGACTGCAGCAGATGGATGCCTTCATTCCGTAGCGATTCCACGGTTTCGGTATCCCCATTTTCAGGGGCGGTGGCGAGAAGCTGTTCAGCACGAACACTTCGGTCCGTCCCGACCTTCGAGGTCTGAAGGTCGTCCTGACTTGGAAACGGCAGCCCAGAGGGAAGAACTTCCAAACCCTCTGCGGACGTACCGCTGAGCGACGCTCGGACGGCTTCTGCGTTTTTATGCACCGTTGGATGGTCGGTCTTCGACGCGAGTTTGTCCAGAATCTCTGTCGCCCGCGTCGCCTGCCCACCCAAGGCCAACGCGACCGCTGCATTGTTCCAACCCACAGCCCATCCTGGAGCGAGATGGGTCGCTTCAGCAAAGAAATTCACCGCCAAGGGCAGCTTGTTCTTCGGCGTACCATATGGAATTCGATAGCCCATCGCACGCACGCCCAGATCAACCAACGCCTGCGCTTTTTCCTGTGGGGATTCCAGCGCTAGTCCTTCCTGCCGATACAATGCATACGCGGTTTCCGGATTGTGAATGCGCTCATGGATCAAGACATTTTCACGGGTGACCGTGTCATCCCGGAAGCTGATCGTGTTCTCCCCGATCAGGTAGGAGCCGATAGTTTCTTCCACGTGTAGCGCGCGGAATTCATGCACCAGACGGATCGCGAAATCCCAGTCGCCCGCAGCCTTGAACGATCCGTCGAAAACACCGACCCGGTCATGCACAGATATGCGCCACATAGGCTGTGCGCCGAACGGAAAATGAAGAAGCTGGTTCGGAGCAAAGAAGGCAGGCGTGGTGAAAGGCTCTGTGCCAGGATTATCAGCGAAGGATTCATTTTCCACGCGGGACACATAGCTGTTCGCATAAACCAGCGCCACATCGGAGCGTACATCGAGCACACCGGCGAGCAATTCAAACGCATCTTGGCGGTGACGGTCGTCCGTGTTCGCGTTGCTGATGTATCGTCCTCGAGATTCTGCAATCGCGCGGTTCCAAGCGGTGTACAGGGTTTCACGCTCCACAGTCCGAATAGCGCGGATGTGTTCATGATCGCGAGCCGCAGCCTCAATGAGCGACCAATCGTCTTCCGGTGAATGGCTGTCAACGAAGACGATTTCGAGTTCGCCGCGTCCGTACAGCGTCTGGCCGAAGAGATCGTCCAACAGGCCCGGCAGGAAACGAGTTGAGGCATAGGTCGACACGATCGCGGTAACGGTGTAGACGTCACGTGCGCGCGTGTCCAACTGTCGCTCGATCTCGTCCGGTCTATTTGCACGACCCATGAACTGCGTGTAATCCATCCGTTCCTCACAAAGGCGCAGAGATACTGATCCGTCTACTTCAAAGCAAGGAGCAAGCCAGACCTCTCACATGGATTAACCAATGTATTTATAATGAATTACAAAACTGGAGAGGGAAACAAACTATGGACAGGGGCATATTTTTCCTGCTTAAGCGGAGAGTTTTGAGAAAGAATATTCAGCACTTCTGCATTTTAACCTTCAGGTCATAGCAGGAATCTCACGCCGAAGTTCTCCACATTGATTACTGATTGATTCCACACTGTGTCCCGGATAGCTTGCAGATCGCCCCCAACACCAACAATGGAGTAATTATGAAATACGCATACCTCGGAAGATCCGGCATACGTGTCAGCCGCATCTGTCTCGGTACCATGAACTTCGGCCACTGGACGACAGAAGCCGACAGCCGTGTCATCATGGATACCGCCATCGACAACGGCGTCAATTTCTGGGATACGGCTAACGTTTATGGCGGCGACAAGGGCCGCGGCACAACAGAGGAATACATCGGACGCTGGATCAAAAAGAATCCCGGGAAGCGCGACGAGATCGTGCTTGCAACCAAAGTGTACGGACCGATGTCGGATGACGGCATTAACGATCGCCACCTCTCCGCGTACCACATTCGCCAGGCCGTGGAAGCCAGCCTGAAACGTCTTCAGACAGACCGAATCGACCTGTACCAGATGCATCATGTCGACCGCAACACTAGATGGGAAGAGATCTGGCAGGCGATGGAACAGCTTATCCAGGAAGGGAAGATCCTGTACGTAGGCACCAGCAATTTCGCGGGCTGGCACATTGTGCAGGGCAACGAGATCGCGTTTAAACGCAACACCTTCGGCATCGTCAGCGAACAGAGCCTGTACCATCTCGGCAACCGCGCCATCGAAGCCGAACTGATCCCGGCGTGTGAGGAGTATGGCGTGGGAATCATCCCGTGGAGTCCTTTGGGCGGCGGCTTACTCGGCGGTGTGTTGAAGAAGCTGGATGAAGGCCGACGGGCGAAACCGGAAATGATGAAACAAATCGAGGAGCGGCGGCAAGCGCTCGAACAGTACGAAGCTTTGTGTGACGAACTCGGCGAACACCCCGCCGACGTCGCCCTGGCATGGCTGTTGACAAACCCGGTCGTCACCGCCCCGATTGTCGGTCTGCGCACGATCGAACAATTCACGGAAAACATGCACGCGGTGGAGGTTGATTTGTCCGAGGACACGCTGAAGAAGCTGGATGAGATCTGGCCCGGTCCCGGCGGACCTGCCCCCGAGTGTTATGCGTGGTGACCTGAGCCCGAATTGCCAACGAATGATTCGTTCTCAACACGGGAGACGATGGTTCGTTCTACTAGCCGAGAGGAAAATAACAGATTCGCAAGTGGAGAAATGAAAGCTGATTACAAAGCGCTGTTTCGCTTTACAAAACACAGCTCGACCACTCGTCTCGCGAGACAATTGAGTCCGATGAAAACTGAACACGGTGTCCATTTTACGTTGTAATAATTAGTAAGGCTTGTCACTTAGCACGTACGATGGGTTCGCCTTATGGGCAAGACACCTCCTATACTCACCCCATTCGACAAGATGGGTCCGGATGATTTCCGGAAACGTTGGGAACCGTTCCCCGACCTGCCCGAACAGATTGCCATCATGGTAAGCAAACTGTTGGAGAGGGAACGCGAGAAGAGACTGATCGACCTGCGCCTAACGCTCGAACTGTATCCGGAGAATGGCCAGAAATACGGTATTCAGGTCTTTGACCCCGAGATGTGGAAGGTGCCTGAGGGTGAAATCATACCACTCGATCTGCGTGGGATACCATGGTCTGGAATCCAACTCCCTGAAGCAATTATACCCGGCGCAAATTTACAAGTAGCGAACCTGCGAGCTGCCAATCTTAAGGGTGCAAATCTGAGTCAAGCAATATTAGCGGGTGCGTCACTTGAATTCACCGACCTACAAACCGCGAACCTTGTAGATGCGAACCTGAGCGGCACCAAACTCGAAGGCGCAAACCTGCAAGCCGCCGATTTCTCTTACACTTCCCTTCGGAATGCGGACCTACGAACCGCAGACCTTCGGGCTGTGGATTTAACAAGCGCAAACTTAGAGAACTCGGATTTGAGGGGGGCGGATTTAGCTATAGCAAACCTGGTAAGTGCGGACCTGTCAGACACTCCACTCCAGTATGTCCCCCCAGAAGCACTTAATATCTTCATCAGACGCCACTTCTGCGGAGCAAACAGCGAACCCATTCCGTGGTGGGATTGGAAAAAAAACAGGCTGATCAAGGAAAGCTACCCGGGTGAGGAAGAGCTGCTGCGGATTTATGGCGGTAAATCCGCGCCCGAACATGAGTCCAAAGCACCCCCGACAGATAAGGAAGCCCGGAAGCCCAAACGTAAGACCAAGGCGCCGGACAGATCGCAAAGTGCGGCCAAAATGTCCGAATCGATCGACGAACTGGACATCACTGAACTGGCAAAATCCATCGGCAAAGCGCCTGACAGTGACACCATTTCCGAGGAGCAAGCTCAAACCGAATCCGCCGCCAAGTTCGAAGAATCTGATGAGAGCTTTAAAAAACTACAGGATATGAAGCTGAACTGGAAGCTGATTTAGAAATCGATGATGAAGTGGACGAGCGTGACTCCGCAGAAGACGTCACCGAAAAGCGGGTACACAAGGTCTCGATCCCGAAGATCCGCAGCGATCTGCCCGACTGGAACAACCCGGTTGAGCCCCATGGCATCAACAAGCACGATGTCGATATCCTCGCCTCTCTGTTCGCCTACCGTGAGACATCACTGCCCGTATCACTCGGCATCTTCGGCGATTGGGGCAGCGGCAAGTCCACCCTGCTGACCCAGATTCACAAGGCTGTTGACCGGCTGGCAGACAATGAAGGCAGCAAGCCCGGGAGCCCGTATTGCCGCAATGTGGTGCAGATACCGTTTAACGCGTGGCACTTCCTCGACAAGAACCTGTGGGCCAGCCTGGCCAGCGAAATCTTCCGCAAGCTGTATGACAGCATCCGCAGCAGCTCGTCAGCTGCGGAAGCAGAAATCCACCTCGCAGCCTTACACGAGGCGTTGTCAGAGGAGGAAGGTGTTTATCGTGCTGCCGTTGGAAATCTCGCCTTCGCTCGGAGACGGAGAGATGAGATCCAGGCATCGATCAGAGGTTCGCACCAGAGTCTGGCCATCGTATCTCTCATGAAAATGCTCACTGCCAGCGGCGTTGATGAGGACAAAGCCGTTGAGGAAGTCACGAAGCTACTGGCCCCTACAAAACGTGAAAACGGAAAGAGTGTTCCAAAGAAATGGTATCAGATCTTCTTCTCGAGGAGAATCCTGGCAATAATCTTAATGCAATTTCTGAAGGGACGTCGCGCATGGATAATTTCAGCCATGCTTGGACTGGTGATTGCCTTTGCGGCTGTTCTGTTCGCGGATGGCAATCCCTCAACATTGTTCACGAACGGAATTAGCGGAATCCTGGAGGGCATGCAGGGAGATTGGCTTGATCGAATTGCCAAATTTGTCTTATCACTCACGGGCGGCACCGGCATACTCAAACTCGTGGGTCCGATTTTAAAGCAGATCGGGGTAATCCGCAAGATCAGCCCCCCAGCCAGTGATCAGGAATCCGAGTTGCAATCCATTATGCGTACTGCAGAGCTCATCCAGGAGAAGGCGAGCAAAATCGTTGAAGAAGCTGACGCTGTGAAAACAGGTTATAGTTCTGCATTGGGCTCCATCGAAACCTCCCTGGATCAACATATCAATACCAGCGAACAACTTCTGAAACAATCTGGCGAGCGGAAACAAAGGATAAAAGCTCAAATAGATGAATTCGATCCTGCCAAACAAATGACGAGTTGGCTGGAAGATCGAGGCAAACATGCCAACTACACAGAATCGCTGGGCATTGTACATCGCATCCACAACGATCTGAAAACGCTCAGTGAATATCTGGAAAGTCTGACTGACGATCAAATGCCGGTCGAGCGGGTTATCCTGTACATCGACGATCTCGACCGCTGCGAACCCGAGCGCGTTGTCGAAGTGCTGCAAGCAGTACACCTGTTGCTGGCGATGCCGCTGTTTATCGCTGTCGTTGCGGTGGACCCACGGTGGTTGAAACGCTGCCTTGAGCTTGGTTACAGCGACCTGCTGGTCAACAATGAGGGACGCACGTCTTCGGCAAGGAAACGGACTTCCGCCGGATCACCGTCCGCTTCACCGTACGACTATCTGGAAAAAATATTCCAGATACCGTTCCGCGTACGTCCGATGGATGTCAACTTCGCCGAGATCGCCAACGACATCATGGGCGAACCGGTGGATCAACCCGTTGAAGAAATGCCGGAACTCCCGTCAGCACCCAAACCCGAACCCTCCACCATGGAAGTTGAAGCTGAACGAGATCCGAGTGAGCAAGCAAGCGAGGATGATGTTGTCAGAGAAGCTCGGGAAGTCCTCGAACAGGAAAGGGATGCTGCAGACGAATCCGTCGAATCTGACACACCGGAAAGCGAACCACTGGACAACACCGGCGATCAAGCTACCAGGGAAAACGATGAAGAGGCTGAACCCACACCCGAACCGGTAGAAACTCGTCCTGTCACCATGACACTGACCACCGCAGAACAGGAAATCATCCGGTCATTTGAACCATTGATGCTAAGTCCACGTATGCTTGGACGACTGATAAACGTCTACCTACTGGCCCGTCCGATGCTCGCTGTGCGAGACAGCGATGAAGTGGAGATCACCGCGCAGCAGGTGGCAACAACTCTGGACGATGCAGAACAGCGTTCGCTTTTCCTCCTGCTCGCCATCGGCCTTGGTTATCCACAGATATCGCAGCAACTGTTCATCGAAGTGTTTCAGAATGCGGAGATTGCGACAGATTCATGGCTGCCATACGAACTGGAAAAGGGTATGGAAACACTGCTTTCAAACGGCACCACGTTGAGCGCGCGGGAACGTGAGATACTCGAATATCTCAAGAACCGACTTGGGCGAATTAAGGCTGTATCCGATGTGAATGAAATGGAGAGTCTGTGGCTCGCAACCGGTGATGCAAGTCAGATGCTGCCAACAGTCAATCGGTTCACCTTCACCGGAAAGCGTGGCGGCTGGAAATAAACCTGACCAGTTGCTGCATGACGAACTCGCTTCCTGCTGTGCACCAACAAAAACAGGGTTGCCCGGAATACCAGGCAACCCTGTTGTGTTTGATCGTTATCACGCTTACTTCACCAGCAGAATCCGTTGGCGCAGGGTCTGTGTATCCGTGCGTGCTTCAATGATGTATGTGCCACTCGCGTAATTGTCCGCTCGCCAGTCAAAGGTGTGATTGCCCGCTGACCAACGGCCGTGGGTCATCGTCCGCACTTTCTGCCCGAGCACGTTGTAAACCGTCACCTCCAGCTCCATCGCCGTCGGCAGGTACACGTTAAATACCGTCGTGGCGTTGAACGGATTCGGACGTGCGGGGCCAAGCGCCACATAACGACTTACCAATGGCGATGAGGGGTCAAGAACGGTCGCCGATGCATCAATCTGGGCCATGTAGAAATCTGCGTCGCCATAGTCAGTAGCTGAGGTATATCCTACTGTTCTTACTAAATCCCCGTCCCAGATCATCACATCACGGAATTCCTGGTACCCGTCTTCATTGCCGTATTCCGGGTCGGTCCACAGGATGCTGCCGAATTCGTCCAATCGTACGCCATACCCATTCATCGCACCAGCAGCAGGATCGAACGAGTTCCCGACACAGAAATAACCGCGATCATCCATCTGGACTACCGCATAACCTTCATCCCAGCTATCACCACCGACATTCGTTTCAAAGAGAATGTCTGAAGCTTCGTTGATAAGCACGATGTACATATCCGATTCTTCGGATGTTTCCTGTACATGCGTCGTGCCGACCAGCACATAATTCCCTTCGCTCGTACGCTTGATATCGTTGAAATAATCGGGGTACGGGCCTCCGATTGTCGTTTGCCAGACCTGCAGACCGTCTGCATCGATCTTGGTCACATAGCCGTCACGGTTCTGTGCGTTGAACGAATGCGTGCTGCCAGCTACAATCAACCCACCATCAAGGGTTGTCGCCGAGGTTAGTGCGAAGTCATGTTCCGTGCCGCCGTATATCTGATCCCAAATGATCGTTCCGTTGTCATCCATGCGCACGACACGGAAATCGGCACGCTGAACAACATCGTCAGACTGGAAACCCGAAACGAACCAACCGCCAGCGCCGTCAGGACGAACCTGCGTTGCCACACCAGACGGATTCTCACCCAGACTCAACGACCACAACTCCTCGTGGTTCTCATCGAAACGCACCACCCACATATCAAATGCCGTGTCACCATATGAGTTGGTCGTTCCCACCGCAATGTAGCCACCGCCGAAAACCGGGAGAGCGTGATAGAATTCTTCCGAAAGAGTATCGCCCGGCATAATTTCCCATTGCAGGACGCCGTTCTCATCTATTTCTGCCAGATAACCGTCCATTTGACGCTGATCAGTTGTAGATGTAAAACCGGAGAGCAAGGCGCCTCCACCGGGCATCTTCTCCATGGATGCGAAGATCTCAGGCTCTATTCCAACGGTGAAATCAGCGATTTCACGTGTTGGCTGCTTATCTACGGCACTCACTATAGATACAGACAAAACCAACAACGTGACCAATATTTGCACTGCCTTCATGACCTGACCTCGATATTTGCTCTAATCAATGCGAATAATGTAGTACTGAAATGTTTGAAGACAACCTCTAATCACTCAGGAAATTACTCTCGATTCGGTCCCTCGGAGTACAGAGGAGAACACGTAATCTGCCTCAAATTATCGCAGAATTGTCTGAAACCAGTCGCTGATCGACAAAATAATCTGCCGTTTTCCATATTGAATCTTTAATAGTGTGTGTTTTCAGATAATTACCTCTTTCATTCGTGGCTTACAGACAACCCTCAATTATCTGCTCCACTGCCGACTCTCTTCGCTGTAACCAATTGGAACTACTAGGCGGTCGTACCGGTGACGCTCGTACTTTTGTTGTCGATGATAACCAATATTTACGAGCTGTTCATCTAGCCCATTCAGGAGAAATGTATGCGTTGTATTCTCTCCGGTGTTTTCATCATGGTAACCATGATGCTACCGGTTTATGCCGCACAACCCGTTCGTGGTTTCGTGCTCGATTCTACCAGTGGGGAGCCGCTCCCAGTCGCCAATGTTGTCATAGAAGGCGAAGACCGTGGAGCAACAACCAACATTGACGGTTTCTTTGCGCTCGCAGCACTCGAGCCTGGT
>CAZKGR010000036.1:0-31281 GCA_964552465.1 uncultured bacterium
TGACTGGTACCCTGATCCTGGGCCGCTGGTTGGGATCCCAATTCCCCATGAACCA
Source organism: uncultured bacterium (assembly GCA_964552465.1). Classification (GTDB taxonomy): domain Bacteria; phylum Electryoneota; class Electryoneia; order Electryoneales; family Electryoneaceae; genus BMS3BBIN04. Next base: position 56 of record CAZKGR010000036.1, read on the forward strand.
TCAATTGTCCAGTCAGCAATACCGTCTTCGAAGAATGTCTGGTAGACTATCTGCACCTCATCGATGATGGGTTCAGACTCATGTCTTGTTATCCAATCGACTCGGGGTGGCGGTCCGGGAAGCAGAGTTCCCTTGGCAGCCACTTGTTCTTCGTTTTGTCCCTGGGAATGATCAGCGAAAGCAGATGTTGCTGGAAATAGCAAACCAAGACAACAGAGCACTAGCAGTGTACGTTTCATCATTTCCTCCCTTGATATCGCATATGCTCAGGCAAGCATACGACTGTTCTTTAGCATATCAACGCAGACACGCAATTCTGCCTGTATGAAACATTGGCAGAATTAACGCGTAATTGAACCGAAATTTCGATCCTCTGCGAATGAAAAAGCGAACTGCATTATTCAAGGTCATGCTGGAAAATGAGCTTCCTGCCAAAGGGGGGAAAGTCTGATTGAGATTCTATCGACCCTTTTGGGACGAGCACATTTCACAGCTTGATCTTCTGCTATTATTGATCGTATAGGGAGTTAGCCTCCCACAGACATAGAATAAACCACATCGAGGTAAAATCAAAGAGTTTTGTTCAATTCATAGATCTTTTAGTTCATTTACAGCTCAAACGGCTCCCATGCTCTCTCTGACAGCTTGTTCTATTCATATCCGCATCTGCCTGAATACCCGAGATCCCAAACAAAAATAGCCAACCACTCAAAGAGTGATTGGCTATTAGATCGTATTAAAAGTCCTGACTACACAGTGGCTTTCTTTATTGCCTTTTTCGCGGCGTCCTCGCTCAGATACCGTTTCCGGATGCGCAGGGATTCGGGTGTAACCTCGACCAGTTCGTCATCAGCAATAAATTCGAGTGCGGTTTCAAGTGTCAGGATACGCGGCGGGTGCAGCATGTAGTTATCGTCGCTGCCGGATGCCCGCATGTTGGTCAGCTTCTTTTCCTTGGTCGGGTTAACCCATATGTCATCGGCTCGGCTGTTTTCGCCAACAACCATCCCTGAGTATACTTCAACCGTCGGTCCAACGAACATCTGTCCGCGTTCCTGCAAATTCTGCAACGCGTAGGATCGGGTTTTGCCCATCCTGTCAGCTACCAGCGCACCGTTCTTGCGGTGCGGAATGTCGCCAGCATAAGGTCGCCAATCGAGGAAAACATGATTGATGATCGCCGTGCCGCGTGTTTCCACGATCATGTGCGAACGCAAACCAATCAGCCCGCGCATCGGTACTTCAAACTCGAGCCGTACCCAGCCAGATGAGTGGTTTACCATCTTGAGCATTTTGCCCTTGCGGAAGCCCATTGTCTGAGTTACGGTCCCGATGAACTCCTCCGGCAGATCGAGAATCAGCTGCTCCCACGGCTCGTCTACAGTACCGTCATCGTGCTTGTGCAGCAGCACTCTCGGTTTGCCGACAGCGACTTCATATCCTTCACGTCGCATCATTTCAAGCAGAATGGCGAATTGCAATTCGCCACGTCCCAGCACCTTGAATGAATCCTTGGAATCGGTTTCTTCTACTCGTAACGACGGATTACCCTGAATCTCTTTGAACAGGCGGTCGCGAAGCTGACGGCTGGTGACATACTTGCCTTCTCGTCCCGAGAACGGGCTGTTGTTGATCGAGAAGACCATCTCCAGCGACGGTTCGTCGATATGCAGTGATGGCAATGGGCGGGGATCTTCCACATCTGTCAACGTCCAGCCGAGCTGAATACCCTCGATTCCTGCAATCGCGACGATATCACCCGGATTTGCCTGCTGGATGTCAATCCGCTTGAGCCCGGAATAGCTGTACAGCTTGGTGATCTTCGCCTTGTTGCCACCTTCGCCGCCGGTCATCAGAACCGTATCGCCGACGTTGAGTACGCCGTTGGACACACGTCCGATACCGATCCGTCCGAGGTAATCGCTGTAGTCAAGTGTTGTGATCTGCAACTGTAGCGGATGATCGTCTTCGTATGTCGGCGAGGGTACATGTTCGAGAATCATTTCGAACAGCGGACGCAAATCCGTACCCTCAACATCCGGGTCGAGGGTCGCGGTACCGGTCTTGGCAATTGTGTAGATGATCGGGAAGTCGCACTGTTCTTCGCTGGCATCGAGATCCAGGAACAGGTCGAGAACTTCGTCTTCGACTTCGCCCAGACGTGCATCCGGACGGTCGATCTTGTTGATCACCACAATTGGCGACAATCCAGATTGCAGAGCGTTAGACAGCACATATCGAGTCTGCGGCAATGGTCCTTCTGAAGCATCTACCAGCAGCAGGCAACCGTCCACCATCTTCAGCACACGTTGCACCTCGCCGCCGAAATCAGCGTGACCGGGCGTGTCCACGATGTTGATCATCGTATCATGCCATTTGATCGCGGTGTTCTTGGACATGATGGTGATGCCCTTTTCGCGCTCAAGGTCATTGCTGTCCATCACGCGTTCCACAACTCTCTCGTTTGCGCGGAACAGACCGGCCTGGTGCAGCATCGCATCGACGAGCGTGGTTTTGCCGTGATCAACATGCGCGATGATCGCGAGGTTATGCAGTTTTGTACGTTTCTTTATCGACACAAATACTCCTAATTGCCCGTTGTTCAGCCTTCGATAGCCAATCCGCTCTTCAGGGAAATGAATACCGGCAGTATCTAAAAGGTCAGCATTTGTTCAGGATTGTCCAACAAGGAAAAACCCGTCACCTCTACCTGGAGGGACGGGAAGATACATCGTGATGAACTGGATAAATAGTCTAGAGCTCCTTCATCGCCTCTTGAGCCCCGGTAATTGTCTTGTCTATGGCATCATCATCGTGCGCAGCTGAGACAAACCACGCTTCATATCCGCTGGGTGGGAGGTGAACGCCTCGCTTCAGCATACCCGCGAAGAAACGAGCGAATTTCTCATGATCTGCGAGTTTCGCATCATCGAAATTACGTACCGGACCGTCGTGAAAGAACAGGGTGAGCATCGAGCCAACACGTTGCACGACGCCGGTGGTATTTGACTCTCGAAGCGCATCTTCCAGCCCTGCCTGGAGCTTGGCGGACTGGGTTTCAAGCCTCAGGTAAACATTGTCTTTCAGTCCGCTCAGTGTAGCCAGACCAGCAGTCATTGCGAGGGGGTTACCGGACAGCGTGCCTGCTTGATACACCGGTCCACTTGGGCTGATCATCCTCATCAGATCCGCACGGCCACCGTATGCCCCGACTGGCAGACCGCCACCGATTACCTTGCCGAAGGTGGACAGGTCAGGTTTGATGTTGAACAACGATTCCGCACAGCCACGGTGAACTCGGAACCCGGTCATCACTTCGTCGAAAATGAGCAGTGCGCCGTGATCGTCGCAGAGGCCGCGTAGTCCGGGCAGGAAATCATCGTCGAAGTGGGTCACACCCATGTTGCCGGGGACCGGTTCAACAATGATCGCGGCGACATTGCCGGAGTCCTGCTCCAGAATAGTGCGCACGGAGTCGAGGTCGTTGAATCGGGCGACGCGTGTATCCTGCGCAGCGCCTTTGGTCACGCCGGGACTGTCAGGTGCGCCGAAGGTGGCGACACCGGACCCGGCTTGAATCAGGAATGCGTCAGCGTGACCATGATAGCCACCGGCGAACTTGATGATGACTTCGCGTTTCGTCGCCGCACGGGCAAGCCGTATAGCGGACATGGTCGCTTCAGTGCCGGAGTTGACAAACCGGACCATCTCGACGGACGGGACACGATCAACTATCTCCTGCGCCAGTTCTGCTTCGAGCGGGCTGGGAGCGCCGAAGCTGGTGCCTTTTCCAACTGCGGCTTCAAGTGCAGCGGTGACCTCGGGATGGGTATGTCCGAGGATCATCGGTCCCCACGATCCGATGTAGTCGATGTAGGTATTGCCTTCGACGTCAGTCAGAGTGCAGCCGGACGCTGATGCGATGAATGGTGGCGTACCACCGACGGCTTTGAATGCGCGAACCGGGCTGGATACACCGCCGGGCATGAGTTGTGACGCTCTGCTGTGCAGATCTTTGGAAGTCATGGCAAAGTCAGCTATGAGTTGTGAGCGATGAGTTATGAGCTACTAAATAACTACTCTAAAACAACAGGGTCGTGTCCGGCAGCTGCCGGACGCGGATAATCCCAGACATAAATGTCTGGGGCATGAACTACTCCCGGGTTCAACGAACCCGGGCTACAGCCAATCGGCAACCTCGGTCGCGTGATAGGTCAGGATGAAGTCAGCGCCCGCACGTTTGAATGATAGCAGCGTCTCGAGGATGATCCGTTGACGGTCAATCCACCCTTTTTCTGCCGCCGCTTCGATCATCGCGTATTCGCCGGAAACCTGGTATGCAGCCGTCACCCGTCCGAATGTCTCCTTGACCTTGGTCAACACATCGAGATATGCAATCCCCGGCTTGACCATGATCATGTCGGCGCCTTCGATCAGGTCGAGTTCAGCTTCACGCAGGGCTTCGTTGATGTTCGCCGGGTCCATCTGGTAGCCATGACGGTCGCCGAACTGCGGTGTCGAACCAGCAGCATCGCGGAACGGTCCGTAATATGCGGACGCGTACTTGACGGCGTATGAGAGAATCGCAATGTCTTCAAAGCCAGCGTCGTCGAGCGCCTCACGGATCGCGCCGACACGCCCATCCATCATATCAGATGGAGCGACGATGTCCGCACCCGCTTCCGCGTGACTAACCGCGACCTTGCCGAGCAGGTCGAGTGTTGGATCGTTAGCGACATCTTCGTTGTGGATGACGCCGCAATGGCCGTGATCCGTGTATTCGCACATGCAAACATCGGTCATGACTAACAGGTCGGGCACTCGCTGCTTGATCATGCGGATCGCACGTTGCACCTCACCTTTCGGGTTCCACGCGTTCGATCCAGTCGGATCCTTGTGTTCCGGAATACCGAAGAGGATTATCGCCGGTACACCAGCCTCATGGATACGCTCCGCTTCTTTGGCCGCTTCATCAACGGACAGATGGAACTGCCCTTTCAGGCTGCTGATCTCGTTGCGCACGCCTTCGCCAGGTACCACGAACAATGGCTGCACGAGGTCATCAACGGTCAATGTGGTCTCACGCACGAGGCGACGCATTGTATCGCCGCGACGCAGGCGACGAGGACGTTCAATGGGAAAGCTCATCATCCAGCCTTTTTAGGACGTCGTTAAGATCACCTTCTTTGTTCAAGGATACCGCGCGCGCAACTGCCTTTGCCATGGAGAGGTCATCTTCTTCCAAGCTCGCCCGTTTCAAGTTGGCAATCATCAGGCTGGTCACCTTGCGCATCAGTGATTTGCTGAACAGTTCGACCTGTTCCTGATCAGTGCCGTGGAATTTGCGGGCATTCCGTTTTACTTCGAGCACACGCAGTTCTTCCAGCGTTTCCTGCAATTGCTGAATGGTCGGCGCGACACGATTCTCCATGTACCATTCGGTGAACTCAGCAACGTGCGTCTTGATTAGTTCTTCCGCACGTTCAGCTTCGCTCTCACGTGCCTTCAGGTTGGCTTTTACCAAATCCTGAAAATCGTCCACAGTATACAGGTACATGTCACGCAGGTCACGAATATCCGGTTCGGAATCGCGTGGTACAGCCAAATCCAGCAGCAGTTGCATACCCTTGCGTTTCTTCTTCGCCAGCTTCATCTGCTCCAGACGAATTACGGGTTCGCTGGCAGATGTCGCGGTAACGATCAAGTCGGCCCAGGCAAGGTCTTCAATCGTCGGCGGAAAGGCAGCAACTCGACCGCCAAGTAGATCAGCTACGACTTGCGCGTTCTCGGTAGTCCGGTTGCACACTGCCCAGCGGTCGATTCCGGCGGTTGTCAGATACTTGGCGGCTAAGCGTGCGGTCTGGCCTGCACCAACGAGCAGCACTCGCCGTCCAGCCAGGTCACCGAAGATCCGTTCCGCCATCTTGACCGATGCGCTTGCGACTGAGACAGCACCCCGACTGATCATCGTGTCCTGGCGGATGTGCTTGCCGGTCTCGATTGCGCGAAGGAATACCTTGTTGAGGACTACGTTTGTTGTCCCTTCTTCCAATGCTGTGTGGTACGCATCCTTTACCTGCCCCAACACCTGAACTTCTCCAAGCAACTGGCTGTCCAATCCAGCGGCTACCTGAAACAGGTGATGGACTACTTTCGCATCACGCAATACATATGCTGCGCCAGCTTCGTCTTCTGTAATTCCCGTGCAGTCCACCAGCATCTTGCGCAAATCTGATTCCTTGGTGTGGTGATACGGCGACAGGTAGAACTCAGTTCGGTTGCAGGTGGATAGGATTAGCACACCTTCCAGATTCTCCAGTCCCACCAGCTCGTGCAACGTGTTGGTGAGTTTGTCCGGCGTCATCGCAGCCCGGTCACGCACATCGATGGACGACGTTTTGTGATTCAAACCGATGGCTTCAAGTCTCATATGTGCGCCCCCGTGAAGAACCCAACGAGGGATACGATTAGTAGCAATACCATCAAGCCCGATACCGCTAATGATGCAAACGCAATTTTCTGCTGCGCCAGCCAATGGAAGCGGTCAGCAGCCCACAAGGTTGTTATAATTGCCCATAGTGTCAGCATTGGATGCAGGTGAGAGATGGTCGCTTCACGTGATTCCGGTAAAAGCCATAACGTGCTCATTGCACTCGCAACGCTGATTGTTACCAGCAGCCAGCCAGCAGTGAGCGATACCCGCCGCAGACGATTCAGATCACTCATTGACGGTAGGTCATGGAACCACTGCCCGAATGTGCGGCTCTTTATCTGCTTGTGGAGGATGATCTCACCCGCTCCATATACACCGCTGCCGAGCAGGAGGGTCACGCCAGCCAGCGACATTGCGATATGAACTGATGCACGTGGATTGATCAGAGTTTGCGGGAGATCAGCGGCCCGACCAAGACCTATTGCCATGGCTGAAACCAGCAGCAGAATTGCGGCTGCAAGCGGGATGATGGTCAGTTTACGTTGGCTAACCCTGTATTGCGCGTAGCTGGCGGCCAGCCAGATGGCGCAGGCAAATGTTGCCAGAAGTTGACCGGGTGTAGCAATCAGGATAACACCCTGATATAGAGTGAAACCTGCCCACCATGCCGCGAACACCAACGCGAGGATATTGCCCGCACGGATCAGGTGACGATCACGTTTCCGCCCTTCCTGATGGCATGGTGCATTCCACAGTCCGAGCAATACGCTGAACCCAACCAACATCCCCAGCGGGATTATCGCTGCCAGAAGTGTATTCATTCCCCTGCCTCACCTCGCATGGTGGATAAACGATCGGCGAGTGCATCAGCCACGCGCTTCGCATCCTTCGCGCAGCCATTGATTGACACTCCCCGATACGATGCACCCGTAAAGTACAATCCTGGCAGGTCATTCTCGAAATGTTCGCTCCTCTTCACGCGATCCAGATGTCCAACGGTGTATTGGGCGATTCCATGATCAAATCGATACTCAGTTTTCATGGTCGGATCGCCAAACACTCCCTGCACCCGATTGTGGTCTGCGGATGCTGTCGCGTGCAGCTTTGCAGTGTCAAGTTCTTTGATCGCGTGATCATGTGCGCCGCCCATGATTGTGCGCAGCAGACGGTGCCCTTCCGGTGCCTGACCGGGAAATATGGCATCACTCCACAGTGTTCCCAGGCTGCGGATTCCTTCGCTGCGCGGGATGAGTACGCCAAAACCCTGCAATGGATCGCTGAGGTGATCTTGCGGGTGACCGTGACAAACGACACTGACCGGTGCATGTTCGATGGAGGCAAGTTCATCAGCGACATCATTGTCAATACCGCGGATCATCTCAGCTGTGGCGAACGACGGTGCGGCAAGGATGACGTTGTCAGCATTAATGGTGTTATCGCCGCTGTTGATCCGGAATGTGCCATCCTCGGCACGTGCTACGGCTTGCACCGTGCTGTTGAGCTGAATAGCATCGCCGAGCAGTTCCGCCAGCTGATGGGTGAGTTGCCCCATCCCGTGCTTAAACGTGTGCAGCACAGCGTTCGGTCCGCCTGGTCCTCCTGCAGTAGTACCCTGCTTCTTAGCTTCCTTCTGTTTGGCGATCATCGCCTTGAACAGACCGCCGTATTCACTTTCCATCTCAACCATTTTCGGGAACACCGCTGCCAGCGAAAGCTCTTTCGTGTTGCCGGCAAATATGCCCGAAACCATTGGATCAAGCATGAAATCTGCGAAGTGAGTGCCTAGACGACGCTTTCCAAATGAGTCAACCGTTTCGTCCGAACCATTGCGTTTTGCAGGGATCAGCAATTCGAGCGCTATGCGCAGTTTTGCATGGACAGGCAGAATATCGGAGATAAGGAATGCTGGCGGTTTTGTGGGGACACGCCTCATCCGTCCGCCATGATAGATATAGCGGTTGGCGCTGTTCTCGTCAGCCTTGACCAGTTGGTCTGTCAGACCGATACGTTTGACGAGGTCGAGGGTTGCTGGTTCATTGTCGAGGAAGCCGTTCGGACCCCACTCGCAAGTGTATCCGTCGATGAAATCGGTACGAGTGTTGCCGCCTGGTTGATTATGTGCTTCGAGCACGGTCAGGTCGATCTCGATTCCGCGTTCACGTGCGTTCTCGCGCACCAGATATCCGCTCGCCAACCCTGCGATTCCGCCACCGATCACAACGACTTTGGGTTTCGTCTCAGGCATGGTAACTCTCCCGGACAATGGTGCTGAGTACATCGGTAAAACGCTGATCATCATTGTATGCAGGCACCCGAACTACCTTTTCGATACCGGCCTGCTTCAGTTCTTCCGTAGCAACACGATCCAGATCGTACTGCGTTTCCAGACAGTCTGCAACGAAGCTGAGTGGCATGATGACGACAGGTTTGCTCGATTCGGACAACCGTTCAAGCTCGTCTTCCATGTACGGTCCGGTCCACTTCACTGGCCCGACACGGCTTTGATACGCCAGCGCCCAATCGGTTCCAGCAGGTAGAGATTCCGCAAGCTGGCATGCGTTTTCGCTCACCTGATCCGGGTATTTGTCGCCACGGTTGACATCGCGCATCGGGATGCCGTGCGCAACAAACAAAACACGTGCACCCTCGCCGGCTTCATCAAACGCCTGCCTCAGATAGTCCGCCTGTAATGCGACAACATCCGGATGCAATCCCCACGCGTCAATGGTGTACAGAGTGACATGATGGATCTTCGCCCACATCTTCGCCTCAACCTCGATGGATCCGGTCATCGCACGGGTGTAATGTGGGAACATCGGCAACAGGGTGATTGTATCGATGTCATCCTGTTTCAATGCCTCGATTGCTTCGTCTAAAGTTGGTGAGGTGTATCGGTAAGCGTGGACGACGGTTTCGTATCGATCACCGGTCGCTTTGCGTATCAGCTCGACCTGCTTCTCTGTCCAGTCGAGCAGTGGAGACTTGCCACCGATCAGGTTGTATTTCTCGATGACTGATTCAGTGCGTTTGCGTACGATCATATTGGATACGAAACCGCGTAGCAAGCCGGGCACAGGCAGAATGAACGGGTCAGCGAAGATCGCCCGCATGTACGACGCGACCTCGTCCGTCGATGACGGTCCGCCCATATTCACCAGCAGCAGTGCTTCGCGTGCGCTCATGGTCAGACAGTCCTCGAGAATGTGATATTCGCTTGCTCGGGCAGGTAACGGTCGAACGGCATCGCCAGGTTGCGCAGGAACAAACGCCCCAGCGCCGTCACCTTCCACCAGTCACCGTACCGCTCGATCAATCCCGGTTCTTCGTACGGGGCGAGGGATTTGACGATTTCGTTCAGCTCAACGCGCAGACCATCAACCTCATCAGCTTCATCCGGGATACGAACGATCAGGTTGCACATCAAATCGTTGATCATCGTCTTGCGAACACGATCATCCGTATCGAGCAGGTGTCCGCGGGCGACCGCCCAGCCATCTTCATCAATGCGCTGGTTGTACATCTCTGGCAGGGTGGTGTTCTGGACGAACATCTCGTTCAGCTCACCAATGGAAGATGCACCGAAACCGATCATCTCAACATCACGGATCTCGGTGTAGCCCATGAAGTTGCGCCACAGATGACCGTCACGAACCGCTTCGCCCAGTTTGTCATGTGGTGCGGCGAAATGATCCAATCCAATGATTTGATAGTCCATTTCGGCGAAGTGCTTGTTCGTGTCGAGCAGCATGCCAAGTCGTTCACGTGGGGATGGCATTTTATCGGCAGGCAAGGCTCGCTGGTGCTTGATCTTGTCCGGCAGGTGGGCGTAGCCAAAGCTTGCTAATCTTTCCGGTTTCAGGTCGCCGACTAGATCAAGGGTACGTTTCCAGGTATCACGAGTTTGATGAGGCAGGCCATAAATCAGGTCGATGTTGACACTGACGAAGCCAAAGTTGCGGCAGCGGTCGATGAAGTCCTTCATCTTCTCGACGCTGAATTTGCGATTGACAGATTTCTGCACCTGTTCGTCGAAATCCTGCAATCCGATTGAGATACGCCGGAAGCCGCGATCACTGAGCACACGCAGGTGGTCGTCTGAGGTCACACGAGGATCGACTTCCACTGACCGTTCCGCGTTGTCGATACCCGGCATTTCCTCGAGGAACACGTCCAACAGCTCGGCCAGCTTATCGACGGGTGTATGTGTCGGCGTGCCGCCGCCGAGATGCAACCACGAATGTGTCAGCTTACGATCCACATGCCCACCAACGGTGCGAATCTCAGCGATCAGGTGGTCAACGTATGCATTGATCGTATCCGGCTTACCGGTGACAAACGAGTTACAGCCACAGTACAGGCAGCGTGATTTGCAGAACGGCAGGTGCATGTAAGCCGCGACAGGGTTGCCCCGGCTGACCAGCGCATCCAGACCCTGCTTGAAATCCACAGTCGGAAAGTGATTCTTCCACACCGGCGCAGTCGGGTAGGACGTGTAACGCGGGCCGCGCACATCCAGACGTTCGACCAACTCAAATATTTCATTTTCCGGCAATGTCGGGACTGCGTGCTCGATCATCCCCGTCCCCCATTACGGATCTCATCGAGCATGATATGCACGGAATCAATCGGCGTCATGGGCAGGATACCATGCCCGAGGTTGAAAACATGGGGATGATCGCCGATCTGGTCGAGGATGTGGCGTGTCTCGCGGCGGATGGTCGCTTCATTCGAAAGCAAAATGGTTGGATCGAGATTGCCCTGGAGGATTGCATCTCGACCCAGAACACTGCGCGCTTCGTCAATGTCGATTCGCCAATCGAGGCTAACAACCGTAGCGCCTAGATCGCCCAATACGGGTAACAAGTGCGACGAACCCTTGGCGTAGTATGTAGACGGAATACCTGCGTCACTCAAACGCGAGAATATTTCCTGTAGCGATGGCAGGAGATGATTACGGTAGTCCCGTTCTGTCAGCACACCGGCCCAAGTGTCGAACAGCTGGACAGCGTTCGCACCGGCCTCAACCTGCGCAATCAAGTACTCAGCGACCATCTCGGCGAGCTGATCGAGGAAGCTGCGGAACAGTTCCGGTTCGGTGTACATCATGGACTTGATCGTTGCGAACGGTTCCGGCTTGCCACCCTCGATCCAGTATGAAGCCAACGTAAACGGCGCCCCGGCGAATCCTATAAGCGAAGTCTTTTCTGGCAGCTCGCGACGAATCATCGCAATCGCCTTGAGCACGTCGAATAGTTTTTCCCGTGGATCAAAAGCTTTGATCTGACGCAGGTCGTCCATCGTGCGCAAGGGATTCGCGATCACCGGGCCGGGATTGAAGTCGATGGTCGCTCCCATCGGTGCGAGCGGAACCAGGATGTCACTGAACAGGATAGACGCGTCGAAATCATACCGACGGATCGGCTGCAGGGTTACTTCGCAGGCCAGTTCAGGTGTATGGCACACTTCGAGAAAGCTGTGCTTCTTGCGTACATCGCGGTATTCAGGCAGATAACGCCCGGCTTGACGCATCAGCCAGACGGGTGGTACGGACGTAGACTCACCGTTCACCGTTTGCATGTATGTACGGATAGTCGGAGCAGCAGTAACGTCTGACACTGTTTTATTCCTCGTTCGCTTGTGTCGGTATCGGGATTTTCGACATGTGGGGCGAATTGTACGTGGATTAGAAGCGAGCTTTGTCACGGAAATGTAGAACGAAAAGTTAAGCTCTCCTAATTAGGTTTCAGAGAGAGTATTGGGTCAGTCGAGTCAACTATATGGACAAGCATTGAGTCATGAGTGCCGCAGCCCGCTCAACTCCGGGATAGGAGGCGGATAGTTCGTTACATTGGTCACACTTTACCTACCTCTGATCTACAACTGTGGGGATGACTATGCGTCAACGTTCAACACCTGTACTGCTTCTTGTCCTGTTTACAACTCTACTATTGCTCGCTGGTTGCGGCGGTTCGAAAACCAGTTCGAATGGTGAAGTGACGATCGGTGTCAGCCTGCTCACACGTACTCACACCTTCTACCAGGATCTGGAAGCCGGACTGGTATCTGCGGCTGATGAAAAAGGCTACGAGCTACTGATCAACGCTGGCGAATTCGATGTCGCGAAGCAGAAGGATCAGATAGCGGACTTCATCGTGCGTGGAGTTAGCGCGATCATTGTCAGCCCGTGCGACTCGCGTTCGATAGGCACTTCGATTCAGGCGGCGAACGATGCGGGTATTCCTGTGTTCACTGCAGACATCGCCTGTCTCGCGGAAGGTGCGCAGGTGGTTACTCATGTCGCCTCGGACAATGTGGAAGGCGGACGATTGGCAGCCAAAGCGTTGGCGGACGCCATCGGCGGCGCGGGTCGGATCGCAATCATCGATCACCCGGAAGTCGAGTCAGTGATCCAGCGTGTGCAGGGCTTTGAAGAGGGGCTGGCGTCATATCCGGACATCGAGATCATCGCCAAGTTGACTGGCCGGGGTGTGAAGGATGTCGCCTTCCGCACAGCTGAGGACATCCTGCAAGCGCATCCCGATCTGGACGGCTTCTTCGGCATCAATGACGACACCGCGCTGGGGGCGTTGGCGGCTGTCGAGAAGGCGGGCAAGCAGGGACGAGTGCAGATTGTCGGCTTCGACGCGGTCCCGGAAGCCCGTGAGGCGATCAACGCTGGCCAGTTGCATGCGGATGTGATCCAGCAACCAATGGAAATAGGCCGTACGACGATGCAGGCGGTGACGGATTATCTGGCGGGGAAAGCTGTTGAGCCGGAAATTCTGATCCCTTGCCAAATCTACGACGGTGAACCTGAAGTTGTCGCTGTCGAAACCCACTGATCACGGGGCAATGCCTTGAACGACCTCTTGCTCAATGTGCGCGGCGCCCGTAAGGAATTCCCCGGCGTGCTCGCGTTAGCTGACGCGACCATCGATCTCCGGGCTGGCGAGGTGCACGCGCTGGTTGGTGAGAACGGTGCGGGCAAGAGTACGCTGATTAAGCTGTTGACCGGCGTACACCGTGAAGACGGAGGTTTGATCGAGTTATTCGGTGAACCGTCGTCCGTCCGTTCCCCCATCGAAGCGCAACGCCTCGGGCTCGCCACGATCTACCAGGAGTTCACGCTTATCCCCGGAATGACGGTGCGTGAGAACCTGTGGCTGGGTCGTGAGCATGCGCGCAACGGCATCACCAACGCGTCCTGGGAACGAACGCAGGCCAAGGAGCTGTTCGAGCGGTTAGGCGTGCGCATTGATCCGGATGCACTGGTTCGTTCGCTGCCGGTGTCGCATCAGCAATTGGTCGAGATCGGGCGGGCGTTGCAAAGTGACGCCCGCATTTTAATCATGGATGAGCCCACTGCATCACTTAGCCCACATGAAGTCAAGCAGTTGTTCGTTATCCTGCGTGATCTTCGTGAACAAGGACTGGGCATCCTGTTCATAACCCACCGTCTGGAAGAAGTGTTCGAGATCGCGGACCGTACAACAGTCCTCCGTGACGGTTCTTCAATTGGCACATGGGACACCACCGAACTGACCCGCGAACACCTGATCGAGCACATGGTCGGTCGGTCGCTGGACCAGGAATTCCCCAAGCTGGCAACGCAGGCCGGTGAGCCGGTGCTGTCAGTACGTGATATTCAGGCAGGGCGGTTGCAACCGTGTTCGTTTGAGCTTCATGCTGGTGAAGTGGTCGGTCTGTTTGGATTGGTCGGGGCCGGGCGGACTGAGCTCGCACGTTTGATTGCCGGCGCGGATCGTGTCGAGAGCGGCGAGGTGCGTGTTGATGGAAAAGCGGTCCGTATCCGCTCGCCACGTGACGCCATTCGGGCCGGGATCTGTTTGCTCAGTGAGGACCGCAAGGCGGAGGGGCTGGTTCTCGGGTTGTCATCCGTGGAGAACTTCTCCCTGCCCAGCCTGTCCAAGTTCGCGAATGGCGGTTGGATAAACGAACGTGCGGAACGGTCAGCGTTTCAGAAGTATGTGGACACGTTGCATATCCGTCTTGCAGGTATGGATCAGGTGGCCGGGCATCTGTCCGGTGGGAATCAGCAGAAGCTGCTGATCGCCCGTTGGCTGGAAGTCGATTCACGTGTGATCCTGTTTGACGAGCCGACGCGTGGGATTGACGTCGGCGCGAAGACTGAGATCTACCAGTTGATCAATCAGCTCTCCGCACGTGGCAAGGCGATCCTGATGATCTCGTCCGAACTGCCGGAGGTGCTGGGGATGTCGGATCGGATTCTGGTGATGCATGAAGGACAGTTGTCGGGCGAGCTGGTGAATGAAGACACGGTGACTCAGGAAGCTGTGATGCAGTTGGCGGTAACGTGACGCAGGGTGAATGATGGAAAACCAAGCAGCAAAATTCATCTCGACATACGGCATGCTGATCGTACTGCTGCTGCTCGTGGTGCTGTTCAGCGTGTTGACGGTCAGCGAACAACATCCCAGCGGCGAAGCTGCGGCTGAGGCAATGATGAAGACGATGCCAGACCAACGTCCCGAGGGATTGGTTTACATCAGCGGACGTGCGGCAGCTGAGGACAGCGCGTTTGCAGTGGCGATGGTTGCCGGATTGACGGAGATCGGCTGGGATGAGATTGCCAGTGTTCATGGATCGCCGTCTGACATCCGAGCGCGCTTTGAAGCTGATCTGGACAGCACAATCACTCCGTTGACCGTGTTCACAACCCAGCCTATGCAGGCCTCGGTGCGAGCGATTGTCAACGATCTCGCTCCGGGATCAACGGTGCTGGTCCCACCGGCCCGCCGCTACCCCACCTTCCTGCTCGCGGACAACCTGCGAAACATCGCGAACCAGATATCCGTAATCGCGATTATTGCGATTGGGATGACGATGGTGATCATCACCGCCGGAATCGACCTGTCGGTTGGCAGCCTGATAGCGTTGGCGGCGGTGTTTGGGGCGTGGCTGATCGGTCAGCTCGGCGGCACCGATGCAGGCGCGATGGCGATGCTCGGTGGCTCACTGGGCGCGATTCTGCTCAGCGCGTTGGTTGGCGGTTTCTCCGGGGCGATGATTACGACGTTTCGCATCCCGCCTTTCATTGCGACGTTGGCGATGATGCAAGTCGCCAGCGGATTGGCCTATATCATGTCGCAGGGTCGTCCGATCTATCAACTCCCGGATGAATTCGTCGGACTGGGACGCGGCGCGGAACCGGTGCTTGGCCTGCCGTGGGCGGTGCTGCTAATGCTGGCGTTATACATCGTCGCGCATTTGATCATAAGCCGCACGGTGTACGGACGCGCGATCTATGCGGTCGGCGGCAATGAAGAAGCCGCACGTCTGGCAGGCATCCGGGTCAAGCGTGTTCTGCTGAGTGTGTATGTAGTCTCGGGCGCGTTGGCTGGGCTGGGCGGCGTGGTGATGGCGAGTCAGTTGAAGAGCGGTGCACCAACCTATGGGCTGATGTACGAACTCTATGTCATCGCCGCGGTGGTTGTTGGTGGAACCAGCCTCGCGGGTGGTCAGGGACGCATTTTCGGAACACTGATCGGCGCGTTCATCATTGCCGTCATCCAGAACGGGATGAACCTGACCAATGTCGAGAGCTACACGCAGAAGGTTGTGCTTGGTCTGGTCATCCTCGCGGCGGTTCTGTTGGATCGTTTGAAGCATCAGGGTTGGCGGTTGAAGCGGATACGAGTGGTTAAGTAGCAGGCGTCGGGTTAAACTGGGTCCAATAGAGGTCAACGATGGTTACGACGAAGCGAAGTGATTGGCGAATTGCACTTCACCGGTTGTTGCTGGTCGCGATGATGTTGGTGCTGTGTACACATGTGGCATATGCTGAGTTGGAAGCCGACAGCTCGGGAACACTGTATGTCGTTGGCACATCCCACCTCGACACGCAGTGGCGGTGGACGATTCAGGAGACGATCAACGAATACATCCCCAACACTCTGCACGAGAACTTCGCCCTCTTCGACCAGTTCCCGGACTACACATTCAGCTTCGAAGGCTCCTTCCGCTACCGCCTGATGAAGGAATACTACCCAGCCGAGTACGAGCGGTTGAAGGGCTATATGCGTGATGGCCGTTGGCGTGTGACCGGCAGTTGGGTCGATGCGGTGGATGTGAATGTGCCATCCCCGGAATCGTTGATCCGACACACTCTCTACGGTAACGGTTTCTTCCGCGAGGAATTCGGTCAGTCCAGTGTCGATATCTATCTGCCCGATTGTTTCGGCTTCGGGTACGCGTTACCGACCATCGCGCGGCACTCTGGGCTGCGTGGCTTCTCGACGCAGAAGCTCGGATGGGGCTGCTGGGTGGGGAAACCATTTGATATCGGACGGTGGCGCGGAGTTGATGGCAGCGAAATCATCGCAGCGGTGAATCCGGACGCGTACGTCTCCAAGCTCCGTGTCGATCTGTCGGCGGACAGCTCATGGCGGGCGAATGTGGAGCGGCAACGCGAAGTCTCCGACATTGCAGTCGGCTACAAGTACTTCGGTGTCGGCGATATCGGCGGCGGCCCGGATTCGTTATCGGTGGCAAATCTCGAGCAGGCGATTAACGATCCAACGGGTCCGCTCGAAGTCAAGAGTGTGGCGGCGGATCAGCTGTATCGTGACATCTCTGACGAGCAGATGGCGCAGCTGCCGTTGTATGACGGCGAGCTGATCATGACCAGTCACGGTGTCGGCTGCTACACGTCGCAGTCCGCGATGAAACGCTGGAACGCGCAGAATGAAAACCTCGCCCAGGCAGCGGAACGGGCGGCTGTTCTTGCGCATTTGCTCGGCGGCTATGAGTATCCTCGGAATACGCTTCGGGAGGCGTGGGAACGTTTCCTCTGGCACCAGTTCCACGACGATTTGACCGGCACGTCTATCCCGGAAGCGTACGCGTTCTCATGGAACGATGAGCTGCTGTCATTGGACCAGTTCTCTGAAATATTGCAGGATGCGGTGGGATCGATTGCTTCGAGCATGGATACCAATGTTGAGGGAATACCGCTGGTGGTATATAATCCGCTCGCATTCGGTGCCACGCGAAAAGTAGAAACCTGGATTGAGTTCGACGACGAAGTACCCGATTACCTGGCAACTGTCAGCGAATCTGGCAATAATGGGGTCGTTCAAATCCTGGAACGTGTTGGCAACAGGGCGCGAATTGCTTTCCAGAAACAACTTCCGCCTGTTAGCATTTCTGTCGTTGAAATTCAGGCAATTCCTGCTCCGTTGCCTGTTAGAACAGATATGGCACAACCTTTCACCAGTCCAACCGTGCTGCGGGACAGGGGGCTACACGAAGTACGTATCGATGATAATGGTGATATCTCACACATTATCACCTCCGGTTCAAATCAGTTCAACAGCTTGAGCTCACCCATTCGGTTGGCTGTTTACGAAAACGAACCAAGGAGTTGGGCTGCGTGGGAAATCGACTACGACGACATCATGGCAGAACCAGTTGGGTATGTCACAGGACCAGCTGAGATCAAAGTGATTGAGGAAGGTCCAAGTCGGCAGGCAGTTGAGGTCATCCGCCACTTTAGAGATTCTGAAATCCGTCAGATTGTTCGGCTGGAACACGGAGGAGTCGAAGTCGAGAACATCATCGACTGGCGTGAACCCCACAGCTTGTTGAAAGCGGAATTCCATCCGCGAGCCTCAAATGAAAATGCTACGTATAACCTTGGCTTCGGTACTATCGAACGCGGAACGAACACGGAAGATCGTTACGAGGTTCCGGCACAGAACTGGGCGGGTTTGACCGGGACAGAATATGAGAATCCCTGGGAGTTCGGTGTTGTCTCAGACAGTCGTTATGGTTGGGACCATCCAGAACCTGACAAGTTGCGTCTAACGCTCATCCACACTCCGGGTGTGAACCAGAACTGGCGTTGGATTGAGGACCAGCGTTCGCAGGACATCGGTGTCCATCGCACGACGTTTAAAGCGTTTTACACTGCGAGAGCGACAACATTGAACTATGAAACCGCAATGCTTCTCCAGCCGGTTCGCACGTTCATCGCAGAAAAATCTGGCGGACCGCTCGGCAGAGAGATTTCGCTGCTCGATCCTGAAAGAAGCAGATACCATTGGTCGAAAGACCCGGTATCAGTTGTCACACTCAAGCTCGCAGAGCACAGTGACGAGATCATTGTTCGCGTTGTCAACCAGACTGATGAAGCTGTATCTAGCCAATCGCTTCAGTTTGCAATGCCTATCCTTTCCGCCCGCGAGGTGAATGGTCAGGAGGATGAGATCGGGCCGGCGAAAGTTGTCGATGGTGAGCTGGTGTTCGACATCGGGCCGTACCAGCCGAAAGCGTTCGCGGTGAAGCTGGCGCCGCTGGATGTGCAGACGGAACCGTTGTTCAGCACACCAGTCGAGCTGCCGTACAACCATGACGGGATCAGCTTTGACGACGACCGCACCGCTGGCGACCTCGATGGAACCGGCTACACCATCCCCGGCGAGTTGTGGCCGGAAGAGATCGTGCGTGAAGGGATACGTTTTGTTACAGCGGATGCGGCGGCAGACGCCAACCTGGTGCGTTGTGAAGGCCAAACCATCGAGTTGCCCGATCATCCGGACGATGCGGAACTGGTCGTGCTCGCGTCGTCCATTGGCGGGCACCGCACAGTCGATTTCGCTGTCGGCGACAGCGAAATCGCTCGACGTGTCAACGCTATCGACGGGTTCATCGGCCAATGGAACAGCCGTCTGGTCGGCGACCGTTTTGTCGAAGACCCGGACGAGATCCTGCCAGCGTGGATCGAAACCGAACCGGTCGCGTGGGTCGGCACGCACCGTCACACTCCCGACGGCGAGAACGAAGCCTACACGTTCAACTACTTCTACAAGCTGCGGCTGCCGCTGACAGCCGATGCGAAGACCGTCACCCTGCCCGACAATCCGCACATCATAGTCGCAGCGGCAACGGTTGTGGACAACCCGCGCTTTGTCGAATCGACATTGCCGCTGTACGACACAGACAAAGCCGTCTTCCCCGTGATTGAAAGTCCGGTGCTCTCGTTCGCGGAGCAGATGGATGTCGAGTTGTCCTGCCGCTGGGCGGACGCGTCGATCCATTACACTCTTGATGGCAGTGAGCCGACACCGGACTCGCCGACATATACCGAGCCGTTCACGGTGTCATCGAGTGTGACTGTCTCGGCTGCGGCATTCCTCGACGGGTATGAATCGCATGTCGTCCGTGCTGATTTCGAAAAGCTGGAACCGATTCCGGGTGTGCAGGTAGGGGATGTGCAGCCGGGCCTGAGCTGCAGCCTGTATCACGGCGAATGGGATCTGATGCCGGATCTGAGTCAATTCACGCCAGTTCTCGAAAAGGTCGTGCACGAAGTCGCGTTGGTCGCTGAAGCTCCGGACGAACTGTTTGGTCAGTTAATGACCGGGTATCTGCATGTTCCAGAGACAGGGCTGTACACCCTGTCCATCTCATCGGACGACGGCAGCATGCTCTACCTGGATGGCGAGCTGGTCATCGATAACGATGGGTTGCACGGCGCGGTCGCGATTGAGGGACGCAGTATGCTGGAAGCTGGCTATCATCCGATCCGCATCGAGATGTTCCAGAAGAAAGGCGGTCGTGCGTTGTCTGCATCGATTACTGATCCGGATGGCAACGTGTCACCGTTGAATGATACCTGGCTGTTCATTAACAAGTGATCCAGCTTTAGCCTGGTAGAGCTCAGGCCTCGTTAAGGTGATTGTAATTTAGACCGCGTGGGGTAATAACCTCGCGCGGTTCTGTTTTATCTGTTTCCACCTCCTCTCCACTCTGATCTGCGAGTTATCGCTTGCGTTCCAAGTCAAGACTCTGTACCTTTGTAAACGAACAAACGAAGATCGTTTATTTGTGTATTCGTTTCCAACGATGTTGATTTCATGATGACAGTTGCTCGAAACGGAAAGTTATACCAAGATTTCAGGGGAGTTCATGGCACCGGACAGTATAACAGATCAGGACAAACGGGAACTGATATTTCAGACGGCAGAACCGATCTTCATCCGTTTCGGCTACCGAAAAACGACGGTAGAGGAGATCTGCCGTGCAGCTCGCATCTCAAAGCGAACATTCTATCAACTATTCACCGACAAGTTCGACCTGTTGATGCAGATGCACGCGAATCTGGCACTTGAGTTTACAAATCGCGGGCGGGCAAGCATTCCGGATGAAGCTTCCGCAGCTGATGGGATTCGCATTTACCTCGACCTGTTTTTCCAAGTCACGGAAGAGCGGCCATTGTTTCGCGTGCTGCTGGAAGAGGGTGATCTGATGAAACAGATGACGGAGATTGCCCCGACTGATGAGGATTTCTCATCGGTCATCGTGTTACTGACAGAGATTGTGCAGCGAGGTATTGACCGCGGCGAGTTCCGCCTGATGAACGCTGAGATGGTCACCTGGGTGATCCAGTCAATGCTCGACACGATACATTTGTTTGTTCTCGGCAGCACTGCGGCCAGCCAGATGCTGGACGTAGAGCAGTTTCTTGCTGAAACGAAGGCATTCATCATCAACGGTTTACTGGCCAACCGGAAGTAACTGACCAGGATGAAGCAGAGGAATAAGATGAAGGAAACCCGGCAATCCAAGTGGGGACAGACCCTGGCGATTTGGAGTGTGAAGCGCCCGTGGTGGATGCTGTTGGCCATTCTAGTGTTGACAGTTGTCGCTCTGATGTCGGCAGCTACGCTGCAAATGCGACTCAATTTCGTTGACATGCTTCCCAGTGGGCATGAGGAAGTCCTGCGTTACAAAGAGGTGGTCAACAACTACGGCGAAGCGTTGGTTGTGATCGCGGTGGAAGGTTCTCGTGATAAAACGGTTGCGTTCGCTGATCAGCTTGAACCACGTCTGCAGATGCTGGAAGACGTGTATCTGGTGCAGGGTCGCCTGCCGCATGAATACATCCTCGAACACGGCTTTGTTTTGCAGGATCCAGACGATTTCGACCGATCACTGACCATGTTTGCAGATCCGACGCTACTGGGAACACTCTCCGGCTTCAACTCCAACCTCGAGGATGAGTACACCGAGGATGAGTCGAACATCCGTGATGACGAGGTCCAGGTTGTGCGTGGTCTGCTCGGGACAACCCGAACCCTTGAGCTGCTTGACGGGATGCTGGCCGGTGAGGCAGACACGTCGGTGACTCAGGAAGCCGTGAACGCGTTACTGGCTGGCGACCCTTACCTGCTCAGCCTGGATCGTGAGATGTTGCTGGTGTTAGTCATACCGACGGAAGCGATGTGGGAACACGCCGAAGCAATACTCGAGACCACCGAGCGCGTGATGATCGAAGTGGAAGCGCTGGTGGCTGACCACCCTGACATCCAGGTACACATGACCGGTATGGGTCCGATCGGTATTGACGAGATGGCGTCGGTCGGTACATACACGCAAGTGCTGATGCTGGTCGCATGGCTGCTGGTCTATGTGCTGCTTGCTCGCAGTTTCCGCAGTTGGGGATTGCCGCTGCTGACGATGCTGCCACTGGTTGTCGGCATCATCTGGACCATGGGATTGATCGGCGTGATCTTCGGATCTCTGAACATGATGACCGTTATGCTCGGGTTGATCCTGATCGGGCTGGGTATTGACTTCACGCTGCATCTGATCAGCCGTTACTCAGAAGAACGTGGTGCCCATATCCCGGTCGAAGAAGCGTTGTCGCGAATGATCGGCGGCACCGGAACAGGTGTCATCACCGGTTCATTGACAACATCTGCTGCGTTTTTCGCATTGATGATCGGTGATACAAAAGGAGTATTTGAGTTCGGCGCTGCGGCAGGGGTGGGTGTGTTGCTAACGATGTTGGCGGTGTTCGGTACGCTACCGCCGTTGCTGGTAATCCGTGAGCGCCGCTATGCCCGCAAAGGCCGCGTCGCGCCGCAACCACCCCGCGCCAACGAGGGTTGGCCGGCGATTGGACAACTGGCAGCATTTTCATGGAAACGCCCGGCGATTGTCCTTCCATTGTTCTTCCTGATCGCGGCAGGATCGTTATGGGCAGCGATTCAGATCGAATTCGAGTACAACTTCCTCGAACTCGAACCGGCTGGTCTCAAATCAGTCGAGTTGCAACGTGAGATCCCGGAACGTTTCGGCCTCTCTGACCAGTCAGGATGGGTGATTGCCGAAAGTGTAGAAGAGGCACGCGCGCTTAAGGATGAATTCGAGGAGTTGTCATCCGTGGGTGAAGTCGGGTCAGTCAGCGATTTTGTAACTGTGCCCTCGCGGATGGATGCCTATGTACCTCGGCTGCATGATTTCCGTGACCATATAGAATCAATTCCTCATGATCCCGCGACATCTTCAGCTGCTTTGGCAGATGAGATCGTCCGTCTTTGGGACAATCTCGATGCGATGAGCAACCTCGCGTACATGGGCGGGATTGACCGAGTATGGCCGGTAATTGATCGGCTGACCGGTTACGATAACGCCACCAACCGCACCGATTCGACAGCGGTTCTGCCACGTCTGCTACGTCGGTTGGAGAACAATCCTGAGGATGTGCGTATCGCTGCAATCGGCGAAGCGTGGCTGAACCAAATGCGGCCCGCTGTCTATGCAATGGCCAATCCTTATCCGTTGACCGTTGCTGATATCCCGGAATCAGCTGCGAAGTCGTATTTGCCGAAGGATGGAACGGATCGCTCTCTGGTCAACATATCACCGCGTAAAGCGTTGTGGGAGAGAGAAGATCTCGATCGGTTCAACACGCAGACAGCGACGGTCAGCGACGCTGTCGTCAGCACCTCCGAGCTGTTCATCGTGATGACGGAAGAGACGTTGCGCGATGGTCGTAACGGTTCATTGCTCGCACTTCTAGTGATTGCGGTGCTGTTGTTCGTGCATTTCCGCGGAGCGTTCGGTCTAATGGCGACAGTTCCATTGATCGGAAGCGCAGTCTTGATGCTCGGTACCATGTACCTGATCTGCATGAACTACAACTACATCAACCTCATCGCGTTGCCGGTGATTCTCGGGATCGGGATTGATGATGGTGTTCACGCGTTACATCGTTACCGTGAAATGACGGGCGAACGTGTTGACAGAGTGCGGGATTCGTTCAGCCGAGTCGGACGTGCGATCCTGCTCACCAGCCTGACGACGATGATCGGCTTTGGTTCGATCGCGTTTTATACCATGCGCGGCATGGCCAGTTTCGGGATGGTGTTGTTTCTCGGGGTTGGCTTCTGCTTTGTCGCCACGGTGCTGGTGCTGCCTGCGGTCATGAGGGTGCTGACGCGGAATTCAACGAAGCTGCAAGGAGAATGATCATGGTTATCAATCGAAAATACTGGGCAGCGATTGTCGTGCTGATCGGGTTGTCATTTGTGACCTTGGCAGCTGTCGCAGATGAGGCAGGCGCGGAGTGGCTGCGCAGGATCGATGCTGCCGAAACTGTCGCCTTCAACACCTCGACAATGATCCAGACGATTACGACATCCACCGGCCAGGAACGGGCGATGACGTTTAAATCATTCTCAGCAGATAGCGGAGATGTCTCGTTGATGGTTTACCTCGATCCGCCTCGGGTCGCTGGCGACAAGATCCTGCTGCGCGATGGTGGCGATCACATCTGGTATTACATGCAACGTCGCGATGTGACCAAGCACTTCGCGCGTCACACCCAGAACCAGTCGATGATGGGCAGCGACTTCTCGTACGAGGACCTCGCGCAAGGTGAACTGGAATTGGACTATTCGGCGACAGTATTGGAAGAGATGGAGATGAACGGCGTACCTGTGGTCAAGCTGGAGCTATTTCCGACTGAATCCGGCCCGAGTTACGAGAAAGTTGTTTTGTGGGCGTCGACTCTGGACCATCTCTCACGTCAACTTGAGTACTATGACGAGGACGGACACGAGAAGACCTTGTACCTGCTCGATTTCAAGGTGGTGGATGGTGTCAAGTCGGCGCATAGTATGCGGATGGACAATGTGCGGGAAGGTTCGAGCACGACGATGCAGGTGCTGGAGATCTCGTACGCTAAGGAACCGGACGCTTCCCTGTTCACCAAAGCGGCCCTGACGAGACAGTTGACTGATTGAGTTAATGATGTCCGGCCCGTGCCTGTTGATGCCCGCGCAAGCTTTGCTGGCGCGGATAACTGACGGGGTTGTGCTACTTTCGATGATCCGCGGTAGCCACTTCGTGGTCTACCACGGGCACCACAGATTCAGACTTCACCTGTGGAGTGTGACATGATCCACAAACTTGCCCTTGCCTCCGCCCTGTTGATCGTGACGGCCACCTTTGCCCAGCCGGACATCTCCGGCTACTATGAGCACACGTTCCAGACCGATTACATGGAAGAAACGGGCGAAATAATCCTGGATGCGTCCAAGCTGCGTCTTGATGTACAAGCTGGCGGCGGCGACAGCGAACTTGAGTTTCGCGGCAACGTAAACTTCATCCATTATCACAGCGACATCGATTATGACATGACCGCATACCTGCCAGATGATGTGGTTCAATTGCTCGAGCTTTTCGGACAAGATCCAGTAGTCACTCTGGACCGTCAACGGATCTATCTCGACAATGCGTTCCTGAGCTGGCAGCTACATGATCGTGTACGTCTGCGTGCGGGCAAGCAGCAACTAAGCTGGGGAACCGGCTACAGTATCAATCCAACTGACCTTTTTCACAAGAAATCGTTGATTGATCCGACTTATGAAAAGGAGGGTGTGGCTGCATTCCGCATGGATTATCGTTGGGGTATCGGCGGTCAGCTCGCGGCTATCATGGCGCCGAGTGGAACGTTTGGTACATCGGGATACGCGCTGCGTGCAGCGAATTACTTTGATGCTATCGGGACGGATATCGCCGTAATCGCGCACTCGGTTACGGATACCACTTCGTTCAATCCACGTACGTTTCGTCCCCAATCACAAGAACGCAAAGCAGCTGGGTTTGAGCTTGCCGCCTCACCGTTCGGTGTAGGATTCTGGATCGAAGGCAGCTACAACTGGATGGAAATTGAGGATGATTTCGTGCAAGTCGTCACAGGGATCGACTACACCCTCGAAAACGGCCTGTACCTGATGGCTGAAGCTTACTACAACCAGCGCGCTGACGAGGAACCGCCGTATCCATTGCATGACTGGCTGGCAAATCTCGCATACGGTGAACCGGTTGGTTCAGGATGGGGAATAGTGGGAATACAATATGACATAACGATGCTGATCAATGCGTCGGTATACGGCTTCGGCACACCGGACGGTAGCTACATGATCAACCCGCGGCTGGACATTTCAATTGCCCAGAATGCTGACTTGGTTGTTTACGGCGCGATGACGTTTGGTGATGAAGGTGGCGCGTTCCCGGCCGGTCTGTATTCTGGCTTTCTGCGGGGGACGGTGTATTTCTAATAGTTGTATAGAAACTCTGCTCTCAACTTCATGTTAAAAGCCGACTGATGGTGGAAGTCCACCCCTTCGGCTTTTCTTATTGATCAGTAGGACTGTTTCAGATACAGATCTATTGATATGCCTCAAGTCACCAGGTAACGGATTGGGGTCGAGTGGATATTCAAATTGATGAAATTTTTAGTCTTGGTCTTGCCATACTGATGGGCCTTCTCGCTGGTAAGCTGGCTTACCGGTTGAAAATTCCCCGTGTTACCGGTTATCTCCTGATGGGCTTGCTCATCGGACCACATTTTACCGGGCTGATTCCAGAAGACGTCGTCAAAAATCTTGATGTTATCAATGATATAGCGCTCGGATTGATCCTGTTCGCGATTGGTAATGAGTTCGAGTGGTCACATATCAGGCGAATCGGGCTGAAAAATCTCCTGATTCTGGCGGCGTTTGAAACATTTGGTGTGCTGGTTCTGGTCAGCGGCGGTTTTTTGCTACTCGGATATGACCTGGTCCTCAGTTTGTTGATTGGTACAATTGCAGTAGCTACGGCTCCTGCAGCGACGCTTTTGGTCGTCAGAGAATATCACTCAAAAGGTCCCCTGACCGACCGTCTGCTGGCACTTGTAGCAGTGAATAACATCCTCGCAATGGTCCTTTTCCGAGTGATATACAGCTTTGTTCATCTGGGAAACGGGGCCGATCCAACATCAACCATGCTTCAGCCAATCTACGAGGTGGTTGTCTCGGTTGTGCTCGGAGTGATTCTTGGCAAGCTGCTCAGTCTGTGGGAAAAACACCTCGATGAACTTCCAGAATTGCTGCTTGTCATCATCGGCGTTGTATTGATCGGTACCGGCTTCGCTCGAATGCTGCACCTCCCCCCCATGCTTGTCGCCATGGCAGCCGGCGCAACAGTTGCAAATTC
Source organism: uncultured bacterium (assembly GCA_964552465.1). Classification (GTDB taxonomy): domain Bacteria; phylum Electryoneota; class Electryoneia; order Electryoneales; family Electryoneaceae; genus BMS3BBIN04. The sequence goes on from CAZKGR010000036.1 coordinate 26,802, forward strand.
ATCTTATGTGCACAGGCTGATCTATGTGGAACAACGTCAATTGGAGCAACCAATTTACATCGCCTTCTTTGTGCTGGCAGGCCTTTCGCTGCATGTCGAAATGCTGTTGAAAATGGGGATCGCAGGTGTCGTATACTTGGTTGCCAGATTAATTGGGAAAGTCAGCGGTATCTGGTTTGCCGGCAGGTATTCCGGACAGCCAACAGAGGTTTCAAACTTCCTCGGGATCACGCTGCTTTGCCAGGCGGGAGTTGCGATTGGTCTGTCTTACGAGGTTCTGGCAGATTATCCGGAGATGGGACAGATGATCACCGCGATTGTTCTGGCAACGGTTATCTTGAATGAAACAATTGGACCCTATCTCGTGAAACTCGGTTTGACTATGGCGAAAGAAATTCCAGACACAGACAGTGTCGACCAGGGATAAGTCACTACTCATCAATGAGTAAACATCCGGGAGATACAGGTGGCACCATCGATTCCAGATCCAGTACTGATGGGACTTGCTATTAGCATTTCTCTGGTGCTGCTGGCAACGATGACTTTGCTGAATCGGATGAAGCGAAAGCGTTCTGATTTCAGCTACCTGACCAACGCCATGCTCGGCGGGGTCGACATCATCAGATTGCGAAGCCGGACGAAGAACGATGCGATTGCCGAGCTGGCTGGTCATGCTTCGTCTGTCCTTCGCTGGCCGGACGAGTACACAATCCTGCACGGACTTGTTGAACGTGAGGAGCAGATGACGACCGGATTGGAAGCTGGAATCGCTGTACCGCATGCGAGGTTCACGAAGTTGGGACGATCGCTTGTGCTGTTCGCTCGTTCAGAGAAAGGGATTGACTGGGACTGCATGGATGGTGGGTTGGCACATATCATCTTCCTGATCCTGACACCGGAAGAAGATGAAAAAGCTCAGCTGAAGATGCTTGCTGAACTGAGTGCCTGCGCGGAGAACCAGGAATGTCGCAACCTGTTTCACTCTGCGACCGACTGCCGGGATGTGGTCGCGGCAATCTTGAAAGTTGTTAAAACACAGTAGCCTGGTATGCGATATCCGGGAATGGTAGTAATTATCGCGCAGGTTAAAATACCCACGTGTACCCGAACAACACCGCCACGCCGATGTGTATGAACATGATCACGAACATGATCAGGGCGAAGGGGCGGTGAATAATGTGCCAGTGATGCAGGGTATTTTGTGCGACAGTGAGAAAAGCACGACGTCGCAGCAGCAGCGCCCGGCGCCGTGCGATACTGAGTATATCCCGTTGACGGTTGACTGGGATATCCGACACCTGTCTCAGCTTCCGTTTCAAAGCCCGGGATCGCGCGGGACGAGTGAGATCCTGCTTAATCCAACCAAGCACATTGCCAATTTCGGTCGAATGCTCTTTCCTGGTAGCAGTCATCGTTCGACTAATCTCGACGATCAGGTCATCATCCACACCCGGCATTGCTCTCATCTCATCCTGTAGTGACTGGTCGAGCTCATCCAGTTCCTGTTCAGATAATTCCTGTCCTGACAAGGTGTGTGGAATCTGCAGGTATATGTAGCGACCCAAAACACCGCTCAAGGCCACCGCCACCATCGACCAATATGACACCGCTACAATCCCGCCGAATTTGAACGTTGAGTGAAATGTGATCAGTAGTGGGGCCGTAACTCCCATCCAGATGTGCACGTTCAACCAGTGGCTGAGTTTGCCAACATTTTGCAGGCGTCGCATATTTTTACGCGGGATGTACAACAGGAGCAACAGCATCAGCAATCCACCCGCGATACCGAGGCCGTGGCCAATCATGCCGCCTGCCTTCCAGAACTCGTGCAACTCAGAGTGTGGACGATCCAGCAAACCCGCAGCATAATACGCCCAACCGCATATTATAACAAGAGATACAGTTGTAGCCGTGACCGTATACAGCGCAAACATCAACAGTCGATGGGCAGTTGAAGAGTTTTGTGCTTGCTGTGTCACGTTAGAATCTCAGTCCCAGTTCGAGGGCTATACGGTCTGTATTCTGTAAATCGCCACGAGTCAGCTCGTAGTAGGCTTGAGTGTACCACGTTCGTCCAATATTTACCGATACCGATGGCTGCAGCCAGATGTCGGTCAGGATGTCATTGCCGCTGTCGTACTGATACGATCTCGAGCCACCATCAATACTGACCCGCGTGTTACGCCACATGTAGAATGCGAATCCAAGCGATGGCTGGAATCCTGTGCTATATGGCGAGTTGTAATACGCTAACCTGATATTGCCAGACACTCCGGAATTGAACAGATCGCGATGGCTCAGGCGGGTATGCCCGGTGATTGTATTATCGCTCTCTCCAGACTGCGTGCGCAGATTGCCCTGCGCATTGATGCGGATATCACGTGTCAGCCGTGCCGATGCACCCAGCCGCCAGCCCTGACGAGCGTTGTCATTGAACAGGCTATCCGGAGTATCACGCGTCTCCCAGGTCCTCAGGATGTGGCGATTATCGAAGCCCGCGTCGATGCTGATCGCGTCAATTGGAGTGAACCTGGCGTTCAGCAGAATGTTGTCCAGCTCAGCGGATGAACCGCTGGCGTCCTTACGCCAGCCACGATTGATTGCGACTTCCGCACTTTCGTACAGAGACAGGTAACGTCCGATCGAATAGCGCAGCTGTTGATAAACGAATTCTTCGTCGATCTCGCCCTTGTAGTATGATCCGGCGAAGGCGAGCGTCGCGGAAACCCGGTTTGTGTTGTTTTTACCGTGTTCGTGGTGAAGAAACACGCCCGTCTTCACATCGTCCGGGTTAATCTCAGACGTTCTGGGATCAGGCCGCAGCCCACCAAATGCTCCAATGGTCCAAGCGTTAAGGATCTCGTACTCTGCATAGGCACCGTCAAAACCACCGATTCCACTTATGTGGCTCGCGTGGATCCGTCCTGCTCGATAGCCGAGACGGGATGTGTCCTGATCGAAGACTAATGCCGCTTCGTAAACGCGGCTGTTCCATTCGTCGTACAGATCTGCCCCGACTTCGCGGTCACGGATGGTTCGGCGTGATCGTGCTCGTAACTGGAAAGTCAGCTGGGTGTCGAATAAGTTACGTATCCGTAAGCGGGCACTCACGCCGGGTTCTATCACATCGTGCCCGGATTCGCTGTCAGTTTGCATACGGAGCTGCACGCCGACGCGTCCATCAAACCGTTTCGGGAAAGTTCGGATGCTTCGTTTCGCTGATGAAGGTGTCTGGGTAGTTGGAACAGGCATTACTCCATAAACCGGGGATTCGTCCAACGGATCGAGAATGCGTTCCGGCTGGTTGAACCAGACAGGATCACCGACTTGTATCGTTGACAGATCGCCGCTGAATAGCGCGCAGGACGTCGAAGACTCAGCGACGAAGAGGGCAATTCCGGTTGCCAGTTCTTCATCATTTCGCACGATACGGATGGTATCGCCCACGGCAATCCCGGCGCCGGATCCTGCGTTTATGTAGAACCCGTTCTCAGTTACGTAGGATACAGCTGCCCGGCCCTGCCAAGTCTTCGCTTGAATTAACGATGGAACCAGCAGAACAATCAATCCTGTTATTGTGAGCAACCGCTTGATCATCGCGGCTCCTTTGGACTGAGTTCATCCTGCTGACGGTCGGGATGGATCAGGTACGGTCCAGCCTCGCCATCAGGGTGACAATCGTAGCATGCCAGGCTATTGTACTGGTAATCCTGAACCTCGTCGTGGTCCGCGTTCGTCTCACCCTGCTCATGACAAGTCAGACATGTAAATTCTAGATAATCGTTTGGATTTGGGTGGCATTCAGAACAGGTATCCCATTCTCCCTGATGCGAACCACTGTATATCGGGAACCAGACGATGTGGTTGAAATCGGCATCTTCCCAATCAATCGTGTTGTGGCACATGTCGCAGTCAGTCGGGAATGCTGCCGTCTGATGGTTTGGATCATTTGTCTGCTGGTAATCGTCATCATGGCAGAAGAAGCAGTCTGTCGGCGTGCCTGCGTATTGGCCGTCGAGATGGCACAAGGTGCAGTCCAGGCTCAAGTGCGAGCCTGTCAACTCATATTCGGTTTGCACATTGTGATCAAAGGTAGATGGCGTCCAGGCATCCGTTGTATGGCAATCTTCGCAATCCGTTCCAAAAGATTCGGCATCATGGCTTGGCACAGCATCATTGAAATCTGTTTCATGGCATGCGAGACAATCAGTTGGTGTTCCTGCGTAGCCTTCAGCATGACACTGATTGCAATCCAGTAATTCGTGCGCGCCAGTCAACGGGAAGTTAGTTCCTGAGTGATCGAACGTGGCGTCCGCCCAGTCAGTTGTGTTGTGGCAGGTTGTGCAATCAAATGGATAGTTGTTTGCTGCATGATCCGGGTCTATGGTTCCATTATAGTCATCGTCGTGGCAATCAAAACAGTCAGTCGGCGTTCCGGTGTAACCATCTGCGTGACACATTGTGCAATCGAGTGACAAAT
>CAZKGR010000037.1:0-22868 GCA_964552465.1 uncultured bacterium
TCTTGGTCAGTGATGGGATTATTTACTTAAGAGACTCGGGTGAAATGCTGATTTATTCAGCTCCAGATACGTATGATGACAATCCATTACTATTGTCGCGAGTTCCGTTTGAAAATACTATTTATCTTAGTTTTCTTACCATGACGTTGGTCGAAAATATATTGTACTATACTACTGATGGCCTTGAAATGCGTTATCTGGATGTTCAGGATCCCGAGAATCCAGTTGATTTGGGTATTGTCGAACTCACAGATAACGTTGTCTATGACATGATTTATGAGGAAGGATATCTTCTTGTCCTGGAATCCATGGGCCAGTTTGCATCGCGCTTCGCAGCCTTTGACATGTCTATTCCCGATGAGCCCGAATTTGTATCCGGACTCGATCTTGAGCACGGAGCTGTTGGGGTAACGTATGAGGGAGGTATTGCCTATGTGCTGGTCGAAGAGGACACGTACGAATATCACGCTGATCCCTACCTTCATCTGATAGATATCGCGGATATCCAGACCCCTGAACTCCTTGCAACGTATGAAGTTCCCGTTGATTGGTCCCCTCCGTACGCTGGTAGACCAATAGTCGAAAATGGGCTTGTCTGGTTCGGTACTATTAATAATATATACGATCCGGTTGAAGGCGGGCTTCGAGCGATAGATGTGTCCAACCCGGATAACATTCATCAGATCGGGCACTGGGTTGACTATTATTCAGAACATCTCACGCTTGATGGGGATAACATCTTCCTGGACAGAATGCGAGTGCTTGATATATCGGATGTTGACCAGCCAGAACTCATTGCTGAAATTGACATACCAGATGGACGTGTTGAAGGTGTTGCATGCAACGGTGACTTGGTATACGTCATGGATGGAGGGCCGGGTTTGCGATTCTTCGACATCGAGATTCCACTCGAGCCCGAACTGATTTCCACGTTTGACGAACCCTATATGTCAACCATTACTTTGATTGACAGCATCGCTTTTATTTCTATTAACACTATGTTCGCGGATGCATATGATGTGTCTGATCCTTTTGATCCAATAAGACTTTCGCAAATTGAAGCTCACGGTGCACGTCCCATACTTGTGGAACCCAATCATATCATTACTCAAAGTGGCGATATTAATACTCAACATGGAATTCTGAACATCGCTGATGTGTACAACCCAGAAATAGTTGGTACGTTCGATCTGGGAATCAGAATGACTGACGGCGAACGACATGGCGACTATTTCTATGCTGTGTGCAGTGATTTTATTGGTATCGTAGACGTGTCTGACCTATCCAACCCTCTAATCGTTGGAAATCATCCAGTTGAACCAGAAGGTTATTGGGATATTGAGATCGACGGCCAAACCGCGTACTTACTCTCAGAGTGGGAATCTCTTCTGGCAATCGATATCAGCAATCCGACCGATCCGATTACAATTGACTCCTATCAGCTATATGGATCAGATATTTATCCTCTAAATCACTTACATACAGCGAATGGGTATGCGTATGTGTCAAACTACAGCACATTCGAAATTGCAAATATCCAAGACCCTGAGAACATGAACACGGTCGGTTTCATTGACCTGCCAACCCGGACACATGATTTCGATATTGCTGACAACGGGTACGTCTATCTGGCGGGAACAAAAGCCCTTTATATTCTGGATATATCCGAAGCACTCGGAGTTGGTGAATTCAATTCTGACCCATCACAATTGCCAACCGCGTTTTCCGTGCTGCCAGCCTATCCAAACCCGTTCAATGCTTCGACTGTGATCTCAGTGGCTTTGCCAACGCCGTCCAACTTATCCGTGAACGCGTTCAACGTAAATGGACAGCGCGTGATGTCGTTGTTCGACGGATACCAAACTGCTGGCTCGCACAACTTCACGCTGGATGCGTCTTCATTAGCCAGCGGAGTGTATTTCGTGAGGGCGTCCGCGCCGGGCTACATGGACGCGGTCCAGAAGGTGACGCTGGTGCGATAAGGCAGGTGTGAGGTGCGAGGTATGAGGTGTGAGTAAAAGCGAGGGGACACTTTCACAGGAGAAAGTGTCCCCGATTTGTAACTGTAAGTTCGGTATATAAGCCCATGTTAGAGCGTTGGGAGGATGTCAGCCAGCACACGTTCGAACCTGTCGCGGTCGGAGATCAAGCCCTTGGCTGCGACGGTGTCCTTGCTGCCGGCGGTTGCGAAGTCGGGTTTGCCGCCACCGCCACCGCCCGCCAGCTTGGCGACTGCGCCGACCAACTTGCCCGCCATCAGACCCTGCTTGATTAGGCCCGGTGTGATGACCGCGACGAACATATACGTCTTGTCCATCGTCGCGCCGACGAGTCCGAAACCTTCCTTGTCAGCCTGTTGCAAGCGTTCGATGATCTTGTCGCCGACCTGCTGAAGGCCGTTCTTGTCGGAGATGGCATCCGTGTGAGCGAATACGCCGGTGATCGTTGTGCCCTGGAACTCAAGTTCGACGCCCCAGTCCGCGAGCATATCCACACTGCCCTTGAGCGCGGCGTGCTGCAGACGTTCGATCTCCTTCTGCATCTCCTTTTGGCGCAGGAGCAGCTTGGTGATTTTTTCGGCCGGATCAGATCCGCCCGAGCCGATGGATTCCTCTATATCTAACAGCGTTTCACGCTTTTCCACCATTTTTTCGTAGGCGGCTTCACCTGCCGTGCATTCGACACGTCGCACTCCCGCACTCAGCCCCGTCTCACTCTCGATGCGGAATAGTCCGGCCTGGCCTGTGCGTTCGAGATGCGTTCCACCGCACAGTTCCATCGAGAATTTCTTGCTATCGCCATCATCACCAATAGTGATCACACGGACCTGATCATCGTACTTCTCGCCAAACAGCGCCATCGCGCCCTGGGCTTTGGCCTGCTTGATGTCCATGTGGGACGCGCTCACCTGCAGATCTTCACGGATCACCCGGTTGACAATCGCTTCGGCTTCGGCGAGCTGCTCGGCGGACGGTTTCTCAAAGTGGGTAAAGTCGAACGTCATCTTGTCCGGCCCGACCGCTGAACCGGCCTGCGAAACATGCTTGCCGAGCACCTCTTGCAACGCCGCCTGGAGCAGGTGAGTGGTGGTGTGATGTGGCAGGATGCGATGACGGCGATCCAAGTCCAGCTTCGCGGTCACCTGCGATGGAACAGGGAACGGCCCGGGTCCACGCTTCGGCAGGCGATCAGCACTTGGTTGTTTTTCACGCGTTGCAAAATGCACACGCCGGTCGCCTTCCATCCGTACATCATAAACTTTGTATTCCCAACCCTCTCCGGAGATCGTACCAAAATCTGCGACCTGGCCGCCGGACTCGGCATAAAAGGGAGTTTTCGCAAGCACAAACGCGTATCGATTCGTACCCGGACCTTCCTCAATTTTACGCGTCATCCGGACTTCTGTTAGTTCCTCAAGGCTGTCGTAGCCTGTGAACTGTGAGTGCTCACCATTGCTTACTTCGTAAAAGCCGCTATCGCCCTGGACAAACTTCGCACCCGCACGGCTGCGTTTCTTGGTAGCTTCCATTTTGCTGTTGAAGCCTTCCATATCAACGGAGATGCCCCTTTCAAAAGCTATCTTCTGGGTAAGATCTATTGGGAAGCCGAATCTATCATGAAGTATAAAAGCATCTTTCCCAGATATCCCAGCATTCTTACGATATATAATAGCAATCTGTTTAAATTTTCTAGCGCATTTTAGAATCACTTCACTAATCTCAATCGCTATTTTTTTACTAGTCAATTCATTTGCATCTATAGATTTTGCAAACAAGTCGAACATCTTCGGTATTTCTATATCATCAAAGATTAATTTTATAAGACCATCCCAATTCATACTAAATGGGTCAAATGATCCTCCAGCAAAGCTATCTAATGTTTTTTCAAACTCTATATGCCATTCAGGTCTTGCTTGATCATAGTCTAAACAGGAAAGACTAATTCTCTTATTAAATTCAATGCATCTCTTTGTTAACTGATTATATTCTTTATTCTTCCACAGTTCATTTGATGCTGTATTCTTGGAGGAAAGATTAAAATGATGTATTCCATTATCCAACGTTTTCAGAAATGATTCTTCCTCCGCCTTGATCACGGTTTCGATGTGTAACTGCCGTTCCTTGATCTCGGTATAGTGAGTTCCCATTACATCAGCTAGAACATGTACTAAAGAGTAGATGAATGGTCCTTCAAAGCCAAGCTTTTCTTTTGCGTAGTAGGTTGCCCGGCGGAGGATACGACGGAGGACGTAATCACGTCCATCTTTACCAATTTTTCCTCCGTCTGCTATGGCGAAACTCAGCGAACGGACATGATCTGCGATCACACGGTGCGGGATATGAATGCCGTTGAGTTCATAGGCGACACCGGACCGCTCGGCAATCTCGCTGATGATCGGCGCGAACAGGTCGGTCTCGTAGTTCGATTCCACGCCCTGCATCACACGGGCGATGCGTTCCAAGCCCGCGCCGGTGTCGACATGGGTTGCGGGCAAATCGCTCAGCTTGCCGGATTTATCACGGAAAGATTGGATGAAGACCAGATTCCACAGCTCGACGTAGCGGCCGGACTCGGTGTTCGGACCATCATTCTTGATGGCTTGCTTGCCCGGTGCAGGCTTGCCGAGGTCGATATGGATCTCGGTGCACGGTCCGCACGGCCCCACCTCACCCATCTCCCAGAAGTTGTCCTTGTACCCGTGACGGCTGATGTGGCTCGGATCGATGTCGGTTTCAGATTCCCACAGTTTATGGGCTTCGTCGTCGTCGGTGAACACGGTCGCGTACAGCTTGTCCTTCGGAAGACCGTAGACTTCGGTCATAAGCTCCCACGCCCAACGGATCGCCTCAGCCTTGTAGTAATCGCCAAACGACCAGTTACCGAGCATTTCGAAAAACGTGTGATGGTTCGGGCTCGGTCCGACTTCTTCGAGGTCATTGTGCTTTCCTGAGACACGGATACATTTCTGGCTATCGACCGCACGGGAGTAATCGCGCGTACCGGTCCCGAGGAACACGTCTTTGAACTGGTTCATACCCGCGTTGATAAACAGCAACGTCGGATCATCCTGCGGGATAACCGGGCTGGATGGGACGATGGTATGCTTACGTTCCGCGAAAAAGTCTATGAACGCTTGTCGTACTTCGGCCGAAGTCATTCCGGGCCTCCGGGAATACTCGATTTCATGTAGGTGTGCCCCAGAAATTCATGTCTGGGATTATCCGCGCTTGCAAGCAAGCACGGGCCTGATCCAAAGTCAACCCACTATAACGTTGACAAGCCCGGGCAAGTTGCCCGGGCTGTAGATTCCAAAGCTGCGCTGATTCAACCCCCGCTTGACTCAGCTTCCTGCCACAACACCTCGCAGCTATCGTTTGCGCTTGCTACCGGAGAATGGTCCGCGCTTTGTCGATCGCTCATCCATGCCGGAAACCCGGCGATATACTGCATACAAACCGTTCGCGAGTAGCACAGCGAAGATCACGAGCCCAACCGGATCAGCGCCGTAAGTGCTCCATCTTGCGATCATCGCCGACAATCCGACCAGGCCGACGAAACCTCCCAGCAAAGCGAACATGCCCCCCATAGGCAGACTTAGTCCTTATCCTTACCCTTTTTGACCTCGTCCGCATCGTCTTCTTCCAGTTCCTCCGCTTCCGGCATGTCCATCGCACCGCCATCGGTCGGCTCCAATTCCTCGCCCGCCCAGGCATCTTCCAACTCATCATCGCGGTACGGTTTCGGAAGGAACTTGTCGAGCAGGAAAATCGCCAATGCGATCATGGTTCCTACAACCAACAGGAATTTAAGGAATGAAAACTTTTTCTTGGGCTTGCCCATGATTGCCTCTTGCGTTTTCTTCACAGTTCTTAAAGTGTTTGGAGCGGATTTGGCCATGCGTTGTGCGGATGACGACAAGGACTCCAGTGAACGGCTACCGTAGCTTTTCGCACCCCCAGCGAATTTAGCTCCGACCCCGCTCACATTCTCCTTGATCCGGACAAAATCCGACTTCATTCGCGTCCATGCCCAAAGTGCAGATCCGCCGATCAAGCTGAGCCGGGTCAGCTGTTCTACTAGGCGTTGCACATGGTTTCTCATCTCAGGCATGCATCCCCAACACGGAACAAAAATAACAAGATTCTCTTTCGCACGGCAGAATGGAATGTACCGAGATGAGCCCGGCATCCCAAGTTGAGCTCAGAGTCTATCGCTCTCGGTTCCGCCCAAATGGCTCAGGAGCTCTCGGATCAGATCACGGTCAAAACCTCGGCTGGTGAGACGGCGGGCAAGGCTGGCTTGAGTCTTACGTGAACGTAGCTCATGGGGCTGGATTGAGGCGGTCAGACGAGTGAGGGTTGTACGAGCATGTTCACGTTCCAAATCCCGATCCCATAACTCGTTTAACGCTGCTTCAGCATGCTCCCGCGAGAGACCGTGCTCCTGCATCCGGTTCAACGCCTTCGTTCTACCTTGACCGGGACGTTTCAACTCCTGCTCGGCCCACAAGCGGGCAGTGCGCACGTCATCGAGAAACTTTCGCTCAATCATCCGCTCGAGAGCTTCGTCAATCTCATCCTGTGGGAACTTGCGTTGGATCAGTTTTCGCCGTAGCTCGGCGACTGAGTGATCGCGCATTGATAGCAGACGGATACCCTGTTCGTAGGCTGAAAGTGACGGCTGATTACGCTTGCGCGATTTGTTCATGGGAACGGCGAGCTGTTAGCTGTGAGTTATGAATCGGGGACACTATGTCCTCAAAGTGTCCCCGCGAATCTACTATTAATGCAATGCTTTCGCGAAAGCTCTATTCCTTAACCGCTTCGGCTTCGGCATCTTGCTTGTTCTCCTCAGCCGCTTCCGTCGCGGGTGCAAGACCGATTTTCTCTTTCAACCGCTGCTCAATCTCGACCATCAACTCAGGATTTTCCTCGAGGAATAGACGAACTCGTTCACGTCCCTGGCCGAGCCGCTCTTCGCCGTAGCTGAACCACGTACCTGAGCGCGTGAAGATCTCATGTTCCAACCCGAGATCGATCAAGTCCCCGCTGCGACTTATACCCTTGCCATAGAAGATGTCGAACTCTGCCTGGCGGAACGGCGGCGCCATCTTGTTCTTGACCACTTTGACCCGTGTCCGGTTGCCGATGATATTCTGCCCGTCCTTGATCGATGCGATGCGCCGGATATCCAACCGCACCGAGCTGTAAAACTTGAGCGCGTTGCCGCCGGAGGTCGTTTCCGGATTGCCAAACATCACACCGATCTTCATTCGGATCTGGTTGATGAAGATGAAAGCCGTTTTCGATTTGGCGACCGTTCCGGTCAGCTTACGCAGCGCCTGCGACATCAACCGGGCCTGCAAACCGACATGGCTGTCGCCCATCTCGCCCTCAATCTCCGCACGCGGAACCAAAGCCGCAACCGAGTCAAGTACAACGATGTCCAGCGCGCCACTGCGAACCAGCGTTTCCGCAATCTCAAGCGCTTGCTCACCGGTATCTGGTTGTGAGATCAGCAGGTTCTCAGTGTCGACGCCGAGCGCTTTCGCGTAATTTGGATCGAGCGCATGCTCCGCGTCGATGAACGCCGCGTATCCACCCAATTTCTGTGCTTCAGCGATCAGGTGAAGCGTAAGCGTGGTCTTGCCGGACGCTTCCGGTCCGTAAATCTCGGACACACGTCCGCGGGGCACACCGCCAATTCCCAGCGCTGAATCCAGCGATAAAGATCCGGTTGGAATCGCGCTGACCTTTACACGCGCGCCCTCTTCGCCGAGACGCATGATGCTGCCCTTACCAAACTGTTTCTCAATCTGGCCGATAGCGAGGTCGATGGCCTGACCACGCTTTCCCTCTTTCGATTTCGTCTGAGTCGCCATGTTCCTATGCCCTGTGTATGCTTGATGTGTTGATGTCGGTCGTTCAGACGCCCAATGTCACTCGCTCGAGCGGCGTGTACAACGGTCCTTGCGGCGTGAGCTCGCTCTTGATCAATGTCAGTTCGCGAATGTCGTAATGATACGTCTCAACATCCATCGCTTTCAGCCGCTTGAGCAACGGATCGTGTCGCTCGATGAACTTGATCCGCCCGAGGGTCAGGTGCGCCGAAAAGGCGCGTTCATCCGGTTCAATACCAATCGCAACAGCGGAAGCTTCGATCCGCTCCGCCATCGCACTGAGTCCGATGTTTTCCTGCACCCCAACCCACAACACGCGCGGGTTGCGTTTGTTGGGAAAAGCCCCCAATCCGCCAACAGCCAGCCGTAACGGTTGCTGCCAATGCGTTGCTTCCTCACGTACCGCCGCGGCGAGTTCTTCTGCCTGACCGTCGTCCACATCTCCGCAGAACTTGACCGTCAGATGCATTTGCTCGTGATCTACCCATTTGATCTTCGCGTCCGTACGCTCGAGCGCGTGACGGACATCCAGCAAACGAGTCTTGAGCAGATCGGGCAACGTGAGTGCAATGAATGCGCGTATCATCCTGAACGTGAAGATAACACAACACGCGGAATGAAACAAGTGTTCAGTATGTTGGGAGAGTTAAATCAATTGATTTGAACGGTCGCCTTCCAGTGCCTGGAACTGGCGCATGAGCAGCATCAAAGCCGCGGTGGCACTGCGTTCCCGGTTCACCTCACGGTTGTCCGGGAAGATATGCTTTTTGTGAGTCACGGTGGAGGCGTCGGCATATCCGATGTACACCAACCCGACCGGTTTGTCGTCAGTTCCGCCACCAGGTCCAGCTACGCCTGTTAGTGAGAGCGCAACGCTCCCATGAGATCGCGACAACGCGCCTTCCGCCATCGCCTCGGCGACTTCCGGTGATACGGCGCCGTGTCGCTCGATCAACTCAAGCGGAACCCCCAGCTCTTCCATCTTGGCATCGTTGCTGTAGGTGATCCAGCCACGTTCGAACCAATCGCTCGAGCCGGGAATGTCGGTGAGGCGTTTTGACAACAAACCACCCGTGCACGATTCCGCGGTGACCAGTTTCCAGCCACGTTCACGGAGCAGCTCGCCGACTGCTTCTTCGACTGAAAACTCTTCTCCCTGGCCGATGATGTAATCACCGACCTTTTCACGAACCAGCCGTTCCGCGCGACGCAGCAGCTCATCGGCAGCATCGGATGTTTTCGCGCGAACAGTCAGCCGAATCCGCACTCCACGATACGACGGCAGGAACGCCAGCTTGGCATTCTGTTCGATCTCTTCGAGGTTGTCCAGTTTTTCAGCCAGGTCGGATTCGATTATCCCAAAGGTGTGCAGCGACACGAAACGAGTGGTTTCACGATCAACGTATTTCTTCTGCAATTTCGGGATCACGTAATTTGTCATCATCGATTTCATTTCAGCGGGCACACCCGGCATCGCAACAAAGATGCGGCCGTCCCGTTCAATCCAGATTCCTGGTGCCGAACCAAGGTGATTTGGGATAGGTGTTGCGCCTTCCGGGAATTGTGCCTGTTCACGCGATGATTCATTGAGGGTAAGCTGACGCTGTTTAAAACGTTCGCGAACCGCTTCCAGGATATCATTTCGGAAGATGATCGGAAGATCAAAGAAACGGGCGAGCGTCTCCTTGGTCTTGTCATCGTGGGTTGGTCCGAGACCACCGGTGATCAGGACTACATCCGAACGGTGATATGCTCGCCGAAACTCCTCCAGCATGGTGTCCTTATCGTCGCCGATTACAGTAGTCACCTGTACAGGTTGCCCAAGCCGCGCCATCTTCTGAGAGATGTAGCTGGAGTTGGTGTCCTGCGTTTGACCGAACAGGATTTCGTCACCAATGACAATGATCTCGGAGTTCATCGCCTGTCCTCACGTTTGGGAGCGAGCAACGAACTGATGATCGATATAATCAGCGATCCGATAATTGCCCACCAGAACGATGTTACGTAGAATCCGCTGACAAGTGCGCTGGTCAGCATGAGCAACAACGCGTTAATCACAAGCAGGAACAAGCCGAGGGTCATGATGGTTGCTGGCAGAGTGAGAATGATCATGATCGGCCGCAGGATCGCGTTAACTATTGCCAACACAAATGCCGCCACGAACGCAGCCAGCGCGCTTTCAACGATGATACCAGGCAACAGGTAGGATGTGACCATGACTGCGATGGCTATCGCGAGAATCTTTCCGAGGAATTTCATATGCGTAACTCCGTTCTTGGTTTGAACAGCGCACGTGCGGAATGTAAGCAAGGTTCCACGGATGCAACAGTTGACAGTCTGTAAAATCTCCCGAATGAGAAATTCGTGCTCGTTTACCGTGCTATCTTTGCGTTCATGAGGAAGAAGCGGACAAGTTTGTGATGACGGCTGATCCAAAAAGCAATGCGAGTACTGGATTGGTACTGACCCGCGCGCGGCAAGGCGTGTTGGTGCAGGATGGCGTTGGACAGAAACACTGGTGCCGTGTGCCCGGCAAGGGGCACACGATGGGCATGCCCGCACCGGGTGACCGCGTCCAGTTCAAGCCTTCCGGCAAGACGAAGGACGGCGTCATCGTATCCATCAACGAGCGCGATTCGCTGCTCGAACGGTTTGTTTATGGCAAAAAGAAAGAACTCGCTGCCAACATCGAGCAGATCCTGATCCTCGCAACTCTGCGTGAACCGAATGTCAGCCCACGCTTGGTTGATCGCATGCTGGTTGGTGCATCATTGGGTAAAATGAAGCCGGTCATTGTTCTGAATAAAACAGATCTGTTCGACGAGGACGAAATCAACACATATCTGGAACCGTGGCGCGGTGTGTATCCGATCCACACCATAAGCGCGATGAGTGGGGAAGGGCTGGAGGAGCTGGAATCCGCTCTACGTAATCGGGTGAGCATGCTGTCAGGGGCATCCGGGGTGGGGAAGTCGACCGTACTGAACGCGTTGATCTCAGATCTGGACCTCGATACATCTGCAGTCTCGGAAGCGACCGACCGAGGTGTACACACCACAACGGCCACAATTCTGTATCCGCTACCCGGTGGAGGAACCGTCGCCGACACTCCGGGCATCCGCGAGTTCTTCCCTGTCATCGAAGACATTGACGAGCTGGCAAATCACTACCACGAGTTCGCCGAACACGCCAAGGAATGCCGTTTCGATGACTGTCTGCATCTGGATAACAATGCGGGCTGTGCTGTGCGAGATGCGGTAGCTAATGAGACCATCCACCCAGACCGTTACAAGAGCTATCTGATGCTGCGTGAATCCCTTCTGGAGGGCCCGCGACGGGGACGTAAACAGGAAACTCCACCAGCCACCTTCTAACACACAAATCCATAATTCTGCAATACGAAATACCTCCGGTGCGCTTGTAAACCTTATCTTTCATCATATGGGGGTGGGAGAGAACGAACGTTCAGGCTGAACGATGTTCAACTTACTGGGTAGTGAAGGCAACCGGGAACTGGTCACCGTCGAACACTTTATGAATTTGTCGGCGGAGATCAACTATCATTTGAGCGCAGAAGTTCCGAACGAGGGAGCGTTACTCGCGCTTGTCACCGGCCCTGCACAGGTCCCGGACCTGGAAGAGCTCCGCCAGGCGGTACGGATCGTTCGACTGGGATACGGTAAGACTCGACGCAAGATCGGGCCGATGGCGGTGCTTCATCCGCTCCGAACGGCCGCACTGCTCTCGCGTGGAATGCCCAACCCTGACAGCCTTGACTTACTTGGCGCGTTGCTGCACGACAAGGACGAAGACCTGCCATTGGAACGAATCCCGAAAGAGAATCGGGAGGAGTTCACAAGTTTGTTTAACACGCTGCTGGACAAGATCGGGAAAGAGCAACAGTGGTATTTGGGCGAACGGTTGGCATTGCTGACCCGCGAACCGGGTTTGTCGTATCAAGCATATCTGATACGATTGCTCGATGCTGCCGGAGGTATGCCGGACCTGCTGCACGTTAAGTTAGCCGACCGACTCGACAACACGCTCGACCATCACATCCACCGTCCGGGTGTGCTTCGCTACAACTTCTACCGCAACCTGTTCGACCTGTTCTTCGTGCCCGTATATAAAGGTGTACGAATCCGCCAATACCATTTTCTGCCTGAGCCAAAAGAGGGAGCGCTGCTGCTGGCGCAACTATTCAAGAATGCGCTGTTCCTGTCCCTGATGCGGATCACGGGCCGCTGCAAATTAGACGATACGTCATCAGCCCTGTTTGATGCCATAGCTATCGCCAGTATCCGCGAAGCACAGTGGTTGGCACTCGAATTAATCGCCATGCACGATGAAAAGGATATGCCCGCCCTGCGTAAGGAATTTATCGAAACGATGGAATATTCGTATAGCGGAGGGTCAACTCAGGTTCACGCGGTTGGGGTGGAAGGGGGATTGGCGGGCTTTTTCCTCGAACGTTTTGCGAATACCCGCGGTCAGGACAGACGCGACGCCATCACGGAACTTTATATGAACCGCGATTACCTGATCCGTGTTGTCGTCACGTTCATAGCAACTTTTTCAGCTTTCCTCAACGATCCAGAATTTTCCATAGAAGGTATAGATCGTGAAAGTATAACTGCCGTCGAATGGCAGGACACAAACGGTGACAACAAAAGCGCCCCGGCAAAAAAAACGCCAGGACGCACAGATGAGTCCTCAACAAGTAGCGACAAGACTACCGCACCAGCATGACTTTCTGAATTTGGTCAAACTCACCAGGTATGGATGTTCGAATGAAATATAGACCACTGGTCAGATCGCTGGCATCGAAAGTCAGATGGTGAGTACCCGCACCAACCCATCCATTCATCAACTCTGCAACCTGCTGTCCCGCAACATTGTAAACCGCGACCTTGAGATCGGCAGCCTCTCGCAACTCAACTCGGATTGTGGTCGCTGCATTGAATGGATTCGGATAGGCACAACGGACTTTGAACTCGTCCGGAACGGCTTCCATATCGTTTTCATCCAATCCCTCATCCATGCTGAAGAGGGTCCAGTCGTCAGAGGGTTGACCATCAGTGCCAGCTCCTTCCTTCATGAAGACGAATACGGCAAAATCATATGTTGTGATATCGTGAATCCCGACATAACAGTAAACGGTGTATCCGCCGGCAGGCGCGCCCGCAGAAACTTCCTGGTACCGTGTTGGTGTGGTGAAAGTATCGAACGGTCCCACGACCATGTTTCGAATGACAATCATGTTCTCCCTCATAAAGCCGGGAGGAACAAGAACATCAACCCAACCATCAAAGGTAATCCACTGATTTGTCAGGTTTTGAATAGTGGCATACCCGCTCAGAATACCACCCTCCGGGGGAATTACTGCTGGTGAAGTGAGATGGATGTCCAGCTGCAGACGAGGGATCAGGTAATCCGACAGGAGCGCAAGGTAGTTGCTCATCAGCTCTTGATACGCCCACTGATTCACCCAATCCTGGTCGGTATTTGTCAAAACCAATCCTTGCATTGGATCTGGCGGGTCAAACATGAAGCCGTAATACTCACCCCCGTATTCAAACTGGTTCTCAATGGAATCATCTCCGAAACCGGTGCAACCATCAAGGAAATAATCCAGAGTTTCGATCTCATAGTCCGCTATGGCGAGTTCCCCTAGAATATTCATCGGGATGAGGTCGCCCGGGGTTGTTTCACCCCATGTGAATGCTCCACCGAGTTCTGCAACAAGTTGCGCAAATCGCTCGTTGGTACTGAGTAACGGATCAGATTCGCACTGGATATAGACAGACTTTCCCATCTCGACAAACGTTCGCAGATTCGTATAGCTCATGTCTGGGATATCATCAATCCCTGACGAAACAATCACAATGTCTGCGAGATCCAGCCATACTGGATTCGCCAATACAAACGATGGGTAGATCTGGGCATTGTGACCATTCTGATTTGCAAGGTCTTGCCAAGCCGCATCCATAGTGAGATCTGGATGATCTTCAGTCTGACTTTGAGTAACAAGAATGTTTGCTGCAAAAACGGATGGACTGAGCAATAGGCATGTTACCACAATGCCCATTATCGCTGGTTTTCTCGAGATGAACATGGTAGGTCCTCCTCCGCGGAATGGAATGGACCGTGCAACGGCAGGCTGTTTATCATCAATAATAAAGCCAACTCAGGAAATACTACGTCCTTATCATGGAGTGTACTACCTTGAGACGCGAGAAAAAAGAGAAAATCACAAAAGTTTGTAATAATACTCGAGAGTTAACTATGCAGGTAGTGTTATCCGATCAAATATCTAACGAGGGGATTGCCAGTTGCAGTCAAATAGTTTTGAGTTCGCTTCAGGATAATTGAATTCTGGCAATTCGCCAGGATGTACCCATTTCCACTCCGCAACTTCAATCGCGCGCGGTTCCCCGCCAACATATCGCGCATGCAAACCAACCAGAGTAACCGTGAGCTTGGGATACTCGTGTGTCACCCGATTGAACTCTTTACCAGGCTGAACCACCACGCCCAGCTCCTCCATGATCTCACGCGCCAGCGCTTCCGCAACTGTCTCGCCCGGCTCAACTTTTCCGCCGGGTAACTCCCAGCAGCCAGCATGAGGACCACCCTCGGGACGCCGGGAGATCAGCACCATACCATCTTCACGCCAGATCAATCCTGCCGCGACAAGAATATGAGGTCGTTCATTCATGGCGCAAATATAGATAATTCAGGACTCTGCGACGTGTGCTCGGCGCTGCTGAGCCAGAAAAACGAAATTGTGTGCCAACATTGGGCAATAGCTGTTTCCACATGCTATATTTTCCGTCTATCCAAGAAGTTGAGAGAGGAAACATCACGCGAACCGCCCGCTGAAGAGAGGATGCCATGTTCATTGCCAATCGGTTCCATCCGACAAGCATTATGCTCATTCTGCTTGTTGCTGTGCTGCTGCCATTTTCCACGTATGCAGCACCAAAGTCTTACCAGATTGATCTTCCAACACGCACACTGACTCCGGATGACGACGCAGGCGCGTGGTTGTCGCAGCGGTCCAATGACTCTGCACAAAGTGTGTTGCTCCAGTTCCGCGATCACCCGGATGCTGCCGCGAAGCGAGCACTCGGCCTTGCGGGTATTCAGCTACAGGAATACATCGGCGGAGGAGCATGGGTCGCATATGTACCAGCATATGTGAACTCGTCAGTCTTCACTGGAATGGACCTTCGTTGGGCTGGCCCAATGGTTGACGCCGACAAGATTGATGCCCGAGTCGAAGCGAACCAGGTTCCGCAATGGGCTGACACTCCGGACGGAATTCTCTACCTCGTCGCGATGATGAAAAATGTGCCTGAAAGCGAAGCAGAAGTGTTGCTGCGTGATGCAGGTGCGGTCCCGGGTGATTACATCGTTGCTCTACACACTTGGCATGTGCTCGGAAATGAAGACTTACCAACAAATCTGGCGAGTGATCCCCGAGTGCACTACATCGGATTCATTAGCCCGCAGATGGGTGAGCTGAATGCCGGTTTACGTGCAACGATGAATGTGGACCCGTTGCAGAATCCACCATACAACCTCAGCGGTATTGGGGAAACTGTTTGTGTGTATGACGGCGGCCTGGTTTATCCCCATGTCGACTTTGGCAATCGCCTGACCGCTGGCGAAGGTGGCACTCAGGCTGCGCACGCAACACACGTTGCAGGTACAGTCGGCGGCGCGGGCGGTGATCTGTATCGCGGCATGGCGCCAGAAGTCACTCTGATCAGCTACTACTACGAACAGTGTATCCCGTATTGTCTTTACGACAGTCCGCAGGATATCTACGAGAACTACGAGGGTGCGTATCTATCCGGAGCGTACCTGTTTACTAACTCCATCGGTGCGAACGTTGGACCCAACGGCTACGATTGTAACTGGCTGGGTGATTACGAATCCGTCAGTGCTCTGGTTGACAGCCTGACTCGCGGACCGTTTGGTGAGCCGTTGATTATTACCTGGGCTGCTGGTAACGAACGAGGCGCTGGCTGCCCTGGTTCGTATGAGACGATGTCAGTTCCATCTGGGGCAAAAAATACGATTGTTGTCGGTGCAACGACTGACAACGATGGCATGACAAGCTTCAGTTCATGGGGTCCGACCGATGATGGTCGTATCAAGCCGGATGTTACTGCGCCAGGCAGCAATGTTACCTCCTGTAACGCAGGTGGTGGGTACACGACGATGAGTGGTACCAGCATGGCGACACCAGGCGTAGCGGGTGTGAATGCATTGCTGTTGCAAGCGTGGCACCAGAGTGTCAACTCTGATGAAAACCCACTTCCGGAAACCGTGAAAGCTCTACTGTGTAACGGTGCAGAAGATCTTGGCACCGGTGGTCCGGACTATGCTTATGGTTTTGGACGCGTAGACGCGCAAGCTTCTGTCGACATGATCTACAGCTTTGGATTCCACGAAGGTGTGATGGAGGACGACGGACTTGAAACTGTGACTTTTGAAGTCCCAGTCGGTCTCAACGAACTCCGTATAACCCTGTCATGGTCCGATGTTCCGGGCGGATACTTGCCCGAATTTGCGCTAGTTAACGATCTTGATCTCGGCCTGCGTGATCCGACCAATTTTGAATACCAGCCGTTTGTTATGGATCCGGCGAACCCGTCGTCTCCTGCGACAAATGGTGTGAATACCATTGATAACGTGGAACAGATCATCGTTCCGAACCCGATGCCCGGCGAATGGACCCTCGGAGTGCAGGGTACGGATGTACCAGTAGGCCCGCAGACATTTGGTGTGGCTGCAAACGTCCCGCTGGTCGCTGGTCTGACGTCCATTTCCGGAGCAGTTACCGACGCGATCACTGGCGAAACGTTGGATGGTGTCACCATTCAGATGACATCACAGACCGGCGATTTGCAACTCGGTGCTGATGATGAAGGCCAGTTCCTGTTCTACACACTTATGGATGGCGACGCACGACTCACATTCACTCGCACTGGCTATATAGCACAGAGCGCGTGGGCGATTGATGATGGCGACGGTTCTGTTGTCCTGTTCGTCGAGATGTATCCAGCTGAATCAGCGAGCGTAACAGGATCTGTGTACAGTGAATTTGGTGTTGCCATTCCTGGTGCGGTAGTCATCATACAAGAACTCCCGTCGATTACGGCAACAACCGATGAGGACGGATTGTTCGACTTGTTTGATGTTCCCACCGGTGAGCTGTTGACAGTGTTCTGCGACTATTCAGGGCTTACTGATGAGGAATTGGTTTTCTTGGAACCAGGCGAAACAGCAATTGCTGAGCTCGTTGTTACCACAGGTGGTGGTGATGGTCTGATCGGACCGGACGAAGGTGGATACATTGCCGTTCAATCTGGAGATGATCACCCAATGGCTCCAGTCTACAGCTGGGTTGCTATTGATCCACTGGAAGACGGGCCGGGAGTACGAGTTCCAATGCCTGCAGAAGAAACACCAGTTGTGATCAATTTGCCGTTTTCCTTCCCGTACTATGATAGTGTGTACACGGACATCACAGTAAACGAGAACGGTTTCTTCAGCTTTGGCGACCGTAGTTATCTGGATCCAGGTGAAGCCGCTGACTATTCGAACTCACCCCTGCCGGATGTCGATGGTCCTCCTGCGACTATCGCACCGTTCTGGGAAGACATGAGAGCGGAAGAAACTAACCTTTCATATTACGATGATCCGGCTGAAGGACAGTTTATCGTTGAGTGGTACGATACACGTCAGTGGCCTGAGGATGGCGAAAGGTCAAGCTTCCAGGTAATCTTTTATGACCCGGAAGTCTACCCCGAACACGGCGATTGGGGTCACATCCTGTTCCAGTACCTGGATGTCAACGACCTCGGCAATGCGACCGTCGGCATTGAGGATGAAACTGAAACTATCGGACTGACCATCCTCTACTTCGATGGTGATGGCAATGGTGGCTACCATCCAAACGCCAGCACGATCGTCGACGAATCCGCCATCTACTTCTTCCGTCCTACCGCCGGTATTACGGGTGAGCTGGTTCTTGATCCGCCAAACCCGGAAGCCATAGTCACGATGACTGTTGGTGAGATGTCGTTCGAGATTGGAGAGGGCGAATTCACTTTCATGTCGATGATTCCGGGCTTCAGCGTATTCAGTTACGAAACGGACGGCTACGAATATGATTCGTTCGCTGAAGATCTGATGGAGGGTAACGTTACCGATCTGGGTACGATCACCCTGACTCGTCTCGACACGCCTGTCAACGTGTTCTACGAAGAACTGGACGGCAGCTTCGATAACGGTGCGTCGGTATACTGGGAAGCTCCTACATTTGAGGAAATCGACGAGTTCCTTGGTATGTATCGTGTGTACAAGGACGGTCTCATGATCGGTCAGACTGAAGAACTTACCTATGCGGACGAAGAACCGTATGTCGGTGCTGATTACTGGGTTACCGCAATGTACGCAGGCGGCGAGTCTGATTCATCAGGACACGCTGAGTACCTGCTGGATGTGGCCGATGGTCTCAACCTGATACCGACCGAGTTCAACGTTGCGCCGCCGTGGCCAAATCCGTTCAACCCGTCTACAGCAATCAAGGTTTCGCTGCCACAACAAGCAAACCTGAACGTTGCCGTGTTTGACGTCCTCGGAAGAGAAGTAGCTCGTTTGGCGTCCAACGATCCACGTCAGGCTGGAAATCACCGTCTGGTGTGGGATGCTGCCGGGCATGCTTCAGGCGTGTACTTCGTGCGCGTTAGTGCCGGTCCAAACAGCGCCGTCAAGAAGGTCATGCTGCTGAAGTAAAGACTGGTATGAGCTACGAGCTCTGAGCTGTGAGCTAAACAACACGGGGACACTTTCTTCTGAAAGTGTCCCCTTCTTAATGTCTGTTTGTAGGTAATAGATGTACAAATAGAAAGCCGCGTTGCAAGCAAACGCGGCCACATATTTACTCCCGACTCCAGACTCCGAGTTTATCGTTCAGCCAGTCCTCCGAGGGTCCTGGCGAGGAACGCGTCAGCCCGGCGATAGAAGTCGATCCGATTTTCGGGCTTGTAAAATCCGTGACCCTCGTCCGGATAAACGACATATTCAACGTCAATACCGCGCTCGGTCAATGCTTTCACAACCTGTTCACTTTCAGATTGCTTGACACGCACATCATTCGCGCCCTGTCCAATCAACATCGGAATGTGAATCGCATCTACTGAATACAACGGCGACCGACTGCGCAGGAATTCAATGTCAGCCTTGTCCAGCTCTGTCCAATCAGCTTCAGCTTTCGGGATGCCAGCCATCTCGCCAGATTCATAACGCGGGAGACGTCCGGTGCGAGCGTCAAATACCTGCTGATAAGAGGACCAGTAGGGGGGGATCGAACTCAACATCGTGATCAAACTGGATGGACCGACAATCGATACCGCGCACGAATACAAATCAGGTGTGAAAGCCGCCCCAGCCAGAGCTGCATAGCCGCCAAACGAGGCGCCGAAGATCGCAACACGGTCCGGATCAGCGATTCCCTCTTCGATGGCCCAATGTACAGCGTCGCTGAGGTCGTCCTGCATCCGTCCGCCCCACTCACGATCGCCTGCGTTCAGGAAGCTCTTGCCGTATCCAGTTGATCCACGGAAATTCACCTGGAGGCAGGCATAGCCACGGTTCGCCAACCATTGCGCAGTGGCATTGAATCCCCAGACATCTCGTGTCCACGGACCACCGTGCACATAGAGTACAAGCGGCATGGGTTGATCAACATTCTCCGGAAGACTCAGGTAGCCGTGTATCTCCAATCCGTCGCTGGCCGTGAAAGAAATCGGATCCATCGTCACTAACGGCTGATCAGCTAACTCCGGGAATGTGTCGAAAAGCTTCTCAAACCGGCCTTCATCACGGTAGAACAGGTAATACGAGCCAGATGTGTTGTCTACACCATAAAAGACGACCCACACCTTGTCGTCATAGGTGCGAGATGTGATATAAAAATCACCACGTGCATTTTCAGCCATCAGAGCAAAATCGTCTTCCAGTTCGGGATCAAGTACAACCCACTGCTTGCGTTCGCGAACGATCAGGGCAGCCTGCGGTATTTTGTCCTCCGGGCTATACAACAGCTTGCTCACGTCGTATATCGGATCTTCAGCGAGAAGGGTCAGTTCACGAGTAAATGTGTCATAACTGTAAAGAGCGGACGAATTCCGATCCTTGCTGCTCAAGAGATACAGGTTTCGATGATCTTGAGCGAATGCAATCGGCTTGGATCCCAATTCATCTTCCTGCGCCCAGGTGAAGTGTTCTTCGAAGGGACCGCTGCCCGATTCACGCAACAGCAATGTCGATCCACCCTCAGGATTTGTACGCAACCAGCCGCGGACTTCCATATTTTCATCAATAACCCAGCGATGCAAAGCCAACTTACCTTCTTCAGCCAGCTCCATCTCACCGGTACTTGTATCAACCCGATATACATCATTGATTCGCTCATCACGCTTGTTCATGCCAATCATGACAATATTGGGCGTTTCCTCATGATAAGCGAGTAATTCGGCCCGTACAGGATGGTCAATGGATTCATCTTCCGGCGTAAGCAGACGTTCATTACCAGTCTCAACATTGACGATATAGACGCGCCAATTCTCATCACCATCCCGGTCTTGGACGTACAGGATGTTCTGGCTGTCAAACAACCAAACGTGGTGCTTGATTCCCCGGTCGGAATCGCTGGTGAGTAAACGGTCATCTTCGCCATCTTCGCCCTTGATCCATATGTTGAGAACACCATCGTACGGGGCAATAAACGAGAGAGCGGAGCCGTCTGGAGCCAGTCGAGCCTGGATCTGAGTCGGATTGCCGAACAAAATATCCAACGGAATCAGATCAGTAGCCTGCTGTTGTTGTGAACAGCCGAGAAAGCCTGCAACCATTGTGGCAGCAAGCAAAATGTGCAACGTGTGTCGTGCACGCATAACCCTGGACCTCATGCAATATGCCATCACCAATCCGGGATGGTACAAACAATGGACGGGTAAATGCGCGGCTGCGTTACTTTTTGCTCCCCTCAACGGGAGAAAACCTTCTCAACGTGCTGGCATCGAACTGGATGAACCATTTACTTAAGATCCCCGTGATAGAACAAGAATATTGAGGATAGAGATGAAGTTTGGCGATGTTGAACTGTTCCTGATTGAAGACGGCGCGTTTCGCCTTGACGGTGGCGCGATGTTTGGTGTGGTTCCGCGTGTGATGTGGTCGAAATCCGATCCACCTGACGACCAGAATCGGATTGCTCTGTCATGCAACTGCCTGCTGGTCAAAACCGGTGATGCGAATGTGCTCATTGACACTGGCTGCGGAGGCAAGTGGAATGACAAGGAACGCGACATGTTCGCCGTTGCCGAACCGCGCACGTTAATGACCGACCTCGCACGTGTCGACCTGATGAAAGAAGACATCACGCATGTCATTTACACTCACCTGCATTTCGACCACGCGGGGGGCGGTACATTTATCGACAATGACGGTCAGCTTAAAGTCCAGTTCCCGAACGCGACCTATTTCGCGCAACGTGGCGAGTGGGAGATCGCGAACAACCCGAACTCACGCGACCGTCGCAGCTACAAACCTGAGAACTTGAACCCGCTTACCGAAACCGGCCAGCTCCAACTCATCAACGGCGATCAGGAAGTTCTACCTGGTATTTCCGTGCGTGTGACCGGTGGTCATACAAAGCATCACCAGATCGTGTTAGTCAAATCGGGCGGACATACAGTTGTTCACAACGGTGACCTGATTCCGACTGCATCTCACCTCCCGTTGCCGTTCGTCATGGCATACGATTTATACCCCGAACAGACGATGGCTTATAAAGAGCCACACCTGAAGGAAGTCGTCGAGAACGGCTACCTGATGGTGTTTGAACACAGCGCCCTACGTGATAAAAAAGCGGGTCATCTGACTGTCGGCGACAAAGGCCGATATCAGCTCGAAACAGTCGACCTCGACACGAACGAGTATTCACCACTAGCGTAAAAGACATAAATGCCGACAACCTATCGACCACCATCTTTTTCAACGCTTCGCCGTGATAACATGCATGGCCCGGGCGGATCTGGACTTCCATTGAACGGAACGATTGCCCGCCGCATTGACCTCAATCCCGAGCTGGCAGTTCTGACAATCCTGCTCAACGGATGGAAACTCGATCCGTTCGAAGCCGGTCAGTTCGTGGACATATCATTGCAGACACGGTCCTCTGTGCATCAGCAGGTAAACCTCGACAGTTCGCGCTTTGTACCGAACGAAATGATTCGTCGATCTTATTCCATCGCCAGCTCGCCGGATCAACGGGATCGAGTGGAATTGCTGCTCAACCTGGTGCCGCGTGGTGAGTTTACGCCGTCGTTATGGCGTCT
This sequence comes from uncultured bacterium, assembly GCA_964552465.1. Taxonomy (GTDB): domain Bacteria; phylum Electryoneota; class Electryoneia; order Electryoneales; family Electryoneaceae; genus BMS3BBIN04. The sequence continues at coordinate 22,321 of CAZKGR010000037.1, forward strand.
GGATGAGGGATCAGGCGTACATGTCAACCCTCGTGTTCGGGGACGTTTTACCCTCTCTGCCGCCTTGGGAAATCAACATGGCCGAGACGGGAACGTATGGTCGCAGTTCCACCCGCATGTCGTCTTCATCGCGACCGGAACAGGACTGGCACCATACATGAGCATGCTGCGCCAGGCATCTGACAACGGTCCGCGATGGGCGTCCGCGACATTGATGCATAGCGTACGTGTCGAAGAGGATCTCGCGTACAAGGATGAGCTGAAAGCGCTCGCAAGACGTAACGAGCTGAGGTTCAAGTACTTTCCAACCGTTACCCGAGCATCGGATGGCTCATGGGTGGGGGAGAACAGACGCGTCCAAACATTACTAGAGCCCGACAACTACGCGGAGCTAACTCGAGGACGGGCCATCCGTCCTGAAGACACCCACATTTTTCTATGCGGTAATCCGGAGATGATCGAGGGATTGCGTGAGCAGTTCGAGGCCGATGGTTTCATTCATCACACCAACAGTACGCCCGGCAACTTGCACTTCGAGAGCTATTGGT
>CAZKGR010000037.1:22968-24390 GCA_964552465.1 uncultured bacterium
ACGTACCTTCCAGAACCGAATCGTGAGTCTGACATGAGCTCCGCCAAATGTCTCAACCAGAATCCGACCCCCGCAACGCAACCCTGATTGCACGCCGCGATCTGGACCGTAGTCACACCGTGTTCACCGTGCGTCCTGACGCTCCAATAAGTTTCGCCGCTGGTCAATGGACTGAACTCGGCTTGCCTAAAGCTGAACATGGTAAGTCCAGACCGAGTGGTGACGAATTTGTCAAGGACGGTGTCGTGCGACGATCATATTCTATCTGTTCGTGTCCAGGATGCGACGAACTGGAGTTCTATTACAACCGCGTCGAGGAAGGCCAGCTCACCCGATGGCTATGGGAGCTGACGAGCGGTGACAGGTTGTATGTCGATCCCGAAGCGAGGGGTCATTTTACCGTCGACATTACACCGCATGGCTCAGACATCCTATTCGTCTCAACTGGAACAGGCGTTGCACCGTTTGTCTCGATGATTCGTTACTTCGCCGCGTACCCGGATAAGATCCCGTGGAACTCATTGACCCTGATCCATGGTACCCGGCACCATGCGTTGCTCGCATTCGAAGATGAGCTCCGGCCCATTGCCGATGATCCCACGAATAAACTGACATACATCCCGACTTTGACACGTGAGCCAGCAGACTCCGACTGGCAGGGAAAACGGGAAAGAGTCACCGGGCTTGTGCGAGACTTTGTGAGAAATTCCACAAGTTCGTCCCCCCAAACGCTTGATATTTCTAAATTGCATGCGTATCTCTGTGGTAACGCCACGATGATCGCGGCTGTCGAAGGAGAATTGATGCCCCTTGGCCTCATCCCTCGTTGGCAAGATCCGGCTGGTACCATCCATACTGAAGTCTATTATTGATGCGACATTTTTTGGGCGCAGTGTCGTTTCAGATATGTGCAGTAGTGTCACCTTGAGTACGTGAAAAGTAGTACGAAGTACTTGATTCACAGGCCCGTGTTTGCTTGCAAACGCTGATTGCGTGTGCCCCGACTTGCTCGCAAGTCGGGATGAACAACTGCTGGCGATACAAAGGTGTCATTCTGAACGAAGTGAAGAATCTTGTCGGCGATGATCGAATCGGATGCGGGACTGAAGTATGTGTACCCGTGCTGGACAAGACAACATCAGCAAGAATCAGCTCTCGCTGAATCCGGAATCGACGTAGCGAACTGTGACCTTCGTGGTTACCAGATCCTTCGCTGCGCTCAGGATGACTTGTAGTCGCGCTTTGTCTTTTGCTCACAACTCATTGCTCATACCTCACAACTGTTTTTGAAAAGGAGATTTCCATGAAAGACGCAGTAATCCTTTCCGCTCAACGTACCGCCATCGGTTCGTTTTCAGGTGCATTCGCCAAAATCCCGGCTGTCCAACTCGGCGGCGCGGCGATCATGGCGGCGATGAACAA
>CAZKGR010000037.1:24490-31260 GCA_964552465.1 uncultured bacterium
CTCATGGTCCACGACGGCCTGTGGGACCCGTACACCAACCAGCATATGGGCATGTGCGCCGAACTGTGCGCCAACGAGAACAACATCACCCGTGAGCAGCAGGACGAGTTCACCATCGAGTCCTACCGCAAAGCGAACGCATCAGTAGCCGACGGCAAATTCAAGGACGAGATCGTGCCGGTAACGTTGCCGTCGAAACGTGGCGACACGATCATCGATACCGATGAGGAACCAGGCCGTGGCCGTCCGGACAAGATCCCGGGCCTGCGTCCAGCGTTCACCAAGGAAGGTTCCGTCACAGCAGCGAACGCATCGTCGATCAATGACGGCGCAGCAGCGTTGATCGTCGCCGACGCCGAGTGGGCCGCTGCTAATGGCAAGCAACCACTCGCGGTCATCAAGGGCTGGGCGACGCATTCGATGAAGCCTGAGTATTTCACGATGGCACCGGAATTAGCGGTCAAGAAGTGCCTCGACAAGGTCGGCTGGGGCGTCGGCGACGTCGACTTCTTCGAGCTCAACGAAGCCTTCGCAGTCGTCAGCCTTTACAACAACGCGGCGCTCGGCTTGGACGGCAGCAACGTCAACGTCCGCGGCGGCTCGGTCGCGTTGGGTCACCCGATCGGGGCCAGCGGTGCACGTATTCTCGTCACCCTGCTCCACACCCTGAAGCAGGAAGGCAAAACGAAGGGTATCGCCTCCCTCTGCAACGGTGGCGGTGAAGCAACCGCCTTAGCGGTTGAGATGGTGTAGGCGTGAAGAAGAAAGAGCCTGCCATTTCTGATATGAATTGGCAGGCTCCTATTTGGAGGATCTATGATAGAACTATCTTTGATTGATAGCATATTCCTTGTTCTGGCACTGGTTTCTATTGTTTTTAACATTATCCAATTTATAAAATCGAAAATTGCTGATAAATCTGCGCAATGGTTTGTAAATCAAATATATTCTCATGCTTTTACAGCATCGGTAAACTTACATCACATTGTGGAAGATGAAAAAGTAAAACTTGATGTCAACGTTATGAAACAAGCTGCAAAGGCCAAGTCCGGTGTCGATGGTATGCTTGAAGCTTGCGGTGCATACTCTTTTCTGTTAGTAAACAATGCTCCAATACGTATTGAGAATTGGCAGCACAGATCTATCAAAATAGTGCCAGACTTCATGAAGTCTGCGGTTTCATCAGATAACGGCGACGACAAGCAAGCGTAGCCAGGCATCCCCGCATGCCGGGACATGTTTTGCCACTGAGGGCGGCGATGGAATCAGGGTGGACCGCCCATTGAGGAATGCCGGGCGGCACAAGATGACACCAGGGGGACGGTGGACATGAGATCCAATAAGTACTTGATCATGATCATCACATTGCTGTTGGGGATTGCGTTCCTGCCAGGATGTACGGAGGAAGAAAACCCAGCTAATCCGGACCCGACCTACCCGGACGTAACTCGCGCTGAGAAACTCCCGCCGGACATCACGAAGCGTGGACCTGAAACCGATCCGCACCCCTCTATCCTCCATTCAAATGATTTTGCGCAACCTATTCCAATGCCCGGTCCGGTGAATACGTCCGGCGCTGAGGATTCACCGTTTATTCTCCCGGACGGCAACACGATGTACTTCTTCTTCACCCCGGATGTGCGTGTACCTGTCGAGGATCAACTGTTTGATGACGTTACCGGTGTCTGGGTATCCCAAAACTCAGGCGGAGAGTGGACTGAACCCGAACGTGTCTGGCTGAATGATCCGGGCGTTCTCTCATTGGATGGTGCAGTCTGTGTTCAGGACGATGAGATGTGGTTCGCGTCCGCACGGGAAGGTTTCACCGGCGTGAACATGTTCACCGCCGAATGGCGAAATGATCAGTGGACCGACTGGCAATATTCCGGCGACAGGCTCATGCAGGAGATTCAGATCGGGGAAGTCCACCTGCATGGCGACGATCTGTACTTCCATTCTGGCCAGGACGGTGGGTTGGGCGACTATGATATCTGGATGACAACGCAAACTGGTGCTGACTGGTCCGACCCGGTCAATATCGATGCAGTCAACAGCGTTGAGATGGATGGCTACCCATTCGTAAGCTCCGACGGTAACGAGCTGTGGTTCACCCGAACGTACCTTGGAACGCCTGCGATCTACCGCTCCTTGAGAGTAGAGGATGAATGGACAGAACCCGAGTTGATCGTATCGCAGTTTGCCGGAGAACCAACCCTCGATGACGCTGGCAATCTGTATTTTGTCCATCACTATTTCGAAAACGATATCATGATCGAAGCGGACATTTATGTAGCGCACAAGCTGTGATATTCGAGCCCAGAGCCCAGAGCCCAGAGCCCAGAGCCCAGAGCCCAGAGACCGAGTACCGAGTACCGAGAGGCTAGAGACTTTCTACACATAGATCACTGACAACATGAGCGGGAGGACATTGTGAGCATTAGCAAGTTTGGCATCGTGGGAACTGGAACCATGGGGAACGGCATCGCCCAGGTCGCGGGACAGACCGGCCTGGACGTTGTCGCGGTCGACATTAAACAAGATTTTCTCGACCGGGCGAAAGCCACTATTGAAAAGAACCTCGCACGTATGGTCAAGAAGGAAAAGATGACCCAGGAACAGGCGGATGCCGCCGTCGGGCAGATCACCTTCACCACCGATTTTGATGCGTTGAAAGATCGTGAGCTGATCGTTGAAGCCGCCACTGAGAACCCGGAGATCAAGTACAGCATCTTCAAGCAGCTCGATGAACTGGCACCGGCTGATACGATCCTCGCGTCGAACACGTCGACCATCTCGATCACCGAGATAGCGGCACGCACCAGCCGTCCCGACAAAGTCATTGGCATGCATTTTATGAACCCGGTGCCGATGATGAAGCTGATCGAGGTCATCCGCGGAATGGCGACCTCAGACGAGACTTACAACACGGTCGACACACTCTCGAAATCGATGGGCAAGATCCCGATCGTAGTCAACGACTACCCCGGATTTGTCGCCAACCGCATCCTGTTGCCGATGATCAACGAGGCCGTGTACGCGTTGATGGAAGGCGTGGCGGGAGTGGCTGAGATTGACGGCGTGATGAAGCTCGGCATGGGGCATCCGATGGGACCGTTGCGCCTGGCCGACCTGATCGGTAACGACATCTGCCTCGCGATCATGGAAGTGTTGCACGATGGTCTGGGCGATAGCAAGTATCGTCCGTGCCCATTGCTGCGCAAGATGGTCGCCGGCGGATTCCTCGGCAACAAAACCGGCGTCGGCTTCTACGATTATCGTGAAGATCCACGCAATCCGGTCGCGCGCGAGTTCTGATTTAGATGGGTGGCCCGGGTAGTCTCTGCTACCCGGGTATCATTCCTGATAGATGGTGGCTTTCGTCCCATGATGTGAATTGCCACACCACAAGGACGAATACCCATGAACAAGCTGGAACAGCTAGGTTATACACGATTTTTCGAGAAGCAGTACCGTGAGCTACGCAAGCAGGACGGTTTTCGGCAGGATCTGAAACCGGCGCGTGTGCTGTCGGACAGGCGAGATACGTACCTGATCGACGGTGCAGCGGCTTCAATCGCGGAGCTGAGCGGCAACATGCTGCATCGGCTCAACGCTGAACAACGTCCCGTTGCCGGAGATTGGACACTGGTGGATGATACCCACGACCGGGCGATCATCCACCATGTTTTTGAACGTCAGACCGTGCTGAAACGTCGAGCGACTGGAACGGAAAACGTGAGGCAGGTGCTCGCGGCTAATGTGAACAGCTTCTTCATCGTCACCTCCGCCAACCGTGATTTCAACACGCGACGTCTGGAACGTTACCTGACCCTCGTCTGGGATTCCGGCGCCGATCCGATCATCGTGCTGAACAAAGTTGACCTCGTGGACGATCCAGCACCGCTTCTGGATCAGATCGCGAATGTTGCCTTTGACGTACCCGTTCTGCCAGTAAGCGCGTCACGCGGGGACGGTATCGAACGGCTGCACGCCTACCTCGACGAAGGCCAAACCACGGCTTTGATAGGATCATCCGGTGTCGGGAAATCGTCCATCATTAACCGGCTACTCGGCGAAGACAGGCAATCCACCAAAGAAGTGTTCACAACCGGCGAAGGCCGTCATGCGACCTCGCAACGTGAGCTGATCGAACTACCGTCCGGCGGCCTGCTGCTCGATACACCGGGCATGCGTGAGCTGGGGATGGTTGACGCTGAGTCTGGATTGCACTCCAGCTTTGCAGATATCTTAGAGCTGGCGGCGGACTGTCGGTTCAGCGATTGCAGGCATGAGTCAGAACCCAGCTGCGCTGTTATTGCAGCAGTTGATGCTGGTGACATGGAGTCAGCACGTCTCGACAGCTATCGCAAGCTGCAGAAGGAAGCGGCGTACATGGAACGGCAGGAAGATCCGACCCACGCCGCCAATCCCAAGCAGCGCTGGAAAGGGATTACCAAGAACTGGAAGGCAGTCACCAAGCAGATGGGTGACGATTCGAAGTTCAAGGATCGGTGAGGAAGGCGAGCAGGACGGGTGGCCCGGGTTGGTTTCCAACCCGGGTGTCGTTCGGTTGAGAAGTTCTGGAGCGTGTCCATATTTTTGTTTGGCAGGTCGCATGAAACCCTCACGGGCCACCCGTCTCCATGCTAAATACTAAAGGCTGCCCAAATGGGCAGCCCTTTTTACAATAATCGAGTGGCTTGGGATGCTCACCCCGAGCCATTTTAAGCTGCTTAGAACAGGACAAGGTTTGCTGCGTCAACAGTTGTATTCCCGCTGTTATCGCTGATGGTCGAAATGATCAGCGTATCGCCGGAACCGTCAAACTGTGCAGGAACCGTGATCACGAGTTCACCATTACGGAAGTTCGGATCCCATGTCCACTCCGTGTCACTGGAGGACAGGGTGAACGCTGGATCACCACCATCGATGAACAGGACCGTTGGTGCAGACTCGGAACAGTATTCCATGTTGTTCGCAAACACGACGGTCACCGTTACTTCTTCATCCGAGGGATTGTTCACGCTGACATCTTGCCAGAGTCCGGGCAGGACTGGAGCGCGCGTATCCCCGAGGCTGAGTCTGCTCGAGAACTCGCCATCGCCAGCCCCGTTTACAGCACGGACATAGAAATCTGTCTCGATGCCGTTGGTGAACGGCGTCTGCATTCCATCACCTACGATCCAGTCGAATTCCGGACGCACCCCGAGGTTAACCACATGATACTCGGTCCCGCTCAATTGAGTTGGCAGCACCTCGGTGATCAGGATGCGGTCGGTTACGACATGCGAATTCGTCGCATAAACCTGATACAGCGTAGTGTTGTCCTGTGCGTTCCACTCTAACGGGATGTTGAGCGTGTTCCAGTCTACACCGTCTGGAATCGACAACTCATCCAGCGCCAGCCCGGTGACTTGGTCCGGGACAGTCGGACTCGGAATGGTCTCGAGGGTTAATGGATTGGGGGTGGTGTAGCTATCGTTCATGTACTCCGAGAACATGGTGAATTCCAGAGCATATTGAGTTCCGTAGAGGTAACTCCCGACCGGTTCAATGACCAACGTTGTGTTGTCGTTTGCCAGGCTCCAGGTCACCAGAATGTCGGTACCGTTACGCCGCATTTCGACTTCATTACCCAGGTTGTTCGGATCAATCGCAATCGTGAAGTTAAACTCGGCCGCTTCAGTCAGATCAAATTCACGCGGAATACCATCTGCGATTTCGAGGTTATGGGATTCAAGCTGGATCCCGTCCTCGGTGTCGAAGTTCCAGGTGAAATTGAAGTTCTGGTAATCTGAAGTTGCACCGTCCACGTCAAGCCGGTAAACCTGACCAAGCTGAAGCGGAATGACAGGCTGCAATGAAATCTGTAGGAACGATGGATCGACCGTCACGGTGAGCGGAATGGTTATTCCTGTCCCGAATCGGGTCAGTTCGACGTTTAATTCCTCCTCCAGAATCGTGCGATTGAACACGATTTCAAAGGTCACGTCGGTGGGAACATCGCCGTTCGCAAAATTGTTCGACAGAACCAGCACACCACCCTGGTTCGGAGTAATCACCACGGGATCCAGTGTGACAGTAGCGCCCTGGGTCAATTGAACGTTTTGAACGGCGGGATCGTATTCGATGTCATTGTTGACCCACGGCAGCACCAGCAGTTGTGCGCCTGCGACAGCGGGCAATCCTTCGATGGTGAAAAAGCCATCTGCATCCGTCGTATCACTGTAGTCCTGATTTACAATGCCTGCCAAGTTACCGATTCGAACAATCGCACCATCTGCCACCAGTGTTTCTTCGTTGTTGACCTGCGCATAGACGTAACCCTTGACACCCGCATCCGTCTTGAACAGCTCAACATTCCTGGCAATAGTCTGAATGAAGTCTTCCTGGGATGGTACCTGCTGAGCTGGCGTATAAACAACGTTAATCACTTCCTGCCAGCTTGCGTAGTCAGCGCTGGGTGAGTTGAAAGTGAAAATATACTGACCCTCGTTCAGCAGTTCGCTCTCGTAATAACCGTTGGCATCGGTTGCTGTTTCCACTATTGTATTATTAAGTGAATAAAGAACCTGAACACCTTCAATCGGTGTCTGCGTGTCGTTGGCCATTACCGTGCCATGAACAGTTGCAAGCACTCTTCCGTCGTGATAATCGCCGTCGGCTTCAAACAGAATGCTGTCTCCTTCTGGACATCCTGTCACGATAAGCATCATGGTCACAAGCAGCATGCCTGTGAGAACACTGTATAAATGTCTCATCTCTTCCCC
>CAZKGR010000038.1:0-30266 GCA_964552465.1 uncultured bacterium
TGGCGACGATGTTTTCCGCGGGTTTGACCATTGAAAAGTCGGTGGCGAACCTGATGGAGGAAGAGAAGAGCAACCGGTTCAGGAAAACACTGGCAGCTGTGGCGACGGATCTGAAGCGCGGTAAATCGCTTTCTGAGGCGCTGGCTGAACACCCGGGTGTGTTTGACAGCCTGTACATCGCGTTAGTCAAGGCGGGTGAAATTTCCGGTTCCTTGAACACGGTTCTGGACGAGCTGAGTAACTACCTCGAAGCTGTTGCGGAAACACGGCGTAAGGTTGTTTCAGCATTGACCTATCCGGTGATCATCGTGTTGTTCATGATCATCATTCTCACCGCGTTGCTGGTTTTCATTGTACCGATGTTTACTGACATTTATTCGAACTTCGGTGCCAGCTTGCCAATCCACACACGTATGCTGATCGCGATCAGTACGACATTGAGTGAAAACTTCGTTGCGACTGTGGGCATCACAATCGTGGCGTTCATTGTTGGCTGGACGTTGACACTTTCAGAGCGTGGCGGGATTGCCTGGGATACATTCCGTATTCGATTCCCAGTACTCGGACAATTACACGTTGACAGCATGATGAACCGTTTCTCCAAGACCTTTGGTATCCTGATGGGAGCTGGTGTCCCGGTTCTTGAGGGGATTGACCATTGCCATAAGGTTGTTGGTAATCGGGTGATCCAGCGTGCGCTGGAAGACGTAAAAACGATGGTCAAGGACGGTTTCGCGATTTCCGTTGCGATGAAGAAGACCGGCAAATTCCCATCAACACTTGTACAGTTGGTCAACACGGGTGAAGAGACCGGCGAAATGGATCGCCTGCTCGACCGTGCCGCATATTTCTACGAAAAGCAGGTGGAAGCTATTTCTGAACGGTTGACGAGCTTGATTCAGCCGATGATGATCATTTTGCTTGGTGGCGTGGTATTGGTCATTCTGGTTTCGATTTACTTGCCGATTTTCCAGATTGGTCGTGTGATGCAGGCCGGACTCGGTTAGACCGGCGTCCTGAGTGAAGATTTCAGCCCGGTGGTTCTCCCACCGGGCTTTTGTTTTTGCGTACGTTAGGCTCAATTGATCAAAGGTTGGAGGCAAGGACATATCATGGATCAGGCGTTGTTCAACATCGTACTGGTTTTCGGAACAATTTTCGGGCTGGCTTTTGGCAGCTTTCTCAATGTGGTCATTCACCGTGTACCGCGTGGTGAGTCTATTATCAACCCTCCATCTCACTGTCCCAGTTGTGATCGTCGGATTCGTTGGTACGAAAACATCCCAGTGCTGTCTTTCCTGTTTCTCAGAGGACGGTGCAAGGGTTGTGGTAGTTCGATCTCATGGCGATACGTGGTTGTTGAGTTGATCGGTGGGTTGGTCGTCCTGGCATCACTGATTGTGTTCGGTGTAAGTTGGAAAGCGCTCGCTGGAATCGTCATGGGCTGGAATCTGATAGCGCTCGGGTTGATCGATCTGGAAACGAAGACGGTTCCGGATGTCCTGGTACTCACACTAGGCGTTCCCGGTCTTGTCCTGTCATTTCTGATCGGCTCGTGGTCTGGTGTATTGATGTCATTGTTGTCTGCAGTGATCATGGGCGTTTTTTTCTGGGTCACGAGGAAGGTGGCCAGCTCGTTGATGGATCAGGAAGCGATGGGTGAGGGGGATGTTACACTCGTTGCTGGAATTGCGGTTTACCTGCATCCGATGTTTCTTCCGGTGTTTCTGCTGATTTCGTCTGTATCAGTTCTGTTTGCTGCCTTGATGTGGGCTTGGGTAAAGCGGATATCGATTCATGACACAGAGATTCCATTCGGTCCGGGTTTAGCGCTGGGGGGTTGGATTACTTACGTCGCAGGTTTTCAGATGATGGATAAATTGATGAATCTGGCTCAACCATTTCTCAATTGATGAACTAACGATATAGGGCATCATTCTGAACGCAGTGAAGAAGGTCTAACTAAACCATTGATTTAACACAAGTAGAAACCGATTTCCTAACTAGACCTTCTTCACTTCACTGCGTAACGTTCAGAATAACCTGCCACGCATCAGGGTTTGTCATCACACTGAAAAGCCCCGAAGCTACAGCGCTTCGGGGCTTGATTGTACTCAAATACAGCGTTGCTACTTCATCAGGACCATTTTCTGGGTCTTGCTAACATCACCAGAGGTGAGTGTGTAGAAGTAGACGCCACTGGCGAGATCACCAGCGTGGAAGTTGACAGTGTGGGCACCCGCGTTCATGCCACGGTTGACCAGTGTTGCAATTTCACGTCCGAGGACGTCAAACACAGTCAGCTTAACCTTGCCCGGAACAGCCAAGCTGAACTCGATCTGGGTGCTTGGATTGAACGGGTTCGGATAGTTCTGCTTAAGTTCGAACTGGTCCGGAGTCAGATCATTCACCTCACCGACAGATGTGTAACCGAAGAAGCCATCTTCCGGGTAGACCCAATCGTATGGACTATTGTAGAATTGGGTGGAGTCAATGTGTAGCGGGTAGTTGCGCAGCCAAGTTGCATTGGCATCGAACTCGTCGATGAGCGCACCCTTTGGAACCATGTGGTGAATCTGGAGATTGTCCGTTGGATTTCCTTCGTCGCCCGGAACTGCGACACCCGGATCATAATCCATGGTGTAGAACAGGTGCAGGTAATCTCCGTCCGAGTTGTCCGCCATGGACATCTCGCGTTCACTTTCGGTTTCGTATTCAATCAGATCGGTGTTTTCGTTACGCGTGTTGGTAACGTTAACCGGTGTCGCCCAGTGAAGTCCATTGTCCGGTGAACCAGTGACAAAGACATCGGTAGCCTTCATGTAGTAGCCTGCGGTGATGCTGGCATCAATGGCTGAACCGTCTTCGAGTGTATCCCCTGGAACACCATACTGGACGAACGAACACCACAGCACGCCAGTGTCATCATCTTTGTAGAGATTGGCGTTGCCGACTATGTTCTCCCAAGTCGCAATACCGGCGTTGTTCCAGAACGTACCGTCCTGAAGTTGGGTGAACAGTTGATGGTCGTCATTCCAGTAGAACAGGCGGTTGGTGTAGTACATGTTCTCGCCGATGACGTTGAAGATCGGCGTGTTGAATGCCATGTGCAGCACGTCATCGCCGTCGTAGTGAAGGTCGATTTCAGTGTATGCACGCAATGTGTCTTGTTCAGCTTCCATTGTATCCGGCAAAGCATCATAGTTCGGAGGAAGCCAGTTGGTCACATTTGTGCCATTCTCTTCACCGAACTCCCAGGAATCACCGCCATCTTCACTGGTCCACAGGTAGACATCGTTGTTTCCCTGGCTGAGCGCGAGGCCATCCCATTCTCCGCCTTCACCGAGCATCAGGTAACGGCTAACAGTCTGCGCCATGGTGATTTTGCTACCATCGTCGGTTGCGGCAATGGAGTTGGATAGATTCATTGCATAATCGGTGACCAGCATCTGGGCCACGCCACCCGGGGTAGCGTTTGTAAAAGTGCTAGTGACCGGATTCAGCGCCATCCGGTTGTAGTACAATTCAGTACCATTGGCTTCCGGGTCGTACTCGTTGAGCATGCCATGCACGTAATAGGTGTCGTTATATCGTGCACCATAGGAGTGCGGCCACATGGTTACTGGATTATTGAGGGGTGGTACTATCCCTGTGTTCCACAGTCCAGGGACGAATGGATTTGGCACAGAGTTGTAGCTGTTGTAGCCGCCGGCATTGTCATCGCCGTGAAAAGACAGTACGGGGATGGAATCCGGATCGTGTTCGGTCTCTACATTTGCGACAACGTACCCGCTCCAATACGAAGTCACCTGCTGTGCGTTGGCATCAACAGTGATTTCTCCACCTTCGTCCATGATCGCTTTATTATAGAAGGTATACGAAGATGTTAGCGGAGCTTCACGGTAAGTCCAAGTGTAGTGGAACTTGGTTGTACCATCGCCTACGTCTTCGACGACAATCATTCGTCCCAGCGTACCATTATGTTGCATGTCGCGAGCGGTATCGCCGACGTGCAATGTGTCGCCGATTTGTTCGTCCAACTCGTTGATCATCGGCTGGCCTTGAACCATAACTCCGTCGGATGGCTCATCAATAGCAAACGGTGTCGCCTCAGTCTGCGGATCGATAAGCGGCGAGACCTTGTCCGCAGATACGGTCGCAGCCATCGTCAGTACGAGCACCAGCACACAAATCACTGACCATGTACGTTTCATGTTCTCTTCCTTTACGTGTTCACTTCAACAATCGTTCAGCCTAGTTCGGTAGAATCATCTTTTCCGTTTTGAACTGGCTCAATTAGGGTTTATCTTCTCAGCTTGAAGAACGAAATAATATCATGTTCAGGACGAAAATGAAATTTGTACCCGTGCGGGGTTCATGCCAGCAGGGAACCGTTTCTCATTCAGCGTCTATAGTATAACCTATACAATTTAGTACGAGGAAACAATCACCCGTCCAAATTGGCGAGATCAACTCTCCTCATGTCTCAGAGGCTGAGAAATGGAGCCACTAATTTGTTATGCTGGCTTCTCAATTTTGATCAATTTGGCAGTTCACTTGCATTCACCCTGTTTTTGATAGTATTAAGGATTCGGAGGAAGGTAACATTTAATCCCTGCAATTGGCTAAGGGTCTGATTTTGCAGCAGAATTGCGGGCGTATTCCACGTGGAGGATATTTGATGAAGAAGCTGTTAGGAGTTGTTCTGCTGGTCGCCCTGATCAGCACGGTAGCGTACGCTGTCAACGGACCACAGGTACCGAGAGAGCCGCTGCCCTACATGACGGGAAACGAAGACGTCAACATTCCGGCTAACATGATCGGTTTCACTCCGGTCATTAACGAGTTGGATGAGATCGTTGGCGACACGTTATTCCTCGGTACATCGGGTTGGGATGCTCAGCACAATGGCGGCGCAGGCCGTCAGATTGGGTATACCGATGGGGAAGACTGGAACGTTTACATCATTTGGACAAAGCTGTTTGGCCTGGATGCGGGTAATCCTCGTCATGTGGTGTATACCACAGTCACTGATGATGGTGGTGGCGGATTCACCATTTCTCCGCTCCCCCAGGTGCAGTTTGAGAATGGCTTCCGTAGTGGGTATGCGACCTTGGCCTACGACTCACCGAATGCTGCTGGCTATGGTACGTTCCACTATGCTCCCAACTCGGGCGATCTTTGGTCTTCGGTTGCGGTGATCGAGAACCCATTTGTTCCGAACCTGTTCAACATTGGCACGGTTCCGAACCCGTTTGCCAACGAACACATTTGGCCGCACTCTGCATTTGGCAACACGAACCATGTTCACATGGCTACTCATGAGGTTCGTGCAGGTAACGCTGACATGATGCAGATCGCCTATTATCGGTTCGCTCCAAATGCTGTAGCAGGGTTGATGACACCGGATCATGATGGCGATCCGCATGTGATCACTGACTTGGCGATGAACATCTCGACTGATTTGGCACCAAGTACTACTGGTGAACAGATTGCTGCCGGTATCGTGATGGCTCGTTATGGTACCATTGGTGAAGATTTTGGCGAAGAAGGCCAAGATGACCAGTGGAACAACGATTTGTACATCTTCGAAAGCTTGGACGCGGGCGTGACCTGGGAAGAACCGATTGACGTTACCCAGTTTATCGGACCTGATTACAACGCGCTTCCTGACACAACAGCAGCCAATGGTGACACCTTGCGTGCTTATACAGATTGCTCAGTCATCTACGACGATGAAGACAATCTCCACGTCGCCGTTACCGCACCATTGTTTGATTTTTTCCGTGTGACCAGCTATTACGAGTCCCGCATTTTCCATTGGATGTTGGATGATGAAGGCAACGATGTGTGGACACAGATCAATCACCAGCCGTTTGAAGGTCAATCTGAAGTTTGGGCGCGTACAACTGACCGTCCAAGTCTTTATTTTGATGACGATACCGGTATTTTGTGGTGTGTAATGGAATTCTGTGACTGGGGTCCAGATTCCACCGACTATGGTGAGGGTGGGTTCATTGCCAACAGCGACATCAAAATTGCTGCATCTCCTCCGGGTATGTACAACGGTCTGTTGTGGACAGAACCAGTAAACGTGACCAACACGAAGTACACCGCTGGTGATAATGGTGCTCCGGCCGGTGAAAGTCGTGCAGAGTCTGACGTAAGCATCGCATTGGATAGCGACGGTGACTACTTGCATTTGCTTTACCTGCTAGATCTGGATGCAGGTTCAGGTATCCAGGATCAAGGAATTATGACAGACAACCCGATTGTCTATCACCGTGTTGCCAAGCAGGACCTGATCGATATCTTTGAAGCGAATGCTCAATGGCAGGCAAACTACCCGATGCACATTGACAGTACTGGCTTCTGGCAGGATCCAGTCAACGGTGCATGGGAAGAGTTCGGTGGATTCTTTACGGATGTGCGCGTGTCTGTTGAAGACGAGATGCCGTTGCAGCCGAAAGAGTTCGAGCTGAAGCAGAACTATCCGAACCCGTTCAACCCATCCACCCGTATCGGATTCTCGTTGGATCGTCCAGCGCAGGTAAAGCTTGCGGTGTACGACATTCTCGGTCGCGAAGTCGCTGTGTTAGTTGATCGCAGCATGAATGCTGGCTCGCACAACGTCAACTTCATGGCGAGTGATCTGCCGAGTGGTGTGTACTTCTACAAGTTGCAGTCTGGTAGTAGCGAACAGGTTCGCAAGATGGTGTTGATGAAGTAAGCATCACTTGTTCATTACTTGTAATCAATCCCAGATGCCCCTAGTGGTATCTGGGATTTTTCGTGTTGGGGGCGCTGGCTCAGCTGTTTTCAGAATGGTTTGGTTACTTCATACGTTGGGAGCAATATGAAAAAAATACAGAGAAGCTCTCATTAATGTTGCATGGTGGTTTTCAGCATATACATTAAATGTATAGAGTTATCTTATTGCCCGCGCAAAGTTATATCACACCATTTGATAAAGGGTGCTCAGATCAGGAATCGGTGTGCTGAGAATCCCGGATCAGTGTGAGAGAGTTGCGCAGTATTCTGAGGACCTTCATGCATCTCAGATTGCTGTTGGCATGGATTTTTGGTAACATTTAAATCTTGTTTGTGGATCTGGCCTATGATGGCCAGGGGTAGCTGAAGGAGGGATCATGAAGTACATTTTGAGTCTGGTTTTGGTGATGATGTTGGTCGTAAGCAGTGCATTTGCAGTCAACACCAACCCGGTAGTGACTGAGCCTGCAACGGCAAACAGTGGTAATGAGGAAGTGCAGATCAGTGGACAATTGCCGGGTTTCATCCCGCAGCTCAACGAGCTCGACGAGATTGTTGGCGATACACTATTCGTAGGGTCATCTGGTTGGGATCAACCACACAACGGCGGCACAAGCCGTCAGATTGGCTACACTGATGGCGATCTGTACAATGTCTACATCGTTTGGACGAAGCTGTTCGGCTTGATTCCGAGCAATTCCCGCCACGTGTGTTACACGACTGTTACCGATGATGGACAGGGTGGATTCACGATTGATCCGCCAGAAGTTCAGATGGAGAACGGGTATCGCAGCGGTTACACTACGTTAGCCTACAACGTTGAGCCCGGTATCGGCTACGGAACTTTCCATTATTCTCCGAACCAGGGCGACCCTTGGTCTTCAGTTGCTGTGATTGAGAATCCATTTGTCCCGAACCTGTTTACCCAGGGTGTGGTCCCAAATCCGTTCGCTAACGAGCACATTTGGCCACATTCGGTATACGGTAACACAGGTCATGTTCACATGGCGATCCATGAGATGCGTGAAGGTAACGCTGACATGATGCAGATTGCCTATTATCGGTTCGCACCGAACGATGCAGCAGGTTTGATGACCCCAGCCCATGATGGCGATCCTCATGTGATCACCGACCTCGCGATGAACATTTCGGCTGACATAACGGTCAACGCAACGGGAGAGCGCGTTGCTGCCGGCATCGTGATGGCTCGTTATGGTACCATTGGTGAAGATTTTGGTGAACCCGGCCAGGATGACCAGTGGAACAACGATTTGTACATCTTCGAAAGCTTGGACGCGGGCGTGACCTGGGAAGAACCGATTGACGTTACCCAGTTTATCGGACCTGATTACAACGCGCTTCCTGACACAACAGCAGCCAATGGTGACACCTTGCGTGCTTATACAGATTGCTCAGTCATCTACGACGATGAAGACAATCTCCACGTCGCCGTTACCGCACCATTGTTTGATTTTTTCCGTGTGACCAGCTATTACGAGTCCCGCATTTTCCATTGGATGTTGGATGATCAAGGCAACGATGTGTGGACGCAGATCAACCACCAGCCGTTTGCTGGCCAGCCAGAAACTTGGGCACGTACAACTGACCGTCCGTCTCTGTACCACGATGCGGAAACTGGAATTCTGTGGTGCGCAATGGAAGTGTCAGATTGGGGTCCAGATTCAACAGACTGGAGCTCTGCTTCTGGCAAGGTTGCGACTGAGATTTATGTTTCAGCATCTCCTCCGGGTGATTTTAATGGTCTGCTGTGGACAAAGCCTGTTAACGTAACCAACACTATTTACACTGCAGGTGAGGATGGTGCTCCGGTTGGTGAAGGCCGTTCAGAAACCGATGTGAACATCGCACTGCGTAGTGAAGGCGATTACCTGCACATGTTCTACCTGCTCGACCTCGACGCTGGTACCGGTGTGTCGTCCACGCCGGAAGGTGAGGTGACGGAGAATCCGATTGTATATCATCGTGTAGCGAAGCAGGATTTGATCGATCAGTTTGAAGCGAACGCTGAGTGGTTGCCAAACTACCCGATGCACATTGACAGCGCTGGTTTCTGGGACGATCCATACGGCTATGAGTGGATTGAATACGGCGGCTTCTTCCGTACTTCTGTTGGAGAACCAGCCAAGTCACTTAGCCCGGACGAGTTTGAGCTGAAGCAGAACTATCCGAACCCGTTCAATCCGTCCACGCGCATTGAGTTCTCGCTTGCGCGTCCGGCAAATGTGAAGCTGGTTGTTTACGATGTCCTCGGCCGCGAGGTTGCGGTGTTGGTCAATCGTACCATGAGTGCTGGTTCGCATGATGTCAACTTCATGGCGAGTGATCTGCCCAGTGGCGTCTACTTCTACAAGATGCAGGCTGGTGACAGCGAGCAGGTCCGCAAGATGGTGCTAATGAAGTAAAGAGCATTTATTACCATTTAACGACCTCCTTCGAAGCAGAGGGGGGTCGTTTTTTGTTATCTATTAAGTGAACCATCACGTTGCACGAGGTTCTCAAGAAACAGTTGTCTGGGAAGAAGGATAAGTCTACTTTATCGGTCCCTGATGATTTGGAGAGCAGATGAAAACCGTAACTAAACTGATCGTCTTCTCAATCTTCGTTCTGACGTTGATATCCGGGAATACGTTTGCGCAGCTGGTTGATCCGCGCGGATCAGACCAGAGCATTGACATCGCAACGTGGAACTTGCAAACCTTTCCGCTTAATGGAGCCACCACAACCACAATTGTCGGATTGATGGTTGGGGATCTCGAGCTGGATGTGATCGGTGTGCAGGAGATTCAAGATGAGGACGCTCTGAACTCAGCGGCTTCTACTGCGGGCGGATGGAGTGCCATAACCGGTCCGAACGAGGGAGGTGGTCACCTTGGCGCTATGTATGACAATTCCAAAGTTGATCTTACCGAAATTCCATATACAATCCCCGGAGATGAATTTACTCGTAATCCTTTTGTTGTTCCGATGATTGTAACTGAAAATGAGACTGAATTGGAATTCAATTTCGTCGTTCTCCATCTGAAGGCGTTTCACTCACCGTCAGACGTGGAACGCCGGCGTCAGGAAATCATTGCGCTAAAGGCCTACATCGATAATGAACTGATCAACGGCGACCAGGAGAATTGGATCATCGTTGGCGATTATAACGATGAGCTTGATGATCCGGAACCATCGAACGTATTCCTGCCGTTGCTGGAGGATGACAACTATGAGTTTCTCACATTACCACTGGTGGGTGATGACTATAACGCATCGTACCCCTCATACCCATCGATGATCGACCATATCCTGGTGACATCGGCGCTGTTGGATGAATATGGCGAGGATGGGCAAGCTGAAACGCTTCGTCTGGATGATGAATACCCCTATTACTTCACGAATGTGAGTGATCATCGCCCGGTGGCAGTCTATTTTCCTGCGTTGGGCGTATCGGTAGGAGAGGGTGACCTGATTGCGATGCCTTCTGAGATCTGGATGAATGTGTGGCCGGTACCCAGCAATGCTATGGTTTCGGTTGGCTATGCGTTGCCAACACGGAATGGGCAGATGAGGATCTTCGACATGCTCGGGCGCTCGGTATCAGTGCAATCGCTTGGTAACAGTCAGGGACGTGTTGTATGGAATGCGGCAGAGGCACCATCTGGCATGTATGTGATTCAGGTTCATGATAATGCAGGATCCAGCATTCAACGTCGCGCTGTTGTGTTGAAATAACAGGAGTTGTATGTTTCAGGTCTCAATACGACTCAGTGTAGAAACTCGCCTCTCGGAGGCCTGAAGACTATCCCAAAGAACGTTTTCTCGTGTAATATTCTGGATTCGATTCGATACGTCGGGCGCACCCCGGCGTTTGATGTCTTTCAGGAGGAGCAATGCCGAAGAAGTGGACGGCGGAAGACGAAGCCTATCTCGTTGCGAATTACAACAAAGTTCCGATCACGGAGCTTGCAAAGCAGTTTGGTGTCAGCAAGAAAGCCGTGCGAGTCAAGTACGGTAAGTTGCGGAATCGTTCTGACTTTTTACAGTTAGCCCAGAAGGCGCCGGATGAACCACCGCCGCCGACACCAACAACTCAACCTCGCGGTCCGCGCAAGTGGAGTGAGGATGATGAGCGTTACCTGTTGGCGAATTATAACACTATGAGCCTCGATGAGTTGGCGCGTCACTTTGGCGTGACCAAGAAGGCTGTTCGTGTTAAGTACGGCAAGATCAAGCATAAGGCTGCCGAGTTGGTTCCTGACCAGAGTGTCAGTGAAGCGGAACAGCTTCAGGTCGGACCTCGCAAGTGGACAGAAGAAGATGAAAGCTTCCTGTTGCAGCATTATGAAGATCTCGGACCAGATGCGATGGCAGAGCACTTTGGCATATCGCGAAGCCAGGTGCAGCAGAAGTATACGGCGGTAAAGGAAAAACGCCGTCCGACGCTTCACATTCCTCGTATGCATGGGGAAGCACCGAAGAAATCGCTTATTGATCAGGTGCGCAGGCGGAAGCCGACCACACCATTGGTTTCGATGTCGTTATCATCGGCCATTCAACGCACTGAAGAACCAGTGGTTGAAGTAGAAGGTAGCGCACCAACACACATTCATATCATGACCGAAGATGGGTGGAAAGCGCTCGAGATGAGCAAGAACCGCATCAGCCGTTCATGATCTGACAGAGCAGAAATTGCCAGGGAGCCGTTAGGCTCCCTTTTTTACTATGCGGGTCATACTCTTGCGGACATGTAGTTTCTGGATGCATGATTGGTAATGCCAATTGCGTCTGAAACGATATCGGAGGGAGAATGGAAGACATTATTCACGCTCGTCACCCTGATCCGGACAAGCAGGGCGTGAACATCAGCAAAACCAAGTACGCTCAGGTGCGCGCAGCCATAGAGTCTGCGCTGTCCGAACATGATGAACTCACATTCATCGAATTAACAAGCAATGTTCGTAATGAACTCGGTGCTGGCTTTGATGGATCAATAGAATGGTATTTGGTAACTGTCAAGCTGGATATGGAAGCTGAAGGTGTTTTAGAACGTATTCCTGGTAGAACGCAGCGGCTGCGTTTGATCACGAGCACTGCTGAGGACTGAGTGAATAGTCTCGCTGCAACACATCTAGTTCTGGTTACTATCCCTGCACAGACCGATAACGGGATTCCTTCCAGCCGTAATCTTGTTCAAACTCTCGTCACAGAGCGGCTGGCGGCCTGTGTTAATCGTGTTAGTGGAGTCTTATCAACGTATCTGTGGGAGGGTGAACTCCACGAAGATGATGAAGATCTGTTGCTGATCAAGACTTCTCAACCACAACTCGAGAAGCTGATACATCGGATCCAGGAACTACACCCTTATGACATCCCTGAGATCCTGGTGTTCAATATCGATGATGGTTTGCCTGCCTACTTGGAATGGGTTGGTGAACAATGTGCGGGCAAATAAAGAGCACTCAGGCTGAATCCTCTTCAGCCGCGGGCGTCTGCTTCGACGTTTTGAATACCCAGAAATCACTAATCAGGTAGTTGACCAGCATTCCTGCGACAATCCCTGTCAGATGGCTAATGTAGTTAGCGAAGGGGATTCCTTCCATTGCAAAGTTGACCGCCCAGCCAATGGCCAGTGGCACCAGGTATGATGCGATGAATGTGCTTCCGTGATAGCGGAGGAGTCGTGTAAAGTATGCCTTGACCCGCCGTCCCCGATCCTTCCATGTCCAGAAGAAATTCCAGGTAAAATTGTGCAGTACCGCGATCTCTATAGCGAAAACGCGTGCCAGGTAATCTTCAACACCGAGCGCTTCGTGGAACAAGGTGTAGCAGGCCATGTTAACCACGACACCGAGCGCACCTACCGATCCGAATTTGAGGAACCGTGACCAGTGGTTTCTGACGAAATCAACGCCGCGTGCGTACAGCTTCGAAGATTTGGCAGAAGTCATGCGTCACCATTAACAGAGGAATCGCTGTTGGTACTCAACCAATATGGTTTTACTTCTTCAAGCTGTTCATCACATAATTGAACAGTTTCACGGTTGACAAACAGGAATGACCCAGTTCCGCCGCGTACAACGAACCCGCCTTCATCCAGATCTCGCACTTCAACGTCGCAACGTGCGATCCATGTCTTGAAATTATCCGACGCTTCAAGCACGTTCTGATCCAGGTTGAGGATCGCAATCCAGTGCGCGAGGTCGCGATAGGATGCTGCAGCCAGCATACTGGGATCTAATTTCTTCTTCTTGTCGTTTCCGCGCGGCGGTTCGCTCGAGAGCATTATGCTTTATCCTCACTGGAATACTCGATGATCGCTGCAGCGAGTAACGGGATCATGATCTCATGATGACCAGTGATTGCGTAGCCTTTTCCGCCAGACATCACAGGTCGTTGGACCACGTTTACCGTCGGACGATAGTGTTGCAGCATGTCGAAATTTGCCGTGGTAAAGTCCGTAACGTTGTGACCTAGATTGCGTGCGACCGCTACGGCCTTGAGGAACACTTCAGGCATGACAACCGAACTGCCGAGGTTAAGCACGACGCCACCATTTCCGAGTTTTGCGACTGTGGCGGTGAAGATGCGGAAGTCGCGTAGGCTGGCGTCGCCAATTGCAGCACCATTAGCGGTTGGATGCTGATGAACGATATCAGTGCCGAGGGCGACGTGGAGCGTATAAGGGATCTCTACCCGGTAGCATTCGGCGAGTAACGCACGGTTCAGATGTGGCGGATTCTCGTCAATCAGCAATTTACCGACTGCTTCACCGAAACCTAGTCCATCTTTGGCTGCCAGTTCAGCGGCGTGATTGACCAGGGCTGCAGTGTCGGACGCCATTCCGAACGATCCGTCGGTGAGCTGTTCTGCGACTTCTTCGGAGGTGTGACCAAATCGGGCGAGTTCAGTGTCATGGATTGCGGCGGACCCATTGGAGGCGAGGTGTGTGATGAATCCTCGTTGGACTAAATCAATCAGGATTGGCGCGCAACCGGTTTTTATGACATGTCCACCAATCATCGCAATGACTGGTTTTTGGTTATCACGTGCTGCAACGACCGCACGTGCGATGGACTTTAAATCATTGGCTTTGAGTATTTCTGGCAGATGGTCCAACCACTCACGCATGGAAATGCCAGCGTGGGGAGGAGAAGCTTCCATCCTGGTAGCAACCTTTGACGGGCGATCGGATGCTGAATAGGTTTGAAGCTTGCTGAGGTCTATTTCTGGATAGCGTGACATGCAGTAATCTCCCTTGAATTGGGGGAAGGTACGTCATCTGGCATGCTCGATTCGAGCTTGGGAAGAGCAAAACAGCCGTCAGAAGGTATTTTACCCTCTGACGGCTTCCCCTGGCCTACCGACCGAAGACGGAGCCCTTGCTCACAATTCCACGCTAGGTGGACTGACCCAACTAGCATCACCAGTATGAGCGAATAATCATATCAGTGCGGTACCTCCGCATCTGACGGCCCAACACTCGTGACAACTTCAGGCCACGATCTTGTGAGAGCATTCTAAGGCGTTCAATGTTACCAGCCACCCGTCATGGACAGTAACGGTGAATCCGAAAGGATTCGTACGTATCAGGTAGCTCTCACTACATCGTTTGTCCTGTACTTATTGTCGGTTGAAACGCAGGAATCTTGACCACATTTCGTAATTTCGACTCCCGCTAAAGTCTAAATAAACCTGGAGTTTCGCTGGTTTCTGGCGGAATAGCTCAAGTGGTTTGAGGATTTCTCGCAGCAGTACTTTAACTATATCTCATCTGAGAGTGTGACTCGAAGTGCTCCTTTGTATGAGTGGAGACTTGGTCTGTTGAATCAGCAGATTCATGTACCCGCAATAACGATCAAATTCCGGGCATGGAATTGTACCCAGTATTGCAGGTTGGTTGTGGTTGCACTACTTTGGCGGGTCATTGACGGTATTGTAGACGGAGTAAATCCTTAAATGTCGAACTTGTATGATGTGTTAAAAGCGCGTGGGTTTATCGAACAATGCACGGATGAAGAAGGCGTGCGTGATTGGTTCACATCCCCTGGGCGAAAGGTATATGTGGGATTTGATCCTACGGCTAACAGCTTGCACCTGGGTAGCATGATTCCTTTGATCGGTTTGATGCACGTTCAACGTGCAGGTCATGCAGCGTTGGCGCTTGTTGGCGGCTCAACTGGTATGGTAGGTGATCCGTCGGGCAGGTCGAGCGAGCGAACCTTTTTGAGTGATGTCGAACTCGCCGACAATCTTGCCGGTATGAAGGCTCAGATGCAGCAGTTCATGGACGTTGAGGGTGATGCTGGTCATCCCGCCGCCAAGGTGTTGAACAATGCTGACTGGACGGCTGACGTTTCGTTGATCGAGTGGTTGCGTGGCATTGGCAAGATGGTCACGGTCAACACGATGATGGCGAAAGAGAGCGTTCGTCGCCGCTTGGAAGATCGGGATCAGGGCCTTAGCTACACTGAATTCAGTTACATGCTGCTGCAGGCGTGGGATTTCGTGTATCTGAGTGAGGCGGAAGGGTGCCTTGTTCAGATGGGCGGCTCCGACCAGTGGGGTAATATCACCATCGGCATCGATTTGATCCGTCGCCGGAGTGGGGAACAGGCATATGGGATCACGTTTCCGCTATTGACGACGGCGAGTGGTGATAAGTTTGGCAAGTCTGAGGGGAACGCGATATGGTTGGATTCCTCTCGTACCAGTGTATGGGACTTCTACCAATACATGATCCGCACCGATGATCGGGACGTCATCAAGCATTTGAAACTTTTCACCTTTCTTCCGCTGGACGAAATCGAAAAGCTAGCGAAGGACCACGAAGAGAATCCTGGAGCACGGGTTGCGCATAAACGTCTGGCCTGGGAGGTCACAGCGTTGGTTCACGGTCAAGTAGAAGCTGATCGGATGGTTGAAGGCGCTGAAGCCATGTATGCAGGCAGGCTGGAGGATTTGGATGCTGAGTTAATCCTTCAGGTTTTTAGCGAAGGTCCAATCTATGAAGTGAGTGTTCAGCGCTTGGATGATGGCGTTGACTTGATCGAAATGGCAGCTGAAAGCGGGCTTGTGAAGTCAAAAGGGGAAGCGCGGCGGATGTTGAAGCAGAACGCGCTGTATGTGAACAATCAACGTGTCACTGATGACCGTGTCATTTCTCGCGATGATATATTGCCCAGTGGAGTGGTTGTGTTGCGAAAGGGGAAGCGCGATTACCTTCTGGTGCAAGTGAGCTGAGGGACGCTAAAACCAGTCCAAGTGCAATCTCAGTGTGGCTCAAGACAGTCTTGACAGGATAGGTGCGTTCACCTATCTTGGCAACTCATGTTGATTCCGGGAGAACCAATCCCGGAATTATCTTTTCTGAGACAGAATAATCGTCTCGAGCCCGCATGAATTGTATGGTTATCATGCGTCAGGCGTCTCACTAGCTTTGCACATGGGTATGGAAACACGTACCTTGGGCTGAGAAGTTGGCGCATTACGATCGCGGGGGATGGCGATTGGCTTGGGGACATTGATCCGCTATTGAACACTGGATTCCAATATTTTGTGCTGAATCCTGTTCAAGGACCCAAACGGGGAGCTTTGGTCGCGGACACTACAGGAGCGCTCTACAGTGCACGGTTTCATCTAGTGTACGGACGGTGTTTAAGGGGACTTGGATGAGAATTACTGAAATTAACATCAATTTGCGTGATGAGGACAAGCTTAAAGCGTTTGTCAACATAACATTTGATGATGTTTTTGTTGTTCGTGGGCTAAAAGTCATTGAGGGTGGACAGGGATTGTTTGTGTGTATGCCTTCTCGCAAGTTGATGGACGGCACATACAAGGACATTGCCCATCCAATCGACAATGATTTCCGTAACGATATTGAGTTGAAGATCCTCAAGGTGTATGAGCGTCTGCGCGATCAAAACATGAGTGGTATGCATCGCGTACTCGACATTCCATAGCTGAGTCATCCGGTTTTTCCGGCTGTTGGAAGAATTCAGGTACGTGTCATGTGCCTGTTTGTCCTCAGATGGTACACTGGGGTGTCGCCAAGTGGTTAAGGCAGCGGTTTTTGGGGCCGCTATACGAAGGTTCGAATCCTTCCACCCCAGCAGGGAGAGAAAGCAGTGATCTCCGGGCTTAGTCACCAGATCAAGATCTTTACGGGATCAGCTCATCCTGAATTGGCTCAACGGATTGCCGATTACATCGGCATTGGGCTTGGGAAGGCTGAGGTTGGACGTTTCAGTGACGGTGAGATATCGGTCAAGATCCATGAGAACATCCGTGGATGGGATGTTTTCATTATCCAGCCGACTTTTCCGCCGGGTGACAATCTCCTTGAGTTGTTGATATTGCTGGATGCGTGTCGTCGCGCTTCTGCAAAGCGAATCACGGCAGTCATACCGTATTTCGGCTACGCTCGTCAGGATCGTAAGGACGAGTCTCGTGTTCCGATCACGGCGAAGCTGACCGCGAACTTGATTCATGCGGCAGGCGCGGACCGCGTGTTGACGATGGATTTACACAGCGCGCAAATTCAGGGTTTCTTTGATATCCCGCTGGATCATATTTATGGTTCAGCCGTGTTGATCCCTGAGTTTCAGCAGCAGCGCTTCAGCAAGCTGACGGTCGTCTCGCCAGATGTTGGCGGGATCAAGTTGGCCCGTGCATATGCTCATCGGCTGGAAGCTGAATTGGCTATTGTCGATAAGCGCCGAGTCCGGGCAAATGTTGCTAAAGCGATGAATGTGCTGGGTCCGGTGGACGGTCAGACGTGCTTGCTTGTCGATGATATGGTGGACACGGCTGGGACACTCTGCGAGGCATCACGCGCCTTGAAAGACGCTGGTGCAGAGCGCATTTTCGCAGCTTGCGTTCACCCCATGTTGAGTGGGCCAGCATTGGAACGATTAGAAAGCAGCCCGATTGAACGGCTGTTTGTATTGGATACGATTCCGGAGCGTCAGGAACAACCTGATCCAGAGTGGATTGTCCGCTCTGCGGTAGAAGAGGTTTTTGCGGAAGCGATTTTGCGCATTTACCGTGAAGAGTCAATCAGCAGTTTGTTTGTTTGAGAGGAAGTTGACGTGGCACAAAACACGATTACTAACCTTACCGGGCAGGTTCGCGACGCCCGTGGCTCACAGGCAGCGAAGCATTTACGGCAGGACGGCCGGGTGCCGGCTGTGCTCTATCATGCGAATGATGACAAGACGGTCAATTCGATCGCTTTGGATTTTGCTGAGAAGGACATTCGTTCTCTCGTCGCACACCGTCCAACTCTTATCAACGTGACTTGGGGTTCCGCAGAAGATGAAACGCGTGAATGTGTGTTGCGCGAGGTTCAACGTCATCCTGTAACTCAGATTCCGATGCATCTTGACTTGCTGGGTATTAAGCGCGGTGTCAAGATGGATTCGACAGTTGCGCTGCGCCTTGAGGGTATCCCTGTTGGTGTTAAGGACCAGGGTGGTGTTCTCAACCAGACGCTGTACGAACTGGCGGTTCGCTGTTTGCCGAGGGATCTTGTACACGAGATCGTTGTTGATGTTTCTGAGCTGAACCTCAATGAAGCTCTGCATGTGAGCGACATCGATTCAGAAACTCTCGAGCTCATGGAAGATGCTGATCGAACGATTGCTAGCGTCGCTGTTCCGAAGGTTCACGTTGAAGAAGTTGAAGAAGAAGAGCTTGAGGAAGGCGAAGAAGGCGAAGAAGGCGAAGAAGGCGAAGCGGCTGAGGGTGAAGAGGGCGCAACGGCCGAAGGTGGTGATAAGGGTGGTGATAGAGGATCCGAGGATTAGGCTGTGGAAGCCCGTCTCATTGTCGGCCTGGGTAACCCCGGCCCGCAGTATGAGTCGACGTGGCACAATCTCGGTTTCTGGACAGTCCGCCGCCTTGCGAAGAAATTGAAGTGCAGTCTTCGCAATGCTGAAGAAGCTCTTGTTGGTCAGGTTACATATGCACGTTCGTCCGTGCATATGATGTTGCCGCAGACATACATGAACTTGAGCGGCAAACCGGTTCAACGGTTGGTAAAGCAGCTGAATCTCGATCCAGAAGAAATCCTTGTGATTTATGATGATCACGATTTACCTCGTGGTCGTCTCAGAATACGTGAATCAGGTGGAGACGGGGGTCATCGCGGCCTCCGCTCCATTCTTTATGAAGTCGCTAGTGATAATGTTCCACGTTTAAGAGTGGGAATTCGTGACGAATTGCACGATCCGGAAGTCGGGGGATATGACGACCTTGCGGACCGTGTGCTTGACGAATTGACCGAAGAAGAGCTGGCGCATTTGGAAGCGATGTCTGTTGCAGCAGCTGATGCAGCCAGGGACTGGCTGGTTCTGGGTTCCAGGCGAACGATGAACATTCACAATCGGAAACGTGTGCCGATTCCTGGAAAGGAAGAGTAGGCGCACGATTTTTGTTTGGATTCAGGGAGAGATGGATGAACCGCGTACTCCCCAGCGGAACTCATCCCACAAGTTGTTACTAAAGGAGGGGGTTTAGGAAGATGGAGATGAACGGCCTGTTGTGGTTACTTCCCATCATGGGACTGATTGGGCTGATCTTCGCGGCTATCAAGTCGAGTTGGGTCAAGAAACAGGATCCTGGCACCGAGTACATGGTTGAGATTGGTTCGCACATCCGCGAAGGCGCGATGGCGTTTCTCGGACGTGAGTATCGGGTCCTCGCGATCTTCGTTGTCGTGATTGCTGTATTGCTCGCATTTGCGAACTTGGGCAAAGCTGAGTCTCACTGGTTGATCGCGGTATCGTTCGTGATTGGTGCATTTTGCTCTGCGTTGGCGGGCTACTTCGGGATGCGCGTCGCGACATTGGCGAACGTTCGTACCGCGAGTGCTGCTCGTACCGGTTTGAACAAGGCGCTGGCGGTAGCGTTCTCCGGCGGTACGGTGATGGGCATGAACGTGGTTGCCCTCGGTGTGCTTGGCATCAGCCTCCTGTTCATCGTTTACGTGATGAACTTCGCTGGCTTTGATTCAAGCGACAATCTCGCGCGTACGTTACAGGTTCTGTCGGGCTTCTCGATGGGTGCTTCCTCGATCGCGTTGTTTGCACGTGTCGGTGGTGGTATCTACACCAAGGCGGCGGACGTTGGCGCTGACCTCGTGGGTAAGGTCGAGGCTGGCATTCCTGAGGATCATCCGCTCAACCCGGCGACGATTGCTGACAACGTTGGTGACAACGTTGGTGACGTGGCAGGCATGGGCGCTGACTTGTTCGAATCCTTCGTTGGTTCGATCATCTCAGCGATGATCATCGGCGCGACGGCCTGGGCATTCAGTGGTGCCGAAGCAGCTATGAACCTGGTGTTCCTCCCGTTGTTCCTGGCGGGTGTCGGGATCATCGTCTCGATCGTCGGAACGTTCTTCGTGCGTACGAAAGAAGGCGGTAATCCACAGGCTGCTTTGAATATCGGAACGTTCGGTGCTGCCGGGATCATGGTCGTTGCCAGCTGGTTCATCATTGGTCACTTCGTTCCGGACGCTGTCGAGTTTGGTGGAAAACCAATAACTGCGCTTGGCATTTTCATCGCGACTATTGTTGGCTTGGCGGCTGGTGTGGCAATTGGTGTGATCACCGAGTTCTACACGGCCAAGGACAAAGGTCCGGTGCTGAACATCGCCGAACAGTCCTTGACTGGTCCGGCGACAAACATCATCGCTGGTCTGGCGACGGGTATGAAGTCCACCCTGTGGCCGCTGCTGGTTCTGGCAGTTGCGATCATCATGTCTTACGAATTCGCCGGTCTGTACGGCATCGCGATTGCGGCGCTGGGTATGCTTTCCACGACTGGTATTCAGTTGGCAGTTGACGCGTACGGCCCGGTTGCTGACAACGCTGGTGGTATCGCCGAAATGGCTGAACTTCCGCACGAAGTCCGTGATCGTACCGACAATCTGGACGCAGTTGGTAACACGACCGCAGCCATTGGTAAGGGTTTCGCGATTGGTTCGGCTGCGTTGACCGCACTGGCGCTGTTCGCAGCATTTACTACTGTTGTGCGTGCGAATGCTGGCGAGTTCAACATTGACATTCTCGATCCGTGGGTGATGGCGGGGATGTTCGTTGGCGGTATGCTTCCGTTCCTGTTCAGCAGCTTCGCGATGAGCGCTGTTGGTAAGGCTGCGATGGACATGATCGTTGAAGTTCGTCGCCAGTTCTCTTCCATCCCGCAGTTGAAGGCTGCGCTGGAGGTCATGAAGGTCCGTCCGGAACGTGAAGACTGGACCGAAGAAGACCAGAAGATCATGGATGAGTCACGTGGCAAAGCTGAGTATGCGAAGTGTGTTGACATTTCGACGGCTGCTGCGATTCGTCAGATGGTCATGCCGGGTCTCATTGCGATCATCACTCCGCCACTTGTTGGTTTCCTGTTCGGCGCGCAGATGCTCGGTGGTTTGCTGGCTGGTGTGACGGTCGCTGGTGTGTTGATGGCGATCTTCCAGTCCAATGCCGGTGGTGCGTGGGACAATGCCAAGAAGCAGATCGAAGGTGGTTTCAATGCCAAGGATGGTCAGAACTACGGTAAGGGTTCTGAACCGCATAAGGCCGCGGTTGTTGGTGACACCGTTGGCGATCCGTTCA
This sequence comes from uncultured bacterium, assembly GCA_964552465.1. Lineage (GTDB taxonomy): Bacteria > Electryoneota > Electryoneia > Electryoneales > Electryoneaceae > BMS3BBIN04. The sequence goes on from CAZKGR010000038.1 coordinate 21,396, forward strand.
AGGATACGTCCGGTCCGTCACTGAACATCCTGATCAAGCTGATGTCAGTCGTCAGCCTGGTGATTGCTCCGCTGCTGACGTTGACAGGCATCTTCGCCCGCTAGCTGAAGCATGATAGAGTTTCCAGGCCCGCATTCGGATCGAGTGCGGGCTTTTTCGTAAATGGCTCGGCTGCTGTTGCATTGGGCTGGAATACGTGTTGATATTTCACGCCACGAAAGTTCAGCATTGAGAGAACGATGATCCAGACCACTATCATGATGATGACCATGATGACGCCCACCACGGTGGGTGCGGGACGGGCGTGTCTGAACTAGCAGGACCAGTTTGCGATCTCAACCCCACCCGCACCGGGTGGGGTTTTCTCGTTTGGTGAAGTACGAATTGGCAGGAGTAGAAACAGTGAAGTTGAATCGGCAAAGCGTTGTTTTCGTTCAAGACTATTTCGTCATGGGTATGTCCATGATGATGCGGGGACTACTCCGCCTGCCGACGAGACTCTGACAAAGCGACACGATCGAACTACCAGAAGAGCCCGTCGGTGAAGCAACCGATGGGCATTTTTGTTTTAACGGAAAGGAAAGAACGATGGGATTCGAAACACGAGCAGTACATGCCGGGCATGGGAATGATCCGCAAACAGGCGCAATCAGTTTCCCAATCTACCAGACGTCGACATTTTCGCAGGAAATCCCGGGCGCGCCGCGCCTGTTCCAGGATCGTGAATTGTCGTACGGGCGCAGCGAGAATCCGATTCGCACGGCCTTGGAGAACGCTGTCGCCGAACTGGAAGGAGCGGACTATGGCATAGCATTCAGCTCTGGACTCGCAGCGATCAATGCTGTGATTCAGCTCCTGAATTCTGGTGATCACGTGATCGCTGTGCGTGACTTGTATGGCGGCGCGTATCGGCAGTTCACCAAGGTGCATGCCAAGTTTGGAATTGAGTTCAGCTTCGTGGATGGCACCGATATCAGCGAGATCGAGGAAGCGATCCGTCCGGAGACGGCACTTATCTGGCTGGAAACACCGTCCAATCCGTTGCTCAACATCACAGACATCAAGGCTGTTGTTGAGCTGGCGGAAGTTAGTCAGGTCAAAGTTCTGGTGGATAACACATTCGCCACACCTTTCCTGCAACAGCCGCTATCGTTGGGAGCGGATCTGGTATTGCATTCGACGACGAAGTACATCAATGGTCATTCGGATGTTGTGAATGGGATCGTTGTAACCCATGACAAGCAACTGTGGCGAGATCTGAAGTTTCTGCAAAACGCCGTCGGAGCTATACCTGGTCCGCAGGATTGTTTTCTCGTGTTGCGAGGTCTGAAGACGCTTGGCTTGAGAATGCGGCAGCACTGCGCCAATGCGGAAGGGATCGCGAAATGGTTGCAGGCTCATCCAGGTGTAGGACGTGTCTACTTCCCGGGTCTTGACGTTCATCCGGGTCATGAGCTGGCCTCGAAGCAAATGAGCGGATACGGAGCGATGGTCTCATTCGAATTGGACGCCGGTCTGGACAAGGTATTCAGCCTGTTGCAGGAATTGAAGCTGTTCACGTTGGCCGAGTCGCTGGGTGGTGTGAAGAGCCTGATCTGCCATCCGCCAACGATGACACATGCCTCCATGGATCAGGCCGCACGCCATGCAGCCGGGATATCGGATGGTTTGATCCGTCTGAGTGCCGGCATTGAAAACGTTGAAGACCTGATCGCCGATCTGGATCGTACGTTCAAACGGGTTCTGCATACTGCACCTGTACTGTCAACGAATGGAGGTCCGTCATGACGAAGCCCATTGGAATCAGCCTGCTCGGGCTGGGGAATGTCGGATCCGGACTGGTAGAGCTGCTCCATCGAAAGCAGGATGAACTGAAGCAACGTACCGGCATCGAGTTTGAATTGAGATATGCCTTGATCCGTGATCTGGATAAACGTCGTAGGGATTCAGGGATAACGTTGACACAGAATGCTGACCAGATCTTTGACGATTTGGATACAGACATCGTTGTTGAGGTCATGGGAGGTGATCAACCCGCGGCGGAGTACGCGTTCAAGGCGTTGCAGGCATGCAAGAATTTCGTCACTGCAAATAAGTATCTCCTGGCCGAATTTGGTCCTGAACTGCTGGAAACAGCAGCAACGAACTGTTGCCAGATTGGGTTTGACGCAACTGTAGGAGCAGGAATTCCGCTTACGAGAACAATCTCGAACGGACTGGTGGCGAACCGTATCCACAGGATCACGGGTATCCTGAACGGAACGACGAACTACATCCTGACCCGGATGCGTGAGGATCGTGTCAGCCAGGATGAAGCGCTTGACCAGGCACGGTTGGCGGGGTTTGCTGAACCGGACGCCAGCTTTGATCTGAACGGGTCCGACGTGGCTCAAAAGTTGGTAGTGCTGGGGTTGGTTGGGTTCCGAACCATCGTGGACTGGAAAACTATTTCGCGACAGGGTATCGAGAGCATCAGCTCAATAGATGTGGGCGCGGCTCGACAGTTCGGTTTCGTGATCCGACCATTGGGGATCATCTCATCGACCGATGGGGGAGTGGAGTTCAGGGTTCATCCAGCGTTTGTCCCCCGGGATCATCCTTTGGCGACGGTGGACGACGAGTTCAACGCCGTGCTGCTCGAAGGGGATGCAGTAGGATCGCAGATGCTTTATGGACGTGGTGCGGGAGCTTATCCCACGGCATCCGCATTGCTCGCGGACATTGTTCACATTGCCACACATTCGGAGTCACCACAGATCTCTGGATTCCAAACGCAAACAGCGATGCAAGAGGATTGGTCGGCTCAGTATTATCTGCGCATACCAGTGCCAGACAAGCCTGGCGCTATTGGAAAGGTGGCAGGATCACTGGGGCATCACGGCGTTTCCATCAGTCACGCGTTGGCTGCGATTCAGGAGAACGGTGTGCCATCGGGGCAGGTTTGCATTCTGACACATGCAACCCGGCACTCGCAGATCGACAGTGCGCTAAATGAGATTCGTGACTGGCCGGAACTACGCGGATCACCTGTCTCCATTCCGATTTTACAGGCGAGCACGGATACCACCAGCCCACGGGAATTCGTACCCTTGGGGATACTTGACGAGTAACCTGACCAGACAGCGATCAGTGCATTGGTAGATGTGAGTGAGACCTGCTGAGAGTACGTGGCAGCTGGAATGATGATGAAGAAAACACAATACCTGACATCCGAAAACCGGGAAGTAAAAGCGCAGGAGTTCATGGCTGAGGCTCATCCCAATGGCCGCAGCCGTGGTCCAGACTTTGATATCAGCCAGGCGGCGCTCCTTGTCCTCGATATGCAGCGATATTTCCTCGATAAGGATTCGCACGCGTATATACCAAGTTCTGACGCGATTCTCGGACCGATTCAGCGTCTGATCGATGGCTTTCATGCACAGAATCGGACAATCATATTCACTCGGCACATCGATCCTGAGTCTGAAGGCAATCCCATGCGGATGTGGTGGAAGGACGCGTTGGATGAGGACGATGAACTTTCGCAACTGATGCCGACGATGAGGTATGATTCGGCAACTGTGCTGGTTAAGAGCAGCTACGATGCGTTTCATGCAACAGAGCTGGACCTGCTACTCAGGGATGCAGGAATCAAACAGGTCGTGATCTGCGGAGTGATGACGCATCTGTGCGTCGAAACGACGGCGCGGAGTGCTTTCTGTCACGGCTACAATGTGTTCCTGCCCGTCAATGCCACAGCAACAACAAATGAGGATCATCATCTGGCTACTATCCGCAATCTTTCTCATGGATTCGCCCGTATTACCTCGGTAGACGAACTGTTGGGCACACAAATATGACAGATCCGAAGATTGCGATTGTTGGCGGTGGCCCGGCTGGAATGGCGGCTGCCATGCAGCTACAGCGCTATGGGTTGAATCCGACGCTCTATGAAAGCAATGAGCTGGGAGGGTTGCTACGTAATGCGAACTTCGTCGAGAACTACCTCGGCTTTCCGGATGGGATCAGCGGCACGGCACTGGTCAATGATTTCAGCCGTCAGCTAACGCAATTTGACGTTAATGTTAAAAATGAACGAGTCTCTCGAATACTCTCGACGGACCCGGGTTTCACTCTTGAGCTCACTCAACACGTTAAGGAGTTCGACTTATTGGTTCTTGCAACGGGGACCAAACCAATCAGCATCTCCACTGAATTCACTCCAGTAGAATTGGCTGAACGAGTGATGTATGAAGTTGTCGATCTCAGGCATCATAGGGACAGCAAGATCACGATAGTAGGTGCTGGAGATGCAGCCTTCGACTATGCGCTCCAGTTGGCAAACTTCAACGATGTATTTATAAACAACCGCTCAGATCGAATGCGTGCGTTGAAGCCGTTGATCGAACGGGTCCGTAATCATGAGCGGATCGAGTACCGCGAGTGGCACGAACTGCTGCACGTAGAATCAGGAAAAGGACAGAAGCTCAATCTGACTTGGCAGACGAAATCGGGTGAAGTCACGGAATCGTCTGATGAGCTGTTGTGTGCCATTGGACGTGAGCCGAATCTCGATTGTATCGGAGAGGCGATGCTGCCTCGCTTAAGTGAGTTGCAGGAGGCCGGTCGCCTGTTTATCATTGGCGATCTTGCGAATGATCGGTACCGTCAAACGTCGATAGCGGTCGGGGATGGAATCAAGGCAGCGATGCAGATTTGGTCACAGGTAGAACAAGCCACATGAAGATAGTCGCCAGCACAGGCACTCCGGATATCGCGATGGTCTACATCGCGGAGGATGAACAGGGACGTCGGCTCGAATACGTTGAGTCGATCGAGCCGCCAACTCCGCGTGACCGGAAATGGGTGAACATCATCTCGACACTCTGGGGCTGCCCGATAAAGTGCACTTTCTGCGACGCTGGTTTGCAATACAAGGGACGTGTGTCCGCCGAAATGATGCTCGCGCAGCTCGATGCGTTGGTCGATCTGCAGTATCCGGGACGACGTGTTCTGACCGACAAATGGAAGATTCAATTCGCACGCATGGGCGAACCGGCGTTCAACCGTGACGTGATCACAGTGCTGCGGCAACTGCCGGAACGATATGATGCGCCGGGCTTGCTGCCATCCGTGTCTACGGTTGGTCCGAAAGGTTGCAATAAGTTCTTCCGTGAACTGATCGACGTGAAGCACGACCTGTATCCCGAAAACTTCCAGTTCCAATTCTCGATTCATTCGACCGATCCTGAAGAGCGCCGCCGTTTGATTCCAGCCCCAACCCTGAGCTCCGCTGAGATGGCTGAGTACGGTGAACGTATCTACGGTGGGGTGGGGCGGAAGGTGACGCTCAACTTCGCGTTGGGTGTGGGGATTACGGTGGATCCGTCCGAACTGCGCCGCTTCTTCACGCCGGACGTCTTCCTGATAAAATTGACGCCGATGAATCCCACGATCCGCGCTTCTCAGCACGGTCTGGTGGACGATTCCGATCCAGTGATACAGTTGAAATCGAAAGCCGAGCAGTTCCGTACGGTTGGCTACGACGTGATCGAATCCCTCGGTGAACTTGAAGAGAACGCCATCGGCAGCAACTGCGGGCAGTATCTGGCCAGTGCCGAGAAGGTCGAAGAAGTCTGCGGATCAGCTTACCAATATCAGCGAGTCTCAGCAGTGATAGGGCAATAAGTTGCTCTCCTCTGTGGTTGATTTGTTGCATTGGGACAAAACATCGGCTATAATCGGTGTTCTGAAGAATAGCGGTAATCCGCTCTTTGAGATGTGGAGTTACCTCCTGCCAGCGTGTGGCGGACTTGAGTGAGTTCGTTGGAAGCGTTGGCCGAACAAGACCGAAGGAGATGGTATGGTTCGTCGTTACGAACTGATGATCATTCTCGACCCGAACCAGAGTGACGAAGTGGTCCAGGAACAGATCGACAAGATCGAAGCCTTGATCACCGGCACTGAGGGTGGGGAGATCCTCAACATTGACAACTGGGGCAAGAAACGCCTCGCGTATGAAATTCAGGGACGTCCGTTTGGTGTCTACATCGTGTTCGATTTCAACATGGACCCGACTGGCAGCACCGAGCTGGAACGTCACTGCCGCCTTGACGCGTTAAATCTGCGTCACCTCCTGTTGCACATCCCGGTGAAGGTGCTCAAGCTGAAGGAGAAGGAAAAGGAGTTGAAATCCTCTCTGGAAGATCGTCGCCGTCGTATGGCCGAACAGTCTGAAGACGCTCCGGTCGTAGACATGTTGCAGGCAGCTGAGGAAGCAGCCGAGTTGAGCGAAGAGTCTGAGAGTCAGGAAGAGGATGCTGAAGCGAAGGCTGACGATGCTGACGCAAAGACTGATGACGCTGACGCACAGGCTGACGATGCTGACGCAAAGACCGATGAAGCTGAAGTGACTTCTGATGACTCTGAAGTGAAGGCCGATGTGGTTGAAGAGGCGGCTGAGGTTGCTGAAGAGGCGGCTGAGGTTGCTGAAGAAACCGTTGAAGTTGTTGATGAGGACACTAAGACGGAAGGAGCCGAGTCATGATGTCGATCCGTAAGAAGGTAGACCGTTTCCATGAAAACGGCATCCTTTATATAGACTACAAAGACATTAAGTTGCTGAGCCGGTTCATCACCGAGCAGGGGAAGATAATTCCTCGCCGCATCAGCGGTACGTGCGCAAAGAACCAGCGGATGCTGGTTGATGCGATCAAGCGCGCCCGTTTCATGGGGTTGTTACCGTATGTATCGGATACGCCAAGGTAAAGACAGTCCTGAGTCTTGAGTCCTGAGTCTAGAGCAAGATGAATCGGGATTATAGATCTTGATTCTTGTATCTGACTCAGTTCTGACAGAGAGGTGGTGAACAACGATGAAGATTATTCTTCGCGAAAGTTATGGTAGCCTTGGCCGCACCGGCGATGAAGTCGATGTGAAGCCTGGGTTTGCGCGAAACTTCCTGGTGCCGCAGGGTATTGCCTATCCGGCGAACCGTTTCTACCGGAAACGTTTCGAATCGGAACGGGAAGCTTTGTTGCGTGTTGACGCCGAACGTCGCAGCCGTGCAGAAGCTGTTGCTGAACGTGCGATGGGCGCCAAAGTTGAGTTCAAGGTGCGTGTGAGTGAGCGTGGCCAGATGTTTGGTGCGATCACCAGTGCTAATATTGCTGAGAAGCTTGTTGAGCAGGATATTCAGATCGACCGTCGGAAGATAAACCTTCCTGCACCGATCAAGAATTTGGGTGAGCATACGATTCAAGCTCGTCCGCATGGCGATGTTGTCTTCGATGTCCTTGTTCAGGTTGTCCCGGATTCAGCACCGGAAGCTCTACGTGTATTGAGCATCCGTGAGCTGGTTGAAGGCATCACTGAGGAAGAACTTGCGGCCCAGGCGGCTGAAGCGGCTGCAGCAGAAGAGGCTGCACAGGCGACTGTTGATGCAGATGCTGACGCTGATTCAGAAGGTGTGGAGCTGGTTGAGATGGTGGAAGCACGTTCCACGCCCGAGGATGAGGAAGCTGCCCCTTCAGAAGATGAAGAGGACAAGGAGTAGCAGAGGCTGGCAAATGCTGGAGTCATGCGGTCTCCGTGCACTTGAAAGTGCAGAATAAGGGTTGTATCATTTGCCCCGCACGACATACGGCCGGGCGCACGTTCGCCCGGTTGTTCTTTGTACAAGCTGAGTGGTTGGGAATTGAAGGTAGAGATCGGGAGATCAGAATATCTTTTAACTTGACTCACTCATTGTGTGCGTCGTACCATGTATGACGCGCCGATCATCGGGGTATTCTACGATGATCGGTCGTTCTTTCACAGTCTGGTTGGGGATCGATCTTGTTTGGTTTGGGAGCAATACTTATTGCTCACAGCCACTGGTCGATGAGGCGTCTCGCACGTCTCGTACCTCCACTTGACAGTGGGCCTCAGATTGCCGTACAGTATGAGGCTTTTGCACGGCTGGTTTCGCAGAGCGTAACCATTTACGTGTAAACGACTTCGGTGACGACAGTCACCGTTTTTATTCACATGATCTTTGACAAGCGTACACGCGATAAAATGTGCGGTGTCCTAGCAATCTTCGGATTGCAACAGACACTACTTACGCAAAGTGTGTCATTCTGACAATGGAGAGTTTGATCCTGGCTCAGGACGAACGCTAGCGGGGGGCTTAACACATGCAAGTCGAACGAGAAAGTGTTCTTCGGAACACGAGTAGAGTGGCGAACGGGTGAGTAACACGTAGGTTACCTGCCCACCGGTGGGGGATAACACTCCGAAAGGGGTGCTAATACCGCATGATATCTTCGGATCAAAGGCTTCGGCCGCCGGTGGATGGGCCTGCGCCCTGTTAGCTTGTTGGTGAGGTAACGGCTCACCAAGGCGACGATGGGTAGCCGGTCTGAGAGGATGATCGGCCACACTGGGACTGAGATACGGCCCAGACTCCTACGGGAGGCAGCAGTGAGGAATATTGCACAATGGACGAAAGTCTGATGCAGCCACCCCGCGTGTGGGATGAAGTTCTTGCGAACGTAAACCACCGTTAGGGAAGACGATAATGACGGTATTCCCAGCGAAAGCACCGGCTAACTCCGTGCCAGCAGCCGCGGTAATACGGGGGGTGCAAGCGTTGTCCGGAATCACTGGGCGTAAAGGGCGCGTAGGCGGGATTACAAGTCTGGGGTGAAAGTTCGAGGCTCAACCTCGAATCTGCCTTGGAAACTGTAGTTCTTGAGTTCGGTAGAGGGGTACGGAATTCCTGGTGTAGCGGTGGAATGCGTAGATATCAGGAAGAACACCGGTGGCGAAGGCGGTACCCTGGCCCGATACTGACGCTGAGGCGCGAAAGCGTGGGGAGCGAACAGGATTAGATACCCTGGTAGTCCACGC
>CAZKGR010000039.1:0-28271 GCA_964552465.1 uncultured bacterium
CAGTTAATCCGAATAGCGTTAATGAATCCCCGAGAGTGATTGTACGCATGAACCCGGAAACACCGCTGGACTCACTCCTGTGGTTCCGAGATACATGGCCAAATCATCTTGAAAACCATCAGTTACATTGGGAAATGCTCAGACATTTTCCCTACTTCCAACGATCACTTTTTATCTTGTTTGATCACTACTACGATGAAGTGGTATGCGATTCTGTGGATTACTACGGGAATCGGTATATCGAATCTCTTGTAAACAATATGGACGATTTCGCTTCCGAACACAGCTATCCAACGCCAGGAATTGGCATGGATTCCGTACATGTGAACAAAATCAAAGAGATGATTGACGATATCTGTGTGGACGGACGCGCTCAACGGCTAAAATATCCGCCACGGGAACTCTTCTGATAGGCGAATGCTAACGAACTCGCCGCGCACCCATGTAACGCTTTGAATAGTAGGACTCGTTCAGCTTGTTGATGGTGACGCCGTCCGAGCTGGAAGCGTGCGTGAAACTCCCGCCACCCAAATAGATGCCGACGTGTGAAACGCCCCGTCCGCTGGTGTTGAAAAACACCAGATCGCCGCGACGCAGATCCTTCTTGTTAACTGGCCAACCTTGCTTAAACTGCTGGGTGGATGTGCGGGGCAGTGGCATGCCGTACACCCGGTCGTACACCTGCTGCACATACGCGCTGCAATCGACACCAACACCCTGCTTGCTGCCACCCCACTGATACGGTGTTCCCCACCACGCTTCGATGGTCGCATCCAGGTTGTCCGGGTAACGCGGGTTGTAGCTGTCTGATCCGGATTGCCTCGATCTAGTGTCCTGCGGTACCTGGTCACGGTCACGGTTGTATCTCGGGTCAGGCTTTAAAGCCGCGCAACCGGCGAGGAAGAGGAAAGACAACAGAACAAAGAAGAAAGAGCAGAGACGTGAGATACGAGATGTGAGACGAGAGACGCGAGACGAAAGACGAGAAGAAGCGAGATCCTTCACTTCGTTCAGGATGACACGATGGGGGACACTTTGAGGACAAAGTGTCCCTTCAGCCGCGTTTGCAAGCAAACACGGGTCTGATTGCAATGTATGTAACCTACACTTTCGCATGCAGAGACGCGTCCGCGGCTTCTTGTAAATGCCGCATCAACTCCTGTTGTTGATCTTCCGTTGCCAAACGACCGAGCGGATCTCGGACGAGGAATGAATCCATGATCCCGTCCACCTTACCGGTGACACGGGCGCTACGTATCTCCAGCCCTTCATCAGCTAACGTTGAGCATAATCGATAAAGCAGTCCGACACTATCCGCGCCGGTCACATCGAGCACAGCTCCATCCTGCAATGGCTGGATCGTGACATCCGCATCGACACGCACGACCTGCTTGCGATCAAAACGGGTACGGCGCTGGAAGCGATGAAACAGATCATCCATTTTCATTAGTCCGTCAACCAGTCCAACCCAGTGTCCTGGAATCTGGTCGAGACGGTCAGGCAGTGGCAGCCGAGTCGGCTCAATGTCTTCACAGCGGAAACGATCAATGATGATTCCGTCAGCACGTGTAAAGATACGTGCCTCACGGATACCTATGCCCTGCGCAGTCAGCAGTCCAGTGATGTCAGCAAGCAGACCAGGGCGATCATGTGCGATCAGTGTGATGACCACGAATCCCGGCTGCTGATCAAGCAGCCACTTATGGTCCAGCTCACCACGCTGCAACGCATCTACAATTTCCAGGTGACGTGCGATTTCCTGCGTTGGCACACTACGACGGTAATCAGACGCGAGGGTAGTAATGAACTCTTCCGCACGGTCGTGCCCATTCCCGCTGGCAGCCAGCAGTGGTGCAACTCGTTGGGCTTCTTGCTCGACAGTTATGCGTCGAGCGTCGACGCCATGCTGCAACACATCCAGCGCTGCATGATACAATTCAGACAGCAAACGCCCTTTCCACGTTGTCCACACGCCCGACCGCACTGCGTTCAGGTCGCACACGGTCAGGATGTACAACGCACGCAGCGTCTGTTCATCCTCAACCAGCGACACGAACTCATTGACTACATCAGGATCGGAAATGTCGCGCCGGAACGCAGTCTGTTCCATGCGCAGATGAATTCGCACCAGCCTCGCAACTCCAGCAGCCCACTTCTCGAGACCGATCCGTTTCAACGCGGTTTCCGCAATCAGAGCACCTTTCCCAGAATGGTCATCACCTTGTGCTTTGGCGATGTCATGGAAGATCAAGGCGAGATAGACAAGCGGACGAAACTCGCAATCGTCCCATAGCGATTTGGGATCACCATGGATACCGCTCATTGGTAACATGTCCAGATAATCCAGTGCACGTAGAGTATGCTCGTCAACAGTGTACCTGTGGTAATAAGATCCCGTTGTATAGCCAGTAATATCCATCCATTCCGGCAGCCATAAGTGGATTGAATCCAGCTCATCCATGCGGCGCATGCGTTGCGAAAACCCACGCGGTAGTTCCAGCCAACGACGGATAGGTTCAGTCCAGGTTGACACTTTGTGCTGCGGGCCATCGTTGTCATGCAGCGCCCGACGGAGTGCATGGCGCGACCGTCCTGAGAACAATAGCCGAGATTCGACGGACGTATCGATCAACCCAGCGAGCATTCGTGGCCTGACTGCAAAATGGGGAATAGACTCGCTTGATATATCCAGCCGATTATGATGGATGTGCAACTGGTTGGGGAGCGGTGGGAAATCAGTCTGCCGGTCGCTTTGCTCATCGACATGTGCGAACCGTGGACCAAACTCTTCAGTAAAGCGGCTGTGTTTCTCGGTAGAGAAATACACATCCCTCATCAAGTCGATCATCACGCGTTGTTCTGATCCGGTGTATCCCAGTTCAAACGCGATCCCGGGCTGTTCGGTCACTGCCAGACGGTCATCACTCTTCTGCCATATTCTGTGTAACGATTCCCGAACCGCCAACAGGAATCCGTAAGCTTCAATCAGTTCATTCGCTTCCAGGTCCGTGAGTTGACGTGCTGCATGAATGCGTCCCACGAACGATTGGAGCATGTTTCCACGGCGCCTACGCACTTGCCAATGCCCATCATGAGCCACATGCGCCCGCTCCAGCCAGAACACATGGTGCAGGTCACGAAAGCCGCCAGCTTCATTCTTCAAGTGGGGTTCAATAACCCGCGGAACCGCGCCGTACTTTTTTCGACGTGCAGCGAACTCCTGCTCCTTACGCTTAACGTATTCCGAGAAGACATCGTCGGAAACCAGTTCATTGACTCTGGTTTCGTAGGTCAACGCAAGATCGGAATCACCCCACAGGACACGCGTCTCGAGTAACGATGAAGCCTTGTCCGGAATCGTGAGCAGGCGACCATCGAGGTCATTCAATGCGACGACTGTCTGTGCGGGCTGATAGGAGCTGTCCCATAACGCCTGCACAAATTCATGGACGATCTCCGTATGTCGCTCAGGTTGATCGAGCAGGATGACGATGTCGAGGTCAGAATGCGGGGCGAGATCAGCACGCGCGTAGCCGCCGGTCGCCAGAACCAGTATGCCATCAGCATGATCACGAAACGGTTGGAGTAGAGAGCGGACCGTACGGTCCGCTTTGGCTGTTCGATCCAGCGCCCTGTCGAGCGCTGCCTGGGCGATGTGTCCCCTCACGAAGACCCACGCCCCCGTTGCAACAATGCGATCAGGCGGTCAAGATCATCCAGCGATCCGTACTTGATAGTGATCTGACCTCCACGACCGCGGTGGGTAACTTTCACCGGCAAATCGAGAATTTCCTGCAACTCGCCGGACACCTGCTTCGCAGCGAGTTCGTTCCGACGCTTGTTGTCGTCACGCGAGAGCGGCTTCTTGCCGCCTTTGCGACCTCGGATACGTCGTTCGACCTCACGCACACTCAGACCATTGTCCGAGATAGAACGTGCCATCGATACCTGAGCGCCTTCGCTGGTCAAGGACAAAAGTGCACGGGCATGACCCTGTGTTAACTCCTCATCTACCAGCATCCGCAGTACCGGCTCGGGCAATGCGAGCAGACGCAATGTGTTCGCGACTGTCGCCCGGTCCTTACCGACACGTTCGGCGACTTGCTGCTGAGTGTAACGCATCTCGTCAATCAGACGACGGTAACCTTTTGCCAGTTCGACCGGATTGAGATCCTCACGTTGCAAGTTTTCAACAAGTGAGATCTCGAGAATGTCCCGGTCGCTCAGATCTGCGATCACGCGGCAGGGGACAGTCACCAACTCGGCGGCTTTCGCTGCGCGGAGGCGACGTTCACCCGCGACGAGCATGTACTGCCCATCACGTGGAGTCACGATCAACGGGACCAACACACCCTGCGCCTTGACCGAATCAACAAGCTCTTCCAACGCTTTGGGATCAAAATGGGTACGAGGTTGATCGGGACGGGGATGGATACGCGCGACTTCAACGTCATTCGCTTCGGAGCGGACTTCAGATTCATCAGCGTTGGGGATCAGCGCGCTCAGCCCACGGCCGAGTCCACCTTTAGGCCGTGGTGTCATGAGTCAACAATTCCTCTGCCAGGGCGAGATAGTTTTCCGCTCCGCGGCTGGTAATATCATATAACAGGATCGGTTGGCCGTAACTGGGCGCTTCGCTGAGACGGACATTCCGATAAATCATCGTCTCAAACACCCGCCCCTCAAAGTATTTCCGGATATCATCCGCAACCTGCCGTGACAAATTGAGACGGTGGTCGTACATCGTTAGCAATCCACCCTCAATCGTCAGATCTGGATTCAAATGCTTCTGTACCAGCCGGATAGTGTTCAGTAGCTGACTCAATCCCTCAAGTGCATAGTACTCGCTCTGGATTGGAATCAGAACACTGTCCGCAGCGGTCAGGCCATTCAGAGTGAGCAGTCCGAGTGATGGGGGCGAGTCGATGAATACGTAATCGAAATCCTGGATGAATTCAGCGAGGCTTTTTCGCAGCATCGCCTCTCGTGCGACCATGCCGACAAGTTCAATCTCGGCCCCGACCAGCTTGATGCTCGCGGGGAGGACAAACATGTTTGGCAGTTCAGTTTCTATGGTCGCTTCGGCAGCCGATGCATTACCGATCATCACTTCATACACAGACGGTTGGTCTGAACCGATCTCAAGACCCATGCCGCTGGTCGCGTTGCCTTGCGGATCGAGATCCACCAGCAGAGTTTTCTTTTCGGCTACAGCAAGGCTGCTGGCAAGGTTGACTGCCGTGGTCGTCTTCCCGACCCCGCCCTTCTGGTTCGCTATGGATATGGTTCGCGCCATGCCCGGATTGTCTCCTTAGGTATCGGGCAAGAATATACAACGTGAAACGTTCACGCGCAGTACCCGTGAAACATATTGTCTTCGCGAGATTTCCGAATACACAAAACGTGCTCCAATGATAGATCCACTACTCACCAGGCATTAGCGGATCACTTTTCCAGCCCAACCACCTTCTCCACCCGCCATAAAGAATCCACAAAGTATCGTCGATCATCGAACATTTGATTCTCAATTACAAATCCTGTTTCGTCCGCCAACTGCTCGATGTCTGACTCAAGGAATTTGTAGCTGTACTCAGTGTGGATCGGTTCGAATTCATCAAAATGAAATACCTGGTTCACTTCAAGTATTTCCACATCTTGTTCGACTCGGCTGACCAGATAGCTCTCCATTGCCCCGCTGAATACGTTATAGCTCGAATAATGACGCCACTGCTGAAGGTCAAAATTACCACCTAACTCACGGTTGATTCGATGCAACAGATTCATGTTGAACTCACGGGTGACACCTTTCTTGTCATTGTATGCTCGTGTCATAACTTCAATGTTCTTCTTGAGATCGAATCCTGTCAGCACATAATCGCCTGGTTGCAGGAAATTCCACATCGTGCGCATGAATGTTCGCGCCTCACTGCGGTGGAAGTTGCCAATGTTGGAACCAAGAAACAGGATCAGGTTATGCTTATCAGATGAACGGGATTGCCAGAGCAGTCCATTGAAATACTCAGCAACAATACCTGAGATTTTCAGCTTCGGAAAGCGCTGTTCGAGATACTTGACCTGATCATTCACCGCGGCTTCGGAAATGTCAATGGGGATGTAAGTAAAATCACAACCGCGGGAAACAAACTCATCGAGCAGGATGTTTGTCTTGCTGCCATCTCCGGACCCCAAATCAATCAGGTTGAACGGTTCTCCACCTAGTCGATCAGCGATGTCAGCTGCGTAATGACTGAGAATCCATCGTTCGCATGCTGTCGGGTAATACTCCTCAAGCTCCATGATTTGCTGAAACAGACGACTGCCGCGATCGTCGTAAAAATAACGAGAAGACAGTTTGCGGTCCTGTCTCGATAATCCGAGCAGGACGTCCATCGCAAATTCCTGTTTCGAATTGAGAATCGAATCCAGATCATTGGGTGTAAGGACTTTGTAATTCGTTGACATGATAACTCCAGCCGACTTTTGACTTTGTACTCTTTTATACTTCTGTCGCCAGACGAATGCCCGTAAACTGCCAACGTTTATCCGGGTGCCAGAAATTGCGATAGGTTGGACGGATGTGATCACTCGGCGTTACACACGATCCACCCTTCAATACGCGCTGACCAGACATGAACTTGCCGTTATACTCCCCAACCGCGCCTTCAGCTTGATAAAAACCAGGGTAGGGGAGATAGGCGCTGTTTGTCCACTCCCAGACATCGCCGTACATCTGAAGCAAAGTCGAACTATCGTCAGGTATCGGCGAGCAAGGATGCAGGCGCATATCGTCAAGCATCGTGTGCTTACTGGCATCCGGCACGATCCGTTCCTCTTTGACTGCTGTTTCCCATTCGAATTCTGTCGGAAGACGTTTCCCTGCCCAAGCTGCGAACGCATCTGCTTCGTAATGACTGATGTGCGTTACCGGTTCATCAGCGGCAAGCTCACGCATACCGCCAAATGTGAATGTCGACCAGCGACCGTCCTGTTTTTCCCAATACAAAGGTGATTCCCAGCCTTCTTTTTCGCGTGCTATCCATCCGTCTGACAGCCACAGTTCGGGACGATCATATCCGCCGTCCTCGATGAACTGCAAGTATTCACGGTTAGTGACAAGAGTGGAGCGAAGGGCGAAGGGATGTAGATACACCTTGTGGACAGGTGCCTCGTTGTCGTAATAGAAACCGTTTTCACCATATCCGATGACACGTGGTCCCTCAGGAAAGGCCACCCATTGAGGATCGATCTGACCATGACCGGTAATGTGCTTCCGGTCGAGTGGTAAATCATTTCGATATGCAGGTCTCAGCGGGTTGATCGATAGATTGTACTTGTGGTCTGTGAGCAACAATTCCTGATGCTGCTGTTCATGGTTGAGGCCGAGAACAATGATGTATCGCGTCGCGGGAATGTCTTCTTCGCTCAACGATTCGAGCAGAGCGTGCACACGTTCGTCGATGTTATGCCGATACGCGTACATCTCCTTCACTGTCGGACGTGAAATCAGCCCCCGGCGGCTGCGCGAATGGCGAGGTCCAGCGAGCAGGTAGTATGAATTGAACAGATACAGGTAGGTTTCGTTGTACGGCACGAAATTCGTTTCAAAATCACGTAGCAGGAATTGCTCGAAGAACCAACTTGTGTGTGCCAGATTCCATAGCGGCGGGCTGGCATCTTCCATCGCCTGTAAAACGTAATCCTCGATTTCCATTGGCTGGCACAGCGCTTCGCTGAGGCTGCGTACTTGATCATAAAATGACAGTAACTCAGTGCGGTCCATATGATTTCCCCTCACCCTAACCTGTAGCATTACTTTCTATGATCACGACGCCGTCGAATGTTACGTTTGCGTACTATATCTCCTGGTTCAACGCTTGAACAACTGTATAGTATACGCGTCTCAACAGAGCAGGTTGCCGCTCAAAACTGAGGGCAGAGGAGATGAGAGCGATAGGGTAAATGGATAATTACCTTTCAAAGATCATTCAGAAATCCTTGAGCCGACGATGCCCCGAATCGCATTTGCCACAGATCTGCACGGACACCCAAAACGATACCAGGCCATGTTTCAACAATTGGAACAGAATCCACCTGATATGTTGCTCCTGGGTGGTGATTTGATGCCACATGGTTTTGTGGGATTGAATGGTGACTTTTTGACTGAGATCTTCCTCCCCGGTTTCACTAACCTGCGCGACAAACTGGGTGAACGATACCCACGTGTCTACCTGATTCTGGGAAATGATGACGGGAAATCCGTCGAACCGTGGTTTATTGAACATGCGGAAGAAACAGGTCTGTGGACCTACCTGCACGACAAAGTGGTAGAGGATTCAGGTTTAACGCTGATCGGCTACAGTTATGTGCCGCCAAGCCCGTTCATGCTCAAGGACTGGGAGAAGTACGATGTCAGCCGGTTCACAGATCCTGGCTGCGTTTCGCCGGAGGAAGGCAAATATTCTTATACGATAGATATGAGCGAGATTCGTTATGCGACCATCACAAAGGATCTTGAGGAATTGACTGCTGATGTTGATATGGAGAACGCGGTCTTGATCTCCCATTCGCCTCCATATCAGACCGTGCTCGACCGTGCAGGGCTGGATGGACAAATGATTGACCATGTTCCGCTAGATGTACATGTCGGTTCCATTGCCATACGTCGATGGATTGAGGACCGGCAGCCGTTACTCACGCTGCACGGTCACATCCATGAATCGACCAGTCGTACAGGCGAGTGGCGACAGCAGATGGGACGCACATGGATGATGAATGGGGCGACCAACAGCGCTCAAGTGTGCTTGCTGGAAATGGAAACTGACGATTTGGAAGCTGTAACACGAACGCTGCATACGGCGTCACTTGATCACTAGGAACGAATTTGCGTGCGTTTCAGGTAGGATTTACTTGTAGACCAGGCATATGCCCAACCTTGATACCTGAATTTGTTTGTCATCCGGCGGAAGAGATTCGGCACACTCCTGAGAAACACCAGAGCTGCTCGAAAGCTGTCAATCGTCGATAGTGGTTGTTCATCATATCCACCAGCCCGCAGTTCCTTCCGTAGCAACCAGTTCGTTAAGGCTGCTTCACCCTTGCTAAGTCCTGTACGCCAGCGTCCTTCAGAACTCTGTACGATTCCCGCGGATTCGACGATACTCGTCTTATCCATAGTCGCGACATTCTCCAAATTCACATCCAGCATCTGTAGTCGGAACTCAAGATCGAGAAAGTCGCAGAGGTCGCGTATAGTTGATTCTGGCGAACTGGTAAGATCTTCATAACGGATAACGATTAGCGAGTCAGGATGAACCTTTGCGGCATGGTGAACGGCATGAAAAGCTGATCGCCATGATAATCCAGTCCACAACGGATCATACTCTATCAAGCCCTTCATCTGCCGTTCGTAGGAGGTCGCGATGTTCTGCTTGTACTTGTCAAGCAGGCGTCGTTCACGGGTCTTGCGCGAGGCAAGGATGTCACGCGGGTCACGTATCAGGGCAACTGCTTTCGCACCGGAGATTTCTCTCAAAATCCGGGTTGCATGAAATGTATGGCCGGGTGTTTTTTCCACCCAGGCGGTCTTGTCAGCCTTCCGGGCGAGGAAGTCGCACGTCTTATGAAAGATGTCGCTGTAGCTGGTTGATTCGAGGAGAGTTGCTTGTATGGCTTTCAAATCTTCAACAGGAATCAGATTCAAATCCAACTCTTCTGATTTACGGACAAATATCTGGAAGTAACCCTTCACCATAACGTTTGCACAAAACTGGATCATTCCAAAGATATGATCGAGATTCGATAAATCAGAGAATCGCTTGTTGTAATGATGCGGGAAATCGTAGAAGTAGGTTTCATTTTTCCCTTTATAGACGCTGCCATGCGCTTCAAAGATATTCTGCATCAACGAGGTGCCGGAGTGCGCGAAACCAAAAATGAAATAGGGTTTTATGGACGACATGACATGCCTTGCTGGATTCATGTATCTCTGTGGGCGAACCGCAATATAAGAGTAGAGTCTGTACTACACAGAACCCGGCTCTTTGCGAGCACCCGAGCCCCGGTTGCTCACTACGGTTGCGCTTGTTACCTTCTGCACATGCGGTGGGGCTCTCTTGAAGTGAGGCTTCACCTTTTCTTTCTTTTTGTCCGTGGAAGACGGACTGAATCGGGCGACCACTGCCCCCGACAATGGCGGTGGTTTCTAGCAAGTTGGTGAGGACTTTGATGGCTGACAAAGGATTCAACCCGTTTGTGATGGCACAAACACAGTTCGACAATGTCGCCGGACTGCTGAATTTGGATCAAGGTACACGTGAACTGCTGCGCACACCGTTGCGCGAATACCATTTCAGCATCCCGGTGAAGATGGATGATGGAACCACACGTGTGTTCCGTGGCTTTCGCTGCCAGCATAACGATGCCCGCGGCCCGAACAAAGGCGGTATCCGTTTTCACCCGCAGGAAACTGTGGACACGGTTCGTGCCTTATCCATGTGGATGACGTGGAAGTGCGCCTGTGTTGACATTCCGCTCGGTGGGGGTAAGGGTGGCGTAATCTGCGACCCACACAACCTGTCAATGAATGAGCAAGAGCAGATCTGCCGAGGCTACATCCGTCAGCTATGGAAAAATGTCGGCCCGGTTAATGACATTCCAGCTCCAGATGTCATGACTTCAGCCCAGCACATGCTGTGGATGCTTGACGAATTTGAAACCCTGTCCGGCGGACACGCGCCCGGAATGATCACTGGTAAACCGGTTGGCATGGGCGGATCGCTAGGACGTACCGAAGCGACTGGCTTCGGCGTTGTCTTCACCCTGCGCGAAGCACTCAAGGAACTCGAGATTAAGCCGGAAAACACAACTGCTGCTTTCCAGGGATTCGGAAACGTTGCCCAGTACGCCATGCGGCTGTACACCCAACTTGGCGGCAAGGTGATTGCAGTCTCTAGCTGGGACAACAAGGATCAGATCAGCTACACCTTCCGTAAGACGGACGGTATCGATCTCGACCAGCTACTGAGCATCACCGACCGCTTTGGCGAGATCGACAAGGACAAGGCGCAAGAGCAGGGTATGGAAGTGTTGCCCGGCGAGGCGTGGATTGAACAAGACGTTGATGTGCTGCTGCCCTGCGCACTTGAGAATCAAATCAGCGCGGACAACGTTGACAATATCTGCGATAAGGTGAAAGTGATCGCGGAAGGCGCGAACGGTCCAACCACACCGGAAGCTGACGCTATCCTGCACGAACGCGGTGTTTTTGTAATTCCCGACTTCCTCGCGAATGCCGGCGGCGTCACCTGCTCCTACTTCGAACAGGTGCAGTCGAACATGAACTACTACTGGACACGTGACGAAGTCCTCGGCAAGCTTGATCTCAAGATGACGGACGCGTTTGTCGCCGTAAGCGAACTGGCCCGTAAGCGTAACCTGTTCATGCGTGACGCGGCGTATGTGATCGCAATCAGCCGTGTCGCCCAGGCCTGCAAGGACCGCGGTTGGTGCTGATGCAAAGCAGGTATGAGCAGTGAGCTATGAGCTCTGAGCAAATTCGACGGGGACACTTCAAGTGTCCCCGTTTTCATTGCCACCAGCAGAGATTGCTAACTGTTTACTTCCAGTAGGCCGAATTTGTTAAACACATACAATGCCCGGTATGTAATCCATGGGCTGGGCTTGCCTTTCTGATCGAGGTCGGCCCACATCTTGCCGTTCTGCCCACCCGTCATCTTCCAGCGACCTTCTTTCGTACGCTTGCTGAGAATCAGTTGCAGCCCCGCGTTGACCAGTTCATCGTGCGGTACAACGTCATCTCCGAATTGACGCCGAGCTTCGCCCAACACCAACATCACTTCCAGCAGATCGGTGTTGTAACTGAGCGGAAAGCTGAACTTTAGCCATCCTGGCTTGGCGGTACGCTCATCCAGTCGTCCGTCATCGATCCACTGCGCTTTCAGTTCACGGATATCACCGACTGGCCATTTATACGTTTTCTCCGCAAATTCCTTCGCTGCGGCAGGCACATACTTGTACAGCCCGAACTTGCGCAGTAAGGCTACACTATCGCGTATGGCATCGTCTTCCTCAGGCGCGCGTTCGTCTGCGGGCAGCGTGAGCCAACACTTCAGCACCTCGGGGATCGTCATGATGCAATTGGGCAACAATGAGCGGTCCATCACCATACAATCGAGTCCGGCACCTTGTTGATGCACATGCAGCAACAGGGCGCGCGCACCACGTGTCACCTCATGATCCGCAAGTCCGTAACGTGTGAGCACAGTTGCCATCCGAGCGGCAAGGCAGGCGATAGGGTGCATCCAGTATACCGGCTGGCAACCCTTGAACGGGGCAACATCACGACGCTGGACACGGGACGCCCGTTTCGCCGTCGTGAGGATGCGCTTAATGCCGAGGTGGACTGTGGGGTGATCGACGAGAGCGTCCAATTCGCTCAGGTGCGCCATCGTCCAGCCAATGCCACGGTATTTCTGGTAATCGTGAAAGGGTGGGATTGTGCCATCAGCAAAGGCTGCGAGAGATGCCTGAACAAACGGCTGCTCAGGAATTCGGGAACGAGCTTCAATGACGTCCGGATCATCTTTCGGTCGATCCAGCAGATCCGTCAACACTTTCACCCGCAACGCTGGATCGGCCGGATTCACTAGCCAATCGAGAGTAGCCTGGTCAACAGAGATCGGTTCCATTTTCCCCTCTGAATTCACACGGCAGAAGGTACGATAAATAATTGCTCGCACACAGGATCAATGGTACATGCCAGATACTTTGAGAAAATGTCAGCTAGAAAAAGCCGCACCCTTTCGGATGCGGCCGATCTCTGTCATGGGGGACAGAGGAGGAGAAGTCAAGCATCATGGACCAGTGACGACCGGGTAGTCTTCACTAGGGCCGTGGTAGGTTTTGAGTTCCGGGAAGCTCTGGTCAATCGCGTTGACACCGTACAGCAGGCTGTAAGCGTCATAGCCTAATGTGTTCAACCACAGGACGATCTTGCTCGAAGTCTGACCAGTGTGACAGTAAACAATTACCTGCTTGCTCGGATCAACACCAACCAGGCTTTCCAGAGTAATTGGGCTCATCTGGACGGCACCTGGGAAATGGCCATTGACGTACATCGTTTCCGGCCAGTAGTTAAGCATCACTGGATCGTTGGATGCGTCACCATCTTGGAGGTTCACCCACAAATCAGCGTTGCTGATCTTCTTCCAACCAGCGTCGAGGTAGGTGTCGATGTAGTACTCTGCGGCTTCCATAACATCTTCGGATTCCAGCTCCTGGACCGGATAATCAAAAGCATCGTCCAAGGTGAAAGCATCGGTAACGAATTCGATGTCGGTGTTTTCTGTCAGGTTGGCCCACTTGCCGAGGTTGACAGTTTCGTCGTTCGTCCAACCGCACATACCAAACTTCAGGTTCCAGGCATCGTAGTCGAGCATGTTCAATGCCGCGCTGGCGTGGGATGCGGTCTGGCCGGAATAGCAAACACAAATAACTTTGGCACCAGCCGGAATCTGGCCGCGGTTGTCGATGAGATCCGGGAGTTCCCAGTTCACCGCATTTTCAATGTGACCGGCATTGGCATAGTCATCAGCACTACGGAAATCGATGATGAAGTGGGTGATCTCACCTGCGTTGATCTCTGCCATCAGATCGTCGCCAGTAATGTTGTTGCCAAACTTGGCATCCAGGTCAAATAGGGCTTCAAAATGATCGTACGTGGTTGGGGTTACCGGATCGTCATCATCTTCCGAGCAACCGATAAAGCCAACCGCCAACGCCAAAATCAGCATCCAGCTAAATGTCTTCCACAACTTCATGGGGGTTCCCCTTTTGTTTGTCCGATCAGAGCTGTTGGTGCAACCCTGACTCAGTAATATCGTGTTCGTTCAGCTTTCTCTATCAATCACTCATCCCATTCGGTCGGAGGACCGTCCGGGACGATGTAAGGCATGTTCGCTTCGCGTTCGGCCTCACTCATGTCTTCCAAATCAGCCGCGCGCAGGAAAAACGTTTCCGAGTTGTGACATGATGTTCCGCAACTCAGGCCGCCGGTCGTATCGGTACGTGCAGTCCAGCGCCTGATGTTATGCGGGCTGGCATATTTCCAGGTTGGTAACGCTGCGTAGTTCGGGAGTTCGCTCACGCCCCACGGTTCGTATGTATCCTCGGCAATCGGAATGTGACGCAGGACTGCATACTCGTAGTCACGATCTTCTGGAAGTGGATTCTTGCCGATCTTGAAATCGATGTAACTGGGCTCGCGGACACCCGTGCCGCCCACATGGCACAGGTTGCAATTCTTGTAGTCCTGGCTGTGGCAGATGTTGCATTGGAAGTTGTCCCAATGCATCACGTGGTATGTGTTGGCATCTTCAGCCGATGAATGGCAGAATTCGCAACGCGGCATGTCATTTTCCTGGTAACGGTATTCATAAGTCGTCCCGTCACCATGCATCTCCCGACCGGTATGGCAAGAGACGCAGGTCATGCCCTGTCCGGTATAGTGGTAGTCAGACTTGTAGCCTTCACGCCCAGTGTATTCCTCACCAACACGCGATCCATGGCAAGCTGTGCATTGTTCAGCCTGGCTCGCCTTGGCTTCAAACCGATGACCATCAATAAAACCACCCTTGACAGCGCGGGGACGGCTGATGTGACACTCGCCGCATGTCGTGTGGCACTTGCCGCACTCGTTATCGAACTCTTCCTCGATCTCGGGGTGATCCTCAAAGGACAGGCCAGAACGCTGCTCAAAGAAGCTCTTGTAGCCGCTGAAGTTCTGGTGCAAACTGGTTGCGTACACGGCGGTGATGTCACCGTGACATTGACCGCACGCGCTCTGATAATCTTCCGATGGTTTGGCAATCACACCTTCGTGCGCTTCTGTCTTCGTGAGTTTGCCTTCAACACCATCATGGCAGGCGATACAGGACAGTGTACCGTGGGGATCAGCGAGGAACGCTTCGCCACCTGAACCACCGACATATACCTTTTCCCAAGCTTCCAGCTCGGGGACGCTGCCGCCTCAACCATCGCCCGAAAGCACGGGGAAACCATGACCTTCGCTCGATGCAAGATCAGAGATGACTTCACCCTCAGGCTCAACTGTCGCCTTCAACATCTCCTCGTTGGTATGGCATCCCAGGCAGTCAGCCTTGCTGTCCGCCGTGTACTGAACATCAACTGGGCCGGAGGGTGTTTCATCTTCCTCCGAACAGCCGATGAACAGGTTGCCGAAACCGAACAGCATGACTAACGCTGTCAGGATAACCAACCAGTGTTTTGCCCCCATGACCATCTCCTGTTTTTCTTGTATTCAACTGCGCGATTGCAGCTAACCGCAGATATCAGCTCAAGTCAAATATGTGCATTTCGTCATAAAGTCTGCACTGTGCAAGGCAAAAAAATAAATATCGCTACAGGTTTAGCGAATTATGTCACAAACATCGGCGTTACATCAGGTGAACGCTGACAATAATGCAGACATCACAACGCAAATGCAACGCCCTGTGACTCGCATTTGCGGGTTAGCCTCCCCTTACGAATACGAACATAATCCCTGAAATGTGTATCAGTTTTGCACTATTTGGCACGAACTAAATCTTGCCGAAACGTTGTGCCTCAAGCGATCCAGCCTTTTTCTGATTTGACAATAACTCCCATTTCAGCAAAAAAGGCCCCGATGAAATCATCGGGGCCCTTGTGATCGATTTTATCGATTGATCAGAATTTACCGTCGAACCACTCAAGCATGAGCAGGAATTCTGGTGAAGTGAATTCAACGTGTCCAGCAGGAATGCCAGCGTCACTTGCGAAATATCTGCTGACTTCTGGTGCCATATCGAGAGCGGCCAACGTGCCTTCGAGTACCTGATGCGCACCGTACAATCCCAGATCATCTTCCAAACCAACGCACATGTAGAGATCAAATGTGGCAAACGATGCGGCTTGGTTGCTTATGTCTTGGACAACCGTCCGGTACAGAATGTCGTGCGTAAGCCACAGCTCCCAAACAGGCATGTAGATCTCGCCATCAAGACCGATGGGCAGGTCAACACCCAGTGCGGTGCTGGTTTCACCAGGTACGGTAGTTGGACTGAATGCTGCCCCCATCGCATACATCATTGAGGTAAGTGGTTTATCCTCAGACGGTACTATCTTTGCGTGGTAATCTTCTGGCGTATCATTGTCAGGATCATAGCCAGTCTCATCAAGAATGTAGGGCAGAAGTTCCTCGATCCCGCTGTAGGTCAAGTCAGTTGGATCGATTGTCCGTGTTCCCCAGAACGCAACTGGTGCTGAGTTTACTCCGACATACCCAAACATGCCCGGATTGTCCAAAGCGATATTCAGCGTACCATAGCCGCCCATGGATGCGCCGCAGATGCCCTTACCAGTGGCCTCGGTTGCGACATGGTAGTTCGCCTCGACCTCTTCCATCACGCTTATGAACAGGTTATCAACATTTTCCACGATGTGGTCAGCTGCAGGTCCGACAGCCGGGTGCAGACCATTGGTGTAGAACGATCCGCCGAACGCATTGCCTGCATTCGGGAAAACGAGCACCATCGGATCCAGATCACCAGCGGCTATCAACTCGTCAACAGCCGTCGTCAAACCGAAAATGGCCGGGAAATAGTTCTCGTCCCCTCCGAACCCGTGCAGCATGTAGACTACTGGATATGGATCTCCACCGTCGTTGTAACCATCCGGCAGGTAAACGTAGTAGTAGGCATCTGCACCGGTCATCGCAGTTGCAAAGGCATCTAGAACAGGTGTCAGCGTACCGCCTGAGATCACAGGATCAGCGGGCGCTTTAATCTCTTCGGCGCAACCGGCTATCAGAAGGAGCAGCGCCAGCAGGCCGATCATCATATATCGATTGGTCATGGGTCAGTCTCCTTTTAGAAGCGGTAGCCGAGCTGGGCACCGAAAGTGAGTACTTGCATGCTCCACGTACCAGGAACATTGTCGTACAGGCCGTCGCCATCGTTGTCAGATGCTGGAGCTTCGTTGTCGCCACTAACCAGGTGCTGGTATGTTGCATCAAATGTCAGTCCGTTACCAAAGTCGTAGCCGAGACCGAGGCTGACACTGTGCTTGTCAGCAACGTCGGTGATCGTTGGACGCATGGTTTCGGTTGGGATCGGTGTCGGGTCGAAATAGTAGCCAGCACGAAGCTGCACGGCGTCAGACGTATCCCACATGAATCCCAAATGGTAGCTGATCGTGTCTTCCCAATTGAGAACCAGCTCGGAATCATCGGCAGGCATACCATCTGGACCAGCACCATCCATTTCAATGGTTATGACATCCAACGCGGCCCAATTGGTCCACCTGGCGTCAAACGCAGCCGTGAAGTTGTTTGAGAAGGCGTACGCGAAACCCAGACCTGCTTCCATCGGCAATGGGAAGTCCGCCTTGGCATCAGGTTCTGCGGAAAGAGTTGACGTGTATGGACCGTCAGCATAAACCAGATACGGCAGGTATACATCCTGAGATACCGTGCCCTCGATCGGGATCGTCGAAGGACCTATGTAGCTGAAGCCAACCGTGAAATCGTCGGTGACATCATACATCAAGCCAACGTTGAACCCAACTCCTACACCCGAACCTGACAGTGTTGCATCCGCAAAGAAATACGACATCGGCAGCGGGAGTTGATCGCCGTCATCATCCAAACCGGGAACCAGGGCAGGGCTTCGCAGCTCAATAGAAGAAATCTTGATGCCCAAGCCAACACCTACTGCCAGCTGGTCCGTCACCTGATAACCGATAGTTGGGTGAATGTCAATGACATACATGCTGCTTTCCCAATTCTCTGTCGGGTAATCAGGATCGTTACCATAGTTACCGTATGGACCTGTGTACAGGCCTTCCCAGTTGGCGCCCAGAGCTGATGGTGTGAAAGCCGATATTCCAGCAGTCAACTTGTCGTTGAATTGCCACTGGAGAGCGATAGAACCAGTCGGACGTCCGCCGTTGACCGAAGACTGTTCAACGCCGTTTCGGTAAAGGCTGTAGTAGTCTGATCCACCTAAATTCGGCGTATCAGGCGTGATGCGGGTGTTAGGATACAACACTTTGGCTTCAATCCAGAAACCGGAACTCTGTCCAGCCAAACCGGCCGGATTCCAATACATCGCACTCCAATCATCTGAGATTGCTCGGTACGCGCCAGACATCGACAAGCCCTTCATGCCGGCGCCAGCCAAGTTGAATCCCCCTGCAAATACCAGCGTTGGTGCCAGTATCAGCACAAGGCTTGCTATCAGCACTCCTCGGAAGCATCGAGTCATGCGTTCCTCCCTCGTTGTTGATGCGTTGCCGCTTCGGATGGACACACGGCAACGGTCCTCCGCCAAGTGCATCCCCCAAAAGAGTAGCCAAAAAGATAGCAGTTTTTAGCTGTTTACCAAATCCAAACGGGAGAGTTCACAAACATGAGGAGACGATCAGAGATCCTAAATCGTAAATATCCAATAAGATATGTAAGAGTATTACATGTAATACTCTTACGAAATTCGAAGAGAACGTCAGTCCCATGCGAAGCTGGTCTGTACGTTTGACAGACCTCCAAATTGAAATCCAGCATCATTTTCAGCATCACAATCACGGCTCCTGTGCTAACACGCGATTCACTGGAAATTCAACAGTTGGTTCTTGATCTCTCCAGGTAGATCGCTATATTGCCAACCATCTTGAAGAAAACGCATGAATGCAATACCAGAGCTGGGAGGAGGAGAGATGGCAGAATCAGCCGTCGCGGCTGTTGGACCGCGGAAGCATCCGAAGGGTATGCCTGTACTGTTCATGACAGAGATGTGGGAACGGTTCAGTTTCTACAGCATGCGGGCGATTTTCGCCCTGTACATGATCACTCCACCAGAGTATGGTGGGCTCGGTTTTTCCGCAGTGATGACTGCCCAGATCTACGGAGCTTACGTTGGGATCGTATACCTGACCACGCTAATGGGTGGTTACCTCGCCGACCGAATACTTGGTATCAAGCGTTCGATCATCATCGGTGGTCTGTTCATGACCGCCGGGCACTTTCTGCTCGGTATGATCATCCTGACGCATTTTGTCGAGGGTCTTAGCCCGTTGCCATTCTTCTTCGGAGCCCTGACCTGTCTCGTTGTTGGGAATGGTCTTTTCAAGCCCAACATCTCAACGATGCTCGGAAACTTGTACACTGAGGTACCGGAGAAGAAGGATGACGGTTACAACATCTTCTACATGGGGATCAACCTCGGCGCTTTTCTGAGCCCGTTGGTTGCGGCTTACCTGCGCGGATTACACCCGATTCATGGCTGGCACTACGCTTTTTCCGCCGCCGGATTTGGAATGATAATCTCGATGGCAACCTTCCTCACACTGCAAAAGTATGTCGCGAGTGGTGATATCATACCATTGAGAAAGCGTCTGAAAGATCCGGATGCGGTCAAGAAGGCGAAGGTTGATGCTGGTGATCCGGTAAAGAATCGGCAGAGAACTTTGGCGCTGTTGCTGGTTTTTGTCATTGTCATCTTCTTCTGGCTCGCGTTTGAGCAACAGGGTCTGACCCTGACTTTCTGGGCCCAGAATGCCACTAACAGCACCTTGCTGCCGGAAACATTCCAGGCAATCAATCCAATGTTCATTCTCCTCTTGACCTTCCCGATTGTAACGTTCTGGGGAACGATGAGGCGAAAAGGCAAAGAACCTTCAACCGCAGCGAAGATGGTACTCGGAATGCTGTTCACAGCTTTCGCTTACGCAATTCTCGCGTTTGCTGCTTTCTCCGGAGGAAACACTGGTCATGTGAATGTCATGTGGCTGATAATTGCTTACGCAGCTATCACAACGGGTGAGCTGATGCTGTCGCCGATGGGATTGTCGCTGGTGTCGAAACTCGCACCTCCGGGACGACTTGGGCTGATGATGGGTGGTTGGTTCGTTGCGGCTGGAATAGGTGGATATCTGTCGGGCACAGTGGGCATCCTCTGGACGATGGTCAGTCATAGCACTTTCTTCCTCATCCTTGTCGGATCAAGTACGGTTATTGCCTTGGTACTGGTCAGCCTGCTCAAATGGTTGAACCCGATTATCCACGAGGCGGAACGTGAAGCAGAAACTGTAGCCTCATAAGCTGGGAGACCTTTGAGATGAGACCAGGTATCATAGTAGCACTGCTTCTGCTTTTAACAGCGACCCTCGTCTGGGGTGTCATATACTTAAGTACACACGATTCTGTAGACGAAGTGATTGATGTCAACACGGTTCGACTCAGTCGGGGGCGGGTGATTCACCTGATGGGCGTTGAAGGAACTGCCCACTGGGATTCGGTTCACAGTGAGCAACTGGCCGCTGGCGAGATGCTCTGGGCAATTGTCGAAGTCGACACACCACTTGTCCGTAAACTTGAAGAAAAGATCGACAGGTACTCGGTCGCGCTGGAGTTTGTAAAGTTTGAACCTGACACAGCATCCGCCGATTTGCACGCATACCTCATTGCGGATGGTGAGGACATCGGTGCGTGGATGATTGCGAACGGTTTCGCAACTGTAGATGGGAACGTTGAACACGAACGCAAGCAGCAGTACATCGAGTTGCAACAACAGGCGGAAGCCAGCCAGCTTGGTGTATGGGAGCCGGAAAAAGAACTGCCCGTCGCTGATGAACAGCCGGTTAGGATCGACTGATGGGAACGTGTTGCCATTCCTGACGTGGAATGAACATCACGATCCTTTGGATACCGCATGCGTTTTGGGATACACCAGTTTGTGCTGATATCACTTCTGTTCTGCGGCACACTTGCATCTGCTGCAGAGCAGACTGTGATCATATATACCGCACGTGCGGACGGTCGCATCGAGAACTGCCGTTGCCCGTCAGATCCATACGGTGCGCTCGAAAAACGCCTGCCCGAGATCAATCGTATACGTGAACTGGAACCGGTGCTGCTACTGGATGCTGGCGGTTTTTTTCCGCAAACCAGTGACACTCTCGCGATCCCATTCCTGCTGCAATCATACGAGCTGCATAAGTATGACGCGGTTACAATTGGCCATCAGGAGCTGAGGTTCGGCCCGGAATGGGTTCGGACAATCGAGCAGACCTTGCCAGTCGTGTCTGCGAACGTGCGTTATCGTGATGGATCGCCGGTCGGGGAAACAGTTCGTGTGATCGAAAGGGGTGAGGAGATTTTTGCAATCACCGGGATCACGTCACGTGAAGCGCTGGAGCAACTCGGTCCTGGCGTCTACGAACACTTTTCCTTGTTGGAGGTAGATCAGGCGCTCGAGTTGGCATTTTCAGATGTTCCTGATGAGGCGCGAAGAATCATACTCGTGCAAGCCCCGATGGACGAGATCCGGGCGATGAAAGACCATTGGTATGGAATCAGCCTGGTTATTGGTGGAATGAATTCGGATCTCATCGATGGAGTTGAGTTCTTAAACAAGACGGGCTACGTGCAAGTCGGTGCAAAGAGCCGGTACATGGGATTTGTGCGATTCAAAGGCTCACGAATCAAAGCTGACCTGGTACCGATTCAAATCCACTTGCCAGATGACCCACGGATTGCCGAGATTGCACTGGAGTTGCGCAAGGAACGTGTGCGCAATCGTCCGGAAGTGCATTACTGAGACCGGAGGCTGGAGACGGGAGACTGGAGCAATGACAAGGTCAACCCCGAGATCCTTCACTTCGTTCAGGATGACCTGATGGGGATATTTGACTGAGTAAGTGTCCCCATGAAATTGCACATACTGTTTACATTGCATACGATGAAGACGATGCTACCGAACCCACGACGACTGCTACTACTGATAACCGCGCTGATAATTGGCGCTACTTCGGTCGCGCATGCTGTGCCGATGACTGCGTCCCGCCTGGCTTCCCTGCCCGACGATACGACTGTAACCGCACTGATCCTGATGAAAGAACGTCCGGATATTGACGCGCTTCGATATCAGGTACGGATGCTGAAACGCGACGAACGAAGCGAAGTCATCTGGCGTGAGTTAGATGACCTGGCCCGTCGTTCACAACTGCGGGTGCGGCGCATTCTCGATCCCGAGCTGGACACCGGACAGTTGCATCATATCCGATCCCTGCGTATTGCGAATGGGATTGTCGCGCATGGCAGCCCACGAGTGTTCGAGATGGTTCTGGGTCATCGCGATGTGTCCCGCTTAATCCACGTGATTCCACGAAAACTCGAGACAGACGCCGACGAATCCACGTTCACAGAGGTCCAGCCTGGGACCATTCCGTGGCACATCAACCACATCCAGGCTCCACAATGCTGGGCGGCTGGATATACGGGCGAAGGCGTGCTGGTTGCGATTATCGACACTGGAGTCAACTATCGCCACACAGATATCTCAGACCACCTGTGGGACGGGGGCGAGTTGTATCCGAAGCACGGTTACGATTTCGCTGACCAGGATTTCGATCCAATAGACGAATCCGGGCATGGCGCTGGTGTTGCCGGACTGGTCGCTGGGGATGGCAGCTCTGGCACATCAACCGGAGTAGCTCCGGAAGCAACCATTATGGGTTTGCGTGTTCGGCAAGATTTATTCAGCGGTATTGTCACTGACACCTGGTTGGCGCAGGACTTCGCGCTCGAACATGGCGTAGATGTCATCAGCATGTCGCTGGGTTGGGGCCATCCGGGACCGGAAGACCGTCTGATTTGGCGTCAGAACTATGAAGTGCTTGAGGCAGCCGGGATCATCTGTGTGAAGAGTGCAGGCAATCGTCGTCTGGAGCGAATACCACCCAACGCGATTTCCGTACCTGGTGGAGTGCCATCGCCCTGGCGGCATCCCGATGAAGTCGAGCAGGGAACACGAGGCGGCCAGATTACGGTTGGTGGTGTTGACCAACAGAATCAACAATCCGAAGTGTCCAGCCCGGGACCGGTGACGTGGGAAGATGTTGAACCGTGGAACGACTACCCGATGAGTGACGGGCATGTCGGCATGATCAAACCGGATATCTGTGCACCAAGCATTGACGGAATAAGCCTTCCGTTCGATTCACATACTGGCTACGCGCCGTTCAATAATACCTCGATGGCCCAACCGCATGTTGCCGGAGCTGTTGCACTGATACTATCAAAGAACTTCAACATGCTCCCGGCAGAAGTAGATTCGATCCTGCAAACGACAGCGTTGGACTTGGGCACTCAAGGCAAGGATAATGACTTCGGAGCTGGATTAGTGCAGACAAAGGCCGCAATTGACGCTGTGCCAGCACTCGAACCGGACCCAGGTGAGTTTCCGTTTGACCCAGCCCTGATCGACGGAATCGCAATTGACATCGTGTATCCGAATCCGTTTAATCCATGGACGAAAGTCAAGGTGATCATCAAGGAGCCAGGTGAACTAAAGGTTCGCGTATTCAATTCGGTGGGGCAGGTTGTGGACACCTTGGCACAAGGCCGCTTTAATAATAACAAGATCCATGAGTTCCTGTTCGATGCGACTGGATTGGCTTCTGGAACGTATTTCATACAAGCTGAACTTACGGGCAGCCGAATCGTCACCTCCAAGGCAACATACACCAAGTAATTCTGCTGTTTTCCATTGAAAAACTGTTGTAATCACTGACTCCTGAAAGTCAGAGAATGCTGGCGGGATTACCACATTTGGAGATAGAACAACTTATTATTCATAGATCATAGGATTCGAACATTTCAAAATGTCAAATATTAGGTAACCTCATGAATACACGAGCTCTTATTGTCGACGATGACAAGCGAATTCTAGATGTCATTTCACGGCTTCTTCGTGCCGCATGCATAATCGCGAAGGCCGATAATGACAAAGAAGCCTTGCGTATCCTTGGGGGAAGTGGTGATTTCGCCGTTGTGGTTGCCAGCCACAGCATGCCGGAGATGGATGGGATTACCCTGTTGAAGCAAGTTGCTGATCTCTATCCTGAAACAAAGCGAATTCTCTATACGAGTGCATCGGATATTCGCGTGGCGATCGATGCTGTGAATAAAGGTCAAGTTTTTGGATTTATTGAGAAACCGTTCGAACGCGAAGCGTTCATAAGCATAGTCATGCAGGCAATAGAAGAGTACAATGTCCAGGTAGTCGAAAAAGAACTTCTTGAGAAAACCCTGCAATCCAGCATTGAAGTCCTGATAGATATTCTGGGAATGGTAGACACAGTCTCATTTAGCCGGGCAAACAGGATTTACCGTTATGTTCGTGATATGACCAAGTATCTACAGATTGCTAACAGCTGGCCACTCAAAATAGCGGCATTGCTCTCACAGATTGGATGCGTATCACTTAGCACGGAACTGGTTGAGAAATCTACCACTGGATTTACGCAAATGGACAAGGAAGAACAAAAGGAATTCATGGCTCATGCGACACTGGGCGCAAACATGATCGCGAATATTCCACGCATGGAGCTGGTTGCAGAAATCATTCAACATCAGTTCTATGATCTAGGATTTTCTCGAATGGAATATGATGCTGGTTTGGCTTCAGATCAGCAGGTAGGATCCCATCTCCTGAATGTCGCTTATTATTACGATGTCCAATTTATGAATGGGCGCACTCAACAAGAGATTATTCACGAAATGGGACAAAAATCAGAACAGTTCTTTGGCCCCTTTGTGAAGGCGCTACACAAAGTAACCATGGTATCTGAAGAAGGTGGGCCGATACGCGTTGGACTAGACAATCTGCATCCTGGAATGTTACTTGCTGACGATGTCTACTCTGAGAACGGTCTGTTGTTGGCTGCAAAAAGCCAGGAGGTGACTACTGTTATGATTCAGCGTCTCAGAACATATGCTGATTCGCATGGACTCAAATTACCGCTATTAGCTCACAAACCACGTATCGTGCCGGACGATGAATCAAAGGAAGATGTCGAATCTGAACATCAGGAATTAGAGACTAACACAGAATAGAATACGCAGCCTGGTCACCCAAGCTGCGTATTCCAGTTGACTGTCCTACCGTCTTACTTCAGAATAATCGCTTTCTGCGTTGCTTGCAGTTCACCAGCAACTGTGGCTTTGAAAATGTAGACTCCGCTGGCAAGATTCCTTCCATCGAAATCGTATTCATGACGCCCAGCGCTGACCTGGCCATTTGCTAATTCAACCACAAGTTGTCCCATCAGATTGTGTACGCTCAGTCTTAGATCTGCCGCTTCAGGTAATGCCACTTGTACTGTCGTTGATGGATTGAAAGGATTCGGATAGGGTGGATACAATCTGAATTGTGCGGGCAGACCGACCAATTCGTTGTTTTCTGTAGTAGTGAGAGTAAACCCCAATCCTGTCCAGTCGTCTACGCTATCACCAATAACACCTGTCTTGGTGAAAATGAAACTGTCAGTCGCGGCGATGATTCCCGGTCCATACCGGCCAACGAAAGCGTTGAATGTGTACTCGCCTGCTGGTGCACCCGCTGGGATATTCTGAAACAGATCGGTTACCGTCCATGTACCCGGTGGCAAGTTGAACGATGTGAGGAACATGGGTCCCATTGACTGACCGTTAGGTAAGGTAATCCGTGTCCAACCCTGTGGATTGACCATTTGGTTGAGGTTGTTAGTGATCACAGCGTCATACATGATCGTTCCGCCATTGGCCGGGATAACGACCGGTGCGTTCTGCGGCTGAAGGTCTAGAGTGATCGCCTGATCTGCGAATTCAAACAAGCTCACCCAATCGGGACCGGGCATGCAAACCATCGCCTTTTCACTTTCGGAACTAAATGTGAACGCGGAGGGAGAAGCTGGGAGGGCGCTCGCACCATCAACATGATGCAGATGTCCCATTTCAGTACCATCGTACCCAGTCAACACAATCAGGTCGCCATTATCACTGAAATCGACACCGAATAACGAACCATAGGCTGCGAACGATTCAACGCTGTTGATCGTACCGGTCGCAGGATTGACCATTGACACTGTCTTGTCGTAGTAGTTCCCAACGCCAAACTCGTCCGTGGCTGGGTTGTATCCGCAACGTAACGGCCCGTCACCACCTGCAAATGTGCCAAGCAGGCTTGAGCTTGCGCCGTCAATGTTCATCAAAGTGTAGTTGTCGCTGAAGTAGTTGGTCACAACCGCGCGGTCCCCGGTAGCATCAAACGCCAGCTGGATCGGGAAATCGCCCGTTGGAATAGTCGCGACAACGTTGAGTGAAACAGAATCCAGCACATATACGAGATCATCGAATGAGCAGGCGACAAGTACCTCATTCCCGTCTGGACTGATCTTGACATCGCTGGACACACCGTACGCTGCCCAGACCACACCGATTACACCAACTCCCGTTTCCTGTGCTTCGAAGCTGCCAGCACCGGCGAGGAAGATTTGTGACACGCTGTTCGATGAGATGTTGCCGATGTACGCATACATGTCGTTCGGATGAATCGTGACCACGCCGGGACGGGTTCCTGTGGGTACTTCGGCAACGACCTGATTGGTGTTCAAATCGACGATGAACACCGAGTTCGTGTTCATCCCGCACACTACCGCCGTCTGGCCGTCATGGGTGATAGCGACATCCTGAACCCGGTCGCCAATGTCTAGAATCGCGATTATCGCACCGGTTTGCAGGTCGATGATGCTGATATTATCGGAGATAACGTTGCACACAACTGCGGTATTCCCGTCAGGGGTGATCGCCGCCCGACGAGGGGCATCACCTTCTGGCTGGTCCCCGGCGATCATCGAATTGTCGAATGAGATCGAGCCGGGATTACTGAAGTCGAAGGCGTACATCCCCTCATGAGTCATCGGGTCCATACCGATTGCGAGGTCTTCAGTCGGCGAGATCGCGCCCAACCATTGGCTGTAGCCCCAATAGCTGCCAACTATGGATTCGCTGTCAAAGTCGATGATACTGAACCGATACTGCCCGCTTATCGCATACTGGTGATCGTTCGATGTGCCCACCCAGAAGGCTGTGTAGGTATCGTTAAACAGCACATGGTTGCCATCTTCAAAGTCGACTAGCGCACTCTGATTTCCACTAATGCCCAGATATGCCTTCGTCGCATCCCAGTTGGTGCCCAAACCGAAGAAGCTCGCAGTAATCCCGGTCATTGTGTAGGTCTGAACTATGTGATAAGTGTTAAGAGTGATCTGATGTACCAATGCTGGATTGGAATTGGTTATGGCGACAGCGCCGTTCATGTTCCCGGAAATGTCCATCGCGCGAACATCACCTGCTCCAGTGATCGTGAAATCGATAACACCAGTCAAACCGTTGAAGAAGAAGATGCTGTCATCACCGTCCGCGACCATCAGCAGATCGGTGAACGGTACGACGTGGAAATCAGTGAACTTGACCATCGAACGCCCGCTCTCCGAATTGAACGCGAACGACGACAGCCAGATCGGGAAGTTCGGCCAAGTTGCCTCGTGGGTCAGTGTAGTCAGGTCAATCACTTCGAGATAGTCTTCTATATCGCAAGCGATATAGGCTTTGGTGCCAGCATCGTTTATGTGAACTCGCCACGGTTGTTCCTGGGTGGCAAACACGGCAACTGTTGACAAATTGTCCAGATCAATCACATACACTTCGTCCGAGAACGAACAAGAGACCACCAGGTAATCATCGCTGCATTCCATGTAGCATGGTTGCGTACCAACGTCAAGGGTTGTGAACAGTGTGGATGTCATGGCATCGTACACGCCGATGTTGTTCGTAAGACGATTTGAGAGAAACAGGCGGCTGCCGTCACGAGTAAATGTCACCGCACCCAGATAATCACCCTCCGGTGCGACGCCGGGATCCATGTTGGTCTGCTCGACATCGATGATCGGATGGGATGCGAGCAGATCATCGTAGGTCGTACCAACCGGCAACGGCTGCCATTCAAGCTGAGGCTGGTCGCCATTCTGATCCACCGGAGATGCAATAACAGCTGAGCTCAACAGAGTGATGACTGAGATCGCTAGTGCAATTCGACTCATGCTCGTCTCCTTCTCCCGCTTATGCCAAGGATTCGCGTGTTGTTACAACCGGTAATGACGATTCTTGCCAATCCGGTTCACTCCCAATCAAACAGAAAATGTAAGGTGATGAACGAACCGTGACAGGACAAGTAAAACCACCAATTTTGCCAATCTTTCAGAGAGGGAGAGAGGATGCGAGAATCACTTCAGGTTAAGGATCTGCTCATTGTCTGAACTCGAGTCTTTTGGGAGAAAAACGCGATGGTAGTTCAACCATCGCGTTAAAAGTATCTCGTATTCAAACCGATGATGCT
>CAZKGR010000040.1:0-2318 GCA_964552465.1 uncultured bacterium
AGAATCACTAAACCAATGCCAGCGAGAAAGACATTGAACATTGGCGACAGTGTGGCTCGACGCAGTGCTGGAGCAGTTGGCAGGGCATAAATACGACGTGCGAAACGTCGATCCTGTAGCAGTTCGCTCAGGGTATCAATGCCAACAACATCAAGCTGACGGGCAGGATAGGAGTGGTTCAATTCTTCCGCCCTGGACCGGGCGTAACCCTCCTGGTCCACCGGAACGAACAACGTTTCCAATGGGGAAAAGAAAGCCCGCCTGACCTTGGCGGACAAGGCAGATTCGTCGACACGCCGTACTTGTCCCTCCGAGGAGATTTCGCCGGTTATTCCTGCCGAGCGCAGGAATCCGTAACGTGAACGAGCCTCGAGGCGAAGCAGCGCGTTCGAGAGAAGAGCGGCGCTCGCCGCACCAAGCGATGCTCCACCGATAGGGACTTCCGGATCATGAACAGTCAATGTCCACAATCGATGCTGACGCGGTGGACCTGCCAGCCGTAACGATGCGCTGACCGCTTCACGTAATGAAAGATGCGATGGATCGTATTCCGCGGGCTGAGGTCGCAGAACCAGTTTTGTGCTTGAAGTTCGCATGGCCGGACGGATACGAAGACGGGCCAACCATCCTCCATCCTCACCACATTCACCATCGACCACAAGAAGAGTTACTGCGGACGGGTCATGACCGGCGAATGACCGGTCCCGTTCACGCAACAACGCCTCTAACCACTGCCTTCGTTGCACTGGTCGGAGATGCTCAAGAACATCCAACGCCCGTTCATTCTCTCCAACCCAGACCCATTTTTTTGCCAGAGATTCGCGGAGTTCAGCCACCTTGTCCGCTTGACACTCGCCTTCCGGCAAAGAGAGAGCAAATGCGAGCAGGCGCTCAAGAACAGGAAGAGGGAGTTCATTCAACTGGGGTTGAACGAGCTGAGTCATCAAACGAGGACCAAGGGAAGCTTCCCAACTCGTCTTATCAATGTCAGCTGGAGCCGATTGGAGTAATTCGTGAAAAGAAAGCAAAGCGAGCAGGCGTTGCCCCGGCGATACTTGTCCATTCAAAACCCGCTGCAAGCGCAGGAATTGAGATTCCAGTTCTGCCGGATCAGGTCTCATTCTCAAGCGGTGTTAGATGAATTGAATCACTGCTGGCGATCCCATCGTCACTACCATGATCAGGAATCAGTGTGGGCTGATCTGGTATCCTGATACCAAGAGGCACGGGAATGCTGCGTCCAGACACAAGTCTCAGTGGTTCCTCATCAACGATGGACAAATAGTAAACAGATCCTGCTGCACCTCCGATCAAACGAACGCGCTGTTTTCCCGTCGCATCCGCTTCGATACGCAGGACAATCTTCCGATCGCTGCTGGCCCACGCCAGTTGGACAACCTCAGATCCCGTCCCGGCAGCCGCAAGTTTGAAACCCGGATCAGCATCCTCACCAAGGGCGGCCTCAGATAGTTCTGCAAGCGCCTCAATCTCTGAGTAGACAACAGAACACGTCGGACAAGATTTGAGATGAGCAGTTACCGTCGCATACCTGTGGTGTGATTGCCCAATCAATGCCGTCTGCTCCAGATCTTCCAGTGATGGGCATGGCTGTTTGGGACTGAATCTAGTCATCTCGGCTCTCACCTTCGGCATAATCCTGGCCAGCAATTATGTTCATATCCGGCTCAACTTCCTGCCATAATCGCCGTTGTACACTCGCCAGTGCCTGAACAAGCACACACTCCCGCAGCATTGACTGCTTCTCACAATCAGAGCTGACAGCGGCGAACAACTTTGGAAGATACTTGTCGAGCCCACGCCGTGGGAGTCGTTGCCCAAGACCTTCACAGAGTCGCTCCACTTCCTCCACAGCCCACGGTTCACCATTTCGAAGCTGAATCGCTTCCGCATCACTAAGGAAGATGACCCAACCGGCTGGCGTGCGTATGCGCTGAAAATCTCCATTCTTCGCAAGCCACCTCTTAACTCGCCGACGCATGTTGAAGTACTCAGGATCGCTCTTTCTCAGAACGTCCATAATGCTCCACACCAGGCTGCGGCTGAGGAAGTATCCGACCATTCGAGACAACGGTACGTCCGGATGGTCCTTAAAGAATGAATCGAGCCATAAGCGAAGTGGGTCGTAATCCTGCTGAGGTCCGGCGATTTCCTCCCAGGATCTCGAGATAGCCTCGTGAAGGCCATCCTCGTCCAAGGCTGAATAACGCTGATCACGGAGTCGATTGGCGATGGCTCGGAGAAGATCATAGAATGCGTCATGCATGGAATCGGCAGCATGACGCTTCAATCCTGTGCGG
>CAZKGR010000040.1:2418-23905 GCA_964552465.1 uncultured bacterium
ATCATAGAATGCGTCATGCATGGAATCGGCAGCATGACGCTTCAATCCTGTGCGGAGAGGTGCCGCACATCCAGCTCCGAATAATACCATCTTCCAGATGAAAGAGTAAGGAGTCTAAAATGAAGTAACAAGAATATTGTGAGTGTTTGTCGAATAATTAAAGGAATGAGAGACGGTCAGCGCGGGTAATCGAAGGGTTCGTCCAAAAATGTTCAATTATGATGGATGATTGTGCGTCGTGGTGGGCTACAGGTTCCAATCGCATTGCCATCCAGCAGCGAACCGGCGGACAATATTCTCAACTCGATAGCATTAAGCGTTATCGTACGACATTCGCAACGTTCAATCTGAAGAACTGACGAGACTAGGATTTGTCCGTTGTTTCGGAAGAACCGGATGTCCCCGGAAGTTCAAATGTGCTGACATCACCCCAATTCGCGGAACGAACGAACGCGAGAAACTCGTTTACGATTTCCCGCTCAGGACGTGTCTTCGAATACACCCGGTAGTTCGTACGTACAACATCCAATCCTTCAACTTCGATCACTTTCAGCTCTTTTGTTTCCAGATACTCTGTGACAGCAATCTTCGGGAAGAACGCGTAGCCGACCCCTGCACGGATGAACGTCAGCAGGATCGGAAGATCCTCAACCTCCATGAAGATGTTGAGATTATTCACCGGCAACGACACAGCCGCCAGCGAATGAGTCAGCAATTGTTCAAGACCCGGATCATTCGTGAACCAAAACAGTGGGAGCTCTGCCAGTTCAGCTCGAGTAACTGAGGATGGCGAACTCTCAGCGCTGCCCACGAGAACTATTTCGTCGAGGAAACAAGGTTCAGCTACGAGCTTGCGGTGATTGATCGGATGACCGACCAATGCCATGTCAACATCACCTGAAACGATACGTTCCATTAGCTCATCTGTATCAAGGTGCTTATATGAAAACAGCACATCTGGATTCTTTGTCCGGAATTCAGCAAGTGTCCAGGGAAGAGTGAACGAACACGTGAGAGCATCACCTGCTAGATTGATTTTGCGCGCGACGATAGAGGATTGGTTCGAAAACGTGTCCGCAGTCTTCTGGGCTGCTTTCTTCAACTTCAATCCTTCAGCCTGCAGTACTTCACCCTCAGATGTCAACGCGATACCACGTCCCTGCTTGCGAAACAAGGGAACGCCAAGCTCTTTTTCGAGGGCATCAACATGATGGCTGACCACCGACTGGGCCAGTGATAGTTTGCGGGAGGCCTGACTGTAACTCCCGCACTCAGCCACTGTGAGGAATATCCGTAGACGTTTGTCGATCAACATGTATAAGCTCCATTTTTGCTTCGTTTCAGTATACGCCGAAGAGATCGTACCTCACCAGAGACATGAGGGAGTCACTTTTTGCACTGCTCGTTGATTACAATGTTAGGAGTACACAACTCGTATGTTTCGGATTCTTATTAAGCTAAGGACGACCTAACATGCAATATTCGTTAATAATCACCGTTTTTGTTATACTCTCCTAACGGATTACCTATCTACTTCGCCGATACGTCGCTTGCTTCCGCATCGAAAATGTCGTAGAATTCCCGCAAGGATTGATCGAAATTTCCGATTGATTCAGATGCTTGATATCGATAATAACGGCGTTTTGCTGGATGATTTGTGCGTGACGGTTTGTTCTATTTGTCACGAAATCGTTGGCAATTCGCATTGACGAGCGGCGGCGCTCGTCTTTTGCAACGAAAGAAAGTGAAAATAGGTGCAAGGATGAAGAAACTCGTAATTCTTGGAGCGGGTACTGCCGGCACGATGATGCTGAACAAACTCGATCCGGTGCTGGACCCTGATGAGTGGCAGATAACCATCGTCGATCAGTTTCAGACTCACTACTACCAACCAGGCTTTCTGTTTATTCCGTTCGGGATTTACGATCCGAAGGATGTGATTAAGCCGAAGAAGGATTTCCTGCCGCCGCGCGCGGAAGTCGTCTTTTCAGAAATCGATCTGATTGAACCGGACAAGAACCGAGTCCTGCTCAAGGGCAGCCGCGTCCTCGAATATGACTTCCTGATCATCGCCACCGGCAGCAAGATCCATCCGGAAGAAACGGAAGGCATGGTCAATGGCCAGTGGCACAAGTCCATCTTTGATTTCTACACGATCGAAGGTTCAATCGCCCTGGCCAACCATCTGAAGTACTGGGAGGGTGGCAAGATGGTGATCAACATCGCCGAAATGCCGATCAAATGCCCGGTCGCGCCGCTCGAGTTTGCCTTCCTCGCAGACTGGTGGCTCACGGAACAGGGTATCCGTGACAAGGTTGAGATCGAATATGTCACCCCGCTGCCCGGCGCTTTCACCAAGCCGAAAGCGTCTGAGCTACTTGGCAACTTCCTCGAGAAGAAGAACATCCGTCTGATCACCGAGTTCGACATCGGCGAGGTGGACGGCGAACGGAATGTGATCTCCGATTATGAAGGTCAGGAGATTAACTATGATCTGCTGGTAACCATTCCGACGAACATGGGTGACTCATTGATCGGTCGCTCGGAAATGGGCAACGAGTTCAACTTTATCCCAACCGATCCGCAGACACTGCAATCCAAGCAGTTCGAAAACATCTTCGTCATCGGCGACGCCACCGATCTGCCTAGCTCAAAAGCCGGATCAGTTGCCCACTTCGAAGCCGACATCCTGTTCGACAACTTCCTCAGTGCCATCGACGACAAGCCGATGCGCGCCAAGTTTGACGGTCACGCCAATTGCTACATCGAATCGGGCTTCGGCAAAGGCATCCTGATCGACTTCAACTACGACACCGAACCTTTGCCGGGCAAATTCCCGTTGCCGGGTGTTGGTCCGTTCTCGTTGCTGGAAGAGACGAAGATGAACCACTACGG
This sequence comes from uncultured bacterium, assembly GCA_964552465.1. Taxonomy (GTDB): domain Bacteria; phylum Electryoneota; class Electryoneia; order Electryoneales; family Electryoneaceae; genus BMS3BBIN04. The sequence goes on from CAZKGR010000040.1 coordinate 5,314, forward strand.
CAAGATGATGTTCCGCTGGATGTACTGGAATCTTTTGCTGCGCGGTGCCGAACTGCCAATTGGCTCGGAAATGCTGATGGCTGGGAAGAGGTTATAACCATGAGCGAAATGACTGTCGAACAGCGGCTGGCATCCATTGAGGACCACCTCACGGTGATCCGTGCGGAGATTGATGCGCATCGTCAGCAACGCGAGAGCATGGATGACCTGAAGGATGATGTCACCCGCGTTGCTCATGATGCTTTTTCCACCGCAGTTGTCGAGATGGAAGACATCGCACCATTTGTGAACACCGGCGATTTCTGGCATCTACTCAAGCACCTGTTGCGCAACACGCGCATGATCACAGATTCGCTCGCCAAAGCGGAAAGCGCGCTCGATTTCACTGAAGATGCGATCCCTATCGGGCACGAGATGTTCACCGATCTGATGATGAAGATGGACGATCTGGATCGTAAGGGCTACTTCGAGCTTCTGAAGGCGCTTGGCAATGTCCTCGATCAGGTGGTCGGAAGCACTTCACCCGAGGAACTCGAAAAGATCTCGAAGAACGTGATCGGTCCGGGACTCGAACTGTTGAAGAAGCTGGCGGACATGGAATTCATCCCAGCTGTCTCACGCACTGTCGACGCTTATCTCGATCATGGTGAGGAAGAATTCGATTCGTTCGGATCGTTTTCCGCCTTCCGTACAACACGCAAGAAGGAAATGCGCCGGGCAATGGGGAGGACAACATTCTTCCTCGAAACCCTCGCGCGCGAAACAAACAACCACAACGCAAACAACGCATAAAGGAGATTCATCATGTCAGTCGTGGAAATGGCCGGCGTATCCGTCGAAGTGGACGCCGAAGGTTTCATGGTCGATCATACTCAGTGGAACGAAGATATCGCCCGTGAACTCGCAAAGACCGTCGGAATCGACGAGCTCAACGACAAGCACTTTCAGGTGCTCAATTTCATGCGCAAGGAATTCGAAGAGAAGGGTACCGGTCCATCCCTGCGCAAGCTGAAAAACGAGAGCGGCGTGAATACTAAGGAACTGTACGCGCTGTTCCCAAAGGGCCCGGCGAAAAAGGCTGCCTTGATCGCTGGTATTGCTAAGCCGGTTGGCTGCATTTGATCCGGGAGGACGGAACCATGAGTGAACCGATCAAAAGAGTATCGATCATCGTATCGAAGGGATCGCTGGATGGAGTATATCCCGGTCTGATCATGGCGAATGGCGCGTTGATGGAAGGCATCGAGGTCATGATGTTCTTCACATTTTTCGGACTGGACGCCATCATCGAAAAGACGATGGACAAGATCAAGGTTGCCACCGTTGGCAATCCAGCCATGCGCATGCCTGGCGGACTACCGATGCCGACACTGCTCGGTGCAATACCGGGAATGTCAGCCTTCGCATCATCGATGATGATGAAGGAAATGGAGAATCTCGACATACCACCGGTGAGTGAATTTCTCGAGATGATCCACGATGGCGGCGGCGAGATCTACGCGTGCAAGGCTGCGATGGACATGTTCCATCTCGGTGAAAAGGACCTGTGGGAAGGGGTGGATTCCATCCTGACCGTCGGCGACTTCTACGAGAAGTCCGCCGGTGCGCAGATCATTTTCACATGAGCAGTACAGACAAGAATTCAACAAGCGATGAGCTTAACGATTGCCGGAACGGTCACGCCCCCAATGACCGAACCGGCACCATTTGGGGAGATAAGAGATGTTTGAGACATTTAAGTTTGTGAAGAAATTCGCGATCGTCACGCTCGTGATTTCGATGGCTGCGATGCCAGCGTTGGCTACGAACGGCATGAACATGATCGGTTTCGGAGCTCGCATGTCCGCCATGGGCGGCGTAGGCCAGGGATTCAGCGGCGATGCGAATCTCATGTTTGCCAATCCAGCCGTGCTCGCAGGGTTTGACGGTCAGCAGTTCGCCGGCGGTGTCGGCCTGCTGATGCCTAAAGTCAACTTCACCAATGACTATAACGACGTCGAAGGTGAAAGTCAGATGTTCCCGTTGCCAAACGTTGCTTGGGCGAACGGTCTCGGTGACAACCCGTGGGCATTTGGGTTCGGCGTATCGACTGTCGGCGGCATGGGTGCCACCTACAAGGACGTCAACCATCCGATTTTCGTGGACTACTACGATAACCAGATGGAACATGGCTACATCGGCCAGGAATATCATTCACAGATCGCGATGATGCGGTTCACGCCATCTGTCGCCTACAACGTCAGCGACAATTTCAGGCTCGGTCTTGGTCTGCAGATTGCCTATTCAACACTTCAGATGGCGATGCCGTACAGCATGGATCCGTTGGCAATGCAGGGCGATACGGGCATGGGCCGAACCTTTGGTGATCTGTTTTCAGCAGCTCCGAATCCTGATCCGATGATTGGTGGGCTTGGCTACGACGAAGTCACCGCGTATGCCGACATGAAGGACGGTGCCACCGCGACTGGTTACGGTGCCAACTTTGGGTTCCAGTACGACCTCAACGACAACATCACCTTCGGCTTCAGCTACACCAGCCAGACCGACTTGACCTACGAAGGCGATGCGTCAATGGACATGAATTCCCAGTTCGGGAATGCGTACGAACGCATGATTATGGGTTGGATGAACAACGGATTCTCGCAAGCTGCCGCAATTGACAGTGTAAACATGCAGCTTGTTGGCATGGGAATGGACATGTCACTCGGCATGGCTGACACCTACGATGCTGAGATCGCTTTCGCATGGCCGCAGCAAATTGGTTTCGGTGCTGCTGTTGAACTGAGCGAAAACTTCACCATCGGTCTGGATGTTGGTTGGATCAACTGGTCGGCGACGATGGAAGCTTTCGAGATGACATTTAGTGGTGGTACCAACGAAAACATCAACACGATGATGGGTACCCCGGACGGCAACATCGAACTCGAGATGCCGCTCAACTGGGATGACCAAATCGTGATCGGATTCGGTGCGGAATACTGGCTGAACGACAGCTTCGCTTTCCGTGGCGGTTTCAACTACGCCTCCAACCCAGTTCCGGAAAACACGCTGATCGCGATCTTCCCGGCCGTGGTCGAAAGCCATGTCACACTCGGCTTGGGTTACTGGCTCAACCCAGCTTTCGGAGTTGACCTTGGCTATGAATATGTGCTCGGTAATGACCCAGCCGTGAAGAACAGCATTATCGCTAACGAGTACAACGATTCGGTAAGTGAACTGAGTGAGAACGTGTTGCATCTTACCCTCGTCTACAACTTCTGAGGTTTTTGTGATGATGACGAAGTTGACCATACCCTTTCTGGCAGTTCTCCTTCTCGGCGTGGTGTTGTTCAGCCACGCCGCGGAGGAGGAACGGCTTAAACCATACATCCTGGCCAAGTCGATATCAGGTGATATGGCCATGACAGTTGCCGAAATAAAAGCACAGCTAACGCAAGCTGGTTTCCTGGTGCTCGGCAGCTACGAACCGTACAAGAATGCTACGGTAATAGCCTTTACCTCAGATGAGATTCGTGCCGAGTGTGCGAATACTGAAAACGGTGGCTTTGCCGCAGCCTTGCGCGTATCCATCACGGTAGTCGAGGACGAAATCCAGATTGCGTACAACAATCCTCGTTACCTGGCAAATGCCTACCGACTCAATGATGACCTGGCTGCTATCACCAGCCAGCTTTCATTGACTCTGGGCGAGGAAGAAGCGTTTGGGTCGGAAAAGGGTCTAACCGTCAAGAAGCTGCGTGACTACAAGTATGTACCTGGCGGATTCATCCCGATGCCTATGCCGAAGTTTGATGACGTCGACGAACTCGCTGAGTTCGCATCGCACGAGGAAGCGGTGCAGGTGATCGATGCGGGACTCACTGATAACGAGTCCGTATCACTGGTCTACAAGGTTGTCATTCCAGGTTCTGATGCGGTGCTGTACGGTGTGGGAATTCATGATGGTGATGGCGCTGACGAAACGGTGATGGGTACCACAGACCAGGAAGAGCTGAAGGCGACTCCGCATCTGCCGTATGAGCTGCTGGTGACCGGCAACAAGGCCATTGCACTTCGTGGCAAGTTCAGGATCGCCCAGTCGTTTCCCGATCTTTCAATGGGGACGTTCATGAAGATCCGTAACGCACCGGGAGCGATCGAGAAGACATTGCAAGCTGTAGCGGTGAGTGATTAGTCACCACACGTTAGCAGACAGTTAAACGCGAGCAAACCTTGGATGGTATGCTCGCGTTTTTTAGCTACGTCTCTGAAGCATCGAGATCACTAGAAGCCGGACAATCCTCATTCAATTGTCATCCAGGCATATGGAGCAATTGTCATATCATACAGCGTGAATCCCGCTTGTTGTTGCCCGCTGAAGCTGGCAAGCCACGTAACGGAATAGTCCGACCAATCCTATCCCAAAGAGATAAAGGTCCACCTCAGCAAAACTGAGATTAAACTCTCCGCCCAACATCTGCGTCAAAATATTGAGAGTTCATTATTTCAGAGGTTGGGATGAAGACCTTCGCACTGATCACCTTCCTGTTCATGATTCCGGCCCTGTTAGCCGCTCAATACGATGAGCTGTGGTCTGTTGAGCAGCATTACCAGGAATACGGTGTGCTGCCGTACGATTACAACGGAGACAGCACTCTCGATCTGTCCAAGTATTACAGGAATACATTTACTGCTTACGACGGAACCGCAGACTACCTCGTCATATGGGAACTCATCGCTGAGGATTTCGAGTTTATCACTCTATCTGACAGGATTGAGGGTGATGGAAGCTCTGATCTGTACCTGTTCGTGTCCAGTAATCAGTACGATGACCTGAATTTTAGAATCTCAGCGTATGAATCGATGGCTCCATCGCCCATCTGGGAATCGATTGATCATATGGGATCAATCTCCTGGCTGGACAAGGGCGACCTTGACGGCGACGGACAATTGGAAATCGTCTTCGGCCAAAACACCCTGAATGTGCATGAGTGGACCTACACTTCGCGTTTCGTTGTCCTTGACGCAGGTAATGGCAATATCGAACATGACAGCGGCGAGTTGGACGGTTACATGATCGGCCCCTATGCAGGAGATCTTGACGGGACCGGTATCGATAAAATCATTGTCAATCTATATGACTTGGAAAACGCCACTTCAACCCTGCATATCTACTTCTATACCGGCACAGTCGTGAGCGATGGTCCATTGATGCCTCGCGAGATCGCCCTCGCGGCCAACTTTCCGAATCCGTTCAACAGCCGGACAACCATTCCGATCGTACTCGAACGCACGGCTGAGATCCAGATCAATGTCGTAAACACACTGGGTCAACGCGTGCAGCAGTTGATGAGCGGGCAGCTTTCGGCCGGGCAACACATCTTCCACTGGGATGGTCGTTCAGAAGACGGCGAACACGTCAGTTCAGGCCTGTATTTCTACGAAGTGATTACGGATGGTCACCGCTTGCAGCGACCTATGGTCCTGCTAAAATGATCTTCGTCCTGCTCACGTCGATTATGACCATGTTGTACCCGTGGAACGTCGAGGTTGGAAGTTACCTGACCGCTGGCGAATGGACCAACGGACGGACCTATCAGGCTCAGTCCGGCTACATCGGCATTGATCGGTGGAAGAAGGATCACGTTCGCGCACGTGCCCATCACCTGCGTATTGATGGCGATTGGTATGAACAATGGACAGCATCTGTCAGCGCGTTTCACTGGTGGACTGACGAACTGAAGTATGGCCTGGACGGCGGTCTGGTTTTCGGTGACCGGTCAGCTTGGTTTGCTGGGCCAAAGGTTGAAGGTGTACTCGGCTGGATCGGATATCATGGTTCGTATCAATACTTGAGTCTGGAGAACCCTGTTCCTATGTCAGATATCTCATGGGCCGGGCATTCTCATACGACGACATTTCTGCTGCGGCATCAATTCGGTCCATACCTGGTATCCATTGGCGCACTCGGCAGTCAATTGGAATACACAGATTTGACTTGGAATCCGATGTTCCAGGTATCCGGGTGGATATCCGAACGAGTTTTCATCAATCTCAGTCACGGTTTTGGCAAAGCACAGTTCTTCTTTCATCCGATTACCCAGACCGTGGATCTGTACAAAGGAACAACTGTCGCCTGGTATGAAGTTCTGACAACGATTCGTCTGTCGCCGCATGTGTACACGCACTTCCAATATTCGCGGACGGACTACGAATCAGCATTGAACACTCTGTGGCCCTACACCGCACACTACGTAACAGCAGGTCTAAACCTGCGTTACTGATCGGAGGATACGATGAAACAGAAATCACTCTTCTTTGCATTGTTGTTCTCGTTGCTACTGATCATGCCAGTGTACGCGCAAAACACCGATTCAACGCAGAACGGAACCGCGCAGTCGAAGTTGGCATACAGTCTGGGATCATTGACCGTCGAAATCGTAGTCGGTGCTGACTACGGATGGCCTACACGCCTGTTGGTTCGTGGACGAGTGAATCAGGACAAGGCATGGCTCGGGCTGTCGTTCTACCCGTACAACGTCGATGATCCGACCACCGGCGGCACCCACCGGTTTATTGAACTGGAACAGGGAAGCTTCGACAAGGAAATCGCAATCGAATCCCAGTTCCTCGGCGGCAGTTTCGAGGCGGCGTTGTGGGCGACAAAGATCATGAAGGTCGATAGCGAAGAAGAATACAGCTATTGGGACAAGATATTCGGGTATCATGTTGAAGATATAATCGCCTATAAGAGCGGTCTGTTGACTCAGTTGGACGGCTACCGTTGATCATTACACGTTCAGTAAGAACAAGTAGTTCGATTAAACCCATTCGTGTTTTTCGCGTCTATTGAGTAGACAACTTAAGGGAGTGACCACAATGGCGCACAACTTCATGACAGATTTCACTGTCAGTGACAGCGGTTTCCTCTTCGACCACGCGTCGGGGCAGACATTCACCCTCAATCCAACCGGAAAATTCATCCTCGACCGGATGAAGACTGGAGAGGATCATGACGCTATTCTGCCGCTGATGATGAAAGAATTCGAGGTAAATGAAACCACCGCCCGGAGAGATCTGGACGACTTCAATCGGCAGCTTCGTGAACTGGAAATCGTCGAATGAGCAATAATAATGTCCATGTCGCCGTCACCGGCCTGCACGCTGCCGACAATCCTGCACCTGGTATAGGTGTCGTCCGAAGTCTGCGCGCGGCGGAGAAGCCTGGAATGATTGTCGGGCTAGCTTATGATGTTTATGACACCGGCATCTTCGATGAGAAACTGCTGGATGCGACGTTCCTCGTACCCTACCCGAACCAAGGGTTGGAGGAGGTTTACCAACGCCTGATGTACATCCATGAGCAGGTACGTATTGATGTGCTCATTCCGACCCTCGACAGTGAACTGAAAATGTACCGTCGGCTTGAACCACGACTACGCGAAGCTGGAATCAGGATGTTCATCCCGACTCAGAAAATGGTTGATGCTCGCGAGAAGGCAAAGCTTGTTGAGTTTTGTAAAAAGCATGATATCCCGACACCGAAAACAGTTGTTATCCGTGATCTGGCAAAGATCGATGATGCGATCCAGGATATCGGATTCCCGTGCTACGTCAAGGGTGTGTTTTACGATGCTCACGCTTGCCGCACCCGCGACGAAGTACTGAAAGCAATAGAGAAAATACGTTCGATGTGGGGATTTCCAGTGTTAATCCAGGAATCACTGACTGGCGAGGAGTTCGATATCTGTGCGTTGGCGCATGATGGTGAACTGATCGGGGCGTTGCCGATTCGCAAGACACGCATGACCGACAAGGGAAAGGCGTGGGCAGCCGTGTCACTGCGAAATCCAGAGATGATTGAGCTGACAGAGAAGATCATCCGTGCGCTTGGCTGGAATGGTCCGTGCGAGTTGGAAATCATGCAGGACACGCGCACAAAAGAGTTCCACTTGATCGAGATCAACCCTCGCTTCCCGGCTTGGATCTATCTCGGCACAGGCGCGGAGCAGAATCTTCCACCAGTTCTCATTGAACTGGCGATGGACGAAGAAGTTCAACCGTTACCACCAGCCCGATCCGGTGTCAGTTTCGTGCGGCATGCGACCGATCTCGTCTGTCCGCTGGAATTCCTGGAAGCATTGACCGTGCACGGTGAACTGCGGCACGACTTGTTTCCTGTGGAATAGACCTTACTCCGGTAGATGAACTGGAAACCATGAGGTGACTAATGACTGAAAAACGCGCTTACATGAAACCGACCATCGTTCGTCACAATGCTGGCGGAGTGGTGAACAAATATGGACGTCCGCCGCAGACCGTCCCCCTGCGACGAATCGAGGGCTTTGATGTTTCCCAGCTTGCCGCTGAACACGGCAGCCCGTTGTTTGTGCTGGCAGTGCGCGAGCTGAGGCAGCGCTACGGCGACTTGAACCGCGCGTTCCAAAGCCGCTATCCCGATTTCCAGATCGCATACTCGTACAAGACGAATTACATGAAAGCGGTATGCTCCATCCTGCATCAGGAAGGTGCGTGGGCGGAAGTCGTCAGCGGTTTCGAATATGACATAGCGATAGACCTGGGTGTTCCAGGCGAACAGATCATCTTCAACGGTCCATACAAAACTCGTGACGAGCTGATCCGTGCCTTCAAGAACGGTTCAATCGTCAACATAGACAACTACGACGAGTTGCAGGTTGTTGAGGAGATTGCTGATGAACTGGGCCGAACTCTGGATATCGGCCTGCGCATAAACATGGACCTTAATGATCCACCGTGGCACAAGTTCGGATTCAACTATGAGGTTGGGCATGCTTACGAAGCGGTCAAGCGCATCACCAGCGGCGGCAAACTTCGGCTCGTCGGACTGCACATGCATGCCGGAACCTACATTGATGATATCACCATCTACAGCCGTGCAGCGCTGGGCATGGTCGATTTCTACCGCCTGATCCGCAGTGAATTCAACGTCACGTTGAAATACTGGGATTTTGGTGGTGGATTCGCCTCAGAAAACACTCTGCACTGGGCGTATCTGCCGGCGGAACAGACCTGCCCCAGTTTCGATCAATACGCCGAGGCAATCTGCACCACGCTTACAACCGCAGATCTCGGTTCTGCCGAGCTTCCGAAACTGTTCATCGAACCTGGACGCGCGCTGGTTGATGATCCATTCTACCTGATCACCTCCGTCGCCGCGCAGAAGCGTTTGCCCAGCGGGCAGCGGGCGATTGTGCTGGACACAGGCATGAACATGATGAGCTCGATTCAGTGGTATCGTTACAAATTCCAGACAGCCGAGGACGCTGGAATGACAGTCGAGGACACCATGGTATATGGCGGACTATGCATGAATATCGATGTCATCAACCAGAGCTTGAGCTTGCCTCCGGTCCGACGTGGCGAACTGCTGGTCATTCCGCATGTTGGTGCTTACAACCTGAGCCAAAGCTGGCAGTTCATCTACCTGCGTCCGGCTGTTATTGCGCTGGACGATGGCGAGGTTCACGTGATTAAACGTGCGGAAACCCGTGAGCATGTTCAGGATTTCGAGCAGCTTCCTGATGAGTACGCAGTGGGTGGCTCGCCGCATCTTCGGATTGCGTCAGCGGGCTGATGCGTCGACCATTTGCAAATATCGTCGACCTCTTCCGAACCAGCCTGAATTCGTATGGTGTGACGGCTTTTGTCAACCACCCGATCCCGGCGATGCTGATTTTCCTCGCGACGTGGTTCCATCCACCGGTCGGGGCAATGGGATTGCTGGGCGCATTGGTCTCTAACCTGACCGGTCGTTGGCTGGGTGTTGATCGGGAAACATGGCGCAGCGGCGTGTTCGGCGTCTCTGGCTTGCTGGTCGGACTGGCGGTTGGGATGTACACCGAACCCGGATCGCAGGCGATTATCACCACGATTGTAGGCACAGTAGCAACTGGTGTATTGTCCGTTTTCCTGCACGCATGGATGTCTAAACACGACCTGCCGATCCTGTCATTTCCGATGATCCTGATGATCTGGCCGATCCTGATCTCGCTGGGCATTCACAAGATCAACAGTGTGTCCTACCCTGCGATCAACTGGTTGCGCGATCTGGACATGTGGCTGTTCGATATGCTGCCGCTGGGTATGTTTGAGTTCCTCAAATCCTTTGGCACGATCCTGTTCCAGGAAAACTTGATCAGCGGTTTGATCGTGTTAATCGCGATCGGATTGTGGTCACGGATATCGCTCGCTTATGCCCTGTGGGGTGGAATAGTCGGAATGGCGACCTATTTCTACCTGCATGGTTCGTTGGACGGATTCCACGGTCTGAATTTTGTGCTCACAGCGCTCGCGTTCGGCGGATTCTTCATCGTAGCCAACCGGAACGCATTCATCCTGACCACGTTGGCCCTGCTCACTGTCGGCCTGGTGGATTATGCCGTGGTCTACTTTCTCAATCAGCCGACCTCAATGACGCAAGCGAGTGCGCCCTCTGCCATCTTCGGTCACTCGGTAGAGAAGATTCCGTCACTTGTATTCGCGTTCAACATTGTCACGTTGATCTTCCTGTTTCCGTTGAAAGTGATTCAGTTCATCCAACGCAAACCCCGGATGATTCCTGTTCCGCTGGCGCAGATTCGCACTCCGGAAGCCAATGTCCGCTGGGCGAAACGGTGGCTCAGCAAGCGGTACATCCAGAAGACACTGATCACTTTCCCGTTCATGGGCGACTGGACCGTATTGCAGGGAAATGACGGCGAGTGGACACATAAAGCAGCGGGCCAATATGCATGGGACTTCGTCATCACTGACGACGCGGGCAAACAGTACCGCAACGACGGTTCAGCAGTCGCTGACTACTACTGCTATGGTGTGCCGGTGTTATCGCCAGCGTCAGGAACTGTGGTCGCCATCGAGAATCAAGTAGAGGATAACATACCAGGAAACGCGGTCACTGAACGGAACTGGGGGAACTATATCATTATCGATCATGGTAATGGTGAGTTCAGCGAACTAAGCCACTTCCAGCAAAGATCGATCAAAGTCGTGTTGGATCAGCAAGTGAAGCGTGGCGAGATCCTTGGATTTTGCGGTAACTCCGGACGGTCACCCGTGCCACATATCCACTTCCAGCTCCAGGATTCTGCAAAGCCGGGTGGGAAGACTCTACCGGCTGTCTTCTCAGAAGGTCTGATCAACGATGAGCTGCGGGTAAATTTTGTTCCGCGGCAGAATGACAAGCTCACCCCGCTCAAGATTGAAGCTGAGGCTGAATGGAGCCTGCTTGGACGCGAGACCGAGTCGTGGACGTTCAAGGTTAGCACTGGTCTACAGCGGTTGAATGAGACATTGCACTTCACGACTGATCCGTTTGGCCTACCGGCGATCTCAACTAAATCGAACTACCTGTGGTATATCCTCGACAAGCCGTCCTTTGTCGAGATCGTACCCGATTTCAAGACCATGCCCAGCCTGCTGACACCATCTGGATGGATGAAGGTCGTCGGTGATTCGCTGCTACTCCCGAAAAAGCTAAAGGTTGGTTTCGAGTGGGAAACGGGACGGGTGCTGTTCCGTGAGGGTCACGTCTGGACCATCGAATCTGCTGGGCGCATCATCCGCATCAATACTGAAACGAGCGTCATTGACCAGATTGCCCTGTCCAATGACGCCCACTTCCAGATGAACCTGACCAGCTCAACCCACGATTCCGTGTTGCTGAACTGAACGTCGCCCTCCTTACCAGAAGATCGCGTACAGTACCAGCGTGACAACAATCACCCCGATACCGAAGATCAGAATGTCGCGTTTGAGCGTGATGTCCTTGAAGTCCTCACGTTCTGGCATCTTCTTTGGCTCTGACAACGGCTTGATCATCGTAATCACCATCATCAATGCGAGAATGACGCCGAACGTGATAGCGATACGGTTCAAGAATGCGATGTGTCCAGCAGTGAAATAGAGAATGCCATAAATCACCGGGCTGGCGACCAATGCCACTACACCCGCCAACGGTGGTGCTTTACGTGATGCCAATCCGACAATGAACGCTGCCAGAATCCCCGGTGAGACAAAGCCCTGGAACTCCTGGATGTAGTTGAATATGCCCTGGAACTTGGGATTGCCGAGCTGCGGAGCGATGAAGCAGCCGATGATCACGAGGATAAGCGTCATGATGCGACCTGTTGTGACCAGTGATTTGTCCGATGCACCCACTTTTATGTAGCGCTGATATAAATCCATCGTGAAAATGGTTGAGGCTGAGTTCAGCATTGAAGCCAACGAGCTGATCACCGCTCCTGCAATCGCAGCGAAGATCAAGCCGCGAATTCCCGCAGGAACCAGGTTCTTGATCAGCAGGGGATAGGCAGCGTCAGGATTGCTGGCCAGTTCACCCGCGTACAACTGGTACGCGATGATGCCCGGGAAGATGACAATAAACGGGATCAGCAGCTTCAGTGTCGCCGCAAACAGAATCCCGAGCTGGCCCTGGCGCAGGGACTGAGCTGCAAGGGTACGCTGCGTTATGTACTGGTTCATTCCCCAGTAGTAGAAGTTCGGTATCCACAGCCCGATCACCAGCGCGGTCCATGGAATCACCGGGTGATCCTTCGGGAGGATCATGTGCATCCGGTCGGCGTTAGCGGTCATGAAACTGCCGAACCCGCCGACCTCATCCAGCCCGAGATACAATACGACAACCCCGCCAATCAGCAATGCACCACCGAGGAACAAATCAGCCCACGCAACCGCCTTCAACCCGCCCCAGATCGTGTACAACGCTGCGATTCCGCCGATCAGCCACACTGCATTGAGCAACGGCATATCGAATATTGTGAAGATCGTCAACGCGCCTGAGTAGATCACCGATGAGATGGTCACGCCGACATAAATGACCAACATGTAGATTGCCATCAGCACTCGCGATGCGGGATTAAATCGATGCTCGAGATATTCAGGCATGGTGTAGATGCCGATACGCAGGAAGCGTGGCAGGAAGAAGAACGCGACAAAGACTAGAGTGATCGACGCCATCCATTCGTAGCTGGCGACCGCGAGCCCGACATTACCCGCCCCCTGACCAGCCTGTCCGACAATCTGTTCGGTCGAGATGTTCGCCGCGATCAATGACAGCCCGATCATCGGCCAGAGCAGGCTGCGCCCGGCGAGGAAGAAATCCTCTCCCGATTTCCGCGCACGGCTGTTCCACATGCTGATGCCGACAACGACGATGAAAAAGAGCAGGAAGAACGTTACGTCGACGAATCCGAGGCTCATGGCTGGATCCTTCTATGATGGATGGAAAACGGGAACTCACGCGGGCAAGCCTGCCCGTCTTTGGCGGTCAAAGATAAAACGATGTGGTCGGAATTGCGAATCCGAATGTTTTTCTATTTGCACAAATCGGGCAATTGGAGTTTGATCGAAAGCGATCTACACCTAGATTCTCAAGTCTCAACCCTGATGAGTAAATCCCGGAGGATTGCTTCAATGTGGGAAGCGTTAATCTATGGAGTAGTAGGATTGTTCGTCGTTCTGGTACCAGGGATTTACTGGTGGCGTCACCAACGGATGAGCCGGAAAGCATCCGAAACTCTCACAAAAGCGGTTGAAACCGGGCGCGACCAACCAGTATCGCTACACCCGGTAATTGATCCGAACATCTGCATTGGTTCGGGAGCGTGTGTACGCGCATGCCCGGAGAAAAATGTCCTGGGTTTGATCGAGAATGCTGGCAAATTGATCAGCCCCTCTAACTGCATCGGGCATGGGATGTGCCAGGCTGCTTGCCCGGTGAATGCGATCACCCTGGTCTTTGGAACGGAAAAACGTGGGGTTGATATCCCGTACTTGAAGGGCACATTTGAAACAAATATCACAGGTGTCTATATCGCGGGTGAACTCGGCGGAATGGGATTGATCCGTAACGCAGTAACACAGGGCAAACAAGCGGTCGAATACATCAGTAGCAGTCTCGAGAAGGAGAATGACCGCGATGTGCTCGACTTGATAATCGTAGGCTCAGGTCCGGCTGGGATATCAGCATCCCTGCAAGCAAAAGCGGAAGGACTCAACTTCGTCACCATAGACCAGTATGACCTTGGTGGTACTATCCTCTCCTATCCGCGCAAGAAACTGGTTATGACGCAACCGATGGAACTACCGGGCTTTGGTAAAATCAAGGTCCGGGAAGTGCAGAAAGAGACGTTGCTCGATACGTTCAAGACGGTATTCAGCAAAACCGATTTGATAGTTCACACAAACGAGAAGTGCGAGTCTGTAATCCGTGAAGATGGACATTTCCGAGTTATCACAACCAAGGGAGACAGGTTTGCCAAACGAGTTCTGCTGGCAATTGGACGCCGCGGTACACCGCGCAAACTCAATGTGCCTGGCGAGGTATCACCGCGCGTTTACTACCGCCTGATCGATCCAAAACACTTCGCAGAACACAAAATCCTCGTCGTCGGAGGTGGAGACAGTGCGGTAGAAGCGGCTGTAACCTTGGGTGAACAACCGGGTACGACGGTTCACCTGAGCTACCGTCAGGATCGCATCTTCCGCGTGAAAGAGAGTAACGCTCAGCGTCTTGAAAAGGCGATACAGACCGGTTCGGTGATCCCATTATTCAGCTCGAATGTTGTTCGCATTATACAGGAAGAGGTCATTCTGGATGTGAAGGGAGAAGAATTACGCCTGGCGAATGAACAGATCTTTGTTTTCGCCGGTGGTATCATGCCCACCAATTTTCTGGAGAGTATTGGGGTCGAGTTTACCCGCAAGTTTGGTGAAGTTTAACGATACAGTGATTGCCAATTCTATATTTCATTGTTTAGCTTCCCTAACATGTTTGGCGACCAGACCGTCGGAAGGATTGTGACACCTGAACAATTTCATATAAGGCCGTCAGGATCATGGATACCAATTCTGTTGGTATACCTGTTCTTCGCGCTTTCTTCCATGGTGTTTGCCCAAATCTCGCCAGGCAAGCTGACAGACGCACATGAATCCCTCGAGGGAATCACCAACTGTACGCAGTGCCACGAACTCGGGCAGGCGGTCAGCCGTGATAAATGCTTTACCTGTCACCAAGCTCTGATGATACAAATTGATGAGGAACGTGGATATCACAGTAGTACCGATGTAAAAGGAGAAACCTGCTCAACATGCCATTCTGAACATCATGGGCGCGAGTACGAGTTGATCTTCTGGCCATCAGGACAAAGCGAGTTTGAGCATGAACTGACCGGCTGGGACTTTTCAGGAAGACACGCTGAACTCAATTGTGATCAATGTCATCAACCACGATTTCACAGGTGGGAGAACTTAGCGCGGGATAACTCGACTGATGAGGAGAGCACATTTCTCGGACTGAGCAGTACTTGTACCGCATGCCATGAGGACGAGCACGGTGATCAATTGGGTGACGATTGCATGACTTGCCACAATGAGTCCGAATGGAAACCAGCTCCCGGTTTTGTACACAACCGTGATGCTGAATACCTGCTCACGGGCAAACATCTCGACCTGTCCTGCGAAAAGTGCCACGTTGAATTTGACCGGGTTTCAGAAGATGAATCAGTGATTGTTCATGCTGGTACACCGACTACGTTCATTAAATACACCAACCTCACATTTGCGAACTGTGTTGACTGCCACCGTGACCCGCATGACGGCCGACTCAGCAATAATTGTGCTCGTTGCCATACAACCGATGGTTTCTTCAGCGCGAATGCATCTGAAGAGTTCGATCACAGCCGAACCGGTTTTCCCTTGGTGGGATTGCATCAGCAAGTTGATTGCAAGAAATGCCATGTCAGTGGAAAAATGACTGATCCGATTGCGTATGAAACCTGCGTATCATGCCACAATGACGAACATCAAGGTCAGTTCGCAGACCGATCGGACAGAGGACGGTGCGATGCATGCCACACAGTCGAAAAGCCGTTCAAGCGTCACAACTATACCATCGCCGATCACGAACAATCTTCATACGCTTTAACTGGCAGTCATCTCGCGATTCCGTGCGTGCTGTGTCATGTACAGGAAGAGTTGGAAGATGGTGATACATACACTCGATTCGAATATGCTGAAACTCGCTGTCAATCCTGCCACAAGGATGAACACCGCGGGCAGTTGGATATGTGGATCGAACAGAACGGTTGCGAATATTGCCATAACACAGCAACATGGCACCAAACCAGCTTTGACCATGTTCAGGCGCGTTTCAGACTTGAAGGAAAGCATCGTGAGATTCTATGCCTCAAATGTCATTGGATCGAAACAGACGAGGGCGAACAACTTGTATGGATGAAGCCGCTTGAAATGGTCTGTGCCGGGTGCCATGACGAACCGCACGGCGCACAGTTCAGCCAGAATGGACGTGATCTGACGTGTGAAGGATGTCATCAAGCGACGGGATGGGATTCTTTGCTTTTCAACCACGATCTCGACACAGACTTCACTCTCGGTGGGGGACATGAAAATGTAGATTGTGCTAACTGCCACCTCCCCTTTGATTTAAGTGAACCTTTAGTCATTCAATACCGCGGAACAAGCAAAGAATGCAAGGAGTGCCACAAATCGGCACCCACACCATCCGGGAGAGGATAATGAGACTATATCCCAGTATTGTGCTCGGAACCGTGTTTGTTGCGCTGATCATGCCTTCCATGGTGTTGCCGATCCCGACACAGGACATGCCACATGGTGAAGGATTCGATCTTGATTGCGCGCTTTGTCACGTTGTCGATAGCTGGTCCGAACTCAAATCACCAATCGAATTTGATCACAATTCGGCTCAATTTCCTCTGCATGGACGTCATACACAGGTTTCCTGTGATTTCTGCCATGAATCACTGAAATTCAAATCCGCTCCCAATCAATGTGTTGACTGTCATGTTGATGCCCACAATGATCAATTCGGAGCGACTTGTGATCGATGTCATGACTCCGATGACTGGCTGAACTATCCACTATTCCGCGAAATGCACGAACAAACCCGGTTCCCACTGGCCGGGGCACATGGCGGACCAGACTGCGCGGCCTGTCACGCAGATGGACGCTATGTCGACATTCCGTTGACTTGCTCAGGATGCCACTACGATTCGTGGCGGAGAACTGATAACCCTGATCATGCAAACGCCGGATATAGTATTGAATGCGACCAATGTCACGGACTTGCAATTGCTTCCTTTGCGGGTAATATCATTGCGTTCGATCATACGAATGTGTTCCCCCTGATCCGTGGGCATAGAGTGTTTGACTGTGCCCTGTGCCATGAACCAGGCTCGAACTATTCGGACACGTCCAGCGAATGTGTCACTTGTCATCAGGCAGAATATGATGGGGTTGATGATCCGGACCATGTAGCAGCAGGATTCCCACTCGACTGCAGCATCTGTCATACAATCGATGATTGGGACGATGCCGAGTTTGACCACAACGATACCGATTTCCAGCTGACTGGCGAGCATCGATCTCTGGACTGTAATGAATGCCACTTGAATAATGTCTACGAAGGTTTGGGTGATCAGTGCTTTGACTGTCACGAAGATGATTACATGGACACTGATGATCCGGACCATGTTGCAGAAGTATATCCGACAGACTGCTCACTCTGCCATAACACCTTTGATTGGGAAGACGCCGAGTTTGATCATGATTTAACCGATTTTCCACTGACTGGATCGCACCTGGAAGTGAGTTGTGCCGATTGCCATAGCGATGGTTACGATGGTATTGACACAGCGTGCAATTCTTGTCACCAGGATGATTTTGATGATGCTACCGACCCAATTCACGATGAACAGTCATTCGGGTTGGATTGCAGCATATGTCACGATACAGTCGAATGGGAGCAATCGTCATTCGACCATAACTCGGACACTGAGTACCTTGTACTCGGCGCACACATCGAGCTGAATTGTGCCGACTGCCATGAAAACGGCCAGTACATTGATACGCCGAACACCTGCTATGGCTGCCATCAGGCGGATTATGAGGGTGTCGGTGACCCGGATCATGTTGCGAACAACTACTCTCTCGATTGTCTCGAATGTCACACCCAGGACAATTGGGATGTGGAAGACAATTTCTCGCATGAAGTCATTACTGGGTTCGCATTATTGGGAGCTCACAGTGCCTTGAGTTGCGATGATTGCCACGCAGACGGATTCGAGATTACCGATGATGCCTGCGCATCATGCCACCAGGCAGATTTTGATGGCGCAATCGATCCGATTCATGAAACAGCAACGTTTGGTGTTGAATGCGAGATCTGCCATACAGCGGATGGATGGTCACCATCCATTTTTGATCATGACACCCAAACCCAGTTCACGATTGACGGATCGCACCTTGAATTGAATTGTGCCGACTGCCATCTCGACGGTCAGTATGCGAGTACACCGGAAACTTGCTACGGTTGCCACGAACAGGAGTACAACGACGTACCTGATCCAGATCATGTGGGAAGCAACTTCTCAACCGACTGCAGCATGTGCCACAACACAACCGAGTGGGCTGAAGTCAATTGGGATCATGCAAACACCAACTTCCCTCTAACTGGTGCGCATTTGTCACTCGATTGCACAATGTGTCACGCAGATGGTTACACCGGAACGCCGAC
>CAZKGR010000041.1:0-23346 GCA_964552465.1 uncultured bacterium
TCACCGCAAACTCGCTTTCGAGGCGAGCGCCTTCAACCACTCGGCCACCTCTCCGGGGCGTGGTTGTTCTACGCTTGAACAGCCGCATAAGGTAAACGCCGGGTATATGGCTGGCAATCCCCTCCGAGGCGAAATACGAGCGCCGAAACCATTCGATAATTTAACAGAGGATAAATAGACAGGTTGTTCAACAGGGGCGTTTTCATTTTCGATAGGGTGCGATCAACGCGAACAATAGCGCCAGCGGTCCGAAGATCAGGGCGAGGAACGCCCACAGACATCCTCCGCCGGATTTCTTGTTGCCAATGACGTAGGCGATGATCGAACAAAGAAACCACAGGGGACCGATGACGATGAGTTCCATGGGGCACTCGCAGTGTATTCAGACGTACTGTGCTATCGCCCGGGACGCAGCCCAGCGCGGATGAGATCGTGCAGACGGAGCATGCCGACGCACCGGCTCTCGCGGTCAATGACCGGCAGCACCGTGATCTGGCTGGGACGGTTCTCCATCAGCAACAGCGCGTCGATGGCTTTTTCGTCCGCGTAGACAGTAGACGGATCGACGCTCATTACCTCTTCTGCGACCGCGTCCGGGAAGTCGCGTCCCAGGCGTTCGAGACCGCGGCGGACATCGCCGTCAGTAATTATTCCGAGCACGGCCAAGCTGTTATCGACAACAGTGATCCCACCTAACGCTGTGCGCGTCAGCTCGGGGATAACATCGACCATTGGCTTGTCGGGACTACAGGTCGGATTATCTTCCGCGCTGTGCATCAGGTCGGACACATCGAGCAGCAACCGTTTTCCGAGACTGCCGCCGGGGTGATTCTTCGCAAAGTCTTCTTCGGTGAAGCCGCGCAGTTGCATGAGAACTGCGTTGATTGCGTCGCCCATCAGCATCTGGACGGTGGTGCTGCTGGTCGGCGCGAGACCGATCGGGCAGGCTTCACGCTCGACGCCGATGTCGAGCCAAATGTCGGCCTGGCGGGCGATCCGTGACGCTTCTTCGCCGACCATCGCAATGATCGTAGCGTTTTTGCGTCGCAGCGCAGGAATCAGCTCACGGACTTCTTCCGTCTCGCCGGACTTGGAAATGAGGAAGACGACATCGCCTTCGGTGACCATGCCGAGGTCGCCGTGCGCAGCGTCGCTCGGATGCAGGAACAGTGCAACGATTCCTGTCGAACGCATGGTTGCCGCAATCTTCTGGGCGATAACGCCGGATTTTCCTGCTCCGACGAGTACCACCTTACCCTCACTCTCGAGGATGGCCTTGATGGTGTCGGCGAACGATTGGCCTAACCGTTTCTTGACTTTCTCGGCGGACGCGAGTTCGACGGAGAAAATCTCTTTTCCGCGTGTGATGATGTCGTTGCTGGTCAACGGTGTTTCCTTGAATTACTCTGACTGCGAAAGCATACGTAACCGATTACGCCGTTGCAACTACCGGAGTTCCATCTATAAGTAGCCCGGCAACCCCGTTTGCCGGGTCATGTTCTGACGCGGAACGCGTCATCGAGGTAGTGTAGCCCGGCAATCCCGTTTGCCGGGTCATGTTTTGACGCGGAACGCGTCATCGAAGTTTATATTTGAGCGTCACATTGAATGAGGTGATCAGAGAATGGTCAAATACCGTCGAAATTTCTTCGAGAATCCGCAACAATTTTACTTCATCACCATTGTTACCAACCATCGAAGGCGACTCTTTGGTTCGGCCAAGCGTTGTGACAAGGTTCTGGAATCAATAAGCCTCGCGTTGGAGAAATCGAATGGTATGCTGGATTCATGGGTGCTATTACCCGATCACATCCATTTGATCGTTGGCCAGGGGGAGTCAACTCCGGCAAAAATCATCTGGCAGATAAAGCGCTGGTTGAGTTTCGAGTTTCCAGAGTTGAAACCCATGTGGCAGGGTCGGTATTGGGAACATCAGATTCGCGATGATGAAGATTACCGTCGTCATGTTGAGTACATCCATTTCAATCCCACCAAGCATGATTACGTGAAATATCCCGTTGATTGGAATCTCGTTGGATATGAATCGGAGAAAATGCCGTGGGGTAAGGATGATTGGGATTGATCGCGCGGTTGATGAGTGCGGAAATCAGATGGCGACATTGTGAGCAGCATGACGCGTCCCCGCGTCAGAACAGGACCCGGCAAACGGGATTGCCGGGCTACTTAACTGCAATCATTAATTTGATAAATATCACAGAACCAAGGGATTATGTGTCTTTTCAGTTGTCAGGAGATCCGATCTATCAATTAATATTTTAGCAATAAAGGAGACAAACATGTTACATAGAAGTGTGTTAGCGATATTCGCGTTATTTATTTCAACGAATGTTGTCGCCCAAGGACCTTGGAACGACAAGAGTTGCATTTCAATCGTCAGCCCTCAGATGGGGAGTCAAAATGAGTTTGTCCGGTATGCGTCTGCTGTCCAAGGTCATTACGAGCAGCGCTTTCTGGAACCTCCAAATATTATGATCTGGCAAGACATTAACCCCAATGAAAAACTTTCGTTTGGCGTGAGCTACACGTATTGGCTTGATTTACCCAGAAACCAGGAGCCATCGTGGAATGATTCGACATTGACATGGGGTGAACTGCGTCAGCACTTCCAGCTGAAAGCCACCCAAGTATCAACTCAGGA
Organism: uncultured bacterium; assembly: GCA_964552465.1. GTDB lineage: Bacteria > Electryoneota > Electryoneia > Electryoneales > Electryoneaceae > BMS3BBIN04. The sequence continues at coordinate 2,660 of CAZKGR010000041.1, forward strand.
CACATCATCATTTCCAATAATTTGGGGTGACTCAGCCAGAATAGTGTCCGACTCTGAGGAAAACGCAGGCTGGTCAGGTTGGTTTGATCTGACGCTATCTGATTTATCGATCACAAATTTTAACAACGCCTGGAGATTATGGGTTGAACCGATTGGGGCGGCTCCGCCTCCATGCAACAGGGCGGCACTTGGGTCCAGTCCGGTTTTAAGACAAGACACGATGGTTGTCGTCCAGACTCCCAGAACGACTCCGACTGACACCCTTATGTGGTCTATTGCTGATTGGGAGAGTCGAGGTTCGGTCCAGTTAGCTCATCAACTGCTGGTGTCATTTCCAAATCAGCATGAGTTGCTTCGAGAATTGCTCACTTATTACTACTATGAGGAGAATTGCGATTCGGTCAGCAGAATCGGGAATCACTACATAAACGTGTTGAATTCCGGATTGGATCCGTTCTACGAATCTGAATACCCAATGTTTATGAAACCGCCAAATGGCAGGGAAGCGGCAAACATGATTCAGAATTTATGTGTAGAAAATGACGTGAGTCTTGAGTGGAGGGTTCATGATTCTGTGAGGGGATATTGAATTCATGCTCTAAGTCTACAAACACGAATCCCAATCCAAGCAGGATTGGGATTTTTCTTGCTTTCTCGGAGAAACGTGCGAGTTCTACTTCAGCAGCACAACTTTCCGGATTTGGGATGAGTAGCCGGCGGCGTCAACATGCAGGAAGTATGTGCCGCTGGAAAGTTGTGATCCATTCAGGGTCAGCTTATGGACGCCGGCGGAAAATGGTTCATCGCCAAGCGTCAGAACCTGCTGGCCAATCAGATTATAAACCGCAGCCGTTACATGCGTTTGACGGGGCAGAGATATCGAGATAACCGTCTCCGCGTTGAACGGGTTCGGGTAGCATTCGCCAACCCTAAAATCCACGGGGAGACTCGATTCTTCCGTGGCGGAGGTGGCGGTGATCGTGATGAAATCGGGCTTGGCTAGCGTGTGTTGCACACCATCAATGGTTGCGGTGAGCGTAACCGTGTATGTGCCCGGATTATCGTAGACATAGATCGGATCGCGTTCATGCGAGTCGATGTCGCCGTCACCGTCCAGATCCCAGCTCCATACTTCTGGTTCCCCGACTGACAGATCGGTAAATCGTACAGTTGAGTGCACGCCGCCAGCAGTCGTGTCGGCGGTGAACTCTGCGGCCGGTGCAAGCCAGGTGACCTCGAACCGGGCCGGTGCGCTCCAGTTACTCCAGCGGAGGTTCTGGTCCCGGTATCGCACACGCCAGGCATAGGTTTCACCGGGGGTGAGTAATACTTCAGGTACGTTGATACGTGTCAGATCGACACCCTCATTCAGATCGATTGGGGTATAGTTCGGGGCACCGGTATCGCCATAGATGTCTATCCAGTCACGTTTATAGTCCACGATTGGGTCTGACCAGTCACCCTCGGACAATCTCAGCTGGAACTGCGAGCTCATGATCTCATGGACGCCGGTAAACGGTGACGCGGTGAGACGTGTGGGCAGGAATCCAACTTCGGTGGGGGCGAGGCAAGTTGGACGCATCGGAGGTGGCGAGTTTCGGTCACGGAACCACGAATCGAGGACGACGTTGTCCATCGGCGTGTCTTCGTGACCGAGCGTGTAGACGGTCGCTGTGTACGAATCGTTCGCCGGATCGACGTCAAAGATCGTGTAGCCGTAGTAATCGTGCGACTTGAATATCTCCGGGTAGTTGGTCTGGTTGCCGTACATGCCCCAGCGGTCGAGATGACCTCCACCACCACCGAAACACAGCAGGCGCAGGTTTCCTTCCGGCGTTGCGCCGCGTTCGTAGGCGTGCGTGTGACCGTAGCACAGTTGCTCGACCTTGCTGTATTCGGTCAGCATCGGGATGACGGAATTCTGCACCCAGCTGGTGTTGCCGTCGGGCCAGGTTTCGCTGTGTCCCGGATGATGATGGAACGCAAATATCCAGTCGATAGCTGGATCGTTCTGGGCGGTCTGGAGCAGGTCTTCCAGCCAGTTGAGTTGGGCGTTGCCACGAACATTGCTGTTCAATCCGATGAACAGAACATTTCCAATCCAGAACGAGTAATACTGCTCACCCGCCGGACCACCGAAGTCATCGTACAGCATGTACTGGTAGTAGATAGCGGCTTCGGCCTCATGGTTGCCGAGGGTGTTCATAACCGGAATGTTGCCGCTGACTTCCGCAATGTTATCGAAGAACAGGGGTTGGTAATGGCCGAGGTTGCTGCCGGTGTTTACGATGTCGCCGGTCAACATCGCGAGCTGCATTTCCTGGTGGAAATCTTCCCCATACAGATCGACGAGTGTGTTGCGGAGAGCGACAGCGATATTTCGATGACCCTCGGCGGTCTGGGTGTCGCTGTAGAGTGAGAAGCGGACGTGGTCGATGTCGTCACCGTCCGGTTGCTGGGTGGTGAATGCATATATGTCAGATTCAGCTGTATCGCTGATCACCTTGTAGTAATAAGTGGTTTGTGGATCGAGACCGGTCAATTGAGTCCAGTGCCAGATGGTGTTGACGTTGAATTCGTGATGGTCGCCAGTCTGCACCATCCCGAGGTCTGGTGTCAGTCCATATTCTACACGCGATTCTGTCGAGGCGGACGAGTGCCAGCAGACGTACAGCGAACTGGGTGTCGGAGTTTGCAGGAACGGCGCCATGTAACGGATTACCGGGCCGTCGAACTCGTGGCCGTATCCGTCCAACGAGGCCATTTCGCCGCTGCTCAGGGGACGGTCGAAGAGCAGTACCTGCGCGACATCGATCTGGCCGTCTTCGCCATTGTTGTCGGCGAAGAACAGCACCTGGTTCGCTCCACTGGCAGGGTAGAGGGAGAAGCGGCCTTCGTAATCCTGCGCCCCACCGATTTGCAGCAATTGACCGTCGAGATAGTAGTTGTACTGGACACCGAGATCAACGGAGATCGCCACTCGGTACCATTCGCCCGGCACCAGGGCATAGCCGGAATAGCCAGTATCACCGACTCCGACATTTCCATTTCGATTGACGAACCAGTCGCCGTCATTGGAGTTCGACCAGTTTGTCTGGTACATGCAGTACCACGTGTTCAGCTGCGGGATGCGGATGTCCATGACGATGGTGAACTGGTTGACCCAGCTCGCGTTTCCAAACGCGCCATTAGCTTCGATGTCGTGATAGCAGCGGTAGAAGCTGCCCGGACCGATACGTATCGCGCCATCTCCCGGTGCTGGTCCATCAATCGTCGAATGAACTCCGGACAGGACGAGGTCGTTACCAACTGATGCAACCAAAGGTTGGGCAGGATCGTCAAATGTCCATCCGCCGACGAACCCGGCCGGCATTCCAGATGGATCGAGCGCATAGTCGAACACGTTCGCGCCCTCGAGGACTGTGACCGGTTCAGCGTGGTAGTCGAAGTAGCCGTCAGCGTAAACATGGACTGCATAGTCACCGGCGAAGATTTCACTTATCGTGTACGAACCATCGGGACCAGACACTCCCGAAATAGTACCAAATTCAACGGTAGCACCGTCAATGGGACTGCCTGTACCTGAATCGGTGACCATGCCGGAGATACTGGCGTTCGGGGCTAGTTGGGTGAACTCGATGGCCAGTGAGTTGTACGGGTAGGCTGCGGGTGAAGCATCGAGCGACGCCATCAGACCGATTGAACCGTTCGCGTTCTCGATTCCGATGGTTTCACCGTTGATATCGATACCGTTCGCAAGGGATTGGTATTGCATGAGGATGCTGCCGTCGGAATTGAGAATGATCTCGGCAGTGATGATTCCTGTGCCGCCGTATTCACGGACGACGTCGAACTGACAGATCCATTGATCGGGACCGTTCGAGCCATAATACACCGTCCCGCCGGATGCTGGATTGAGGTCATCCCAGAACAGTGCGATCATGTTGTTTGGAGTATTTGCCGACGGAATGGGCTCGTTGTTATAGACAGTACTTCCACCGCCGAACATGATGTAACCGTTCGAGCAGATGTAGACTTCAGTGTAGACCTGATCGTAATAGGAGAAACTCCACGGCAGGGCAAATGGGCCCGCGTAATCGTCATCGGCAAGCGTCGTCAGGGGAGTTCCGACACCCTGCATCTCGACCCAGCTGTACGTGGGTCCATCCGGTTCAGCGCTGTCGCGAAAGATGTATCCGGCAGCGTCGGGGCCGCCGAACTCATCCAGCTCGTCCGGATGCCAACCCGGGTGCGGGTTGTGTTCACCCTTATGAGTGTGAATTTCCTCTTTGACACTCTCAGGCCCGAGGTAGATATGAGCCTGGCAGGTGAATACGACGATGAGAATGGCAACAGCGCTCAGGGGAAGTAACCGGGCAGGAAAACGCACGACGGACCTCATCGATTGTGGATGAATCTCGAAATGTACGGGCAGCGCCAGATAATTCCAAAAAAGCAAAAGCTGATTTGATAATTCACATGTGTGCCAGGGAGTCACAAATGCTCGGGCACAAGTACTGAAAACGGGCTCTTTGGGATTTATTGTGTTTGCTGCGAAGAGGTTTTGTTGCTACTCTCCGACACTCACCTGAGTTGTCTTTCTGCAAGGTTATTAGTGGGAAACAAGGGACATCGTCCTCGGATGAAGAGTAAGTCTGTCATTTTGCGCAACAAGTTGGGTTTGCATCTGCGTCCAGCGAGCAGGATCGTGAAAATTGCGGCGAAATACCGTGATACAGCGGTCGAACTCGCTTGCGACGGCGAGTCGGTAAACGCAAAGAGCATTCTCGGCATCATGGCGCTGGTAGCGGGTCACGGCTCAGAAGTTGATCTGCGTTGTGACGGTCCGAGTGAAGAGGCGTGCCTGAACGAACTTGTGGAGCTTGTCAACAATAAGTTCTTCGAGGAATGACTGGTAAGGGTACGGAGTTGCCCTGGAATGCTGGAATCCCTCCTGTTCTGGTGAATTGAACCGCTTATATTGCGTAATTGGTGTGACCTCAGGAAGTGATTGGAATTCATGGATCAGCCCCGCATTTGGACAGGTTCGGCGGTGGCTCCGGGTATTGGACTGGGGCCGGCGTTTTTGCTCAAGCGTGAACGGAAAATCGTTCCGCGGCTTGAGATTGAAGATGCCGAACACGAGCTAACCCGTCTCGACAAGGCGATTGAACGTGCGCGCCAGACGTTGCAACTGCACCGTGACCGTGCTTCCAAACGGTTCGGTGATGTTGTCGCGCGTATTTTCGACACGCACCTTATGATCCTCGAGGATGAGCCAGCGTTCGAGGATATCCGCGAGATGATTCGGAACGAGATGGTCGCTCCGCGCTACGCTGTGTATACCGTTCTCGAACAGTATGCGAAGCACTTCGAACGACAAGAGGATACGTATTTCCGGGATCGGGCTCAGGACGTACGGGATGTTTGCCGCCGTCTCGTCGGGCAGTTGGACGGCGAGTCGGACACTGTCATCTCTGATTTACCTGCGGAGCCGGTCGTTTTGTTGGCGGCGGAGTTAACCCCAACAGACATTCTTCGCTTGCCTCACGATCACATCATCGCGGTAGCAACAGATGCGGGTGGTGCGACCAGCCATACTGCTATTTTGACCCGTGTTCTAGGTGTGCCCAGCGTGGTTGGTCTGCGTGACATCACGAAGTCCGTGACGCCTGGCGAAACAGTTGTTGTCAACGGTAATTCAGGCAAAGCAGTTGTCCGTCCGGACGATCAGCAGCTCGCAACCTACCAGCGCAAACAGAAAGAGTACCGTGAGTTTGTAGCGTCGTTGGCGGATATCCGGGACATGCGCCCTCAGACCGAGGATGGTCATGTCATACAGTTGCAGGGCAACATCGAGATGCCGTCGGAAGCTGAATCTGTGATCCGGAATGGTGCGGATGGTGTCGGTCTGTTCCGAACCGAATACCTCGTGCTTACACACGGCGGCCTGCCGGATGAAGAGATGCAGTATCAGTCATATCGCGACGTGATTCATGCATTGAACGGGCGTCCGATTACATTCCGCACATTTGATCTTGGTGGTGACAAAGCATTTCCCGGAGCGGGCATTCCGGTGGAGAACAATCCGTTCCTCGGATGGCGGGCGATTCGTGTCGGATTGGATCGTCCCGAGATGATGAAACCGCAGTTGCGGGCGATTCTGCGCGCTTCGGTACATGGACCTTCCAAGTTGATGTTCCCGATGATCAGCGCGCTGGAAGAGTTGCACGCTTGCCTTGCAGTTCTGGAAGAAGTGTATGCTGATCTCGAGCGTGACGGAGTCGAATACAACCGAGAGGTACCAGTAGGCATGATGGTTGAAGTGCCTTCAGTAGCACTGTTGGCATCTCGTTTTGCGCCACTCGTTCAATTTTTCTCGATAGGAACTAACGATCTGGTTCAATTCACGATGGCTGTGGATCGTGGTAATGAACAGGTTGCAGGATTGCATCAGCCGTTTAACCCGGCGGTGTTGAACCTGATCCGAATGGTTGCTGATGCAGGCCGGATGGCTCAGATTCCGGTTTCATTGTGTGGCGAAATGGCTGGTCAGCCACTCGCGACTCTGTTGCTGATGGGATTGGGTTTGACTGAATTATCGACTAGTCCGTCACTGGTGCCGGAAGCGAAAAAATTGATCCTCTCTTCGACACTTGAGGAAGCGCGGAAGTTGGCAGATGAAGCATTGCGCATGGATACAGCACTCGAGGTGCGCGAACATCTGCTTGAACACATGAAGTCACGGTTCAACAACTTGCCGATCTGGTTTGAACCTGGCACCTGATTTACGTGTACGACAACATCATATACAATCGGAGAAAAAACCATGGGAGACTTTGTCTTCAGCAGTGAATCGGTGACAGAAGGTCATCCGGACAAAGTCGCTGACCAAATCAGCGATGCGATTCTCGATGCTATTCTGGCAGAAGATCCATTCGGGCGGGTGGCGGCGGAAACGTTCGTAAACACGGGTTTGTGTCTGGTCGGCGGCGAGATTACTACAGAAACTTACGTTGACATCCCGACCATAGCGCGGAACGTGATCCGTGATATTGGGTATGTTCATTCGGACATCGGTTTCGATGCTGATACGTGTAGTGTGCTGACATCAATTGATCAGCAAGCGTCGGACATTGCTTTGGGCGTGGACCGTGCGGGGGCGGGCGACCAGGGTATGATGTTTGGTTTTGCTTGCAACGAGACGAAGGAACTGATGCCGATGCCAATCTGGCTTGCGCATCATTTGACCCAGAAGCTGGCTGAAGTGCGCAAAACAAATGGAATTGACTGGCTGCGTCCCGATGGTAAGGCGCAGGTGTCGGTCCGTTACGCAGATGGCAAGCCTGCCGAGATCACCACCGTGGTATTGTCTACGCAGCACGCTCCGGAAGTCGAGTTGGCAGAAGTGCAGGACACAATCTGGAAGAAAGTCATTGAGCCGGTACTTCCAAAAGACATGTACGATGAAAAGACATTGGTCAAGCATATCAACCCGACTGGTCGATTTGTGCAGGGCGGTCCCAAAGCAGACGCCGGCCTGACCGGACGCAAGATTATTGTAGATACTTACGGTGGTTATGCTCCACATGGCGGGGGTGCGTTCAGCGGCAAGGATCCAACAAAAGTGGATCGTTCCGGCGCCTATCTCGCCCGCTGGGCAGCGAAAAATGTTGTCGCGGCCGGACTTGCGGATCGTTGCCAGATCCAGGTCGCGTATGCAATCGGTGTGCGCGAGCCCGTTAGCCTGTTCGTTACGACGAACGGAACGGGCATGATTGCGGACGCTGAAATTTCCGCATTGCTGCGGAAGGAAGTTGATTGGAGCCCTGCTGGAGCGATTGATGCGTTGAATTTGCGACGTCCGATGTACCGTCGTTCAGCCTCGTACGGTCACTTTGGTCGTGAGGATCAGGGTTTCACCTGGGAAGAAGTGAACCAACTCGCGCCGGTGCTGAAGAAAGCCATGTAATAGCGCCGGAGTGCGTAGATGAATAGATCTTATCGTTGTAGTGTGTGGTCATACTTGGGTATTCTTTGTAACTGATCAAAACTGAGGATAGAAGACGTGAAACCAAACGAGTGTGATGTTCGCAGTATTGAACTTGCAGACGAAGGATTACGCAGAATTCGTTGGGCAGATAACAACATGCCGGTGCTTGCACAGATTCGCGATGAATTTCGCAAAACGCAACCACTGGCCGGCATGCGGATGAGTGCGTGTTTGCACGTTACCGCTGAAACCGCAAATCTGGTGCGTACGCTGCAAGCTGGCGGTGCTGAAGTGGTGCTGTGCGCCTCGAATCCGTTATCGACGCAGGATGATGTTGCAGCCAGCCTCGTGCGTGATTTTGATATCCGAGTGTATGCGATTCACGGGGCGAACAATGAGGATTATTACTTCCATTTGAACGCTGCCGCTAAGCATAAGCCACACGTGACGATGGACGACGGTTGCGACCTGGTCACACTGATCCATGAGACTTACACCGATCAAATCGACGGTATGGTTGGATCGTTAGAAGAGACGACGACTGGAGTGATTCGTCTCCGTGCGATGGAGAAGAGTGGGGCTCTCAAGCTTCCTGTGATCGCCGTCAACGACGCGAAGACAAAAAATATGTTTGATAACAGGTATGGTACGGGCCAATCTACGGTCGATGGCATCATCCGCGCGACGGATATCCTGTTAGCGGGCAAAACCGTTGTCGTCATTGGCTATGGCTGGTGTGGACGTGGATTCGCGAACCGCTGCCACGGCATGGGTTCAAACGTCATCGTTACCGAAATTGATCCGGTTAAGGCACTGGAAGCCGCAATGGACGGCTATCGCGTGATGACAATGGATAAGGCATCTGAGGTTGGCGACCTGTTCTGCACATTGACAGGCAACAAGCACGTGATCCGCGGTGAACACTTCGCGAAGATGAAGGATGGCGCGATTGTCACTAACAGCGGGCACTTTGATGTCGAGATCGACATTCCGGCACTTAACGAGATGGCGAAGTCAGTACATCGCGGAATTCGCGACAATGTCGATGAGTATCAGATGGACAATGGCAGCCGTGTCTTTTTGCTGGCGGAAGGTCGTCTGATCAACTTGGCCGCCGCGGAAGGCCATCCGGCTTCCGTAATGGATATGAGCTTCGCGACGCAGGCTTTGGCGAGCTCATACATCGTGCAGAATGGTGGCGAGCTCGGTACGAAGGTATACGATCCACCGGCCGAGATTGAAGACCGTGTTGCCAAGCTGAAATTGAAGGCGATGGGTCTTGAGATTGACGAACTCACTGACGAACAAATGGTGTACCTGTCCGAGTGGCAGGAAGGCACTTGATCGCTCCGCAGTATGTCGGGGCTATGAAGACTTGAGTTGCGTGTGAGCCGGCTGTCGCTGGGCGGCCGGTTTACCACTCATCGTGACGAAGGAGACACTATGGCACCGGCGAAACGTCCTTCACCAGAAAGACGGTGGTGGACCCTTGCACTAGTGGCAGCGCTCGGATTGACTATGTTGCGCTGCTCCCTGCCCACAGATGTCGGGCTTCCCTCCTGGGAGGTACCGTTCACACTGGCGTTCAACACAGAACGATACCAGCTCGCAGATCTGCTCACCGATCCTGATTCGCTTGATATCAACGGCTTTGGCTTCGAAGAAGGCGAGAATGGCGAGATGATATTCCGGGTTCTGGGCGACATGGATAGCATTGTTGTGCAACCAGAAGACCTGACCCTTGATGATCATGAATCTATTACCATGGTTACGACAATTGACACTATCGTTGTCCCGATGGACGAGACTGTTGATGAGAATTATGGGCTGGATGACATGCTCACGGCCATGGGTTTACCGACGAATTACAACGACGGCGATCCCCTACCCCTGCCCCCCGGGGGAGGATCCTGGGAAGTAACCGGTGACGTCCTGACAGGTATTTCGTTCGATGCTCTGGATTCCGTTCGTGTGGTACATGTAGTTGATGGAGAAATGAGCATTAGTTTGGAGAACGATACCGGCATCGACTTCAGCTCGCTGATCGTCGAAATAATGCGATCGGATATACACAATCCTGACGACTACGTCCAGTTCGCAACGTTTGATTTCGGATCCGTAGTTCCTGGCGAAGAGGCCACCGAAACTCACTCGATGACGGACGATTTGCTGACTTCGCAAATTCAGATTCGGTTCAACGCAATGGGTGATGAGCAGGTATTTATAGCGAACCATGCAGACGCGTTGTACTTCACAATGGGACTTGATACTCTGAAAGCAGATTTTGCTGAGGCGATTATTGGTCCAAAAGAACCACAAACAAAGTATGAAATCATCTATTTGGATGATGATTTCTGGGTAAAGGAAGCCATTGTTGACTTTGGCTACATCAACTACACGGTCACAAACGAGACGGATGTTTACAACAATGTGACCTTGAGATTCGCGAATATTTTCAGGCAAGGTTCAGAGCAGCCGTACGACACGACATTCGTCATGGACCGTTCTCGTCCTGATGATTCGCCAACTGTTGTGAGCGGCGCGATCGACATCGCAGGGATGCTGGTACGTTATGACGCCCTGCCTACCGTTGCGGGAACGAACCAGGAGTTCCTTGTTGAGACGACGATCACGATCATCGGCAGCGATACGGTAGAGGTGACTGAACCGGACCTTCCGGACACGTCGCTCTTTCAGGTTGGTCAGGCCGTGACCAGTGATTTTGAATTGAGCGACATGGCTCTGTTATCCGCGAATGGTGTGCCGCGCAATATCGTTTACGAGGTAGAAGAACAGAGCGTTGAGGTCACATCGTTCGAAGACCAGGAACAGTTGCAGGAAGATCTGACCAACGCCATTCTTCTTCAACAGGTCAGCCTGGTAATCGATTTCGAGAATAACGTTGAAGCGCCGATACGTATGGAGCTCGACATCGAGGCTAGCAATCAGGTAGCGGGCACTTCAGCGGACACCTCGATATCCCATGATTTGGACCCTCATCAACAGCAGCTGGTGATCGATGACATCTCGAACCTCGTGAATATTGTACCGGATATGTTTACGATATCGGGCGTGGTTTCTTCGGGCTACGAAGTGTTTGGTGTGCCGGAAGAGGGCTACCAGCTGAGTCAGGGCGATTACGTGCTACCCTCCTATTCACTGGCCGCCCCAATGATCCTGGTCATCCCGGAGGACGTCCAGCTCCGTCCAGACATCCAGGCATTCGAGGAGACCATTAGTGCTGGAATCGCGCAACTACGTCTGTTGACTGTGGTTGAAAACTGGATCCCAACCGGTGGATGGCTTTACCTGATGGGCGGTCAATTTGACAGCGAGAATCAGGCAAGAAGAAAGCTGAGTCTTGATGACATGGACGAGTTCGGCAATTCGGAGACATTTGATGAGTATGGACTCATATTTGATTTTGACGGTGTAAATGCAGTTCCCCTGTATCTTCAGGCACCGCAGTTAGACCAGAACGGTCGACCCACCGCAGCATTCATGGATACGCTGATCAACTTGATACCCGAGGATCGCATCGACCTGTTCTCGAAGAAACGGGTGTACACCCGTCAGGTACTTGTGCTCGAATCAAGGGGTGATACTACGATCGTAGTTAACGTCGAGGATTATCTCGATGTTTCGGTCATAGGCGAAGTTTCAATTCAGATTAACGACGACTGAGGAGCGGAACGATGAAGCCACGATCGATGATATTCGTGCTGACGTTCGCGTTTCTCGTCAGCCTGCTGATTTCCGGCAATACACTCGCATTTCACCCAGTACAGGCACGTGACTTATCCATGGGACTGACTTCAGCTGCAGATGCTATCGGTGTGCGAGTTGTCGGGCACAACCCAGCATTTCTCGGATTTTCCGACCAACCGGTACAGTCGTACACTATTCCGTTGCTGAACTTTGGCATGCGTTTTGGCAACAACGTGTATTCAAACAAGGATATAGCAACATATTTTCGCAAGGGTATGGAATGGAATGAGGCAGATCTTGAATATTTGGCGAGCCAGATAGATCAGGACAAGCTGTCATTCACGATGGACATGTGGACCCAGCTCATAGGGGTAAGTTTTCAGACGGAATTCCTCAACATGGCGCTCACATATGACATGGGAATGAGCGTTGAAGCGTCGTTTGCAGACGATTTCACCGATCTGATGCTCAGGGGTAATTCTCTTGAAAGCCTCGGTCAGGAGAAGAGTTTCGATGACACTGACCTGTCGAGCATTTTCCTCTCGCGCATCGGTCTGACGGCGGCAAAGAGGTTTAATTACGCCCATGAATACGATTGGATGGATGAACTGACGGCCGGCGTCACGTTCAACTACTACATCGGTCATTCGTTTATCGACATCGACGAATTCCAGGGCACTTTCCTCACTGATTACGATGGAACGTCATCCATGGCGTACATGGAAGTCGTTGGTGCGGGTCAGCTTAGCAGTAGCAAAGATGACGACTTCTACAGCGAAAATTTCGTTGCAGGTGGTGGCGTCGGGATGGATGTTGGCATCGGGATGAAAATTCTCGAGAATCGTGGAACCGTAGGCCTAAGCATTATCAACCTGATCAATCAAATGACCTGGTCGGATGGCAAACGGGCAGTCTATGGTTACACTTTGGACGGACTAACGTTGAGCGGGATGAATGACTCGCTCTGGTTTGAGGAAAACTTTAACTCTGTAGACTCCCTGTTCAGTGAAACCGAAAACCTGAAAACAGAGTTGCCGCGGCTGTTCAAGTTGAACGGTGCTTATGTGTTGAACGAACAGATCACCCTCACTTCCAGTTTTACAGCCCAATTCAATGATGTGGTCGGGACGGATGCGTTCGCGCGTGCCGGTCTGGGGATTGAACACCGCACTCTCAGTTGGTTGTCCCTGCGCGGTGGAATGAGTGCGGGAGGACGTTCGGGTGCGACATTCGGTGGTGGATTTGGACTCAATTATGGATTCTGGCATACAGACTTCGGTTTTGGCTGGGAACATGGCATGTTTGATGCAGCCAAAGGTATGCGGTTTGGGATATCGACCATCCTGTTATTCGATTTGATGGATGAACAACAGACAATAACTATTGAGGACGATTCCTGATTTCCGGACAAGTGATCATGCAAAGGGCCGCTTTCATCGAAAGCGGCCCTTTCTTTTCTCACCATTTTTGCCGTCGGATTGTCGGATGAATTTCTTGCGCAGCCCGGATATCCGGTGGTCGAGAGGAATTGAGAGAATCTGTGTAGCCGTCAGAGTGGTGATACATGGCCCCAAATGGTTGATAACAGCCAGTGGCTGGGAGTGGCAGGTTCTTATGCGCCAAATGGTTGATAACAGCCAGCTCCGGGGTTGTGAGAGCACTCCAGTTATTCTAAGAATATATCATAATTTATAGAATAAGAACAAAACTGGCACGTAGCTTGATACTGTTATTGTCGAAGCACGAGACTGTACCACGGGCTACACAAAGCAATGGGATGAAGAGATGGATCAGCGACAGTTTTTCGCAACATTGGTAGTAGTGATCCTTCTTGGAATCTCGGTAGTCGTGGGTGTCAACATACTAGTCGGTGACGCGACGATGGATACGCAAGCCAACCCGACAGTTGACCAGCTTCAGGAAGTAAGCATGAACTTTGACAGCATTGACGTCATCTGGAACACCTTCCCCCACGTTAACGCGTGAGTTCTATGTGACGCATCCTCCTCCGCGGGGTAAGGCCTGAGCAACTTTGCCCCGAGTTTGATGAGAAGCTGCCGCAGGTTGGCAGCGCAGGTATAAAGCAGGACATTGACAAGCGATGGCAGAACGGAGGGGCGGTCGAGCGTCGCTCCCTCGCCCATGTCTCAACCCCCATTCCATGCCCCGGCGTCGTCCGCCCAGACTCCGTTCTGCTAATCTACAGCCTGACCAAATGGTCAGGCTTTTGTGTTCATATGAATTTACTTAACGGTTGCAAGATGAAGAACATGAGGAGTCAGATTTTGGAACAACTGAGTGCAAGAAGTTTCAGGCTTGGAGTCGTTTTGCAAGCCTTATTCCGTGGGTGTTTTCGTACCGGAACTACGCGTATGAAACCTCGGGTATTCACGGAATTCCCTTCCTCAGACTCACTCCGCGAAGTAATGGCACGGCTACTGTTCGGTGATACGATTTGGATGTCAAGTGTCAACCAACAGCAACGGGTTGTGTACTGCCAGGTACTTGATTGGCAGACTACCCGCTGGGGAGTACGATCATGCGGTCATCATCCGCACCACCACAGGCGTTAAACTACCTGCTATTTGTGGTTGTTCTACTGTTGCTTGGATTTTTCCTGGCATGTATTCCGTTGTAGCCACGCGCATGGAACAGTAATCTGTTTCTTAGTTCCAGAGATCAGTCTTGTATTAACTCTTCAAGGCGCAGAGTGGCCTGTTCAGCCTCGGGTGTATCGGGATAGTCGGTCAGAATTCTCTCGAGCAGAATGCGAGCCGTTTCGGTGTCTTCACTCTCCAGATCGAGGATAGCTAGTTTTAGCAACGTAGCGGCTGTTCGGTTACTGTCCGGATAGTGGCTCAACACTTCACTGAACTTGGTCCGCGCTGAATCCGGCTGGCTGTCAGCCATGTAAGATTCACCAATCCAGTACAGAGCGTCATCAGCAAGCGGTGAATCTGGAAACGATTCGATCAGTTGGCTGTATCCCATGCGTGCCAACTCATATTCGCCACGTAGATATTCTTCCTGTCCCTGTTCGTAGAGTGCTTTCTCTTCTTCTGATGCCCGCACGCCGTCAATTGTCACCGGATTTCGCAGCAACTCATTCACTTCATTCAGACTGCGCAGGAGGTCGGTCAGCAGGCGCTCGTTTTCCTCAAACCGGGTGGTCAGGGTAAACAGTCGGCGTTCAAAATCCTGGCTGGTTGCGCTCTGGTCGGCCTGCATGGCGCGCAGTTCCTGGCTGACATTCTCACCGAGCAACGCTTTTACGGTGTCGATATCAGCTTGAATCTGTTCTTGCTGCCGGTCCAGTTGCCCCAAACGAGCTCGGAACTCGGAGTGATCATCTTCGAACTGTATGACCTGTTCTTTCGACGCCGCGCATCCGACCAGGTATATGATCCATATGGACAGCAGCAGATACTTGGACAGAGTACGCCCATGATTTGTCTTGATCTTCATGAAACGCATGGGTGCGTTCTCCGTGGTGTCATCCTGAACGAAGTGAAGGATCTCGTAGTTCATCTGAGATAACGGTTAGCGTGAAACTGTGGCGGCGCGTCGGTTCTTTGCCCACGCAGCTTCAGTTGATTCCGCGACTTCAGGACGCTCTTCACCGTAGCTGACGAGACGCATGCGTGATTCGTCGATACCATAGTCGATGTAGTACTGCTTGACAGATGCGGCACGGCGTTCACCCAGCGCAAGGTTGTACTCGGTAGATCCACGCTCGTCGCAATGTCCTTCAATGACGATCTTCCAGGCGTCGTATTTACGCATCAATTCAGCGTTGTGACGCAAGGCTTCGCGTGTCATGGTGGACAGCGACGACTGGTCAAACTCGAAGTAAACTGTCTTCAGTGAGAGTTTGTCCTGACGCTCTACGCGACGCTTCTCGTCAGCCAGTCGTTGCAGTTCTTCAAGACGGCGACGTTCCAGTTCTTCCACAGATGGCAGGGTATCAACAACTTCAGGTTCAGGATCGATTGCCTGGAATCCGGTAGTGTCTACAGGGATTTCTTCGATGGGAGGCGTTTCCTGTTGTTTGGATGCACAACCGGCAAACCAGCTCATGACAAGAATCAGAACAATCATAACGAACAAGCTGTGGCGTTTCATCGAAATCCCCTCGAAGCGTTGTAGGGTTCAGGTCAACTCAACATGGACAGGTACATGATACGATAATGAGACTCACTCAGAAGCAGAATCGTTGCATGGAACGATTCAGATTGTCTCCGGTGCCCGTAGGAAAGTAGGAGTCGCGAGAGAGCAGCGCAATCAAGATCGAGAGTCTGTAGTTTCTCTGGGTAGCTTGACAGCACGGGTGGTGTCCCGTATTTTGGCGATCCGTTGGGGATTGGTGTAATGGCAACACGCCTGACTCTGGCTCAGGTACTCGGGGTTCGACTCCCTGATCCCCAGCCATCTACCCGTAAGTCTGGAAATATTGGACTTACGGGTTTTGTTTTTCTGCAGATTTGCCATATATTTGCCATATGATCCGAAATTATGGGGCAGATACATGGCACAACCATACCCACCAAACGTCCGTAAAAGGATAAATCCCAAAGGCAAAACTGTCTACTATATAGATTACTTCAACCCATTCACGGAAGAACGTATTCGGGAGACGGTCGGGAAGCGGAAGGACCACGCACAACAGCGTGCAAATCAGATCTTCAATGAACTGATGGCTAAGTGGAACGGGGTTCCTGAGCCAGTCGAAGTGGTTGATGTTCTTATAAAGGATCTGGCGGACCGGTTCCTTGCTGAAAAGAAGATTCGTACACGCAGTTCAACCTACCGCCGCTATCGCGCACCTACGCACAATTTCGTCAGATTCATGAATGACAGCTTTCCCGAGGTTGCAAACGCCGGTCAGGTGACGAAGGCCCAGATTGATGAATACTTGGCTTACAGACACCGACTTGGAAGGGCAACTGATACGCTCAATATGGAGTTACGTGCCATTAAGGCGATATTTAATTTCGCTATCGAGCAGAGTTGGCTCGAGAATAACCCGGCCAAGAAAATCAAGAAGTTCAAATCGCCAGAAGGTGCGCTGCCAGCTGAGTTCTGGACACAGGATGAAATCGAAAGGATCTTGGCTGAGGTCAAGCCCTACTACAGGGACGCGTTCGAATTCTTGTATCGGACGGGTCTTCGTCGGGAAGAGATTACGAATCTTATGTGGGATGATGTGACGAATCTCGACAAGGACGATCCGACCATTGCTGTCCAAGGTGGACCGCAAAAAAATGGTTGGTTGCCGAAAACGGGCAAGCGACGTATCGTTCCACTATCACCACGTGCAGCGGAAATAATCAAGCGTCAGAAAAGATCAGATTTGCACCCATACGTCTTCAAATCTAAAATGGGCAAGGTGTTGAGGGGAAATAAACTAAGGGATGATATGGCAAGGGCGCTTAAAGAGCTTGGTTTGCAAGGTGATGTCCATAAACTTCGCCATACCTTCGCCAGTCATCTTGTAATGGATAATGAAACCTTGTATACTGTGGGGGAGCTATTGGGACACTCTGATCTGCAATCAACAATAATTTACGCCCATTTAGCGGAAGATCATCTTCGCAAAGCCGTGATGAAACTGGATAAATTCGCTTGATATAGCCGCATTATGCTGAATAATGAAAAGAAAAAACAAAAATATTAGCGCTCCCCTTGAAATCGACCGCCAAAAGTTCTATAATAATATCAGGTGATATCAGAATTGGTCCCGATTGGGGGCTGACCCAGGCGCAGTATTCACTCGTGATCTACGTTTTCCCCAACCTGAATATCCTGATTATCGCAAAAGATAAATCCCCGACAGCGACAACTACCATAGGGGTGTAAGCCCCTTCCAATCCACCAAGCTTTCATGCGGACCCTGGACAGCGACAACCGACACCCCGACATAATGACAAAGCGACATCCCTACAAAACCGCCAATGGCGGTTTTATCTGGGTGGTCGTGTGACATAAACAGCTACAACCTAACACATAACAAGGACATACGACAATGGGACTACATACCAAGACCATCAAGAAGATCGAAGACAGCGACTTATGCAACGCCGTGCTGCGAGCAATCGCAATGAACTACTCGCGCCGGTACATCCAGCGAACGTACGGCGTCACGCGCCGCGAGCTGGAAAGAATCATCCAGTATCACGCGGGTTCAAAGGTGGGCAACAGATCCACCAAACTTGGACCTGATTCTGGAACTATCTACAAACTAATCAAGGATGTCGAATATGAACGAAATTCAAAAATCTATCAATCTGATCTGTCAACGCGGGCAGGTTAGCGAACTACGCGCCCTTCGGATCCATGATCCTGAAACGAGCGATACGCGCAACTATTACGGCTTCTTCAATGATCCGGAAATCATGGTAAAAGAAGCCGAACGTATTGGCGAACATGCCTACGGTGTCTACTTCACACCGAACCCCGTCAAACCCAATCTGCTGGAACGATCCCCGAATCACGTGCAGCCAGCCGTGAAAGGAATGTCTGCTGGTAATGGTGATATTCAGCGAATCCACTGGCTGTTGATCGATTTCGATCCAGTGCGTGACACAGACACATCATCCACCGAAGCTGAACATGCACTGGCTTTCGACTTGGCCGCTTCAGTCCGTCAATACCTGCGTGATAAGGGTTGGCCAGATCCAATCTTTGCAGATTCGGGAAATGGCAATCATCTGATGTACAGGGTAGATCTACCGATCAGCGATTCCATCCGAATCAAGCGAATTCTGGAAGCGCTGGCAGGACAGTTCAACACAGATGATGTTGTGATCGATACGTCAGTGGCGAATCCAGCCAGAATCTGGCGTCTGTACGGTACCTGGGCACGGAAGGGCGAAGACACCCCGGAACGTCCACACCGTCAAAGTCACATCCTGTGGGACGAAACGCCTGACGAAATCCAGGTAGTCACTGACGATCAGCTGAAAGCTGTGGAACCGGCGGTCACAGCGCAAGCATCCCCGTCTGTGGTGTCGTTCAAGAAGTATTGTGGCAATTTCGATCTGCAGAAATGGATTGATAATCACCAAGACCAATTATCACTGTTCGCATTGTCAGGTCCACAGCCGTGGGGCTACAACGACACACAACACAACAGACAGGCATCAGGTCAGCGTTGGGTGATGCACGCCTGTCCGTGGAATTCCGACCACACCAACGGCAGCGCATTCATCGTTCAGCGTGAAGATGGCGCAATTGGTGCTGGTTGCCATCACAATGGATGCCAGGGCAAAGGATGGCACGATCTGCGTGATATCGTCGAACCAGGCTGGCTGGACCGTCAGCGATACCCGATGACTGATCTGGGCAATGCTGAACGTCTGGTTTACCGTCACGGCGACGACATCCGCTACTGTAATAGCCAAAAGACCTGGTTCATCTGGGATGGGTGCCGCTGGAAGGCTGACGATACGGCAGAAATCATGCGTCGTGCGAAGCACACAGTTCGCAAGATGTTGCTGGAAGCGGAACAGATCCAGGATTCAGACGACCGCGAGAAAGCGATGAAGTGGATTCTGCAATCGGAATCCGAATTTCGCCTGAAGGCAATGGTCAACCTGGCAGGTAGCGAAGAAGGGATCGCGTCAACTGTTGACGATTTCGACCAATCACACTGGTTGCTGAACGTCAAGAACGGAACCATCGACCTTCGAACCGGTAACTTGCTGGACCATGACCGCAACAACATGATGACCAAGCTGGCACCTGTCGAATGGCAGGGATTGTCGGCTAAGCTACCGCTATGGGAACAATTCCTGGATGATGCCACCGATGGTGACAAAGACCTGCAAACGTTCCTTCAACGTGCAGTTGGGTATTCACTAACCGGTGATGCCAGCGAAGAAGTGTTGTTTTTCGTCCATGGGCCTGGTGCAGCGGGGAAGAGCACCTTCATGGAAGCAATACGCGGTGTTTTAAGTGACTACAGCAACACGGCCGATTTCGAAACCTTCATAAAACGCAACGGTACTGGTGGTCCGCGAAACGACATCGCACGCCTGGCGGGGTCACGCTTGGTGGCTTCTGTGGAAGTCGATGAAGGCAAAGCGCTTGCGGAAGGGTTGATCAAGTCAATCACCGGTGGCGAAAAAGTATCCGCACGGTTCCTGTACAAGGAAGCGTTCGAATTCCTACCGACATTCAAGCTATGGCTAGTTGCGAACGACACCCCTGATGTGAAATCTAGCGATGCCGCCATGTGGCGTAGAATCCTACGGGTGCCATTTGATCACGTGGTGCCGAAGTCGAAGCGTGATCCAAAGCTGAAGGCCCAGCTGCGTGATCCGGATGTCGCAGGACCGGGAATTCTGGCGTGGGCAGTGCAAGGGTGTCTGGATTGGCAGAAGAACGGACTGCAAATCCCCACTGCTGTTACGCGTGCGACAGAAGAATATCGCGCTGAAATGAATCCACTAAGTGAATTTGTCACAGATTGCGGCCGTATCGACCCGATATCTTGGGAACCGGTATCGAACATACGGTCAGCCTTCGGCGAATGGCGCGAAGTAAATGGCGGTGAATACCTTTCTGATCGTAAGCTAGCGTCCAGTCTGCGTGAATTGGGATGTGAACCAGAACAGCGTCAGTTGCTGGGTAAAAAGACGCGCGGATGGAAAGGTATTAGCCTGCTTCCTGATCGCAACGTGGGCGTTGGTCAATCGGGCGGGGCAAATGGCGAAGACAATCTTCCATTCTGATCTAACTTATTGTTTTTGTTTGTTGTTGTGTTGGGGCGCTTGACCGGATCGGGCGCCTTTTTCTGTAACTTCACATACGAAGGGGTTCAAAGGAAAACTTACGGAAAGTGGCGTTCGACCCGCCGTATGTGCCCCGCGAAAAATTCCCAGAAAATATATGCCAGCGCGTTCGCCCTCGGGGTTCCGCAGGTACCGTTTTACGGGGTATTTCCACTTGGGCCGTATCTCCACACCCCCCCCCGTTTCTGAGAAAC
>CAZKGR010000042.1:0-3464 GCA_964552465.1 uncultured bacterium
GCCAGTGTGAAGCCGATACCGGCGGCGACACCGTTGACCAGCGATTCGAGCAAGTTGTAGTTCTCGTCGATGTTGAGCACAGCGACACCGAGCACCGCGCAATTTGTCGTAATCAGCGGCAGGAAGATGCCCAGCGCCTGGTACAGTGCTGGCGCGGTCTTCTGGATGACCATTTCTACGAACTGGACCAGCGACGCGATCACGAGAATGAACGAGATCGTGCGCAAGAATGTGAGGTCCACGCCCCAGAAGTTCGTCGCCGGATCGAGCAGGTAGACGTACACGATCCACGACACAAGGCTGGCGATGGTCATCACGAAGATTACCGCCATGCCCATCCCGATTGCGCTACTAAGGCTTTTCGACACGCCGATGTACGGGCAGATGCCGAGGAAGCGCATCAGCACGAAGTTGTTGATCAGGATCGCTGCGACCGCGATGACGAAGAGGTTCCCCCAGTCCATCAGTTACCCCCTTCCGTCTTTGGGTTCTCAGTCTCGAAACCCGCTCGTTTGACGACCTCGTCTTTCAGCTTCTTAGCCTTGGCCTCGTCACCCCAGTTGAAGGCCGCAAGCAAAACTCCCATCGTGATAAACGCGCCAGGCGCGAGCATCATCAGCAGGACAGGTTCGAAACCGTTCGGCATGACTTGGAAATTCAGGAATGTTCCGTTCCCAAGCACCTCACGTGCAGCGGCAATCATCACCAGCGCGAACGTGAATCCGACCCCCATCCCCCACGCGTCGATTAGGGCGGGTAAGACGGTGTTCTTGCTGGCGTAGGCTTCTGCGCGTCCGAGGATGACGCAGTTCACCACGATCAGCGGCACGAAAATGCCCAAGCTGCGAAACAGGGCTGGTTGATATGCTGCCATGACCATCTCAACCACGGTAACGAAGGTCGCGATAATCACGATATAGATCGGAATACGGATCTTCGCCGGTATGACCTTGCGCAGTAAGCTTACGATGAGGTTCGACATGGTCAGCACGAAGATCACCGATATGCCCATCCCCAATGCGTTCTCGACTGATGATGAAACAGCCAGCGCGGGACACAATCCCAATGCCAGACGAAGGACGGGATTCTCCGCAACCAGGCCTCTTGTGAACACGTTTTTGAGGTTCATGGTTTACTCCGCCTCCTCGTCGGTGAAAGAATCAACTTCTGATTCTTCATCAACGTAGCTGCTACCCATACGGTTGTCTGATCCGCTTTCTTCATCGTAGAACTCGCCGGATTCGTCCAGATCATCGCTGGCGAATTCGAGGGATTCTGAAAATGTGATGTCTGCAGTCTGAATCATCATTGCCACGTCTCGGACTGAATTGGCGACCGCACGTGAAGAGATTGTCGCGCCCGTAACCGAGTCGATAGTACCCCGATCCTGAACGACAGCAACCGTCAGCGCAGATATCCTGTGAAACAGGCCAAGGAACGAATCGAGGACAATCTTGGTCCCGAGGCCGGGTGTCTCCTGCTGGAAAGTGACTTTCAGGCCAGCGATGTTGAACTCGGTATCAAAGCCGCAGACAGTTTCAATGGTGCTGGAATAACCCTTCCCAAACGCGAGACCGGCGTAGCCGAGGTGGTCACCGTTTTCGCCGTACGCTCTCCAGTAGGTAAGCGTATCTGCCGGATCGTCTTCCAGCGGCACTCGGACTTCCTCGAACCGAATCGAATCGGCGAGGGTAGCGACAACTTCCTTGCGTGCCTGTTCCTGCTCGATACGTTTGATCTCGGCAATGATGGGCGCAGTTTTCGTGTTCAACAGTGCCAGTCCGCCAGCCGCAATAGAGGCAATTATCATGAGGATAATGGCGAGTCGTAAAATCATGATCTTACCCTCCCGCCGCAGCTGTATCAGCGGTCTTCACATGCCCGAAGCGCCGTGGTTTCGTATAACGGTCGATTAGCGGCGTGGTAAGGTTCATCAGCAGGATCGCATAGCTGACACCTTCCGGGTACCCGCCGATGAGACGGATCATCAGGGTCAGCAATCCGGCACCAAGCCCGAAGTACAGGCGTCCCTTCTTGGTGATTGGAGTGGTGACCATGTCGGTCGCCATGTAGAATGCGCCGAGGATCAGACCACCGGCGAAGACGTGGAACAGCATGTCGCCGGAGAAGAATCCGTCCGCCCCGCCGAACAGCCAGCCACCGATACCAACGGTCGCGATAAACGCGAACGGCGTTCGCCAGTCGATGATTCCCTTGTACAACAAGTAAGCCGCACCGAGTAGTAACAGGATCGCACTGGTTTCACCGATACAGCCGCCGGTTACACCTGTTATCAAGTCAACGATCATATCACCGGTAGAATGGATCGTTTCCATTGCTCGGGTGATGATGTCGTTGGGCAGACCTTCTGGGTTGTTGATGGTATCGATCGCACTCTTACGTACGCCCAACGGCGTCGCATAAGAAACACCATCAATCTTCATTGCGGCTGGATTCACGTTCCAGGACCAGAAGTTGTATCCAGTCATGTTCTTCCACCAGAACGCTGGCAACCAGTCCTTGGTCATGTGCAGAGGCCACGATGCGAGCAGGAATGCACGTCCGACCAACGCCGGATTCATCGGGTTCCAACCCAATCCACCGAACGGCATTTTGGCGACCGCAATCGCGAAAAACGATCCGATAACCGGAATCCACCACGGCACTCCCGGCGGCAGGTTGAAGCTGACCAGCAAACCTGTGAGCAGCGCTGAACCATCCGCGACAGTGCTCTTCATCTTGAAGACTTTTTGCAGTCCCCACTCAGTCAGCATTGCCGCGATCATACCCAGTACAACGAGAATCAACGCTCTGAATCCGAACACCCATGTCGCGCCAATAGTTGCCGGGATCAATGTGGCCGTGACCGTCCACATGATCTTGCGCACGCTCTCTTTATCATGAATGTGTGGCGACGATGACAGGATGAACTTGCGTTCCGGAAGTACGATTGCCGATTTCTTTTCTTTCTTCTTACCTGCATCGTCCTTCGGAGGACGTTCCTTCTTCTCACGCTTCGGCTTCTCTTCCCCACCGTCGGCTTTTGCGGCTTCACGTGCAGCCTTGCGTTCAGCGCGACGCTTCTCGCGTTCTTCGTCCGTCAACTCTTCCTTAGCAGGGGCTTCGCCTTCGGCGGCCTTTTTGGCGGCGCGTTCTGCTTCACGTGCAGCCTTGCGTTCGGCTTTGCGACGTTCGCGTTCCTCGTCCGTCAATTCTTCTTTCGCAGGAGCTTCGCCTCCTGCCTCAGCTGCCTTTTTGGCTGCCCGTTCCGCCTCACGTTTTGCTTTACGCTCTGCTTTACGCTTTGCGATCTCTTCTTCGGAAAGTTCTTCTGATACAGGTTCAGCGGACTCAGCCGGAGCTTCCTCAGCAGGCTTATCAGCTACAGAAGCATCAGGCGGTGCTTCGCCAGCCTCGCCAGCCACTGCTGCTTTCTTCGCCGCACGTTCAGCAGCGCGTTTGGC
>CAZKGR010000042.1:3564-22682 GCA_964552465.1 uncultured bacterium
CAGCCTCGCCAGCCACTGCTGCTTTCTTCGCCGCACGTTCAGCAGCGCGTTTGGCCTTGCGTTCCGCTTTGCGACGCTCGATCTCTTCCTCGGTCAGTTCTTCGGACGCTGGTTCGACGGGACCAGCGTCTGCTGTTTCTTCCACTGGTTCCACACTGGCTGGCGGTTCAGGCGTAGTTTCGCCAGCCTCAGCTGCTTTCTTCGCCGCACGTTCAGCAGCGCGTTTGGCTTTCCGTTCTGCCTTACGACGCTCGATTTCTTCTTCGCTCAGCTCATCGGACGCTGGTTCAGCGGGGACTGCGTGTGCTGCTTCTTCCACAGATTCGACACTAGCTGGCGGTTCAGGCGTAGTTTCGCCAGCCTCAGCTGCTTTTTTCGCTGCACGTTCGGCGGCACGTTTGGCTTTCCGTTCCGCTTTGCGGCGTTCGATCTCTTCCTCGGTCAGCTCGGACTTCGGCTGATCAGGCGCAGCTTCGCCGGACGGTTCATCTGGTGAGAAGAATTTCCGTTCTTCATCTGGCGCGAAAGGAATCATCGCTTACGCTGCCTTCCCTTTGTTTGCTGCTTTCCGGTTAATCTCCATCACTGATGCTTTCCCAAAGCGTATGTGCTGGACGAGATGACGGTGGGCTGGACAGATGTAGGTACAAGAACCACACTCGATGCATTCTAGCGCGCCTAATTCTTCGGCGTCTTCGAAGCGTTCAAGCTGGCTGACACGGGCAATGTTCGTCGGTAACAGGAACACCGGGCAGACAGATACACATCGTCCGCAGCCAATACACGGTTCTTCTTCGCCCTGGATCGCTTGTTGTCTATTCAGTACAAGGATGCCGCTAGTACCCTTGATAACGGGGACGGCGTCGGTCCATAACGCGTTGCCCATCATCGGACCACCCATGATCAGCTTGGCAGCATTGTCTGTGTATCCGCCCGCTTTCTTAATCAGGTGTGTGATCGGGGTGCCGATCTTTGCGACAACATTCGTCGGCGATTTGACGCCGCTGCCGGTGATCGTGACATATCGCTCGATCAATGGCTTCTGCCAACGCACAGCTTCGTATATAGAGACACAGGAACCGACGTTCTGCACGACACACTTGACATCCATCGGCAATGCGGGTGGCGGAGGGACTTCACGTCCAGTCAACGCTCTGATCAGCTGCTTTTCCGCACCCTGCGGGTACTTTACTGGCAGCATTTCGACAATGACAGACGGTTCAATGGATGCTGCCGCTTTCTTCAAGCTCTCGTACGCATCCGGTTTGTTGTCCTCAACCGCTAGGAACAGCCGTTTCGCGGCTACTGTCTTCTTTACCAACAGTGCGCCATGCACAATGTCTTCCGGTCGTTCCAGCATCAGGCGATGGTCGCTGGTCAGGTACGGTTCGCACTCGGCGCCGTTGATGATCACCGTGTCAATCGGCTTTGTGTCAGGCGGAGACAGTTTCACGTGGGTCGGGAATGTTGCACCGCCCATCCCAGCAACACCTGCTTCCTTGACACGGGTGCGGATCTCATCAGGCGAAATGTCCATCCAGCTAGGATCTTCTTCGCCCTTGCCGTCGCCGCCGTCATCGTTAGTTTCGATGATGACCGTCATCATCTCCTTACCGATAGGATTCGCGTACGGAACGACATCCTTGACGATGCCACTAACCGGCGCGTGTGCAGGCACGGAGACAAAACCACCTGGTTGCGTAAGCGGTTGCCCAACAGTTACAACGTCCTTTTTCTTGACGATGGGTACGCCAGGCGCGCCAATGTGTTGTTGAATGGGCACATAGACCAGTTCAGGAACTGGCAACGGCGTCGTTTCGACGCCAGCTGACAGTTTGAACTCCGGAGGGTGGGTGCCGCCGCGGAACGTTTTCTTCACGATAGCTTCCGAACCTCTTCGGTAAATTCGCCGGCATCTTCAAACCGGCGATAAACGGATGCGTACCTTATGTACGCAACTTCGTCAACGGGTTTCAGCTCTTCCATGACCATTAGACCGATGTCGCGGCTATCGATCTCTTTAGTGGCTTGAGAATGGAGTTTGCTCTCGACCAAATCAGTGACGCTATCCAGCTTGCTCATGGTTATCGACCGTTTGATACAAGCCATCCGAATGCCATTCAGCAGCTTGTTGCGATCGTATTCTTCGAGGCTGCCGTCACGTTTCTTCACCTGCATACCAAGCCGTTCGACAGCTTCACGAGTGGTAAAGCGACGGTCACATTGGTTGCAGTGCCTTCGTCTACGGATCGACCGTTCGTCCTTGGATGGACGGCTGTCGATCACCTTGTTATCAAGACTTCCACAAAACGGACAGCGCATATATCTCGCAGGTAAGGCATCGCAATAATCGTTTCAGCTTTGCCGTATTGATATCACGTGACAGTATTCACGTGAAGCTACAAAACTAAGCTCACCCATTCTAATGTTGGGCGAGCCTTACAGATCCCCTGCTGCTACCAGGCGAAATGCGGAAAAGTTGATGCCATCTCTTTCACTTCCGCCTTCACACCTCGGTGCATTTCTTTGTCCTCAACATCACTCAGCACCCGTTCCATCCACGCTGCGATCTGCTTCATTTCATCAGCGCCCATGCCGCGTGTGGTCAAGGCAGGTGTACCAATGCGAATGCCGGATGTAACAAACGGCGACTTCTGATCGCCTGGAACCATGTTCTTGTTTGTCGTGATTCCCGAACGGACCAGAGCAAGCTCTGAAGCCTTGCCAGTCAATCCCATTGGTGACAGGTCAAGCAGCATCAGGTGGTTATCAGTACCGCCAGAAACTAACGTGAATCCACGAGCGATCAACTCTTCTGACAGGACCTTGGCGTTCTCAAGGACTTGCTTCATATACGTCTTGAATTCAGGTTGCAACGCTTCCTTGAACGCAACCGCTTTTGCAGCAATTACATGCATTAACGGCCCGCCCTGCAGACCTGGGAAAGTGACGGAATCAATGGCTTCAGGTACGGTCTTGGGCTTGGGCGGCATACCCTCGAGGAAGATTTCGCCTTCCTCATAGCTTGAGACTACCAGCCCACCACGCGGACCACGTAACGTCTTATGTGTGGTACTGGTAACAGCGTGAGCTACAGGTACCGGATCAGGATGTAGACCAGCAGCAACCAGACCGGCAACATGCGCTATGTCCGCCATCAGGTAAGCGCCTACATCATCGGCGATTTCACGGAACTTGTCGAAGTCCCAGAACCGGGGATAAGCTGACGCACCAGTGACAATCATCTTCGGCTTGACTTTGCGCGCGAGCTTGACGACCGCATCCATGTCGATGCGTCCTGTCTTCATATTCAGCTCGTAGGGATGTACGTCGTAGAACCGACCAGAAACATTGACCGGGCTGCCGTGCGTCAGATGACCACCGTGATTCAGATGCAAGCCGAGGATCGGGATCTTCTTCCCACCATCTGAGAACGGCGATATCAGCGAGAAATAGACAGCCTGGTTGGCTTGCGAACCGCTGTGCGGCTGCACGTTCGCCCACTTGGCACCAAATAACTCACATGCACGATCGCGAGCCAGGTTCTCGGCCACATCTACGAACTTGCACCCACCGTAATAACGCTTCTTTGGATACCCTTCAGCGTACTTGTTAGTCATCACAGAACCAGCTGCCTGCTGAACTGCAGGGCTGACAATATTTTCGCTGGCGATCATCTCCAGCGTATTAATCTGACGGGTAGTTTCATTCTCGATGGATTCCGCGATTTCCGGATCGAAATCACGAACAGCGTCAATGGTTGGGATGCGGTGTTTGTCGGCCATGAATCAGCCCCTGCAATAGTCGTTTTTCTGGAATGGCTGGAAATATACAGCGCGAGGTTGGCAAAAACGAGAAGGCCCTCTCGTGGTCATCTGTGGATAAAGCAATTGGGGACACCTTATTCTATGGCCTTGATCAGACCCACACGGTTGGCATGCCGGCCCTCACCGGGATCTGTCGTCGTCCATGCTACCACAGCCCTATACGCGGTTTCGATGTCGGTTGTACGTCCGCCGAGAGCGAGCATGTTGGCGTGGTTGTGCTCGGCGGCCAGACGTCCTTCCTCTTCCGAGTTCACCTTCGCACAATAGATGCCTTGCACCTTGTTCGCAGCTATCGACATCCCGATTCCTGTTCCGCACACAAGCACCCCTGCTGGAACCTCACCTGATGCAACCTTATTCGCAGCAGAAAATGCGAAGTCCGGATAGTTTACGCTATCGGGGCTATGAGTGCCCATGTCTACCACATCGTAGCCAGCGTTACGAAGGCGGGTGACCAGTTCATCCTTCATCTCAACTCCGCCGTGGTCGGAGGCGATAGCGAGTTTCTTAGTTTTCATCGATCGTACTCCAGCAATTACAAACGGGCTGCCGATGTGCGACAGCCCGTTGAAATATCAGGTTGTTAAAGCACACCTCATCTTACTCAGCGAACTGGCTCAAGTAAGTCTCGATATACTTTGTTTCTGACCATGAAGCATTGATCCAACCGTAGCAGTCCTTTGCAGGCATTTCTTTCGTCTGGTTAAGAAACCAGTCAGCTTTTGCCGGTGCGAACTGCTTCATGTAGTCAACGCGGCTGACAGCTTTTCCAGTGATGTTATAATCTCCGGAACCTGCTGCCTTCTCGAACAAACCAAGTGCAACCGTATATACGAGCTTATCGTCGTATTCGAGACCTCCGGCCGAGCATGCATCACCAGCGGATTCATACGTCAGGCCGAGGATATAATCAGCTTCGCCCCGGCTACCTCCAGCACTCTTTGCCCGGTTGATCCATGTCCGCGCGCTCGAATAACGGTTCAGCAAACGTTGGTTATCAGCAATACGTAGCATCGCATCTGCATTTTCAGCATCGACCTCAAGGAGAGCCTCGTAGGTTGCTATCGAATTGTCGAGTTGGTTCAGGTTGTCGTACGCCTTGGCCTTTGTCCGGTATACATCAACACGGTTGGCATCAAGTGCAATTATCGCATCTGCCTGGGCAATAACCTCCTCGTTCATGCTCTGATCCTCATAAGCACGCAACAGATCCATCTGCTTCTGCATGTCGTTCGGATCAGTCGTGATCTCATCCACGAGGCGGGCGATATACTCAGCAGGATCGCGATTGGTGCGAACAAGCGCAGTCAACGAGTTCGTTGCTCCCATGTCGTTTGGAGCCAATGTCAGCAGAGCTTCATATGTTGAAATCGCAGCTTCTGGATCACCAAGAGCTTCGTGAATTTCTGCTTTCTTACGCAGATACTCGATCTTATCGGTATCTGTGATCTCGCCTTCAAGCGCTATTTCATAATACCCTAGCGCTTCCTCATACTGCCCCTGAGCTTTCAGAATGAAGCCAAAGGTTGCGTTGAGGAATGTATCCTGAGGATGACGTTCCAATCCCATCCTGAGCACAATCTGGGCACTATCGGGCTTGCCAACGGA
Organism: uncultured bacterium; assembly: GCA_964552465.1. GTDB lineage: Bacteria > Electryoneota > Electryoneia > Electryoneales > Electryoneaceae > BMS3BBIN04. The sequence goes on from CAZKGR010000042.1 coordinate 9,000, forward strand.
CATGTATGACTGATACAAACGGTCCCAGTCGTTGTACTCGTCCTTGACATCCAGCTCAACAACCTGCCAGAGGTATTTTTGAGCCTCTTCCCATTGCTGTGTTTTCAGTTTATCGTATGCGAACATTCGTGCTTTCTTCAGCTCGAATTCGTTCGCTGCTGCGATAGAATCCTGGCGTGCAGCAAGCTCTTCCGCCGTAGGCTCCCTGACTTCAACTGTTGCTGCGCATCCTATGAGCAGCATGGTTCCAAGCAGTGCGAGCACTATCAATGCTGTTGTCCAGCGTCGCAAGTGCATGATTACAATCTCCCCACATCAATAACTGTATGTTTATCTGTTATCTCTGACGCCGGACAAACCAGCGTTCTGTTGAGCTAAGGCCAATCTTCAGGCCGTAAATCGACTCTCGGGCTGCATTATCGTTAACTAGTCCGCGCATCTCATAAGTAAGCGCGAAGTCCAGCATACCGCGTCCACCGGCCACAGGTACACCCAGGCCTACGGACGCGCCATAGAAATTGAGTGTATTTCCACCAGCTTTTATGTAGTGCTGTAGATAATTCAATCCCGCGCGGAAGGTGACGAACTCGTACCATGGAATCAAGGGCTCTTTTAATGCAAGACGCTCAAATCCAAGTCCAAGACCTATCTTGTTCGTGAATTCCTGCCCTTCAGCAAATGAATTGTCGCTATTCTCCCATGCCTCAAAGCGTGCTGAGGCGAGGGTCCGCAACCGCCCGAACTCATGCTTCATTCCAAATCCCAGAGCCGCAGGCAGCTCGAACCGTTCTGAATCGACGCCGGTAGAATCACCACCCTGGATGGTAGAGCTGGAGCTCACATCCAAGTAAACAGGGGTTCGAAACGTGAATCCAAATGTCAGTTTATCATTGGGTTGGACGTTTAATCCAAAGTCCATCCCTACACCAGTCAACTCATGTCGAATGAACTGTCCCGAGCGAAGGAATGATCCTTGCTCAAAGTCGAGAGTAATGAGTTCTTCCAGTTCGCCAAAATAATAGTCAACACCAAATCCAGTACTGATTTCACGTGAGAATTGGAACGCCATCCTTGTGCCTGCCCGTGCCAACCCACCATTGCCTTGCACTCGGCGCAGGATGTCATAACTGTCCAGAGTATCAACCGGCTCTTCTATTTGGTAGGTATCGTCACGAAACACGAGATAATCATGATCTGTAAGCGATTGGTAATAAAATCCGAGGCTTAAGGTCTTATAGAACGGTAATTGAATTGCCGTGCACGGAAAAATGTAGTTGTCCGCAACGTCATCACCTGTAACATCATACCCGTATACTTTACTCCCACCAAAACTGGTAGTAAACCTGGTTGTTCCATAACTCCGCCACGTCGCTGGGTTATCGATGGAGAAATAGACGGAATCGCTTTGTACCAGATCTGCACCACCAACAGAGGATGAATACGCGCTGCCGTTGTCAAGCCAAATTCCAATTCCCAAGGGAGAAAAAACAGATTCTGCCGACGATGGTGTTGCGATGAAAATCAGGATCAAAAACAGGCTTAGGATGCGAACGATCATGGCTATTTGAACTCTGTATATACAACGTGGAAATAAGGACGCATGGTCGAATCAACGCTCGCTTCACCCGAGAAAATCGCTCGACGAGAAACCGTAGTACCCGAAACAACCGAGCGAATTGCTACTCCAAAATTCGTTTCAGGCAAAGCTACCCATTGACGAGCAACAGGCGTGACATTTAATCGTATTGCGTCCGTCGAGTCTGGAATGAAATATGCCAGTTCAGACCCAGCTCCAAATTCTACCGTATCGGGATCAGCAGACCATTCAGCGGTAATATCGAACCAAGTTACCGCAGATGTTTTGCCCATGGATCGGTCCCAATCACCATCAGCTGTTAAAACCAGATCCACACGGTTCAAACTGTGACTTGCTGGATCGAGTACAGAGAAATCACCTGAAAGCAAAACATCGCGGACGTATCCCTGCCCAAACAACAATCGTTCAGGCTCAGAACTAAGTTCGCTGTCATCCGTGTACCACGTCGAGTAGATCGGTTTTACAGATAAGGTGGTATCCTGTAACGTGTCCTCATTGACCACAAATGTTCCGCTGGCTTCAATGCAAGGCAAACTCTCCGGATCAGAAACACCGGACCAAGGGACGAATTTCTTAATAAACGTCGCTTGATCTACAGGCCGGATATAGAGCAGCAAAGTATCCAAATCCAATGTGTCAAGTTCAAAGGTGAATTCACTGACTTCAAACGTATCCAGGTCTTCGTCAACCGTTCCCAGCAAAGATGTATCAATGGGTGACATGGAATATGTTTGAGCTGATGTGTAGTCTTCGTAAATCGGATTAAACAGCTCATCAAAGCGCAGCAGTTCAGCCTGCCACTCATCCGGATCATCGATCAATTCCGGATCAACATATCCTGCGCTGTAAATTTTCAGCCGCACAGAATCCAGTTCCAGCACTTCGCCGAGCGAACTATAGTTGGTGAACCACAGGACTATATCCGAATGAAACCCGTCTTGTTCTCCCAAATGAAGTTGAGTCGAGCTGAATTTCAGCCCGTCTCCTCTCTCGTAGGAAGTGAATGCGTCAGCGGGAAGAAAGACCATCTCTTTGATTTCACCGTCCTCAGCTCCCCCTACAAGGTTCCGTCCTACGCTACTATCGTATTCCGCACAGGAGATCAGAACAAGGGAGACGAAAAACAGCAGAAGAAATGCTTTTCTAGCTTGAGTTTGCGACTGTTTGGTGTGAGTCATGATATCAGGTGTTGCCTTGCGTTACCGGGTTTTACGGTGTGCATGGAAAACTAATCTGCTCATCTTGCAGGATCGCGCCAATTTATGTCAGGGGTTCGATGGACGCAACAATTCAGATAAATCAGCTCGTCCATGTGAATCGTCTGTCATCGGGTATCTGACTGGTTATACCCGGGAAGATCGAATCAGTGCCATGTTGTCTCCCCTGGCTCGGAAGAAAAACCCCCGCCTGGAAAATCCAAACGGGGATTTGGGTGTTAATCAAGGTCCTTACCTAAGCAAGACAACTTTACGCGTTTCCTGCATGGGTCCGGCCTGGAAACGCAGGAAGTACACACCGCTGGACAAGGAGTTGCCGTTGATCGCCAGCTGATGATGTCCGGCTTGAAGCGGACCATCTACCAACACAGCAACTTGCTGTCCGAGAACGTTGTACAGCATTGCCTTGGCGTCTGCCGCCTCCTTCATCGAGAAGGAAACCGAAGCTGTTGGATTGAACGGATTCGGATATACACCGTTGAATTTCCACTCGAGTGGCTGGGTGACTCCTTCATCATCCACGCTGACTACCGCGATTCCAGCATCAATCGTCAACGTCACCGGCATGAAGAGCTCAGCCACGAATGAATTGGTTGTGAAGTGTAACCAGCTGCTGTACACACCTTCTGGAAGATCGAGCGAAGCGATATTCACGTCCAACGGTGTGGTGCCACCCGCTGGGACATCACCTCCTGGCGTACTGAGGTTCATCCAGGCGTTGTTTTGTGCGAGCTCGTAAACTTCCACTCGATCACTCAGAGCCGATCCGTCCTTAAGAATGATGAAGGACCACACAAACGGATCCCACAAGTAGGAAATGTGAATATCCTTGGCCTGATAGACATTTGCCACAATCGCCGTCACATACATCGAATTACCAGTTGTGACATCCATCTTCATAACAGAGATATCATCGTATGGCGTTTCTTGTATGACGAAATACAGGTCGTACCCATCGGGATCATCACCGAAATAGCTGGCACCGAGGATTGAAAAACCGGTATTGTATTCCTGGACAATCACACCAGCACGCGAAATAGCATACAATGGTGTGTAGGATTCACCAATCCAGAAGACATCGTTGTCCTTGTCGTAGGCTAGGGAACGTGTCAATGTCAATTCAATCGGAAGCGCTGTTTCTGAAATAACGGAAATCTCGTGCGTCACCTCGTCGTAGTGCATCTCATAAAGTGTTGAACCGTCGACACCGTAGAGATAATCACCGTCGGTTGTCATACCGTAGAAACCACCAGCGGATGGATTTATGACGGGCTGTGGGTAAGCCTGTGCCAGAGTACCGTCCATATTTAACCGGTACAAACCATTGGGGTTATTGAAGTTGTTCGATCCTGAAAGCCAGTAGAAACCTTTGTGTAATGTGATGCCACGGTGGCGGTTTTCGTTGCCCGTCAACGAGAATTCTTGATCCAGATCCCACGCATCATCCGGCACAGGTCCTGGACCATTGTTGTCGATCTCAACAGCCCATGTCAGTGGACCGTCCCCAGGATTGCTGATGTTGACAGTGCTTACAATTGTAGCGTCAGGAGGCAGGATTTCGTTGACTTCATCCACATCCGTCTCAAATCCAGGTGCAGTGACGGTGAAGTCTTGCACCGTGGTTTGATCTTCGAGAATCTCAACACCTTCAATCAAAGCAGGATTGATGCCTTGCATGTCAGCGACAACGTCGTGTATCCCAACGACTATATCATCAATCGTGTAGTCGCCATTGATATCTGTAGTGCTGAAATATCCCCAGTCAGATGTTCGCACTGTCGCACCTTCTACAGGTGCACCACCGTTTACATATGTAACGTTTCCGGTAAGTGTTCCTGTAATCAGCGCGGCCTGGGTTGTGATAAGAATCGCACGACCGTTAGTAATCTCACCAGTAGGACCATCATCGCTATCCCAATAGGCAATCTGCAGACCGTCAGTCTGGTCTCCATTTTCGACACCAACAGTCATGTAGTCATTGTCGGGGGAGTCGCCCTGGGTGTGGTCTACATCTTGATACTGGAACAGGAATGTGTTATCACCAGTTACGGTGATGTACTCTCCAATCTGATCGTGGATCATCATCTGGAAAGTGTTTTCAACATTACCACTCCAAGAAACTTCCTTCACGTTGTACCACTCAATGATGTAGCGACCATTTGGTTGGTCGTAATAGGCGTAAACGCCACCACCATTGCCCACCTTCCGATCATCCCAATAGGGTGCCACCATATAGTTTGGACCCAATGGTGAAGGAATCGGCCAGTTACGAGGCGTACACATATCAGCCTGGCTGCCCATCGAGATGAATCCGTTCATGGTGACGCTGATCTCGTTAAACTCTACTCCGTAATACTGAATAGTAAACGGCATAGTGATGACAACTGCATCATCATCGTCTTCTCCACTGTCATTAATGTTCAGGCGAGTGCCTGAATAGTCAAATCCTGGAACATTTGGGTTGATCTCCACCCACTCATACACTGGTGAAATATCATAGTCGACATCGCGGTTATCGAAAGCGATGTAACCATATCCATCCGGTCCGATTGGATCAGTGGATGTTCGCGTGCCCAATTCGATCGTCACGTTGACCGTGTCCTGGAAGCCCGCAGCATTGGTAATACGCAATTCGGCCTTGGCAGGGTAACCCTTGAATGATTCAGGGTGTGCGGTGATGGTGTGGCCCGAGGTAGTAACAGTCTGTCCCACTGTCGCCGCCGGCAAGATCATCGGACCACTCTGGACGATCAGGTATGGATCTACACTGACGAGTTCAGCCTGGGCAACTGGACCATCACTCAACCCAATGTTGGCGATGTCAAAGTCAACATCTGCAGTGGCACCAGGTGTGATCGTTCCGCTCACTGTGTGATTTACATATGTGTACTCAGGCGCATGAATTTTGAAGGTGAACATGTCAGTCTGAACCACGTTCGGTTGATTTTGACCCAGTGGAATAATCCCTAAGCCAATCTCACCATCAGCAATCCACCCACTCTGCGCATCGTCAGCTATCTGCATCAAAGCCAAGGTGTTTGCATTTTTTACTTGACCGCTCCGTATAGTGCCAAATCTAGCCACACCACCAGTCTGCTCGATCATCGGATCATTAGATGTGAATACCGCACCAACACGAGGTGCGTTGAATCCGTACAGGTTGTGCAATGTGATCCACAAACCGACGATTTCGCCCGGCTCAGCCAAACCATCACCATCTCCCTGTGATCCCGCCTGACCGTTGTCGATGATCTGGACGTTCTGAACTGCCATCAGGGTTTGCATCTCACATGGAACATCAACCCGGTAGGGATGGTGGTTTTGCTTGGTTACTGTCAGTTTGGCGGTTCCCAAACCCTGGAAAGGAATATCCAGGACAACGCGACCGTTCATATCAGTGATTCCGAAGGCCACTGTATCATCTTCAACATCGCTCTTGTACAGGCAGACCCAGGCATCTGGTTCGGGAGTGCCTACTTCGTCTTGGACGATAACTTCGTACCCATTACGTCCATACAGAACCGATGACGGATGCTGTACTTCCAGCGGTCGCGGAATATCAGTCCACAGCCAAACAGTGGGATCACCCATCATGTTCGCCCACTGAGAGAAATTAGCTACGTGGTTCGATTCCCACGGATGAAATCCGTTGTACAGGTTGACTTTTGACCAGAATACTGTTCCACCCATTTCCTTGTTGCGGAGCACCATATTGGAATATATTCCGCCAGCTGCAACAGCGTTATTGTGACGAGTGTTCGTGGTGGACGTCGCCATCGCAATACAACCAATTCCGCCCGTTGGTTCGTTCACTGTACCAGCACGCATCCACGCTTCATTCTTACCGAAACCGTTCACCCAATCACCCTCAGCACAGGTGATCGTGAGCACCATAGGTAACTTGAAGTAGTTGGTAAGGTTTGAAATCTGGTTTGTGGTCAGTCCAGAACTGATGTAACCCCGGTAACTGAAGAACGAAACGCCTTCTTCAATCGATGCTTCGTTGCGATCGTTTACACTCCCGTTTCCGTCATTCCACCAAGCTGTATCAACTTGTGTATATTCAATTTCGAGCATAGTATGACGAGCGTAACGTCCGAGGTAAATCGTTGACCACCCTGAATTCGGAGATCCTGCACCTACACATCCACGTAAATACCAGGCAGTGTCAACCATGTACGGATCTCGTTCGTAGAAGAACACTTTGTTGAGGTATGCGAGCAATTCCTGTTGGCTAGTGACACTGACTCTTCCGACACCAGCCTCTGGGAATTCATCATTCCCATCCAGCTTAACGAAATGGTGATCGCCCAATCCTGAGCCTGGCGGCGTTGCATATGCTCCGTTATCATCGCCTACCACCATCACCCAGTCAAACTTGTACTCAGCGTTATTCCAGCGACTTTGAAGCTCAGCTTTGATGCTACTGGCGTTCCAGGCAACCATGGAATCAGTTATGAACTCAAGCTTGTAGCCCTTCTGGCGTTTCCACTCGATCCATTCCGTCATCTGGGCGACGGCGGCTTCCTTAGCTACGACCTGAACTGCGCCATGATAGATCTCGAAGTCATCCAGTTCATCCGTATCCCAGTCAAGAAAGCTCTCATAGAAAGAGAGGTAAGATGCGCTCAACGCGGTTGGGTAGGATTGAAGTTCGTTCTCACCCTGACCACCGTATTGCACATCAACGTCGATGTTGCTGTAAACGCGAACCTCATTGCGGAAAGCGTTCACCTGTACCGGGTAAGTCACCAGGTTAGAGATGCGGAAACGACGTGCTATTGCTGGTTCGGTAACTTCGGCGATGTTCGAAGGATACCATTCATCGATGGAATCATCCAATTCACCGAAAATGTATTCATCATCTTCCATGCCCATGTAAGCGGCGTATTCAATGCCGGTCATGATTTCATATTCAGAGCTCAGGATAACCGGGTACGCGCCACCGGCCATCGGCATCCGGAACATCCGGGTTAATCGTGGAACCGTTGGCAATCCTTCTTCCTGGATCATGCCTCCACCAGGAATCTCAAGCACCCGTCCATACCCGAATTCAAGTGGGACATCCATCATTACCGGAGCTTCGAGTTCCAGATCAAAACGAATTCCATCCGCACGCTTTTCAACTTCAATCGCACGCATCGGGTTGGCTTGCATCTCTGTCAAGTTGTCAACTGCAATTGCCGAAGTGGCAAGCAGGCTGGCTAATAGAAGTCCAAGTACCGATTTCCAGCTCATCTGAATCCTCCAACGAAAAAAAAGACTACGGGGTCTTAGTCCGTCATAATCGTGGCAGTATCGAATCCTGGACGGCGACCAAGTAGTCAGTCAGGGGACCTCCATCCCCTATTGAACCTATGAAACCCTGGCCTTAACAAAACTAGGGTGGTTTGCCAGAATCGTTAATAAAATAGATAACCAACGCAGTTAGAGCAAAGAGAAAATCAGGATTCATTATTTTTGTTAATGTAGGAGCAGGATTTGATGGATCGTGCCTGCTTTTTCTGGAAGAAAAATCCCCGCCTGGATAATCCAAACGGGGATTTGGGTGTTAATCAAGGATGTTACCTAAGCAAGACAACTTTACGCGTTTCCTGCATGGGTCCGCCCTGGAAACGCAGGAAGTACACACCGCTGGACAAGTTGCTGCCGTTAATCGTCAGCTGATGATGTCCGGCTTGAAGCGGACCATCTACCAACACAGCTACCTGCTGTCCGAGTACGTTGTACAGCATTGCCTTGGCATCCGCAGCTTCCTTCATCGAGAAGGAAACCGAAGCCGTTGGATTGAACGGATTCGGATAGACGCCGTTGAATTTCCACTCGAGTGGCTGGGTGACTCCTTCATCATCCACGCTGACCACCGCTACTCCAGCATCAATTGTCAATGTCACCGGCATGAAGAGCTCAGGCACGAATGAATTCGTTGTGAAATGCAACCAGCTGCTGTACACACCTTCTGGAAGGTCAAGCGAAGCGATGTTCACATCCAGCGGCGTGCTGCCACCGGCAGGAATATCACCTCCTGAAGTACTGAGGTTCATCCAGGCGTTGTTTTGTGCGAGCTCGTAAACTTCCACTCGATCACTCAGAGCCGATCCGTCCTTAAGAATGATGAAGGACCACACAAATGGATCCCACAAGTAGGTAATGTGAATATCCTTGGCCTGATAGACATTTGCCGCAATCGTTGACACGTACATCGAATTACCAGTGGTGATGTCCAACTTCATCACTGTGATGTCCACGTACGGCGTTTCCTGCAAAACGAAATACAGGTTGTATCCATCCGGGTCATCACCAAAGTAGCTGGCACCAAGGATGGAAAAACCAGTGTTGTATTCTTCGAGAATCACACCTGCACGCGAAATCGCATACAACGGTGTGTAGGATTCACCAATCCAGAAAACATCGTTGTCCTTGTCGTACGCCAGGAAACGTGTCAGTGACAATTCAATCGGAAGCGCAGTTTCCGAAATGACGGAAATCGCGTGCGTCACCTCGTCGTAGTGCATCTCGTAAAGCGTTGAACCATCGACACCGTAGAGATAATCGCCGTCGGTTGTCATACCGTAGAAACCACCAGCGGATGGATTTGTGACGGGCTGTGGGTAAGCCTGTGCCAGTGTGCCATCCATGTTGACTCGGTATAGACCATTCGGGTTGTTGAAGTTGTTTGATCCCGAAATCCAGTAGAATCCCTTGTGCAAGGTGATGCCACGGTGACGGTTTTCGTTGCCTGTCAACGGAAATTCTTGATCCAGATCCCACGCATCATCAGGCACTGGTTCTGGACCATTGTTATCGATCTCAACAGTCCATGTCAGATGACCGTCTCCTGGATTGCTGATGTTGACAGTGCTAACAATTGTAGCATCAGGAGGCAAAATTTCGTTGATTTCTGCCACATCCGTCTCAAATCCAGGTGCGGTGACGGTGAAATCCGCTGTCGTTGTCTGATCCTCCAAGACCTCGATCTCATCCGAGGCTGGATTGATCCCTTGCATCTCAACGACGATCAGGTGATTTCCAATGACCACATCCGTGATCGTATAATCTCCGTTTGCGTCAGTCGTACTGAAATATCCCCAGTCAGACGTGCGCACAGTTGCGCCCTCAACTGGAGCACCCCCGTCCAAGTATGACACATTGCCTGTGACTGTACCTGTAATCAGCGCAGCCTGGGTTGTGATCAAAATCGCGCGACCGTTAGTAATCTCAGCATTTGGTGAGCTGTCGCCGTCCCAGTATGCAATCTGAAGGCCGTCAGTCTGGTCACCGTTTTCGACACCGACCGTCATGTAGTCGTTATCGGCGTAGTCGCCCTGAGTGTGTGTTACATCTTGATATTGGAACAGTAATGTGTTGTCCCCAGTTACGGTGATGAACTCACCCACCTGATCATAGATCACCATCTCGAAGGTGTTTTCAGTATTCCCGTCATCCTTGACATTATACCATTCAAGGATATACCGACCATTCGGTTGGTCGTAATAGGCGTAAACACCACCGCCATTGCCGATCTTTCGCTCATCCCAGTACGGGGCGATCATATAGTTCGGACCGAGCGGAGATGGGATATGCCAGTTACGCGGAGTAAGCATATCTGACTGATTTCCCATCGAGACGAAACCGTTACAGGTCACTGTCATTTCAGTAAACTCTTCACCATAGAACTGAATAGTGAAAGGCAACTGAACGACGACTGCATCATCATCCTCTTCGGCGTTATCGTTGATGTTCAAACGAGTTCCTGAATAATCGAATCCCGGAACATTGCCGTTGATTTCAACCCACTCGTACACTGGGGCAATAGCGTAATCGGTGTCACGATTGTCAAATGCGATGTAACCGTACCCATCCGGTCCGATCGGGTCGGTGGATGCTCGCGTGCCCAACTCAATCGTGACTTTGACCGTATCCTGGAAGCCAGCTGCATTGGTGATCCGCAGTTCTGCCTTCGCAGGGTAACCCTTGAACGATTCAGGGTGTGCAGTGATGGTGTGGCCGGACGTTGTAACAGTCTGTCCCACTGTCGCCGCCGGCAAGGTCATTGGACCACTCTGGACGATCAGGTATGGATCTACACTGACGAGTTCTGCTTGTGCAACAGGACCGTCGCTCAACCCGATGTTGGCGATATCGAAATCAACATCAACTGTAGCACCAGGTGTGATTGTTCCGGTCACTGTGTGGTTGACATATGTGTACTCGGGGGCGTGGATCTTGAATGTGAATATGTCAGTCTGCACCACATTCGGCTGATTCTGGCCCACCGGAATAATGCCGAGACCAATCTCACCATCAACAATCCACCCACTCTGTGCATCGTCTGCAATCTGCATCAACGCCAGACTTGTCGCATTCTTTACCTGACCGGCTTGGATCGTGCCAAAGTTGGCAACTCCACCGGTCTGCGCAATCATCGGATCTTCTGACGTGAACACCGCACCCACGCGTGGCGCATTGATCCCGTACAGGTTATGCAATGTGATCCACAGACCAACGATCTCACCTGGCTCAGCCAGACCGTCGCCATCACCCTGTGATCCAGCCTGACCATCGTCGATGATCTGCACGTTCTGAACAGCCATCAGGGTTTGCATTTCACAAGGAACATCGATCATGTAAGGTCGGTGGTTCTGCTTTGTGACTGTAAGCTTGGCGGTACCCAAACCTTGGAATGGTGTTTCCAGGACAACGCGACCGTTGGCGTCCGTGATTGCGAAGGCAACAGTGTCATCCTCAACATCGCTCTTGTACAGGCAGACCCAGGCATCTGGTTCGGGAGTGCCTACCTCGTCTGTGACGATTACTTCATATCCGTTACGGCCATAAAGAACCGATGATGGGTGTTGTACTTCCAGCGGACGTGGAATGTCTGTCCACAGCCAAGCTGTCGGATCGCCCATCAAGTTGGCCCACTGAGCGAAGTTTGATACGTTGTTGGATTCCCACGGAATGAAACCATTGTACAGGTTGACTTTTGACCAGAATATTGTTCCGCCCATCTCTGGAATCTGCAGTATGAACTGCGAATACATCCCACCTCCGGCAAGCGCGTTATTGCAACGAGTGTTTGTGCCGTTCGTCGCCGTCGCGATAGCACCGATGCCACCAGCGGGTTCATTCACTGTACCAGCAAGAATCCACGATTCGCTCTTGTCATCACCTGTAGTCCAGTCACCTTCACCACAGGTAATCGTGAGTACCATCGGTAACATGAAGTAATTGGTCAAGTTTAGGATGGTAGAATTAGCCATCCCGGTTCCTACATATCCTCGATAACTGAAGAACGAAACGCCTTCTTCAATCGAAGCTTCGTTACGAGTGTTTACGTTCCCACCTCCATCATTCCACCAGGCTGTATCAACTTGGGTATAACCGAGATCGAACATTGCATGACTGGCGTAGCGCCCGAGATAGATGGTTGACACTCCGGAGCTGGCAGATCCAGCACCTACGCAACCGCGTAAGTACCATGATGTGTCGACCATATACGGATCGCGTTCGTAGAAGAACACTTTATTTTGGTATTCGATCAGCTCTTGTTGTGTATCAACACTGACGCGACCGACACCGGCTTCAGGAAACTCATCATTTCCAGCGAGCTTTATATAGTAGTGATCGCCTACACCAGATCCCGGTGGCGTTGCATATGCACCACCGTTATCACCAATTATGACAACCCAGTCAAACTTGTATTCCGCATTGTTCCAGCGACTTTGAAGCTCGCCTTTAATACTACTGGAGGTCCAGGAAACCATTGATTCTGTAATGAATTCAAGCTTATAGCCCTTCTGGCGCTTCCACTCGATCCATTCCGCCATCTGGGTGACCGCGGCTTCTTTGGCGACTACCTGAACTGCGCCAGTGTAGATCTCAAAATCATCTAGTTCGTCAGTATCCCAGTCCAGGAGTTGTTCGTACAGCGGCAGGTATGCACGGCTCAAAGCACGGGGATAGGTATCGAGCTCATTTTCGCCCTGTCCGCCATATTGCACATCAACATCGATGTTACTGTAAACGCGAACCTCATTGCGGAAAGCGTTCACCTGAACAGGATAAGTTACCAGGTTTGAAAGGCGGAACTGGCGTGCGATAAAGGGTTCGGTAACTTCGGCAATGTTCTCTGGATACCATTCATCGATGGAATCATCCAACTCACCAAAGACATATTCTTCACCTTCCATGCCCATGTATGCGGCGTACTCAATGCCGGTCATGGTCTCATATTCCGAGCTCAGGATAACCGGGTACGCACCACCGGTCATCGGCATCCGGAACATCCGGGTTAATCGCGGAACCGTAGGCAACCCTTCTTCCTGGATCATACCTCCACCAGGAATTTCAAGTACCTGTCCATACCCGAATTCAAATGGAACATCCAGCATTACCGGAGCTTCGAGTTCCAGATCGAAACGAATTCCATCCGTACGTTTTTCAACTTCAACCGCACGCATCGGTTTGGCTTGCATTTCTGTCAAGTCGTCAACTGCGATTGCCGTAGTGGCAAGCAGGCTGGCTAAAAGAAGTCCACACACAGCTTTCCAGCTCATCTGCATCCTCCAGCGAAAAAAAAAATGACTACGGGGTCCAAGTCCGTCATAATCGTAGCAGTATCGAATCCTGGACGGCGACCAAGTAGTCACTCAGGAAACTTATCGTCCCTTTATTAACCCCATCAACCCGTATTGTTTGAGCAACGCGGGCGGTTTACCAGAATCGTCCGTAACATAGAAAATCAGCACTGTTAGAGCAAAGAGAAATTTCGGTTTTTATTTTTTTATGAATAGACTAGTCAAGAAGCGTTTTCCCCTGGCTCGGAAGAAAAACCCCCGCCTGGAAAATCCAAACGGGGGTTTGGGT
>CAZKGR010000043.1:0-21314 GCA_964552465.1 uncultured bacterium
GCCTCTTCGCAGAAGTGCGGGGCGAAGGGTGACATAATGCGGATCAATACGCCGAGAATTGCTCGTAAAGATTCGTGGTCAGCGCCTGCGTCGCCGTCGTCGCCAAGCCACTTGTACAGCTCGTTAACCAGTTCCATCATCCGGCTGATTGCAGTGTTGAATGACAGGTTCTCGAGATCCTCGCCGGCAGCTTTGATCGTGTTGTTCAGCGTGCGGTAGACTACTTCCGGGTAGTCGTCGCGTTTGAGTTCACGTGACGGCTCAGCGTTTCCTGGGAAGCGGTTGATCAGTCGCCAGACTCGGTTCGCGAAGCGGTCGATACCAGTAATGCCCTCGTCCGACCAATCACCGCCCATACGGAAGTCACCGGTGAACATCAGGTACATGCGGAACACGTCGCTGCCATACCGTTCGATGAACGGTTCCGGATTCACAACATTGCCCTTCGACTTGGACATCCGCATCCCGTCCTTGGTGATGATGCCCTGATGGACCATCTTGATCGCTGGCTCGGCAACCGGGCTCCAGCCGATCTCATGCAGGAAGCGGGTGATAAAGCGGATGTAGATCAGGTGGCCGGTGCCATGTTCGGGTCCACCGACGTAGAGCGAGATCGGCATCCAGCGCTTCATCCGTTCCTTGTCGAACGGTACATCATCTTTGTCAGCTGCCAGATAGCGCAGATGATAGAACGATGAGTCTACGAAGGTGTCCATCGTGTCGGTGTCACGTTTCGCCGGACCGCCGCAGCTTGGGCAGGTCGTGTTCACCCAATCTTCAAGTGCCCCGAGTGGGGAAGTACCCTTCGGCTTGAAGTCACGGATTTCTTCCGGCAGTTCAATCGGAAGCTGCTCTTCTGGAACTGGCACAACGCCGCATTTTTCACAATGGACCATCGGAATGGGGCAGCCCCAGTAGCGTTGACGGCTGACCGACCAATCCCGGAGACGATAGGTCACCTTGTGTTCGCCTGCGTTCATGGATTGCAGGCGTTCGGTGACGGCACGCTTGCCCGCTTCGCTGTTGATGCCGGAGAAGTCGCCGGAATCATGCATGATGCCAGGTTCGGTATACGCTTCTTCCATCTCTTCGGCTTCATCGAGCGCGTAGCCGGTCGGGCGGATTACAACTTTGATGGGTAGTCGGAATTTCCGGGCGAACTCGAAGTCGCGCTGATCATGGGCAGGAACGGCCATCACCGCGCCAGTGCCGTAAGATGCGAGTACGTAGTCGCTCACCCAGATCGGGATGCGTTCGTTGTTTATTGGGTTGATAGCGTAGCTACCGGTGAATACACCTGTCTTCTCACGAGTAGTCGAGGTCCGGTCTACTTCGCTGGCCCGCATCGCCTGTTGGACGTATTCCTTGACTTCATGGCTGAGGTTGATAGTGGTCAGCTGATCGACCAGCTCGTTTTCGGGTGCAAGGGTAACATAGCTGGCTCCGAAGAGCGTGTCCGGACGGGTGGTGAACACTTCGATTTTGGTGTCGTCCTGGCCTTCCACACCAAACAGAATCGATGTACCTTCACTACGTCCAATCCAGTTTTCCTGGCGCTTGACCGTGCTTTCCGGCCAATCAATCTCTTTCAGCCCATCGAGCAATTTCTCAGCGTACTCGGTAATCCGGAAGTACCACTGGGTCATCTTTTTCTGAACGACCGGGTTTCCCGTGCGTTCGTCCATGCCGTTTATGACCTGCTCGTTGGCGAGCACAGTCTGCAACGTCGGGCTCCAGTTAACGAAGCCATCCTTCTGGACCGCGATTCCGTGCTTGAACAGTTGCTGGAACAGCCACTGGGTCCATTTGTAGTAGTTCGGTCGGCTGGTTACGACTTCCCAGTCCCAGTCATACATCGCGCCGATGTTCTTCAGCTGTTCACGGATGTAGCCGATGGATTCTTCAGTCACTGTCTTCGGGTGGGTGCCGACTTTAATCGCATAGGTTTCCGCCGGAAGGCCGAACGAGTCGAAACCCATCGGTTCAAAGACCTTGTTGCCTTTCATCCGGAGAAAACGGGCATGAGTATCGACGCCGCCATAGTTCCACCAGTGACCGATGTGGAGCTTGGAGGCGGAGGGATAACTGAACATGACGAGGACGTATTTGTGGTCACCTTCCTCATCATCCAGGTCGACTTTATAGGCATGTTCGTCGTCCCACCGCTGGCGCCACTTGGCTTCTATTTCAGGAAATGGATAGCGATCTTCGCTCATGATTCAGATTCCAGACTTCTCTTGGGTTGTTTCCACTTCGTGGGTTCATTCCCGTATGATGGTCGGGGAAAGTACGTCTCCGCACGGTATGGGGCAACTATTGCCAGAGATTGAATGCAGAATATGGAAGCGCTCCGTCTCGGAAATAATTTTCACAATTTCATTCGCTTATGGAGCGGAACCAATTGAACCTCGTCAGGTTGGAAACTATCTTTGACGGCAACAATCTTTTTACACTCCGCCGGACAACTGGGGATCGTCATGGATGAAGAATTTGATGTTCTGATCATTGGTGCTGGCCCATCCGGAATTAGTGCTGCCATTGCGCTGGCACGTGCGGGTATTGAAGTCGTCGTGCTTGAGCGTGGCGAATATCCGGGTGCGAAGAACGTTTACGGCGGTATCCTCTTTACTCACCAACTTGCAAAGCTTCTACCAGATGCAATCGATGACGCTCCATTTGAACGGGCGGTCACTCGCCGTCGAATCGGTGCATTATCGGGCGACCGTGAAGTAGCGCTCGATTTGAAGGTCGGGCATTGGCGGGAGAAACCGTTCAATCACACGATGACCGCGTTACGTGGACGTTTCGATCGCTGGTTCGCTGAGCAGGCCGAGGAAGAAGGTGCACAGGTCTTTCCCGGTTTCATGGCACACGAACTGATAGTCGAGGATGGACGTGTTGTTGGTGTTCGTGTCAAACCCGGTGATCCGGGCGAAGACGAGATGCGTGCCAAGCTCGTTATCTGTGGTGAAGGAGCTCAGGCATTTCTAGCTCGTCAAGTTGGTCTGATGCCATCGAAACTGCCACAGCGGCACATGATCACGAATGTCAAGGAAGTAATCGGATTGCCTAAGGAGAAGCTGGAAGATCGTTTCTTGCTTGAAGGTAATGAAGGTGTGGCTATGGAGTACTTTGGCGAACCGGTCAAAGGCTTGTTCGGCATGGGCTTCGTCTATACGAATGAGGAATCAGTCAGTATCGGTCTCGGGCTGACAGTCAATGACTTGATGCTGTCAAAAGAGACCCTGAATGATCACCTCGAGCATTTCAAGAATCTGCCGACCATCCGCAAACTGATCGAGGGTGGCGAGTCGCTGGAATACAGCGCGCACATGATTCCCGAGTACGGCTATAACCACATCCCGAAGTTATCCATGCCGGGTTTGTTGCTGGTCGGAGATACGGCCGGTTTCATTAACGGCTCAGTGTATCATGAGGGTACGAACTTGGCAATGGGTAGTGGTCTTCTTGCTGCTGAGACTGTTATCGAAGCCAAGGAGGCGGGACTCGACATTGGGTCATCAGAAGCGTTAGCACCGTATCGTCAGAAGCTCGAGAATAGCTTCATACTTAAGGATATGAAGAAATTCAGAAAGGCCCCGGATTTCTTTAACAAGAACACTCATATCCTGAAAGAGTACCCAGGTCATGTAACGCAATGGCTTGAAGACTACTTCACAATCACCGAGACGCCAAAAGCCGAAGTCGAACGTAACATTCTCAACAAGATTAAGAAGGATGTCGGCTGGTTCCGTTTTGCCAAGGACATGTTTGCGGTTGGGAGGTCGGTCCGATGAGTGACAATCCAAAAACGATTGAAGATAAACTGGGATTGCTGCAATACCGCATTGATGAAGGTAATCCCCATATAACGGTTGATCAGGAGAAGTTCAAGGCTGATCCGGCCAAGGCCATCTTGTTCGCGTGCCCGGCTAAGGTATACGTTGAAGATGAACAAACTGGCGATTGCATCGTCAATTATGAGAATTGTATCGAATGTGGAACATGTCACGTTGTTGCGCCCGAATATGTTAATTGGTTTTATCCTGAGGGGGGGAAGGGTGTGCACTATCGGTATGGTTAATAAGTGGGGGTTAACCTGATACGCATTCTAATTGCTGCGTTGTTCATGACGATCATTCCGAACGTCGTTGTCGCCCAGACAGGCAGCGAGCCGGTTGATCGCATCGAACAGTACTATCTCACCGGTCGGTTGGATCGTGCCGAGCTGGAAGCACTCCGTCTGCTCAGCAAACCCACCGGGTTAACCGACTTTGAGCGTGGAGAATTATATCGCATTCTTGCGTATTCTGCCGTCGCACGTGACGACGCTGATCTCGCCCGTCTATATTTCCGCGATGGTTTGAAGCATAATGCGAATCTGCGTCTTGACCGTAACCTGACTTCCCCAAAGATCCTCGAAGTATTTGATGAAGCACGTGTCGAATTCAAGCAGGTCACAATCAAGGATCGAGACGCGCTCATTGATGATCTGAAGAGTTATCGTTTGCGAGTTGAAGGTGGAAAACGCAGCCTGCTGTTGCCTGGTCTCGGACAGTTTCACAAAGGACATACCATACGTGGCAACCTGCTGTTGGGCGCAGCGGGATTGACAATTGTGGGCCTGGCGTATTCGCAAGTTATGGTTATGGATTCGGAGGATCGGTACGATCGAAGCGAAGAGCCTGGTGTTGCGGCTTCCAATTACGATGAGTATCGACTGTATTGGCGGCTGCGAAATGGATTTGGGATGGCATTCGCAACTATTTGGGCGGGTGCTGCGTTGGATGCTTTTCTTTCGCCGCCTGATGAATCAGCGTATCATCGTATTACGCTGGAACTCGCCTATGATCCTGAATCTGACACGCCGATGGCTGGCCTGGCGATTCATTTCTGACAGAAGATGATGATCTAATTCATCATGCAATAGAGAAGCTCCCGCACTGTGTGCAGGAGCTTTTATTGTCGAGCCACCTTCCGGATTTGAACCGGAGACCTATGCATTACGAATGCATTGCTCTACCAACTGAGCTAAGGTGGCGTCCTTGCAGCCGCCGAGAGTTGCAAGAAAGCACCCGCGCCAATTGAACGCGGGTGCTGTAAGCGGGCAGAAATGTAACCGGATTACTGTTGAATCTCAAGTCAACTGGGGACACGAAGGCTCATGACCTCCAATTAATTCGATCCGGGTTAATCCAGTGTATCTCAAGTGTCGAAGAATGGCGCGATACTCTCCAGCGGAATCTTCAACGTCTTGACAGATTTTTCCTGTACGACCAAGTGCTCGACGATATGCCCGATGACATCCATGTCCACCGGCTTTGTCAATACCAGGTCGGCACCTATCCGAAGCGCTTCCTGTCCATTTTCCCTGTTAAGGAAACCAGTAACAACAACGACGTGGCAGTTGCGAAGCCTGTTGTCGCTACGAATGTCGCGAAGGACGTGGAATCCATCGAGACCCGGCATCATCAAATCGAGGAAAACGAGCTGAGGAACACGTCGGCTCAACTTGCGTCCAGCGTCGTAGCCGTCAATCGCGTAATTAACTTCCAGGGCCGGGAATCGTTCCTGGAGATTACGCACGAGAACAGTACGGGTATCCTCGTCGTCCTCAACGACCAGAAGGTGCCCGGTGTTTTCCTCATTGACAGTTTGCGGACTTGAACGTTGCTGGTGGCGCCGCAGGAACTTGTCCAGTTCCTCACGGTTGATACGTCTGTGACCACCCGGCGTACGTGCTGCAGGTAACCAGCCTTTACGTACCCAACTGTTCACAGTTTGGTGATGGACGCCAACAATCTTGGCGACCTCAAAAGTAGACAGCACTTCTTTCTTTGAGAGATCCATTGACCGCTCGACAGTTATATCTTCTAGTGGCTCTTCACGTAATCATAAGAATATAAGCTTTCAGATGCAAGAAAATCAACACCTTTTCGGATATTTCGATGTGTGACGCTCTGGTGGAGACCGAAATCCTGTAAAGAACCGTAATTCCGAGTGCAATTGAGGTTCGATATCAACGATATACTCACTTTAATAGTGTTATCTGGCGCGTCAATCTGTCAGAATCCAGCTTCGCGACTACCAGGTAAGTACCGCTTGCCAGGGGCTGACCATTCTCATGCTTACCTGTGAAATTCCATTCAGATACACCTGCGTATATGGTCTCGTTTTGCGCCAGAATCGAAACTTGGCGACCTAACAGGTCAACTATCTCTAAACTCACTTTTGTAGCCTTTGGAACATTGATACGAATGGTAGTATTCGCGTTAAATGGATTTGGGTAAGATGTCAGGAACAATCGATCCGAAACCGGAAGCGCAGGTTTGGTATCGACAACGCCGACATCATCGAGCGCAATACTGTACATGGAGCGTCCGTGTGTTCCTGCAACCAATCGACGCTCGCTCGCGATGAAATCGATATCAAAGACAGCCGACATCGGTAGTCCTTCACCAAGTTCAGCCCAGGTCTGACCGTAATCCATGCTCGCGAATACACCGAAGTCGGTACCGACATAGAGTCGTGATGTATCATGTGGATCAATGATCACATCATTGATCGGGCCATCAGGCAGACGATCTTCAGGGAGATTGCCTACGATGGGATACCACGTTTCGCCGAAATCACCAGAACGATACAAGTGCGGTGTATGTTCTCCGATGCGATGACCGGACAGGGCGACGAAGAACACACCTGCAGAATCTGGATGGTTTGCGACACGGCTGACCCATACATCAGGGATATCCTGATCAATTCGGTGCCAGTTGATCCCGCCGGTGTCTGTATACCAAACGTTGGCGTCATCAGTACCCACCAGGATCAGGTGTTCCTGAGCTGGGGAAACGGATATTGATGTGATCGTGCCGTAGGTCAGGTTCCCTGGGTCATCACCATCCGTCAAATCGTCAGAAATCGCGAACCATGAATCGCCCCTCGTGTTTGTTTTCCATATGCGGTAGCTTCCACGGTACAGGCGGTCATAGTTGAACGGATCAAATGTGTACGGGGTCATCCAATTTGTACGATCCGCGTCAGCTTCGCCGTCAATGTCTTCCCATGAACCACCACCGTCCAGTGTTCTGCGGATCGATCCCCACTGCATGCTGATGTAGATTACTTCACTGTCGCGCGGATCGACGAGGCAATAGAATCCGTCGCCACCGTAGAGGTTTGACCAGTTATTGATTCCGCCATTCGTTGTGCGCATGGTACCGTTGTCCTGCGTTCCGCCATACAGACGATAGGGCAGGCTGGGATCGTGCGTGATCGCGTAGTACTGGGTCGCTGCTAACGAGGAGAATCTGAAGGTGTTGTCATCCCCATGGTCAAGTGAATAATTCACTCCGCCATCATGACCGGAAACGACTCGGTTCGGATTGTTGGGATCAATGACCAAAGCGTGATGGTCCACATGGCACCATGGATAGAAGACACGGCTCCAGTTGTCGCCTGCATCATCTGATCGGTACATGTACAAACCGGATACATAAATAGTCGGAGGCCACCCCGGTTCAATTCCGCTCTCGCCAAAGTACCAGCCAAAACTGTTATAGACGTTATAACCAACATCGTCGAAGCCAGTGGCTTCAATCCATGAATCACCCCCGTCATTACTTTTCCATGCTCCGAGATAGTAACCTGGGTGATCTGTGTGAGTGAGGAACAGAAAGTCTGGATGGGTGGGGGAGATGGCCAGTGATCCGCGACCGAGGTTGTCCTCGTTGATGGGTAGACCATTGGTGAGTTCACTCCACGTATCCCCACCATCAATGCTACGCCACAATCCGCTGTTCGGTCCGGAAACCTGCCGTTGTGATGGCTGACGGTATCGTTCCCACATCACGGCGAAGACCGTGTCAGGGTTCAGTTGGTTGATTTCGATATCGATGCAGGCGGTCGAATCATCAATGAACAGGACTTGTTCCCACGATGTGCCGCCATTCTCCGTGCGGTAAACACCACGGTCCGAATTGAAACCGAATAGCTTGCCTGTTGCAGCAACAAAGATTCGGTCACTATTGGATGGATCAATTATGATGCGGCCAATGTGATGTGATTCTGACAGTCCCTTGTGAGTCCATGTGTTTCCAGCATCTTCACTCAGATAGATGCCATTTCCCGGGTAACTGTCGCCAGAAGCATTCGCTTCACCTGATCCATACCAGATGCGGTTCATATCGTTCAGATCGATAGCGATCGCACCTCC
Source organism: uncultured bacterium (assembly GCA_964552465.1). GTDB lineage: Bacteria > Electryoneota > Electryoneia > Electryoneales > Electryoneaceae > BMS3BBIN04. The sequence goes on from CAZKGR010000043.1 coordinate 8,213, forward strand.
GGATTGAGCGAAATCCTCGTCAAAGACAGGTTCGTATGTGTCTCCGCCATCAGTAGACTTAAAGACTCCACCAATCGCGCCAGCAGCGTATATGGTAGCAGGATCGTCCGGATGGATCGCCAGACCGGTAATTCGTCCGCCAATATTGGTCGGACCTTCAAACTCCCAGACTTCATCGAGTTCGCTAGGTTGGTTCCGCAGGTCGATAGCTCGTTGCTGCGCTGCACGGACCGCATCCATGTCCAGTGTGCCGTCCGGACCAACTCGCTGAATCATAAACCAGTCGTTCGGTTCCTTAACGGGGCCACGCTGGTGCTGCTTCAACGATGAGATTGAGGTTTCTGTCGCACGATAGGAAGTTCGAACGTCAGCCTCTGGGATTATCCAAATCAGTGCCGTCAGCAAGCAAGCGACCATCACTGGAGCAGTATTACGGAACAGGGTAGACATGGTATTCTCCACAGTTACTGACGCAATCGATCATTGCGTTCACGGCTTAGGGGCTTCAACAAGTGGACCGTTGCCGCAAGGAGTGATCAAACATTTAATAACCATAACGTACAGCTATCCACTTTAGCTCGCAAGACTATGGGATTGGATATTGGATAAATGTGCGTGCTGTGACGGAGGTGCTACGGGCTGGTAATACCTGAAAAGTCTTGTTGGCGTTATACTCAAGCAAACGCTTCTGAAAGGAGCAACGCAAAAACCTCAGCAGGTGCTGAGGTTTTTGTTTGGTGCCGACGCCCTGATTCGAACAGGGGACACACGGATTTTCAGTCCGTTGCTCTACCAACTGAGCTACGTCGGCAAGCCAATTGTACACGTCAAAAAGGTGCGCTTAACTCGCCACCATCATTTCGCGAACGGTGAGGAAAGTACGGTAGTGGATGTGATCGAGTCAATCCATGAAACTCCCGCTCGCACATACCTCCATGTCCAATTGCTGGGTCATTGGTGAACGTAGCCACTGTTGGTTTTCAGAGCAAAAAACCCTCGACCATAAGGCCGAGGGTTGAAAGTTCAAATGTGTCGAACTCGCAGCTGATACTCTTAGTTCAGGACCGTAATGACACATGAATCCTGCGAGGCCAGCATTCCATTTTCGCCATACAAGAACGCGTGGATGATGTAATCACCACCCGGCGCACATGCCGGAACCATCAAGCAGTCTTGACGTTCCTGGATGTCACACCAACGCAAGATCAGATCGTACACGCCCTGCAGCCAGTAACCACCGGTCGGACCTTCGATGTAAATCTCGAGGGTGGCCGGGTGTTCGCCAACTAGGTTGTGATCGAACGTGATCGTGAAGCACGCCATGTCATTCGGATACACTTCAGGTGTGTCCGCATTAATACTCACATTGGCGTAATACTGTGCTGCCGCCAGTCCAGGCAACAGCAGCACTCCAAGGAGGAGCACAACCGCTAAATTCCGCATTTTTTGTTACCTCCTATTTCAAGCCCAAGATTAAGCAAACACACTCTTCCCGTAAGAAGAATGACTAAAGGTAACTCTCAAAATCCCACAAATCCAGAACAAAATCGCAATAGTTAGGAGTACCGAACAATAGTGCTCCACAAGAAAACTCAATGATTTGCTGGTGATTGTTAGTTTTTCAGGCATTTACAAACTGTATATCGCTGATCTGAACCTGTCCAAGTCGGAAAAAAGTGGCACTCATGAACTCCATGAGTCATTCCGTTTTTCTCGGATTTGAAAGCAAAACCGAAGTCTCTTAGCAAAACGTGATAGAAGTATACTAAGAAACGACACCGCAGTACATCCGAACTGAATGCGGCGCCCTGCTCAAAGCGCATGAATCTCAGATTCACCAAGATGCCGCAGAATGCTGGAGCATTTCCAGCTTGGACACCAACTTTCAAAGAGCGCACTTCCCTGATACAAAGGTTACACATGTGCGATTGAAGAATCAACATTGGAGACAATAATAATCCAAGTAATTCGCCCTTTATTGTGATCTTCAGAGGTCATCAAGAAAAATATGATAATAACAACAGTACGCTAATAAAAATCACTAATATTAGAATAATTCACTGTTACAACCCACAAGGCTTGCTTGTATTTCGCTTGAAATGAACCGCCGTTTGCTCCATACGCCTCCATAGCTATGGCTAGATCATATGCTATGAAGCAATTGTTCAAAACTCTCCCTGATCGAATCCTTGCTAGTTGTCGTATGGACGAACATGGGTTCGTTGAATACTTTTTCTGCCAAATTGCGACCCATTAAGGATTTGATCTCCAAGTTGATCCTTATACGGACGTCTACGTCGAAACACGTTGAAAACACAAAACATAGGAGTAACACCATGCACAATCGAGTTGGCGTAGTGCTGACAATTTCTTTGTTGTTGGTATCCGTGACAGGAGGATCATCGATCGCTCAGGAATCCGCGGATACCGGTTGGAAGCTCTCGGGTACGTTCAATCTAACCCACACCCAGAGTGGTTACAGCGACAACTGGGATGGCGACGAACAGGGGCAACTGACATGGAATTCACAGATAAACATCATTGCTGAACGTCAGCTGACAGACATCATGAACAGCCGCAACACACTGGACCTTGAGTATGGTCAGACGGAAACGCAGAACCGCAATGAGGATGGGACGAAGACATGGTCACGTCCTGCGAAGAATTCGGACAAGATCGATTTCGAAACGGTGTTGCGTTTCACGCTGGATGGATGGATTGATCCGTACATCTCGGGACGTTTCTTGTCACAGCTCACGGATGACCGCAATGGTGACCTTGAATGGGTGAATCCGATCACGTTGACGGAAAGTGCCGGTATCGCCAAAACCCTTCTGAAAAATGAGGAGATTGATCAAGAGTGGCTCGCTCGTCTGGGTTTTGCCACGCAGCAACACCTCGATCGTTTGACCCCGGTGGTGACAGTCGATGGGCTGGGGAATGAGGTCACTGAATATGAGAGTTCAACGACGACGTACGCTGGTGTTGAGCTGGTTTCTGAGTTCCTCAGCCAGGTGATCAACGAGAATCTGCGTGTCAACAGCAAGCTGATCGTTTTCCAGGCGCTGTACAATTCAGAGAAGGATGATCTGGAAGGCCCGACCAAGAACTACTGGCAGTCGCCGGATGTTGATTGGGAAACTGTGTTTACTGCAAACATCACGAAGCTGCTGATGGTTAATCTGACCGCACGCCTGCTGTATGACAAGGAAATAGACACAGCAGGTCGATTCAAGGAAACGATTTCAGCGGGTATCACGTACGTGTTGTTCTAAACACTGCCAGTCAAATAACAGCATTTTCCTGCCGTCATGGTTATATGATCATGGCGGTTTTTCATTTCCATTTCGCTGAGTGTGGGTGTTGGCTCCCGGGGATCAGCGTTGATTCAGTTCGGAGGAATCCGTTCCTTATGACCACCCGGTCATAGTTTTCGGAGGGAATCGTGAGCAGTACTTCAGTATTTCAGCGTCTTTCGGAAGAAAAGCAGAGTCGTATCCTTAATGCGGCAGTGACTCAGTTTGCGCAACACGGATACGATCAAACCTCTATGAATTGTGTTGTCCGGGAGGCTGGAATTAGCAAAGGCAGTTTATTTCAATACTTCAACAGCAAATTTGATTTATTTGATACTGTAGTGTCCTACGCCATGCGGTTGGTAAAATCTCGATTACGCGATCAGCGCGAAGCAACGAAAGACCAGCCATTCAGTCTCCGCCTTACCAGAGTTCTTGAGACAGGCTTCCATTTCATCCGTGAACACCCTCTCCTGTCACGTATTTATTTCCAAATGCTTCATTCCGGAAAAGCTCCATACAGCGAGGGCAAACTCTCAGGCATGCATCGCGAAAGCGTCGGTTTCCTCGGCAGATTAATTAAGGAGGGGATTGAGCGTGGCGACCTGCGCAATGATTTGGATGTCGATAAGACAGCGTTCCTGCTGAACAGTGTGATGTTGCAGTTGCTGCATGCGTTCTACACGGAACACATAGATTCAGGCTATGGTCTGTATAGCGGCGGTGAGCAGGATATTCAGGATTGGATAAAGACAGCTGTTGACGTATTTGTCAACGGACTACACTCTAATTGACTGAAGGTGGAGAATCCACATGAAGCAGCGTATTGCAGTTTTGTTCCTCATCGCCATGATCCTCGTCTTCACGATGGGTTGTGGGCAACAGCAGACAGAACAGGTGACATTGCGTTTCGGTGTTCTGCCTGTGTTGCAGGCGTTAGACGTGTTCTATGCGCAGGACTCGGCGTTGTTTCAGAACGTGGGGATAACGGTTGAGTTGATCCCTTTCGCAACTGCGACGGAGAAGGATCTCGCGTTATCTACCGGACAGATTGATGGTTGCTTTGCCGACCTGTTTACACCAATTGTGCTAGCTGGTAATGGAGTTGAGCTGGACATCGTCGCGGTCAACTACGACACGCGTGAAGATCGCCACATGTTCGCCGTGCTCGGTGGTCCGCAGACAAGCTATGAGACGCTCAATGATCTGGCAGATGTACCGGTAGCGATCTCATCCAACTCGGTGATTCATCACGTGACCGAGACTTTAATGCTCGACGCTGGTCTGGCAGGTGAAGAGATCACCTCTTTGGAAGCCAAGAACATCGGTCTGCGGATGCAGATGCTGATGAGCGGTCAGGTTGAAGCTGCAACTTTGCCGGAACCCCTGGCGAGTGCTGCTGTAGCCGGTGGTGCCACATTGCTTGCAGACGATCGGGGTTTGGAAGCTAGCAAGACAGTGCTCGTGTTCCGTGATGATTTCCTGGAGCAGTATAGTGTGACAGTCCGTAAATTCCTCGCAGCGGTAGAAGAAGCGCACAAGCAGATTGCTGAAGATGCAGAATCCGCTCGCACCAGTATGACCACGCATGTCCGTTTACCTGAACCAATGAAGGCGACCTATCCAGTGCCAGAGTTTCCATCATTGCATGTACCGGACGCAGCTGTGGTTGGTGATGTTTCCGCGTGGTTGATTGATAAGGGCGCGTTGTCTGAAATGCTTCCATACGCAGACCTGGTGAACGACGTCCGTGCCAAGTGAGCTACTCCGATTAACTGATGCATCCTTCACCTATGTTGACCATGGGTTGAGTGTGGATGCCTTGGAGCGGATCGCTCTCTCGATTCACGAGGGCGAATCGGTTGCACTGCTCGGCCCGACCGGATGCGGTAAGTCATCACTGTTGTTTCTCGCGGCGGGATTGCAATTTCCTGTTAACGGATCAGTTATCTATCGCGGTTTGAAACTGGAGCATCCGCACCGTGAAATCGGATTAGTGTTACAGGATTATGGACTGTTCCCGTGGAAAACAGTTCGCAAAAACATAGAGCTTGGTCTGAGAATACGTGGCGAAGCAATTGATAAGTCACGGATTGACATGCTGCTGACTGAGTTGGGGATTGAGGAGCAGGGGAGTAAGTACCCGTATCAACTGTCTGGTGGGCAGAAGCAGAGGGTGGCGCTCGCGCGTGTGTTGATCCTGAATCCGCAGCTTCTGTTGCTGGACGAACCGTTCGCTGCGCTGGACACATTGACACGCGAACGTTTGCAGGATTTGACCACATCATTATGGGCCAAGCGTCAGTTTGGCATGGTGCTGGTGACGCACAATGTGCAGGAAGCGGTCCGTATGGGCCAACGTATCCTGATCATGTCTGGCCCGCCGGGTCAAATCGTTGAACAGATCGAGAATCCGCAAGCGATGCAGGTTGGGCAACGCAGTAGTGACAACTTCTATGAAGTAGCACGTGAAGTTCGTGAACGGCTGGAGCGTCTCGTATGAGGAGGCGCTGGGTCCAATATGCGATGGCGACAGTCATCTTGTTGCTCGGGTGGGAAGCATCTGCGTGGGTAGCGGAGTGGTTTGCGCCCACCGGATCTGCGTCAGTGATTCCACACCCCGGGCATGTGCTTGGGTTGTTGGGACTGGAGATGGTGACGCCAAGCTTCTGGCAGCACGTCGGTGTTTCCAGTTACCGGGTAGCGATGGCGCTGGTGATCTCGTTCGTGCTCGCAGTACCAACTGGACTGTATCTCGGATCTACTCCGAAGCTTGATCGGATCACGCAGCCGCTGGTCTATTTGAGTTACCCAATTCCGAAGATTGTCCTTTTGCCGGTTGTGTTTCTCATTTTTGGACTGGGTAACGCTGGCAAGATCGCGATGCTGGTCTTGATTCTGTTTTTCCAACTATTCATTACGACGCGTGACGCCGCACGTGAGTTGGACCGTGAGTTCAAATACTCATTATTCAGCCTGGGAGGGACAAAGCGGCATCTATTCACGCATGTCATCTGGCCTTCCAGTCTGCCTGCTATTTTTACTGCGTTGCGCATCGCGACGGGAACTGTGATCGCGGTGTTGTTTTTCGTTGAATCAGTAGGTACACGCTTCGGGCTCGGCTTCTACATCCTCGATGCGTGGGGACGAGCGGATATCACTGAGATGTTTGTCGGCATCCTCGCGATGTCAGCGATGGGTGTCATCCTCTATGAGTTGTTCGAGGGTTTGGAGAAGTGGTTGTGCGGTTGGAAACCGCGATAATGGAACGGGGAAGAGGGCGTAGTGGGGATCAGTAAGGCAACATTGGGTGCGTGGTATCAGGCGAGCCGGCCACCGTTTTTCATCGCGACGGTGATCCCGTTAACGCTTGGCGGCGTCCTCGCAGCCCAGCAGGGTGTGTGGGATACGACGCGCTGGCTGGTAGTGCTGCTAGCCTCGTTCTTTGTTCACCTCAACACCAATCTCGCGAACGATTACTTCGACCATGCCCTCGGTGCGGATGACGGTGATTCCATAGGCGGCAGTCGTGCGATCCAGAAAGGCCTGATCTCGCTCGCGCAATACCGCATCGCGCTGGTTCTGCTGTATTTCCTTGGTTTGTGCGGCGGGCTGTGGCTGCTGTGGGACACGCGTCTGCTGTGGTTGATTCCAGTCATGCTGTTCTCGTTTTTCTCGAGCTTGTTTTACACGGCGCCGCCGGTGAAGTATGGATATCGTGCGCTCGGTGAGTTGCTGGTGTTCATCAACATGGGCCCGGTGATGGTCGCGGGCACATATGGTGTACTGGCAGAAACTATCCCAGCGGATGTGGTTTTTCTCTCGATTCCTACAGGGATCATGGTTGCCATGATTCTGTTTTACCAGTCGCTACCGGACATGGAAACCGATGCCGCCGTCGGCAAACGAACGCTCGCGGTCCGCTTGGGCAAAGGCGGAGCGTTGTTTGTGTTCCGGCTGTTTTATCTGGCAGCGGTTGGATCGATAATGCTACTGGCTGTATATGACATGCTACCTGCTATTGCACTGGTTAGCGCAGCAACTCTGGGATTGATGATCTCGCAGGACAAGCTGATTCGTACTACTGAAGACTGGCAAACATTGCACGATCGCGGCAAACCAGTTCGCCTGTTCTACTTGGCAAACGGTTTGGTGATGATCCTAAGTGTTGCGTTTGGGTAGTGTTTTTTTGATTGGGAAACGACCACCCGGTCATTTATTCAACTAAGAGTGATAGAGACACAAACAACTAAGGAAGAGGGGGCAGGGATGCGCCAGTTGGTTCTTATTTTAGCGCTTGTGATGTTCGCATTCACGGCAAACGCGCAGATTGAAAGCTTCGAAGGAACGTTCAGCTGGGATGATCAAACGGAAGTTTTAGTCCCTGACGAGGGCAATTTTCCACCGGATACGGAGCTTCAGCGAACGACCTGGTTCGGACGTGCACGTTTACTGAACTCTCGCGGTTTCCCGGTAGTCGAATTCCGTTACTCATCCATTGATCCAGTTGCGTCGGATGCAGTTTGGAGTGACATGCGTGCAGCCGCACTTCTGCCGATGCCATGGAAAGGTTGGTTCTTAAAAGCGCAGATCGTACACGAATCATGGCCGAATCCAGTAGATGAATTCCCATACTCTAATGGGCAGAATGACTATGGTTCTGCATATTTGATCGGGAATGTCGGTGGCTTGCAGTTCGCCGGTGGTCTTGATCGTCGTGTAATCGGAACACCACCAGCATCAATGCAAACACAGCCTCACCTTGCAGGAACAATGGACACCCAGCAGACCAACGCATCCTTCCGTGCGAAATATGACATTGGCAAGTTGCAGTTGATGGCTGGTGGATCGTCTGTGACAGCAGTGTCGGATGAGACTTTGGAGATGGAACGTTTCACGGGCGGTGCGGTCTATAAGCTACCGTACAACCTGATGCTTGGTGGTTCTGTCGGCACGTGGGATGATGAGCTGGGCTATTCGTTCAACATCGGTCGTTTCAAGGACTTTGGCAAGATGGGCGGGGCACCGTCTTTCGCATTGAACTATCTCGAAGTTCCGACCATGTATAAATGGACCAACTTCCGCATCATGTGGGGTGATCGCCCGGGCCATTACGTGCTTCCGACGTTCATCAATCCGGTCTTTGGCGGCATGCACGACCTGAACGCGGCGTTGATGTTGCAGGAACTGGTTCCCGACAATTACCGTCACTTCGACACGCCGCTGTTGTTCCGTCGTTATGACGAATATGGCAAGTATTGTCTCCGCGTGAACTACATCGAAGCACCGTCCACATTCCGCAAGTTTGATGCGAATTTCAGCACGAACATGGGTTTGGGTATCGGGGTGTTCAAGGAACTGCGTAGCATTGTAACGGTTGAGCGGATCCATAACCCGGCATTCGGTTGGCAGGATCTGCGTTATCATGTTACCGGAGCCGCATATATTATGGGGAAGGTATACACGGGTGTTACCTACGGAACTGATCTCAACGATTTCAGTCGTGTGATGGTTGAAGCGCGGTTGATGATTGGGCCGGAGTAAGTGTCCAATTGGATTCTGGCTGATGCTTTGAGCACTAAAGGGGCCATGCAGATTGCATGGCCCCTTTTACGTGTCGGGGTGACTGGATTTGAACCAGCGACCCCCTACTCCCGAAATATGAGGTCTGTATTCCTGCTAAGTCGGCAATGCTTTAGAAATCCATATATAGCAACAAGTAGTAGGGTAGATTAGGAAGGCGTAGAACGTTTACTGACTCTGTACAATTGTGCATGAGTGTACATCAGCTGTACATAGCTTTCATCAATACGTATCTTCCAGACAGTCAACATGGAGAAGGAATGGCCACCCTGCAAAAGTACAGTGTGAAGAACGGCAAGGAGAAGCGGTGGAGAGCAATTGTTCGTATCACTGGTTATCCGGATTTATCAAAATCTTTTCTGCTGAAGTCCCAAGCGAAAACGTGGGCTGAAAAAGTAGAATACCAAATGCGGGCAGGTATTTTCAAGCGCGATTCTGGAAAGACTGTCGCTGATGCAATTGACCGCTGGATCAAAGAGGTGTCTCCAATAGGTCGCGATGAGGATAGAAAACAACGAGCTCGCTGGTGGAAAACACGGGTTGGTCACTACCGACTGAATCAACTTTCTCCTGCTGAGATCGCACAGTACAGAGATGAAAAAGCTAAGGAAACCAGTGGAACGACAGCTAACGCATATCTATCTGCTCTGTCTGCTGTGTACGGCGTTGCCGTTCGTAGGTGGCACTGGTGCGAGGGAAATCCGCTGCAACGGGTTGAAAGGTTCAAGGGAATAATAAGGGAGCGAGTTCTGTCTGATGATGAATGTATGCGACTTTTACAAGCTTGTGAATCAGCACCACGAGCAGCTGACGAAGTCTACCTGGCTGTTCTATTGTCGCTAAACACTGCTGCAAGAAGAAGAGAGATCATGTCGTTGCGGTGGGAATGGATCGACTGGGAGTTAGGAACAATTCATTTACCTGAGTCCATTACAAAAACTAGCAAGAAACGTTCGCTTGTTTTTGCGGGAAAGGCAAAGCATGTGCTATTAAAACGGTTTGAAAATTCACAAAGCGAATGGGTTTTTCCTTCGCCAACGGGAGAAGGTCCGGTTCACGATATGCGTACAGCATTCGAACGTGCTCTACGAGAGGCGAATATTGATGGGGTCTGTTGGCACGATTTGCGACGAACAGCTGCTACGTGGTTCGCAGAGGAGGGAGAATCTGATTCCAATTTACAGCTGTACACAGGCCACCGCGACCGTAAAATGTTAGATCGATATTCGTATCCAAGTGAAACAATCATCATCCCAAAAGTACACCGAATGATTGAACGCCGACTTGGGTAAAAAGCGGGCTGCCTTTGAGGCAGCCCGCTTTGCGTTTCTTCTAATCTTGTATCCATCCGTTGTCAATTCACCACAACAATTTTCCGCTGTAGAGTGTGGCCTGCAACGTTCGCGCGTATTATGTAGACTCCACTGCTCAAAGAAGAAGCCTTGATCTGAAACTGGTGATCGCCGGGCGAAAGAGTGCCTTGGTTGAAATCGCAAAGGCGCATGGCTTCCTGTCCAAGTGTGTTGTAGACGCTGATACGTACCTCACTTGGATCAGGCAAGCTCAGCATGATTGTGCTGACGGCGTTAAACGGGTTGGGATGTGCGGAAATTGCGAATGCCTCAGACGCCCCATGTTCTTTTTCTGATGTGGTGGGAAAGTTATTGTCTGGGTTCAACGACTGACCGGTGAAGGGATTCCAGCTGTTATTCGGGTTCGGCCACTCTCCATCGTCCGGCCTGGTCACCGTCCCTTTCACGAATGTTAACGATCCCAAGCCCATATTTCCACGAGTGTCGGCATCACCGAGGTGGATTTCGTATTGATACTCGCCGTCGGGTGCGAAATCCGGGACATAGACATTAATTTGAGGTTGAGTGAACGTTAATCCTGGTTGAAGCGTGACGGGGAAATTGTTCAATGGCATGCGGTTGCCGTTGGGGCCGGTGATGACAATCCACGCGTCTAACGGTGTGGGATCGATCAAGATGTTGCTGACCTGTGTGCCATAACTAAGCCAGCCGCCTGTTTCCGGGATGACAGGTGTCCAGGCGTTCAACTCAATCTCAACTTCCGGTTCATATCTTAGAATCTTCAGATCGTCGGGATCATCAAAGACAGTTACATATGGGAAGTAGGAAATGACGAGCGAACCATCACGACCCTGATCTACTGATGTCGGCTCACCACCCAGACGGTAATCCAACCAATGCAATTCACCATCGTTAGAGATTTTCGCGACAACCATGTTTTGCTGACTTTCATCATCAAGAGCCGTTCCTATCACCAGAATGTTTCCATCCGCAAGTAGACAAAGCTCGATCGCAAAATCATTGTCAGATATTACCCAATTAGGGTTATCTATGAGTAAATACCAGATAACCGATCCGTCCGAATTGCGTTTAGACACATAGAAATCTGTATAAGTTGAGTCATTTTGAACAGCACCACATGCATACAGGAATCCGTATTCATCTTCACGAACGCAAGTTGCCTGTCCAGGTTGAAGTATTCCAGGCACTGCTTCTTCAGTTATCCATACGATGTTTCCAAATGCGTCGATTTTATTCAGTGTGAATACACGGCTCTGGATTTCTGCGTTGTACCGTTCAGACGGAATGATGAATCCTCCATCACTGGTCGGTTCTATCCAGAACGGATAATAGAGTGTACCTGGATCCTCCCATATCCAAAGTATCTCACCAATGTTGTTCAATCTGTAGACATGCGCATCGTCAGAATAGCCTGCTGCGACATACCCGCCAACGGGAACTTCTCGCACACAATAGAAGAAATCCGCCCCTACTGGATGACCGAACCTGCGCACCCATTCCTGTTCGCCGTTCGCGTCTAGTTTGCGAACAAAGGCATCGAAATTGTTCCCTGTCGCGTAGGACCAGGTTTCCCCGCACTGGATGAAGCCACCATCGCTGGTAGGTTCGATATAGTTGCCAGATTCAGTATGATCCCCACCTTCGATATTCCACCAGATTTCATTACCGTCCTGATCAAGTTTGGCTGTCCAGCATTGCACAGCCGTCTGGAAATACCATGTGTATCCGCAGGCGATATATCCACCGGATTGAAGAGCAGCGACGCAAGTCATGCCCTCGTAATCGCTGCCGTAATCCCAAGTCCAAGTAGATGACGTGTCGGGGGGTTGAGCAATGGCAATTGAGAAACTAAACCAAGACACAATAAATGCGAGTATCGATATAAAAAATCTCGTCATGGATCACTCCAAAAGTTCAATGCTTATAATTTAGCTTGATTATCGTAAAAGTGCAATGGAAAATAACAATTGCTCAAATCATATATTTTTATCCTTGACTATGCGAGCATCGGGATTTATGTTATTACACATGTAACTAACTAAATATAACATCACACTAGCTTGGAGTCTTACCATGAAGACTATTGTGCTTACCATCCTCATCACCCTCATGTATTTGGTTGCTTGCCCAACCGCAACTTCACAGATTCTCAAGTATGTAGATGCTGACGCTGCTGGAGGTGGTGACGGCGAACCTGGATCGCCATGGAATTCGCTATCCTTAGCTATTTACAAGATCAGAGCAGAACCTCCAGCTGGCTTGGGTTATACGCGATTCGATGAGGTCATTCTTCATATAGAAGATGGTCCTTTTGACCTTGGTGAAGAATGGAATGAGAATGAAGGCTTGGTACCGATAATCTATCAGCCTGCTGACGCAGATCCTAATGGTATCCCACATTTAACCATCATCGGTTGGGACGGTGGCGCGCAAGGACAAGAGCAACTACAGATCATCAGAGGGATCGATATGGCCGACCGAGTGACTACAATTGGCTGGAGCGAATCCAATGAGGTTTGGACGAATCTGACCAGCCCTTGGCCAACTGGAGACGAATACACATTTGACTGGGAATACGATCTACCTCCGAATTTCAATCTGTATGAAAACCCACCGGGACAAAATAACAATTTTGATTGGATGTCCAGGGTGTTGAATAATTTTCCTGATGATAGCGATCATTTTGGTATGTATTTAATCCGAAGGGAAATGCTTGTTGCAATTGATGCTACTACAGGAGAATATTACAGCTTCATGCCGGTATACGAAGACGATATTGGTGATCACGATGATGATTTTTACAGTATAACCTATATGCCTGCCCCTACCGGTGGTGAGGATTGGGATCTGGACTACCTTGCAGACAATTTCGAAGGTACTACTTCAAAC
>CAZKGR010000044.1:0-20276 GCA_964552465.1 uncultured bacterium
TTCTTCCACGTAAATGGATAGAACATTGGCCTCTCCCAAACGGAAATGTTGGAATTCCAGAGGACAAAAGACTAGAATTAGAAACTGACCATGAAGATGCTGCTGCTTCGCGATATAGGGATCAAATGAAACATACATTTGGTAATTTAACGCTTCTTACGCAGCCACTTAACTCCGCAATATCAAATATGGCATTTGGCAACAAAAAGCCGGAAATATTAAAATATTGCACGCTCTCTCTAAATCATTATTTCCAAGAAGATATTGAAACTTGGGATGAAGTTGCCATAAAAGTCCGTAGTGAAAAGCTGTTCGAAAGTGCAAAGCACATTTGGCCGTATGGGGTTTGATGTGCTAGCTGGGCACGTAATCTGATTTGATCACAGCTAAGCAGTCGGTTGGCACGGGCCACCCACAAGGCAATACTCTCCGGCAAAGTGCTGCTTAGTTCGCTCCGTCTCCCCGGCACACGGAGCTGCCGGGCTACACACACCCCCCCCACCACCGAGCGCTCTCTGGGGCAACATTGACGAGTTGAACCGCCCGCTGTATCTTCCGAACCCAAACATACCTGCAACGCGGAGGAGCGACTCATGGCTGGCGTATACAAAGACCCGTTCGGGGCGAAATCCACCCTCAAATTGAAGACTGGCGACATCGCGTACTGGCGTCTCGCCGCACTGGAAGAAGCGGGACTCGGCGCAGTGTCCAAGCTGCCGTACTCGATCCGTGTGCTGCTCGAAGCCGTGCTGCGCAACAACGACGACTTCATCGTCACCAACGACCACATCAAGGCGCTGGCTGCTTGGGACGCTAAGGCGACTGATCGTGGTGAGATACCGTTCAAGCCGGCCCGTGTCATTTTGCAGGACTTCACCGGCGTTCCGGCGGTTGTTGATCTGGCAGCCTTACGTTCCGCGATGCAACGGATGGGCGGTGATCCGAAAAAGATCAATCCGCAGGTGCCTGTCGATCTGGTGATTGACCACAGCGTGCAGGTCGATTACTTCGGCACCCCGGACGCGATGCAGAAGAACGAGGCCAAGGAGTTCGAACGTAACAACGAACGTTACGAGTTCCTGAAATGGGGCGCTAGCGCGTTCGACAACTTCCGCGTCGTCCCGCCAGCGACGGGTATCGTCCACCAGGTGAACCTCGAATATCTCGCGAAGGTGGTGCATCAGCTCGACCATGACGGTGAAGCTACCCTCCTCCCCGACAGTCTCGTCGGCACGGATTCTCACACGACCATGATCGACGCGCTGGGCGTTGTCGGTTGGGGCGTTGGCGGTATAGAGGCCGAAGCGATCATGCTCGGTCAACCGATCTACATGCTCGCGCCGGATGTTATCGGCATGCGCCTGGTGGGATCAGTCCATGACGGCATCACCGCCACGGACGTCGTCCTCGCCGCAACCGAAGCGCTGCGTAAGTACGGCGTTGTCGGCAAATTCGTCGAGTTCTTCGGACCGGGCGCGAACAAGCTGAGCCTGTCCGACCGGGCAACGATCTCGAACATGGCGCCGGAATACGGTGCAACCATGGGCTTCTTCCCCGTTGACGAGGAAACGTTGCGGTACCTGCGTTTCACAGGCCGTGACGAGGAAGCTGACCGCACGGAAGCGTACTGCAAGGCGAACATGCTGTTCCGCACCGACGATGCGCCGGAACCGGAGTTCACTGATGTCATCGAGCTGGACCTGAGCACCATCGAGCCTGCGTTGGCCGGACCGAAACGTCCCGCCGACCGCATCACGCTCAAGCGGATGAAGCCGACGTTTGAAGAGCAACTGACCGCCCCGGCAGGCGTGCAGGGTATCGGCCTGTCCGAGGATCAGCTCGGCAACACTGGTACATACAAGCAGGGCGATTACCAGGTCGAACTCAAGCACGGCAGCCTGGTCATCGCGGCGATTACATCGTGCACGAATACCAGCAACCCGAGTGTGCTGATTGGTGCTGGTCTGGTCGCAAAGAAGGCGGTCGAATTGGGGATGAAGGTCCATCCGTATGTGAAGACCAGCCTCGCGCCGGGATCGCAGGTGGTCACGGAATACCTGCGTCAGGCCGGACTCGACAAGCCACTCGACGCGCTGAACTTCAACACCGTCGGGTACGGTTGCACGACCTGCATCGGCAACTCCGGTCCGTTACCGGATCCAGTCCTTGACGCGATCAAGCAGGGTGATCTGGTCGCGACGAGTGTCCTGTCCGGTAACCGCAATTTCGAGGGACGGGTCAGCCCGCATACCAAGGCCAACTACCTCGCCAGCCCGCCGCTGGTGGTCGTGTATGCTCTGGCCGGACGTGTGGACATCGACTTCGACCATGACCCCGTCGGCGAAGGTACGGATGGTCCGGTTTACCTGCGTGACATCTGGCCGTCCACGCAGGAAGTACAGGACGCGGTCGCCGCGGCCATCACCCCGGAGATGTACCGCGAACAGTACAGCAATGTCTGGTCCGGATCCGAACACTGGCAGGCGATCCAGCCGCCGAGCGGTGATATCTACCAGTGGGACGATGCGTCCACGTATGTCCAGGAACCACCGTTCTTTGTGGACATGACCCTCGATCTGCCGCCTGCGACCGATATCAAGAACGCGCGCTGCCTCGCGCTTCTGGGCGACACGATCACCACCGACCACATAAGCCCGGCGGGAGTAATCTCGCGTGGCTCACCGGCTGCCGATTATCTGACCTCAAACGGCGTCGAGCCGGCACAGTTCAACAGCTATGGCAGCCGCCGTGGGAACGACCGCGTGATGGTGCGTGGAACGTTTGCGAATGTCCGTTTACGGAACCGTCTCGCTCCGGGGACTGAGGGCGGAATCACCCGTCACCAGCCCACTGACGAGCAGATGTTCATCTACGATGCGTCCCTCAAGTACAAACAAGAGAACACGCCGCTGGTGATATTTGCGGGCAAGGAATACGGGACAGGTTCGAGCCGTGACTGGGCGGCGAAAGGCACGTATCTGCTCGGCGTCAAAGCCGTAGTCACGCAGTCGTACGAACGCATCCACCGCAGCAACCTGGTCGGGATGGGTGTGCTGCCGCTGCAGTTCAAGGATGGTGACAGCTACGAATCACTCGGCATCACTGGCAAGGAGACGTATGATATCGTCCTGCCGGACGAGGTGACTCCGGGCTGTGATGCAACGCTGATCGTCAAGGGTGATACGGGCTCGAAGGAAATCAAGCTGACCGTCCGTCTGGACACGCCTGTCGAGGTGGTCTACTACCAGAACGGCGGCATTCTGCATACGGTTCTGCGGCAGCTGGCGAAGTAATCACATCCTTGTGGACGGGTGGCCCGGGTTGTCTCGCAACCCGGGTTTCATGGTGTTGATGTTTGATGGGTAATCCGACGGGTACTCTACAACAATCCCCCTGCCGGTTAACGCTGGCTGGGGTGTTTTATTTACAACTGATACTTTTAAGCATCAATCTAGAAGTACCCAATGCTGCGCATATGCTCGGTTTGGATCTTGCTCACCTTACCATAGTAAATAATAAGCAAAGTCCCGCAGATGGTGAAGAGTGTGACTGAAAGTGTCGAACAGATTGCGACTAAAATATAACCGTCGTAGGTGGATACCTGGTCCATATAACGTCCTGCAACACGGTTCAGGATGCCACCGATAATCAGGCACAGCCACCCCCACCCTACCACATGTGATCCAATCTGCTTCTCCCAATCTAGAGGATTTTTCGAAGTCTTCCAGATTTCGTCAAGGATCATGTAGGGTTTGATCACATTGGCAATGGGGATAAAAGTCCAACCGACTGCCCAGCCTGGTGTATGCTTCATTCCTTCAGCACCAAGTGCGTGACAGTTTTTGTTCGCACGGTGAACCCACAGGGAGTACGGGATGAGTGATAATATCCAGAACCCGTACATATAGGTAACAGCTGTGAGGAAGTATATGTGTTCGGTCAACGAATCCATGAAGAATAATGGTATTTCTGCTTGTTGGCCATGAATCAGGGAGCTGATGTACCAGATTCCCGTTACGATACTGGCCATACCGAGCAAAACAACCATCGATTGCACGATTTGCAGGGCGATGGTCCTGCCACGCAAGGTCTGAGGTTTTGAAAGTGGATCTGAGAAGGAAGTTGATGATGGTGGAGCCGGTGTGGGTATTTCACTATCCTTACTCATCATTCCCCCATGTTGATCTCCAAGACATATAAAACATAGCTGACTATTCTCTGATAGACAAGAACCCATTACATAAATTCTCACTCTGAGTAGCCGGGATTACGTGACCGAACTTACGTGAAAGGTCGGATCATAAACCATGTACGAGAAATCCCACTTGACGTAGCAATTGGGGCCACCCAGTCGGGGCAAACGCCATCCATCCACCCACAACACCAGGAAACCCGACTTGGCAAAGTCCAAGTCGGGCCACATGTCTTGTGCGGTCATCCACACCCCGGGTTGCACGAACCCTGGCTACATCTATTTCATCAAGGTTACTTTGCGGACTTGCGAGAACTCACCCGGCACAGTCGCGTGAATGAAGTACAGCCCGCTGGTCAACGTTGACGCGTCGAACGTAAACTGATGCGTGCCGGCATCCACCAAACCATCGGCCAGGGTTGCTACCTGCTGCCCGTTGATGTTGTAGACCGTCACCTGCAAAAGTGACGATTCCGGCAGATCGACAGCGAACGAGGTCGTCGGGTTGAACGGGTTCGGATACGCCGCGCTTAAGGCGAATTCGATGGGTGTATGCTGGTCAATCTCAGCCGCGTTTGCAAGTTTTCTAAACGGGCCTTGCACACCCTCCTGACCATCGATCATACCTTTGGCAGGCCACAGGCGGACATTGTCGAACACGGGCGCATCATAGCCGCCACCTCCCGCTTTGTGGAAGGTGAAGCCATCGGACAACCAGATCACATCCGGGTAATCACCAACATTCACAGCTAGTTCATAATCTCCGCCGGGTACAACGCCGGGGATATACTGATTCACCGGGTAGTGGTAGGTTCCGGGCTCGAGATCTATGTCTTCAAATGAATACGTGTTCAAGCCGTTGTTAGTCGCAAGATTGGTGATCGAGATCCACGCATCAAACGTGCCCATTGGACCATTACGAACGAATGATGTCACGAACCGTACGAACGCACCGTCCTCCGGCACAATAACTGGCGGATTGATTGGTGTGACTGTAAGTGTTAACGGTCCAGGAATTACAGCGAAGTGGTTCTCCCACCATTGGACCTGACTTTCACGGTTGGCGGAAGCGATCACATCCGGACGTCCGTCATCATTGAGGTCGGCAACGCACAGTCCGCGCGGACGTTCGTAGTCACCGTCGATCAGATTCAACACGAAGTTGCCCAACCCGTCATTTTCCAGCCAGGCGAGGGAATCGTCCTCTTCGGCTGAGATGAGCAGGTCAACAGCGCCGTCGCCGCTGAGGTCCGCAGCTACTATATCAAACGCATTTCTGAAATTGGTCACCAGCAGATGATTGGTGAATTGCTGGTTGCCATCATTCTCCCACCATTCGACTGTGTGGGCGTTGTACATGGTCGCGGCTACGTCCAAATCACCATCAGCGTCGAGATCTGCGGCAACTGCGGAACGTATTCCATCCATACCAGAGGCAATCACGTGCTTGGTGAATTCCTGCGTGCCATCATTCTGGTACCACGCGAGCTCATCCATGATCTGCCCGCAGGCGAGGACATCCGTGTAGCCGTCCTGATTCAGGTCAACGCCGACCGCATCTGTGGCCCCGGCGAACTCGGTGTCTATCGGATATCCGATGTAATTCCCTCCAAGATTCCGGTACCAGTATATGTCGTTCGCCGCGCGGGCAGCACCAACGATATCCATGTCGCCATCGCTGTCCATGTCGGCCACATGAACCGAGCGTGCCTGTTCGAAACTGCCGTCAATGGTAGTCTCGACAAAGGTCATGTCAAGGTTGTTGGTGTACAGACGGATGTCATTGTGCTCACCGGACGCGCAGACGATATCCGGGTAGCCGTCAGCGTTCATGTCCTCAACCCACAACGCGTACGAACCGGCAAAATTGGCGAGTTCACTCTCGACAAATACCTGGTTACCTGTATTCTCATACAGGATAATCAGATCACCCGTTGTTGCAGCCCCGACGAGGTCGAGGTCACCGTCCAGATCAAAGTCACCAGCCTGCACATCGGACGCACCTCGAATTCCATTGTCAATGGCGTGTTCGGTCCAAGCGTCATTCTGACACGCAGACCACCAGAAGATCTCGTGCTGGTCCATCAGGTTAACAGCCATTCCGACCAGGTCAGGCAGATCATCGCCGTTGATCTGGCCAACAGCAAAACCCATGTACCCGATGAGGTCGTTATCGATGGAATGTTCCATGAACAGACCGTTGACGTCATATTCATACCAGTAGATATCGTGATTGAAATTGGCCCATGCGAACAGGTCTTCGTCGCCGTCATTGTCAATGTCATGCATGCGCACATCCCACGCACCCGGCGAGCTGATATCCAGTTCAACAAGCGTGAATACGGCGTATCCATCGTTCTCATATAGCAGGTACGAATCGGCGCCATTTACTGCCACGCCGATATCGAGATCACCGTCGCCATCGAAATCACCAGTGTCAATGCCGCGAATCTGGGCATGACTGTTTGCCAACACGTTCGGAGTGAAAGACAACAAGCCGTCGTTTTCATACCATATCAATTCATCGAGCGCATTTGCGGCTGCGATCACATCCAGATCACCATCTTCGTCAATGTCGACTGCGTCGATGTCGGTCACGCCTTCACACAGGTCAGTGATCACATTGGTGGTGAATGTTTCCTCGCCATCATTAGCGAAATAGACGATGTTGCCGTTGTCATATGAACAGGCTACGACATCCATTTCACCGTCAGCGTTCATGTCTGCCAAATCCACAGCGAACGATTGGGACGAATTCACGTTGATCGTTGAAGCAGTGAACAGGTTTCCGCCATTATTCTGGTACCACTTTACCCTGTTAGTTCCGGTAACCACGACATCGATATCGCCATCGCTGTCAAGATCGCCCAACGTAGCATCCGTGGCACCTACGAAATTCCCGTCCAGAATGACGGGAACGAACTCTTCTGCGCCGATGTTGACCAAGAGGACAACATTCCCGAACTCATCGGAACGAGCTGTGTAGACGATATCCTGATCACCGTCACTGTCGATGTCGACCATTTCCAGATCACGACCATCATGAATCTCATTCATGATTTGCGATGGGTCGTCATACCAGGTGGTGATCGCGTTGGCTGCTGGGCATGCAACCAGGATGACGATGAACGCCATCATGCTCTGAAAGTGGAATAACCCTGACATGAAGCCTCCCTCGAACGGTTCATATACTTTGTGTGTCATTCTCATATACCTGTTTTATGCGTCCAACTCTGCATTTCCTGCATAGTTATCGATGGTTTTGAGCTATTGAGATTCAACTTAGTTATTCAGTCAATCCCTTTGTTTCTGCTGATGTTCGTATTCTCAGCAGGCGCTCGACCGCACAAAAGTATGCAAGATGCGCGCCTGAAACGGCGAGATCTTGGAGTTTTTATGTACGTGTAGAGAGTATACTTCGAAATTGACGAAAATTCCAAGGCAGGAATCAAAAAGAAGAAATAATCAGACGGCGGAAATGCTTTCACCATTCGGATCAGCGAGGCTGAAGAACGCTTTCTCCAGATCTTCCTGACCGGTTTGCTGGAGGATTTCAGCCAATGTTCCTGTTGCGCGAATCTCTCCGTCATGCATAATCGCGATCCGATCACACAGTTTTTCTGCTTCACGCAGGTTGTGGGTAGAAAACAGAAGGGTTATGCCGCTTCGTCGGCTTTCACGGATGAATTCGGTAATGTGACGTGCGCTGATCGGATCAAGTCCAGCAGTAGGCTCGTCGAAAATCATCAGTTCCGGTTGTTGAAGAACTGCACGCGAAATGCTTGTGCGTTGCCGCTGCCCGGTCGACAGTTTCCCTATCTTAGTATCGATGAATTCTTCGAGGCCAAACCGACTACTTACTCGGTCAATTGCGTTGACTCGCTCAATCTTGCTCAGGCTGAACAGGTTGGCGTAGTAAGTGAGCATTTCTCGTGGAGTAAGTCGGGTGTACAAATTGGTATCGCCGGTCAGATAACCGATGCGTTCCCGCACTTTTGCCGGTTCAGCTATAACATCATGGCCCGTAACAGTTGCCGTTCCCGATGTTGGTTGCAGGATAGTGGCAAGCGTTCGAAGCGTAGTTGTTTTTCCAGCGCCATTGGTTCCAAGCAAGCCAAAGATTTCACCCTGCTGGACATCAAAGCTGACATCCTTCACCGCTTGAATCTTACCGCGTTTGCGATCCTCGAAGGTTTTGCACAGATTTCGAACTTCTATCATTAGCATGGTGCATTTTCCAGGTTCTTTTGCTGATGTTGCTTCCTGATTGATCAGCGAGAAAACTCAATTTCGTACCAATATGGATTGTTCACCTCACCCTTTTTGGTCGAATGAACTTGCGTGTATTCACTGAGGTTGTTGCGATCGACGAAGACGTAGATCACCCCTCCCTCCACCTGATGGTATTCCCACACCTGCCACGCACCATTGACCGTCGCGTCGAACGGGTGGTCGTCGATGTAGTCAGCTTCACCATGCATGAGGAGCACACGTCCCCGATCCGTTTTCCAACCTTCTCTTTGGATGGTACCATATCGATCGTTTGCGATACGCAATCTGCGCATGTATTCCTGGCGAAACTCATTGACCACAGTGGTGGAATCCGGATCGTTTGACACCCAGAAATGTGCGAGGAATGCGCGTTGGGCTCTTGGTCCTTCCAACTCCCTGGTCGCTTTCCGGGCACGATCACTCAGTAAATAACGGACGGCGTTGAGCTCGAGTTCAATCTCTTCATCCGTCAACGCATTGATATCGAATCCAGGATCCACTCTCGGTACAAATGAGACTTCTTCGCCCGGACGATACACCCAGAAGGTGCGGTCAGCCGTATCCTGCGTTCCGCTCACGATGTCGGTGGCAACTACCCGCAGGGTGTAAATACCCGTGCGCAGAGTTGCTGTGCTGAACGCATCGACATCAACAACATCAGAACCGGGAACATCGTGTATTTTGCGGTCAAAGCGGCGCAGAATTGCGCCCCTGTCATCCAAGATCGCTCGATCCACCCAATAGGTGGAGGTGTCGTTCTGGGTCAGATTATAGATCTCGACATAGTAATAAATCATCGGGTTGGTGCTACCGAACATGCGCTCTGCATTGGGTAGAACCAGCAGCCCATTGTGTTCAAACTCGCCAGCAGTTCCATCTGATTTCTCAATTTGCGACGCCATGATCAGGTCTGAGATCTGCACGCTTTCCATATCAAACGACTGAACTGCGACTGGGTATTCTTCCACGTAATAGGTGTTGCTAACCATATCGACAACCCGAACAGCCAGCCTGTACTCTCCAGGTATGATCATGTACTTGACCAGCTCCGGAATTTTCTGGCCGTATTCTCGTTCCGTTTCGTCAGCCGACCAGTCAGTCCTTACCCACGAATCACCAATCAGCAAGCTGTCGCCATCCAGCACCTGGAACGTTATTTCATACCGGGCTTGCAAACCGTCCTGCATCGGTTCAGTGTTCAGGTAGCTGCGGTCAATTAAAGCGTAGACTTCCAGTTGGCAGCGAGCGTCATCGTAGCGGAATACGGCATGATCTACGGTGAAGAACTTCAGCTCGCTCCGTTGCGGTTCATCGATAGTTGTTTCTTGAGCAAAGGTAGTTGGCGCAGAGAGCATCAAGGCCAGCAACGCGATGGCAGCACACAGTAGTCGCATCTTCAGTTTCATGAATCCACCTCTTCCCGCTCGGTTTGTCCGATCTCAACGGCGATCAGTTTGGACACCCCTTCTTCTTCCATCGTCACACCGTAAAGCCTGTCCGCACGTTCCATAGTGAGTTTGTTATGTGTCACTACGAGGAACTGTGTTCGATCCGTAAACTCTCGCAGCAGGCGATTGAATCGCACGACATTGACATCATCAAGTGGTGCGTCCACTTCGTCAAGGAAGCAGAACGGTGACGGTTTTTCAAGGTACAACGCAAAGAGCAACGCGATGGCTGTCATTGCCTTTTCTCCGCCGGAGAGCAGATCAATACTCGACAGTTTCTTTCCGCGCGGGCTTGCGTAAATCTGAATGCCAGCTTCCAATGGGTCACCCTCGCCCAGCGACAAGGCTGCTTCTCCCCCACCGAATAAGCGGCTGAACAGTCCGACAAAATGGCCTTCAACTCGCCCAAATGTTTCAAGGAACCGTTTCCGGGCGATGCTGTTAATTTCCTGAATTGTGTCCTCGAGTGTAGCAACAGCTTGTTCGAGGTCGGCATTCTGTTCTGACAATTGCTGCCAACGCCGGTCAACCACTTCGTATTCTTCCAGCGCCATCATGTTTACCGGACCGAATTCACGCAGCATTTCACGCAATTCGCCCAGCGCTTTGTCCATATATGGATTATCATCCTCGACCGCCAGTGGAAGCTCTTCCTGCTTTTTCTGCATCAGATCGATTTCATAGGCTTCAAGAATGCGTTCACGGACTGTGTTGATCCGATTCAGCATGTCTCTTTGTTCCAGCTCACGGTTATGGATCGAGTCTGCCAGGCGCGTGTGTTCCTCACGGCGCTTGGATATCATCCCTTCAATCTCAGACCGTTTTTGCAGCAATCCTTCGTATTCTTTTCGCTGTTTTGAAAACGCTGCATTCTGTTGTTCAACATCCTTTTCGAAAACAGTAAGCTCAGCTTTCACGCGGCGAAGTCGATCCAACGCGTCTTCTAGCGCGCCGCCTGCGGTCTCGCGTTCCTGACGCAACCGTTCAAGCTGTTGCTCATATTCTTGTTGCAGCGATTGCTGACGTGTCAGCTCACCTCGAATCCGCGCCAATGCAGATGACGCTTCGACCTGTTTCTCACGTAACTGGTCACGTGCTGTGCGCAGTGCTTCGCTTTCCTGCTTGCGATCCTCGCCTTGCTCACGAATCTCATCGTATTGCTCGTTAGCCGACTTCAATGCAGTTGCTGCCGACTTTAACTCGAGCTTTAATTTGGAAATCCGTTGCGTCAGATCATCCCGTTCCAACTGCAATCGTTGGTGATGGTCCTTTGCTCGTGTCTGCTCGGCTTCAAAGGTCTGCCAAGCGATTTCTTTCTGACGCAGGATAGATTCCTGGGCACGCACACCTTCTCGCAGTCGATTCCTATCTTCAGCGGCGGTATCTCGCTCATTGCGAGCACCATTCGCCTGTTCACGAATCGTTATCAACTCCGCCTGCATCGCCTCGTGCGCACGATCCAAGTCAGCACACAGCTTCGTTGCATCCTCAAGCAGACTACGTGCGCCGAGATCATCCACACTCGCTCGTCCAGCCGAGATGGAACCGTCCGGATGCAACACGCAACCTTCTGGTGTGACCAACCCGTATTTCCCCAACGCTTCGGTCGCGAGTTCGAGCAATGTGTTCAAGTCAACAACTAATCCGTATTTTGCCAAATGTGAGTGCGCAACATCGCCAGCCTCGCCACTTGTTTTGACCACATCGGTCAATGGGGTAACATTCTTACCGGCTGCAAACTTGACCGACTTTTGCTTGCCAGACGAGTACGCAGCCAGGCTCGCTCGCCCAGTATCCTGCCCCTGCAAGAATTCGATCGCAGTCGAAAGGCTGCCCTGCGCCATTACAATGGCATCCGCCCACGGTTCGAGCGCTGCTGCGACTGCTACACGGGCGCTTTCATCCTTGACAACAACAGCATCGCCGAGACGTCCGTACACATCGTCCAAGTCAGTAGTTAGTAACGCCTGTACAGCTTCCGAACGCCCAACTCCACCCTCCACAATGCGCTGCAGGAATTCTACGCGTTCACGTGCACTGTTGAGGTCGCGTGCCAATCCAACGGCATTCTTCTCAGATTCACCTAGCTCAGTACGCACGGTCTCTTCGTTGGACCGGGCATCGGAGAGATCAGTTTCAGCCGTGGTCAAGTCGCCTTGAAGCTTCTCAAGTGTAGAACGTGCTTCTTCAGGAGATTCAGGCGTCTCCGGAATTGCTTTATCGTCCCGATCGGTAAGGCGGGTTTCAATACTGTCAAGACGGATTTGAGATTGTTTCAGATCGTTCTCAACACCTGCCTGGACACGTTCAGCTTTTACCCGTTCCTGTTCGGCATTGTCGCGTCGGGTGGTATGAGCACGGACTCGATCTTGTAGATCGTCCCACGATTCACGCATTCCTTCCAAGCGTTGCTCAATCTCACGCGAGCGGTCAGTTGCACGTTCGTCCTCGTTCGCCAGTTTGCGAAGCTCTTCACCGATGTTAACGAGACGCTGGGAAAGGGTTTCCTCCTCCTCGTCCCGTTGCTCACTGCGACTGCGACCAGTTCGAATACGTTCTTCAAGAACCTGAATTTCACTTCGCGCAGCTGTAACTCGTTCGGAAGCTAGAGCTTTCTCATTGCCCAACACCTGCAATGAGTCTTCCATTGCGGACAGTTTGCCGTGCAACTCGTGCTGGATTCGACCATCCCGTTCCAGCTTTGCCAGCAGTTCATCCCGATGGACGCGATCCTTTTCCAAGAGTTGATCCAGCGGTCCAATCTTGCCGCGCAGCTCTTGGATTTCGGCTGAAGAAGCCTTCAGCTCGATTACGCGCAACGCTTCACGTAGATGACGATACCGACGAGCTTTATTCACCTGGCGTTTGAGCGAATTCCGTCGCGAGGTGACTTCATTGAGCAGGTCGGTGAGCCTGATGAGGTCGGAATGTGTTTCCTTCAACCGGTAACGAGTGGTCTTCAGTCGAGCTTTGTAGTTGGTTACACCGGCAGCTTCTTCAAACAATCGACGGCGCTCATCAGTTTTTGCAGACAAGATGGTTTCGACCATCTTCAGCTCGATGATGCTATAGCTGTCCGGTCCAAGACCCGTATCGGCAAACAGACTGCGAATATCCTTTAGTCGACGTGCACGCCGGTTGATCTGGTAGTCGGAATCGCCATCACGGGTCAGGCGGCGGGTGATAGCCAGTTCGGTGTATTCTTCGGGCAGAATCCCCTGGTCATTTTCGAGGATTAGTGTCACTTCAGCTTTTGGCGATGATTTTTGTCGTAACGATCCGGCGAAGATGACGTGCTCCATCTTCTCACTGCGCAGGACCGTTGAGCGTTGCTCACCAAGTACCCAACGGACAGCATCGACGATGTTTGTTTTACCACAACCATTAGGACCGACGATCGCCATAACTCCCGGGGCGAAAGCCAGTTTGATTTTGTTGGGGAAGGATTTGAAGCCGTGAATTTCGAGACCGCTAAGGTGCACAGGCACCCTCGTTTTATGCTAGTGCGAACACGCCGACAGGCGTGCTGACGTTAAATGTACAGTGTAGTAAAATAGGGTTTGGAACAGCGGAGATTCAAACGCTTAGTGGAGTGAGGTGGACTTACGCTCCTCAATCCACTAGGTTTCTCATTGCTCTCTAGGCCCTGTGAGACCTATATCTGAACTCTCGTTTCGTTCGCATCCTTATCATGGTCAACGCATCAGACCAACAGCAAGCCGCTTTGTAATGCTGCTATCTCATACATGGAAACAACCTAAAAGACATCATGCCGACATACACGTACGTTTGTTCTGATTGCGAGCTGCGCTTTAACCTGTTCCATTCCATCAGTGATGACAGCCCTAAAAACTGCCCTGACTGTGGCGCTCCATCCAATCGTCAGATGGGTGGTGGTTCAGCGTGGACCGGTGGCAATAAAACTGGCCTCTCCACTACTCCGGCACCTTCCATTCCGACCGGTGGATTTACGTGAGCAGGTGGCTGCTGATCCACCGGCGGTGGATCAATACATCTGAAATCAACTTGCGAACAGGTCGAACAACCAGTTAACAAGGGTACGAACCTATCCAGCTTTTAAACCGCAAACAAGCTTTGGTGATCGCTTGCACGCTCGCCATCTTCTTCCTGATCGCCATTGTTCCGCCGTGGCGATACCTGGATGGCAGTTCGGCAGGGTTCGCACCCATTTTCAACCCGCCAGAATCAATGGCTGACTCACTGGTCACTGGTGAAATAGCCGCCGAGTACGTCCCAATTAAGATCGTTCCCTCATCACTGTCCGAACCGGGCGACCGCAAGACCGAGTTTACTTCGGGAGAGCTAGCAACACCTTTTATTGACGTGCGACGCATGCTGACGATGGGAGCTGCTGTGTTTCTCTTTGCCGTGATCGGGCTGTTTGCATTTGATAATCGTATGAAAATAGCTTCAAAGAGCGATACTGAAAAAGTTCGCGAAGACGGATAACCTATGCATCTGAGAATCAGATTTTGAGTCTATCCAGTGCTTGACGAATCTTATCGCTGGGCGCAGTAACCGCAGCTCGAACATAATCCTTTCCAGCCTCACCGAATCCGCGCCCCGGTGTCAGGATCACACCCTTTTCCATCGCCTGCTCAACAAACGCTACATCATCCTCAACCTTCACCCAGACGAAGAAGGTAGCTGGGCTAGGGTAGACCTCTTGCACCCCTGGAACATCCTTCAATCCATTTTCCATCAGTGCTTTGCGGCGACCGTATTCTTCGTGTGAACGGAGCGCGTCATCAGGCGGTTGAGCACCATTATACGTTGCGAGGGTGTCGGCCATCGCACGTTGGATAAACACCGGCGCCCCGCTATCCAACTGGGTCTTAACCTTTGTCAGTGCAGCAATCGCATCCGATCTACCCACAGCAAAACCGATTCGATAACCGGTCACATTCATCATCTTTGAGAGGCTGTGGAATTCGATCACATTCCTGCTGAATTGAAGAAGAGAAGGCGGGCGTGGCGGGTGAAAATTAAGTTCGCAGTAGGCGGCATCCATGACGACAAGCGTTTCTGGATGCATGTCCGCGAATTCGCCGAGTTCACGATAGAATGATTCCGGCGCAACAGCGCCAGTAGGATTGTTCGGATAGTTCAAGTACAGCAGGCTTGCCCCTTCCGCAAGTGAAAGATCAGGGAGAAAACCGTTCTCCGGCGTTATTGGTATCGCTTTAAATTCACCGTCGTTGAGAATCGCACCAGCATTCGCATAAACGGGATAGCCAGGGTCGGTCGCGGCGACAAAACGTCCTGGTTCAACATATGCTCGGGACAGGTTGGCCAGTCCTTCCTTCGAGCCCATTGTGATACAGATCTCGCTACCTGGATCTACTTCCACGCCAAATCGTCCTTTTAACCACACCGCAACAGCTTTGCGAACTTCCGGATCACCTTTGCTCGTCGGATATTGGTGAGCGTCGGAATCGTTCAAATGTCGAATCAAACTTTCTCTGACAATTGGAACTGCTGGCAGGTCAGGGTCTGCGATGCCGAGATCGATCAGATCTACGCCCTGGGCCCGTAGTTCAGACGCCTTGGCTTCCAAGCTGGCAAACAGATAGGCGGGTAGGTTTTGCACACGTTTCGCGAGCTGCATTCAGATTCTCCGGACAAATGAAAACCCCGAGATCCTTCACTTCGTTCAGGATGACAGGCCTTGAGTTTATGCGTATGATCGATGAATGAGTTGGCTGCGTCCCCAGTGGACAGCTCCATGAACCGCATCCATTACAGGTTCAACGATTCTGGGAGATCCTTCTTCCTGACAGTCCACATCAGCTTCCCAAGCTGCCAGAATTCCCGGTGCGATGAGATCCATTGCTCCAGTCGCGACTCCACCCATAAGCGTGACCTTTAATTCGCCCAACGGAATGTTCAACTGCTTTGCACAACTCAAGGCTAATGCGGCAATTTCTCCGCCAGCGAGTATGAACAGTTTTGACGCCACGTCATCACCATCACGTGCTATATCTGCGAGTTGCTCAACAAGTGGTATGAGATCTGATCGTTCTATCTCGTCAGCGTAAATCCTCGGTATAAGATCGTATGCATCCTCGACCTGAAAGGTGTCAGTCAGGAATTCTGTAATGCGCGTTTCCGGTCCTGAGCCCTCCCACTGGGCGAGTGCTGCCCGAACGGCCCCACGTGCTATCCACCACCCGCTACCTTCATCGCCGAGCAACCATCCCCATCCACCCGCACGCGTCTCTTCACCATCGTGATTTCGGCCATATGCTATGGATCCGGTACCAGATGTGACCATCACTCCGGCCTCACCCTCAAACGCTCCGTGATGTGCGATGAACGCATCATGATGCACGTATACATGGCTCAGCTTGAACTGTGACTGAATCACCTTGCGTACGATCTCGCGCTCTTCGGAAGTTCCGACTCCTGCGGCACCAACGGCGATTGCTCGGACAGTTAATTTGTGCAACTGGCTAGAAGGAATCAGGTTCTTGAAGGCAACGCGAATCAAGTCGCGGAGTTTTTCAGGTTTGTCTTGACGAAAGTTGAAAGATCCGGCAATTTCCATCCCCATATCATGCCGGTCCGGGTTGGACAGAACAATCTGGGTTTTCGTTCCTCCAGCATCTACGCCGAGAACATGTACTGCCGCTGGATCATTCACAATCGGGATCCGTTCAGCTTACGACGCCGCTCAATAGCACGTGTGCGTGCGAACGTCTTCGCTTCAATCTTGTCTTTTGGCAGACGGAGGGCATCAGTATTGTCCGGATGGCGGCGATAGCGATACAGCACATCGTGCACACGATCAACCTGATACTTCTCAGAGACACGCAGCACGAGGTCGTAATCTTCACCGTAGTTGGGGAAATCATCCACGTTAAATCCACCCATCTCCTCGATCACCGCTTTACTCCAACAGCGTAACGCTCCCGCTCCATCCACTCGCAAAATGTTGTTTAAGTTATACTCGAGATGTTTGATGATACCGAAGTCGGTGAGAGTAGTTCCTGCCTCGTCCATCAACTCATAATAGCTGATTGCGAGCCCGCATTTTGGGTGGGATTCCAGATGTTCAACCATAGTCTGCAACGTGTGCGGTACGTATTCATCATCGCTATCAAGTTGGGCGATGTATCGTCCACGTGCGGCTGCAACTCCCATGTTCAACGCGAGCGCGATTAGATTCACTTCACTGGCGAGTACACGTATCCGTGAATCGTTCGCAGCATATTCCTCTGCGACCTCACGGCTGTTGTCACGAGATGCATTGTCAACGACGATCACTTCAAAGTTTTGTAACGTGCCCGCCAACACCGAGTCCAGCGCTTTCGCAAGCAGACGTGCACGGTTGTACACCGGAATCACGACACTGACAATTGGGTTTCCATCCACCAATGGGCTTCGCGGGGCAATATTCTCAGGAAGATCCAAAAGCGCGTTTCGCCGATGTAGGAAGTCGTAGAATACCCGCTCTGTCTCTGCTTCTTCCTCCTCATCCATGAACAGGTAGCTGAACCCACCAAACGCCCCACCACCTGGGTAAAACAGCACATTTTCATCAATTTTCGATTCACCTTCCGGTGAGGAAATGCTATGCATCGGAGTTGCGATGCGTATGACTGGACCCTTCTCCATTAGTTTCAAGCGTAGATCATAAAACGTAGTGTATTTCAACGATTCATCGGCTCCACCGATCAATTGCAGGAAGGACTCGGGAATCCCCCAAACCGCTCCGAAATCTTCGCGCTCAGTTAAATCTCCGGAAAGAGGATGGATTTCCACTGGTCGGTCTTGAACTTTATAATCTGAAACAATAAGTGCCGCTTCTGGTTGGTCTTGACGCGTGTCGATAAAGGCTTGAATGGCGTGTTTCTCAACCTCAACACCAGGTGGAATCCACACATACAAGTCGGATTTAACCTGTGCTCGGACGATTTCGAGCATCGCACCGAGTGTTGTGACCTCAGTTTCAATAGCTTGAACATCCGGGCCACGCGGCGGTTCTTCACCGGGGCCATGCAAGTACGCAATTGGAGATGATGTTTGACGGAGCGACATCAATGACCGCACGACAGCTTCTGGAGTAGCATTGATGCTGGTCAGAATTGAGATGGCTTGTTCAGGCACAATGATCTCGTTGCTATTCAGGTTAGGTCTGAAGAGTTGAGCCACTTGAAACGAACAGCAAGAGGAAATTTGAAATCAGATATCAAACGATTCTTTATCGTAATCGCTGACTTCTGGACGTGGAATCCCCCGGCGATCATCGAATTTCCAGATCAGATCAAGCACTTCGCGTCCCACCTCTGGAGTAATTCGAGTGTAACGAAAGTGTTTTCCAGCCCAGACCGCAACGAGGTGCCCTTGCGTAAGCGCATATTCCACCTCTTTCGGAGTGGATAGCTTGCGGGTTGATTTGCCAACAACGTACGTTGCCGCCCCGAACTCGTTACGTTTAACTATGTAGTTCGCCCCTTCGATCCGCTTGTAGTCATTCGCGCGAATCCATATGGGCTTGTTCTTCTTACGTTTGTAGATTTTCTTTGCTTTTTCAGGCATCGTCGTTTCCCGTTAACCAGACCGAAACGTACGCACATGTCAGCAACAGGTCAACAGCGATGTACTCACATAACCAAATAGGGACGCATCCATGAAACGCAAAGTGCTCGTCACGGGAGCCACCTCCGGCATTGGCAAAGCGTCTGCCATCCTCCTCAATCAACGTGGTTACGATGTCGTCGCCACAGGCCGGAAAGAAGCAGTGCTCGACAAATTGATGGACGATAGGATTGCATCCAAGATCATTACGGGCGATCTGTCTGAGCCGCAAGCTGCCTATGATATTCACAAACAAGCCTCTCTGGATGGTCCAATCAGCGGACTCGTTCATGCGGCAGGCGTGATTGGTGTAGGTGGCATGGACAATGAAACCGATGACGGTTTCAATAGCATGATGAACACGAACGTGCACGCGAGCTGGAGAATTCTGAAAGCATGCTGGGAAGATCTCAAGGAGACTAAAGGCTCTGCTGTACTGGTCAGCAGCGCAACCGGGCTTCGTGCGTCTGCTAATCTGCTCACCTACTGTGTCACGAAGGCAGCAGTTGATCACATGGTTCGATGTGCGGCGCTAGATGGAGCACCATATGGCGTGCGAGTCAACGGAGTCAATCCGGGAGTCGTGGTAACCGAGCTGCACAAACGTGGCGGGATGGATGATGCGTCCTACGCGGCATTCCTCGAACGGTGTAAAGACACACATCCGCTCGGACGTCCCGGTAAGGCCGAGGAGATCGCAGAAGCTATCGAGTGGTTGCTCAGCGACAAGACTGAATGGATTACAGGTGTGAATCTGCCGACTGATGGCGGGCGGCAGCTGACGAGTCTTCGCTGAAGACTCGTCTATCGGAATTCGTCTCTCGTCTCTCGACTATTGTAGATCACTCATTTTTCATCGCCAGAGCTGAACAACAACCGTTATCAGGCTACGAAAGGGATTGAATCATGCGAGATCACAGAAATCTCAAGGCTTTTCAAGTCGCTGATGAGTTGGCGATCAGCATATATCAGATTACAAAGAACTTTCCCAGAGAAGAGCTCTTTGGTTTGACATCACAAATGAGACGTGCAGCGGTCTCTGTACCCTCAAACATTGTGGAAGGTTGTTGCCGAGAATCCCAAGCCGATTTTCTACGTTTTCTGGACATCGCTTTGGGATCAGCACAAGAGTTGGATTACCAGCTATCTTTAGCAAGTAGACTTGATTATCTGCCAATGGATCGTGACAGTGAGGTCAGTGACCTTTCCCAGCGAACTGTTCAGATTTTGTATGGATTGATACGATCCTACCGAAGTAAGAAGAAAGCTGATTGAAACAATCCAAGTCTTTCCATTATAGACGAGAGACGAGAGACGAAAGACTAAGCACATGCGCATCGCATCATGGAACGTGAACGGCTATCGCGCCGTCTGGAAGAAGAACTTTCAGGAGTGGCTTGAGCAGGAGCAGCCGGATGTGACCTGCATTCAGGAAACCAAGTCCTGGCCTGAACAACTGACGACAGATCAACTCAATCCGCAGGGCTACTTCTCAGCATTTGCACAGGCGGAAAAGAAGGGCTATAGCGGTGTAGGTACATTCAGCCTTGTCGAACCGAAGTCAGTGCAAGTCGGCTTCGATGACGGCGACCGATTCGACAGCGAAGGTCGGATGGTGATCACTGAGCACCTCGATGGAAAGCTGCTCATTGCCAATGTCTACTTCCCTAACGGCAAAGCCCGCAAAGAACGGCTTGACTACAAGATGGATTTCTACGAGCACATATTTACTTATTTTAACAAGTTGAAAGATGAAGGGCGAA
>CAZKGR010000045.1:0-17928 GCA_964552465.1 uncultured bacterium
AAACAACAACAAAACAAGGTCAGAACCTACCGGAATATCTTCCGAACAGTCGGTAGTTTTCAAGCTGTTGCAGTTCAAATGAGATGATTGAGCTCGTTCTCGGGAGTTACCTGTATCCCAGGCAAATATTTAAGGCTGAGTGTGTAGTCGATATATCTGAAACTCAAATGAGAACAATGTTACAGGAGGACAATATGTTCCGCTCTCTCTTCATATCCCTCTCCGCCGCGATTTTTGCCGTCGTATTCAATCTGCCTGGTTTTGCAATTGATGTGGCTGTCCCTCGCGATTTTCCGGCGTTTGATCTGATTGACAATGATCCCACAAATCAAGGCTATTATTATTGTTCCGGACAGACCGTTACTCCTCCCCCGCAGGTGGTGCGACCGTATGCATTTATCCTCGATGCACGTGGAAATGTCGCCTGGTATTACACTGATCACATTGAGCATCAGTATTTCTCCCACATCTCCGGCGAGGAACTGATGGTCATCGTTCGCGGCGGCTCTGGCTCGGACAACATGGAGCTGATGATCTTCGACGAACAGTATTCGATATGCGATGTGATCCCGCGTGAGAATCCTTTCCGTCCGAGCATGAGCATGGATATGCATGAGGTCCGGATCGATAGCAACGGAAACCTGTACACGTTATGGTATGACCCGGTAGAGGTCGACATGAGCTTGTGGGTTGAAGGTGGTCAGCCAGATGCAATCGTCAACCATGCGACCATTCAGCAATGGGATCTTGATGGTAATTTCCTGTGGGAATGGCGCAGCGTTGATCATGTGGATCAGTTGCCCTACACTGCGCGTACAAACCAGTTATCTCTCCTCCTTGCCAAGTTTGAACATTTGCATGTCAATTCGGTCCAGGTACTGGACGATGGCGACTTGATTGTGAACGGTTTAGGCATGAATGTCATATTCCAGATCGACCGTGCGACAGGTAACATCGAGTGGTTACTCGGCGGTGATCTGAACGAATTCGAAGCGATCACCGATCTCGAGCTCCCACCCGACGTAGACATCGGTTTCTTTCCTGCTCACGACGCTCATCTCTATTCGGACAACCGTTTATCTCTGTTTGACAACGGTCGACAGCATACGCCTAAACGGGCGTATGGACGTGAATACCTGATGGATTTCAACTCCATGACGGCTGAATTAACCTGGTATTACTACCACCCTGACGATTTCTACAGTCCCAGCCAGGGTTCGTTGCGCATCTCCGCCGACGACAAGCGTTTGATCGGGTGGGGTGGTGGCATGGGTCCACGTGAGCCAACCATAAACGCAACCGAAGTCACTGCCGCTGACGAACTCGTCTGGGAAATCCGTTTGTACAGTAATTCGATTGGTGTCGGGGAAGTGCCTGACACGTACCGTTGGTATAAGCTGGATCACTTGAACCAGGCGCTTGAACCCTACCTGAGCGAAGTCTCGGACGCGACAGACAATTCAATCGAATTGTATGCAAACTGGTTCGGTCATGAAGGTGAGGTTGACGGATACCAGGTGTATGTCGGTTTGACCGAAAACACGTTGCAGTTGGTAGGAACAACTCAGACCGGCGTATATACGATGGTCGGACTGGACCCGATGCAGACATACTGGTGCCAGGTCATTCCGATCAACGGCGGTGGCGATCCGATAGGTCCACCGTCAAATGTAATAGATGTGATGATTCAGATGACTCATCTGGATCTGGATCCAGTTGTCCAACTCGTTCCTGCTGCTGGCGGGACCATTGTGTACAACGCTTCATTCACCCTCGTTGGTGACCAGCCGGAAACACTGATCTATCGCACACATGTTGACCTGCCCAACGGGAATGAATATGGTCCACTGTCGCAGATATATTTCACCATGCAGCCGAACACGACCCAGACTGTGAACGGAATGACCTTGGAGGTTCCTGCATATGCGCCGGCAGGGTATTACGTCTTCAAGGGATCAGTGCAGCAGGTTGGTGGTGGCACTCCGGCAACAGACCGATTCGAGTTCGCCAAGCAGGGGGCTGCTGAAATAGACGGGCTAAAAGAGCTCAACCTCTCCGACTGGATATCCAGTGATGAGCTGTTTATTAGTGGACCAATCCGAGAAGAAACCGAAGCGAATTCAGAATCACCTGGCGAGTTCTCGCTGGGGGCTGCGTATCCAAATCCATTCAACGCATCGACAACTCTTACGATTTCGCTACCTCACGCTTCATTGTTGCAAGTTAGCGTTCACGATGTTCTAGGCCGTGAGGTTGCCATGCTCGCTAATGGCACCTATACAGCAGGATCGCACGCGATATCCTTTGATGGATCGGGGCTGGCAAGCGGTCTCTATTTCGTTCGTGCTATCGTTCCAGGGGAAACGACCTGTTTACGAAAAATCTTGATAATTAAGTAATTGAAAAGTGAAGCGATAGCACTCAGCTTCGTCTCTCTGAATACGTGAAATAATTACGAAAAACGCAAATACACCTGCGATTTCCACTTTTTCGACCCTATCTTTTATTCTCGCAGCGTTCGCATTTGATATGTGAATGCTGTAGCGTGGGAGGATGTATGAGAAGGGCGTCACTTATTGTCTTAGGATTGGTTGTTCTGATCTTCTTCCTGTCAGCGTCATCTTCTGTGGCGATTGACATCACGCTCCCCAGTAACATCTACGAACACACCATCGGCGAAAACCACTTAACGTTTTACGCGTCAAACCTGGCCGGCGGATTGTATCTCGTAAAAACCAAGGATCCAGAAAAACAAGCGAATTACAGAAAGTGATGCTTATACGATAAAGAACAAGACAAACCATAGATTGGTACTCCAGGACAAACGAGGGAGAGAGAAATGAAGGTTTTTAGCATGCTAATTTTCGCGATTGCGTTGTCAGTTTTGCTGTGTGCGTCTTCAGCACAGGCGATCGACATTGCGATTCCAAGCGATTTCATGGCTTATGAGATTCAGGACAACGATCCCACCAACATGGGTTACTACCTTAGTTCGGCCATGACGTTGACACCGTCGAAAGACGTCCAACGTCCATACGCGTTCATCATGGATCCGCGTGGCAACCTGATGTGGTACTTCACGGAAGAGACGGAACGTTTCTTCGACACCAACATTCATTACACCAACGGCAAGTACGCAATGTGCTACCGAAATCCTGATAAAACTCTCTACGAGTATTTTATTCTGGATTCTGGGTATACGGTCATAGACACATTGTACAATGACAACCCATACGTCGAAACCTGCACCGCCAAGTGGCATGGCGTCTGGTTCGAAGATGATGGTACGACCTACTATCTCTGGGACGATGAACGAGAAGTCGACATGTCCGGCATCGGTGGCGATCCGAACTGCATGGTAAAGAGTAATGCCATTCAGCAGTGGGATGCCGATGGCAACCTGCTCTGGGCCTGGTATGGCCACGATCATGTCGATCAACTGATTTACGAATGCCGAAATGATCCTGAAGAACTGCTGGAACCGGACTTCACTCACCTGCACATCAACTCGTTCCAGGTTCTGGATAACGGTGACATTCTTTGCCACGCTCGTGTAGCGAACACGATTTTCCTGATTGACCGCGCTACAGGAAACGTCGCCTGGGGTATCGGCGGCTGGGGTGTTGAAGGTGAAGTCGCAGACTTTACATTCACGACCAGCCTCGATCTTCCCGAAGATGTGGGCATGTCGTTCATCCGAGGCCACGATGCATTCTTGATGGATAATGGCACAACGCTCACGTTCTTCGACAACGGCAAAGACCACGAAGAGCCCTTAGCCGCCCGTGCCTACGGACGTGTCTACGAACTTGACATCCCGAATCGCACCGCGGATCTCACGTTCTACTACTACCATCCGGACGAATTCGCCACCAAGGTCACCGGTTCAACTCGCCTGGTTGAAGACGAAAAACTTCTGATCGGCTGGGGCGGTGCAACGACGAGCATGAGTACAAGCTGGAACAACCGACCAACAGTCAGTGCTACAGAAGTAGACACATTGGGCAACACCATCTGGGAAATCAAGATCTACCAGTCACCTTACCCGGTTGGTGTAACTCCCAAAACCTGGCGCTGGCATAAGTCCGATACTTTCACGCCTGCGAATGAGCCGTATCTGAGTCATGTTTACGATCCTGCTTTTGACACGATTGAGCTGTATGCGAACTGGTTCGGCCATGAAGCGGAGATCACCTCGTACGATGTGTACGTCGGACTCGAAGAAGGCAACATGGTGAATGTTGGCAATACAGTTGACGGCGTCTACTTTGTTGATGGCATCTTTGCCATGCAGCCGTACTGGTTCCAAGTGGAGCCGATGGATGAGTTCGGTGTAGCTGTCGGACCGATGTCGAATGTGATTCATGTGCAGGGCCAGGAATCCGGATTAGTCCTTACTCCACAGCATACCACCGTTCCGGGTATGGGCGGCTATGTTGTCTATGGTGCGCAGGTGACCAACGCTACAACGGATTACATGCCCGGCCTCGTCTACCAGACGGAAGTCGTTATTCCGAATGGAAACACAGTAGGGCCGCTGCTGCAAGTTCCGTTTACGCTTTTCCCGTTGATGGATATCGAGGTCAGCAGCTTGAATCTGGCTGTGAATCCGTTCGCGCCGAATGGTGACTACACTTTCGTTGCAAATGTGCTGCAGGCAGATACCGTGC
Organism: uncultured bacterium; assembly: GCA_964552465.1. GTDB lineage: Bacteria > Electryoneota > Electryoneia > Electryoneales > Electryoneaceae > BMS3BBIN04. The sequence goes on from CAZKGR010000045.1 coordinate 4,671, forward strand.
TGTGGACTGACAGTTTCGGATTCACCAAGGGCGCTGTGGCAACTGGCGGTGACTTCAATATCGATGGTGACACGTTTATCTCGGGTGGTGATCTGTCACCGTTCTACGGCGACAAAGCAATAGCGGATGATGGTTCGTTGCCGTCTGACTATCGGATGACCGCGGCTTATCCGAACCCGTTCAACCCGACAACTGCGATCTCAATTGCACTGCCTGAAGCTGCGGATCTGACGGTTGCCGTGTACAACGTCACCGGTCAGCTCGTAGCAACCCTTGCGGATGATCGCACAAGCGCTGGTACGCATAGCTACGTCTTCGATGCGGCTAACCTTGCTGGTGGAATGTATTTCGTGCATGCGTCCACCCCGGGCTGGAACGCCATTCAGAAGGTTCTGCTTATCAAGTAGAACTCTCCTGACAATCGTAAATCTGGCGGTCACATGAAATTAATGTGACCGCCTTTTGTTGTTGTTCTTGATTGATTTGATATGGTATAGGTGAGTGCACCTCTTACGATACTCAATGAGTTGGAAATTCAGCGGACGGCAAACTCAATATCCGTTGTCGGTTTTGCCCTACCCGCGTTTTCGTATTCACTTGCACGTTGCCTCGCATTTCATACTTAGTATCTTGCAGAATCAAATATTGAACTCAGACTGGGATGGCTGATGAACTTTGTCTGGATGGGATTGATCGTGGTCGCGGTTGTTGTCGCGGCGTTCACCGGTCACATGGAAGAGACGACCAACGCGGCGATGGATACGGCTAAGACTGCTGTCGAGCTCGCGATTGGTCTGATTGGTGTGATGGCGTTGTGGCTCGGCTTGATGAAGGTTGCGGAGAAGGCGGGGATGGTCCAGGCATTGGCCAAATTACTCCGCCCGTTGCTGAAACGCATCTTCCCCGAAGTGCCGGGCGACCATCCGGCGATGGGTTCGATGCTGGCGAACATCGCGGCAAACATGCTCGGGCTAGGCAATTCGGCGACGGCGTTGGGTTTACGTGCCATGCAGGATCTCCAAGATCTGAACAAGGAAAAGAGTAGCGCCAGCAATTCGATGGCGACCTTTCTCGCGATCAACACATCGTCGGTCACAATTATCCCAGCGACTGTAATCGCGATCCGTGTGTCGGCTGATTCGACCTCACCCGCCGAGATCATCGGGCCGATAATCGTGGCGACCCTGATCTCGACAATTGTCGGGATTTCGGCCGCACGCTTCTTGCAGCGGTTCGTTCCGGCACAAAATGCTGTGAAACCCGGGGCAGGCCCCGGGCTACACGACGGAAATGATCCAGAGACAGAATCAGCTTCGGATGATCCCGACTTGCGAGCAAGTCGGGGCAAACCCTCAAGCACAGCCTCCTCGGATGATGACGGGGAGGATCGCTGATGGAAACGTTACAGGCTATCCTCGCCGAAATGGGATCGTGGGCAATTCCGGTCGTAATCGCCAGCATTGTTGGCATCGGCATGATTCGTAAGGTAAAGGTATACGAGGTTTTCGTCGAAGGTGCGAAGGAAGGATTTGATGTCGGTGTACGGATCATTCCGTATCTGGTTGCGATCCTGGTAGCGATTGGCATGTTTCGCGCGTCCGGAGCGTTGGATTGGATCGTGAGCATGATGCAGCCAATGTTTAACGCAATAGGTTTCCCGGGAGAAGCGTTGCCGATGGCGATGATCCGTCCGCTTTCTGGATCAGGAGCGTTGGGTGTGATGACCGACCTGATCGAAACACACGGTGCAGACTCTTTCATCGGACGGCTGGCCTCGGTGATGATGGGTTCGACCGAAACAACGTTCTACATACTTGCGGTGTATCTCGGTAGCGTGGCGGTACGGCGTGCGCGTCACACGTTAGCCGCATGTCTGATCGCAGACGCCGCCGGATTGATCGCCGCATTCATTGTGGTCAAAGTGGTGTTTGGATGAGCGATAAGAGCAAACGTGCACTGGTTGTGCTGAACGGCGAGATCGAACCCAGCCTGGCACATGTGGACGCTACGGACTACGATTTAATCGTCGCGGTTGATGGCGCGATCCATGTGCTGCTCGAAAATGACTGGCGTCCAGCAATCGTGCTCGGAGATTTCGACAGCGCGGACGAACAGGTTTTACAACAGGCGCGTGATCTCGGCATCGAAGTTCTACACACTCCAGACCAGGAGTATACTGACTTCGAGAAAACGTTACAGCATTTGGAATCTCTTGATGTAACCGACGTCGATGTCATCGGCCACACCGGACGGCGACTGGATCATTCCCTCGGCGCCATCGACGTTGCAACTCGGTATTCGGACGCGATGATGATCCGAATGGTGGATCCGTTGGGAACAGGATACATCGTTCCAATGGATGAAGTCTTTGTCATAAAAGATCAGGCTGGCAAAACGTGCAGCGTGCTCGCTTTGGTCCCGGCCAATGTCACTCTGGCAGGTTTCAAATGGCCGTTATCCGGCGCCAGGCTCGGTGGCGGCGCAAGACAATCGGTTTCAAATGTTATCGACTCAGACGAGGCGATCGTTCATGTTGACGAAGGAGTTGTACTGGTTTACCTGAACTATTAATCAACCGATATTGCTTCTTTCACTCCCTAACGATGCGTCTCAATCCCTCTCTGGAATCGCTTAAAACCCTTGCGCGACAGCGTCTTTCATGCCCTACTTGCAGTATAATCGGGCAAGCAACTGTGAGGCACATATGATCGCCGTGATACTTGTTGCTGGTCGTTCCGCTCGTATGGGTGATTTGACCCTGGATGTGCACAAATCTCTGCTTGAAGTTGCAGGAAAGCCAATCCTTAGTCGAATCCTTGACGCTCTGGACAACAATGCGATTCGTCGTATCGCTTTTGTTGGCGGAAGCATGCAGGAACAACTGCAAGAATATGTTCAAACCCACTATGATCACCTGAATGTAAAGTGGGTGACCAACCCTGATTATGACAAGACAAACACGGCTTATTCCGTGTGGCTGACAGATTCCACCGTGGGCCGTAACGAAGACATGCTTCTGATAAACGGCGATGTGGTTCTTGATGCTCGTGCGATTGCACGCACGTTGAATGGTCGTGGCGAACACGAAAAGGTCAGTGTGCTTGCAACTCGCTTTTCAGAAGTTGCTGATGAAGAGGTGAAGGTGCTGGTTGATGACGGGTTTGTCACCGAAATCGGAAAGCACATTGATCCGGATGAAGCTGCTGGCGAGTCTGTCGGGATCAATCTGATCGCCCGCAGGCATCTCGATGTTCTTTATGCTACCCTTCGAATCCGTATCGCAAAGGGAGAGGGTCGGAGCGAGTACTACGAGCACGCGTTCAATCAGATGGTGGGAGAACGGGTGCCATTCCGAGCTGCTGATGTCACGGATCTCCCGGTTATGGAAGTAGATACGCCGGAGGACTTTGACGAGGTCCAACGCATCGTTGGAACTCTGCTGTTTGATTAATGGTCGCGTGTACGAGGAGTGCGGAGCCGGAGAAACGGCTGAAAGCCTTTTGACTGTTGCGTTCCCGGTCTTCATAACCGTATGCTTTGCCAAGGAGAAGACGAAAGCGCTCGTGACGAAATGAGTTAGCTCCGTCGATAATTCCCTGAATTTCTTTTACGACGTATATCTTTTTAGGACTTACGTCATGATCTGCATGGGGTAGAACGAACCAGCCGGGGGGACAAGCCGGCAAGCGAGGAGGAGAAGGATGAACAAGGCTGAATTGGTAGATGTGATCGCCAAGCAAACAGATCAGACCAAGCGTGCGACGGAAGGCTTTCTGGATGCTTTCCTCGGCTCCGTGACTACAGCAGTTGCGAAGGGCGACAAGGTCAGCATCGTTGGTTTTGGCAGCTTTGAGAAGAAGCGTCGTGAAGCGCGCACGGGCCGTAACCCGCGCACAGGCGAATCGATCAAGATCGCCGCAAAGAGCTACCCGGCATTTGGTCCTGGCAAAGCCTTCAAGGACAAAGTCGCTGGCTGACAACAGCATTACGTGATGTATCAACGCGACCTTTCTCGGGTCGCGTTTTTTCACGGGGCTGTGATTGCACAGAACCCATAGCCCTTCCGGGGGATTGTACCATGCCGTACGATGATAACGGGATCTTTGCGAAGATCATCCGCAAGGAGATCCCTGCGAAAATTGTGCACGAGACCGATACTGTTCTTGCGTTCGAGGATATCAATCCTAAGGCGCCGACCCATATTCTGATCGTGCCGAAGTTGGCTGTGGAAACTGTCAACGATTTGCAGAAAGATCACGCGCAAGTGATTGGCGAGATGGTACTGGTTGCGCGCGACATTGCGGGTAAGATCGGCGTGTCCGAAAACGGATACCGTCTCGTGATCAACACGAATGCGGACGCCGGGCAGGAGATTTTCCACCTGCACATGCACATGTTTGCCGGCCGTAAGATGACCTGGCCACCAGGATGATCCCGTGATGCATTTAGTAGTAGCGATATTGAGAAAGGCCGATGCAATCTGCACCGGCCTTTATTTTCGAGTGTCATCCTGGGCGAAGGGCATGCCTCGCTGAAGCCTTGGCGAAAGCGTGAAGGATCTCTCTTTTTCAGTTCATGCCCACGACATTTATGTCGTGGATAATCTGACGCGAACGATCATTTCAGCATTACAACCTTCTGCATCTCGCTCATCGCACCCGGCACCGACGCCTGCACAAAGTAAATCCCGCTGGACAGGCCGGACCCGTCAAACGTGAACTGATGCTGACCTGCTGCGAAACGGCTATCCGCGAGAACCGCGACCTCCTGCCCGACGGTGTTGAACACACGGACGCTCAGTTCTGAATCCGTCGGTAGCGATAACGATACCGTCGTCGTCGGATTGAACGGATTGGGGTAGATGGATTCAATCGCGTATTCGCTCGGAATTGCTACTACTGTTTGATCTTCATCGACGTTCCATCCGGAAGTCGTCCAACCTTGATCGTCTTGGCTGCCACCTGCAACTCCCATCTTGTAGAACTCGAACGAATCTTGCGCATAGATGTCGTTTGGATAGAAACCCACTCTGCCTTTGTAAATGTAGTTCCCAGCTGGTGCAAATCCTGGAATAAATTGAACCAGGTTTGTCTGGGTAATCGTAACTCCTGGTTCAAAAACCAAACTCACTCTCAGCAATTCTGGACCGACATAGTTACGACCGTTCGGCAATTCTACAACGGTCCAAGCCTGGCCAATGATCGGCTCGGTTAACGTGTTGGTGCTGACGACATCAAAGGTGAACGACCCACCGTCCGCCGGAATTTGAATCGGCATGTTGTGTGGTGTGAGGGAGATTGTGACCAGCAGTTGTGGTCCGTCCGGCGCCAAGCGAATCAGCCAAACTGATTCGTTATGTACACCGAAAGACCTTGTCTTCCCGCATATGACATAGCCACCATCGGCAGTCTGTCGAATGCTATGACCCACATCTACATCATCACCCCCGAAGGTATGACTCCATAGTTCAATTCCCTCGGAATCAGTCTTGATAACCCAGACATCTTGACCACCTGCGCCGAACGAGCTAGTGCTTCCCGTGATGACGTATCCTCCGTCAGCTGTCTGCTGAACACTTTTTGCGTAATCACCATCAGGGCCACCAAAGTTACGAAGCCACACTTCATTTCCTTCAGAGTCAGTTTTAATCAACCAAGCGTCTGTATTATCATTATTCCGGGTTGAACCTGTGATTATATAACCACCGTCTGATGTCTCTTGAACTTCATATCCTTCATCACCCGAGATTCCCCCGAATGTTCGGTTCCAAACCTCGTTTCCCAAATCATCAGTTTTAATCAGCCAAATGTCCGAATTACCAGCCCCAAAAGATTCGGTAACTCCTACAACTATATATCCACCGTCGCTTGTAATGGATACACAAATGCCCCGATCCAAATAAAATCCCTCACCATATGTCTGTTCCCATAAAACAGTTCCCTCTGAATCTATTTTGAACAACCACATATCTGTCCAATTGCCAGGAATCTCAGTGAATCCCGTCACGATATACCCACCATCAGGAGTTTGCTCGACCCAGTTGCCTCCATCAATTTCTTCCCAAGGCTCAACGCCGAGTGTTTGAATCCATTCCTCGTTTCCGTTAACATCCGTCTTGATCAGCCATAGGACGTTAGCGTGGTCCATTCCGTTTTCTGTTCCACAGACGATGTACCCGCCGTCAGCAGTTTGCTGAACACAGGTACCAAAATCAAAGGCAGGGGTGCCGAAATAGCTATTCCACACCTCTATTCCATCAACGTCGGTCTTAATTAGCCATATTTCCTCATCCGTACCCGGGGCAGTTGAGTAGCCCCCGCCAGTTACTATGAAACCTCCGTCAGCCGTCTGACGAACGCTATTGCCGTATGCGTACCCGTCAGGATCATTTGGTCCGAGTGTCCGGGTCCAAAGGGTATCAGGCGGCTGGGCGATGGAAGGGATAGCTGTCAAGGTGAGAACGATGGTGGTGAAGAGGAAAGCTGCGGCGCGGTTCATAGGTCACCCCCTGTCAGACAATAAATCGAGATTCATAGCAGTTCATCGTTAGCGTGAAAATACGGAAATGGTCAAGTAGTATCAATGAAAAGCGGGCAAAGGCTGTAAATATTCAGGAGAAAAGAGAGGAAAAAATAAAGGAGAGATCCTTCCCGCCTTCGCTCAGGCTTCGGCGAGGCAGGCCCTTCGCTCAGGATGAATGACGGTGCCCCTGCGGGCTTCGCCAGCAGGGATTGTCTGACGGTATAGTCCCTAATAGTATTAAACGATTCGACTGTAGATGATCCCTGTTATTCCCTTCCGGAGTAACAGGGGCATAACATTTTCTGGCTCTTTGGATCATCCCTGCTGGCGAAGCCCGCAGGGGCACCAGGATCGATCACTGACTTGGTTTCATCCCTGTGAACACATCGGACGTGGATTCACAGGGGCATAATGACACACCCTTCACGTTCCGAGAGGTGAGATATTCCTCGAATCCATGCGAATTGGAGTGTATTTTCGCATATGACCAAATCGTCCAAGCAAAACAAACCGTCAGCGTTGCACGTGATGCCCGGTGTCGAACAACCATCCAGCACAAGTCCCGCGAACTCCGGCGCGAAACGGCGACCGTTGAACGTCGAGGATTACGTTGACGGCGTGCTGTCTGGCGACCGTACACGTCTGGCGCAGGCGATCACTCTTATCGAATCCAATTCCCGCGCGCACTTTGAGCAGGCTCGTGAGGTGGTGAAGGAGCTGCTGCCAAAGGCCGGAAATTCGATCAGGATCGGTATCACAGGCGTTCCCGGCGCGGGCAAATCAACCTTCATTGAAGCGTTGGGGGCGAAGCTCGTCGAGAACGGTCACCGTGTCGCGGTAACCGCCGTCGATCCGAGCAGCACATTGACCGGCGGCTCGATCATGGGCGACAAGACACGCATGGAAACACTCGCCGCGAACGAGCACGCGTTCATCCGTCCGTCGCCATCAGGTGGGGCTTTGGGTGGCGTGGCACGCAAGACCCGTGAGACCATCCTGCTGTTCGAGGCGGCAGGGTATGACGTTGTCCTGGTCGAAACTGTAGGTGTGGGACAGAGCGAAATCGCGGTCCGTTCGCTGGTCGATTTCTTCCTGTTGATGCTTGTGCCGGGCGCTGGGGATGAGCTACAGGGTTTGAAAAAAGGCGTGGTCGAGCTAGCGGACGCTATCCTGATCAACAAGGCGGATGGCGACAATGTCAAAGCCGCGGAACGTGCGCAACGAGAATATGAGAACGCGTTGCACTACCTGACCCCGACAAGCTCGACGTGGACATCGCACGCGTACACAGCCTCCTCGACAACCGGCGACGGCATCGCCGAGATCTGGGATATAATCCGCGAGTTTGCCGATGAGCAACAGGAGTCTGGTGAGTTTACCGAGCGACGTAAGTTGCAAGCTCGCGACTGGGTGCATGATCTGGTACAGGAATCATTGACCAATGCGTTCGGGCGGCATCCGGATGTGAAGAAGATCATGACCGAGTTGGAAAATCAGGTGATGGAAGGACGATTGCCTGCAACAACAGCCGCACTTGAGTTGTTAAAGGCGTTTGGGGTAGACGCACTGGAGGATTAGTACATGTTCATCAGCTTACTGGCCGCAACTTTTGCGGTAGCATTTGCGGTATCGGCGATTCTTGCGTTCGTGTTCAAGAAGCCAATGGACCGCATCCTCGCCCGCATTCTGGCAGACGAAATCAGCTACGCCTGGCTTCGTTACCTGCTTTTCGCAATCTTTGTGGTCGGAATCAGTAGTGGTGTCCGTCCGTGGGACCTGCAACGATACATTTCCCCGGAGACGGCAGACGGTATTATTCTCACGCTGAATCTTGATCGTTGGGTGCTTGAAATTTACCGCACGATAATTGGCACTTTGGAAGGCATCGCGTGGATGTTGCTTGTTTTCTTCATTGTTGCCTTGATTGTATTCGCGATTGTTCGCATGATGGAATTGCGTAAACCAAGTGGAACTGAATCATGAGTGGATCGGAGCCTGCCGATTTCTCGTATCGTGGGGCAATCTTTGACGTTGAGAAGATAGAAACCGAGCTGAAGGACATCCTGCCCGACTTGCGCATTCTGTGGATGAATAGTACGACATCCACCAATGACGAAGCGCGCGAATTGGCCAAGCTCCACGCTGCAAGCTGGACGATGATCGTCGCACGGACCCAGACAGCGGGACGTGGAAGATACAGCCGTATGTGGGAAAGCCCGCCGGGTGGTTTGTACATGAGCATATTGTTGCATTATCCATCCAGCGTATCACCGCCTACCTTGATCCCATTGCTAGTTGGTCTGGCCTTGAAAGAAGGCATCGAAAGTGAACTCGCCCGTCTCGGTGGAGGAGCGTTTCGCGGTTGGTTGAAATGGCCGAATGACCTGGTAACCGAACATGGTAAACTCGCTGGCGTTCTGTGCGAAGCAACGGTTGAAGAAGATATCTGGGAAATCATCGTTGGCGCTGGCTTGAACCTGGATCTGGATCTGTTGGAAGGGATCGGGTCTGCAGATGATCAGCCACTGAAACCCACAGCGCTACGCAGTGAGTACCCGAGTGTGAACTGGAAACGGGAAGATCTGCTGATCGCCATCCTCCGAAAACTGAGCGAATGGCTGGAAATCTGGCAAAATGATCCGGTTGCTGTGCGCAAAGCCTGGTTGGATGCATCCGGTGTTGAAGGCAAAAAAGTAGTTGCGACATCAATGGGTAAGAAGATCGCCGGAATCGCAACCGGCCTCGGCGATAACGGTGAGCTGCTGATACAGACAAAAGACGGCGTGCATCCGTTAAATGCCGCCGAAGCTCTTACCATTCATGATGATTGGAAGCCCTGAGGACTGCATGACCACTGCTGGCGACAAACGACTACTGCTCGCGCTCGACATTGGTAACACTCACATCCACCTCGGTTTGTTCGAGGGAGATGAAATAAAAATTCGTCGAAAACTGTCGAGTTTGCAGACCCGTACCGCGGACGAGGCAGGCCTGTTGGTAAAGCTGCTCTGCCAGGATGGCGGCGTGGACCCAAAGGACATCGATGGCGTTGCTATCGCCAGCGTGGCACCGTGGACGGGACAAGTCTACTCAGAGATGTCGTTGAGTTACCTGAACCATCGTCCTTTCTTTGTACATGGCGAATTACCAGGATTCGCCAATCATTACCGAAATCCGCGTGCAGTCGGCGCGGACAGAGTGTGCGTGGCCGTTGCCGGTTATGAACGGGTCAGGGGACCGCTGCTGGTGCTCGATTTCGGAACTGCGATCACTTTTGATGTAGTCGACAGCAAGGGCGAATACCTCGGCGGTGTGATCATGCCAGGTTTGGAAACCAGTGCTCGGACGCTGAAAACATCTACCGCCCTGCTCCCGATGGCACGGCTGAAGGTTCCTGACGGCGTCATTGGAAAGACCACCGATCACAGCATTCAGGCTGGATTGGTCGGAGGGACCATTCACGCCCTGAGGGGAATCATAGCAGACCTGCGAGCGGAGATGAACGAACCGGATGCAACCGTAATAGCGACCGGTGGTATGGCGCGGGTGATCGTGCCGCATCTGCCAGAGGTGTCGCAGATCGTACCAGATCTCGTGCTCGATGGCATTCGTATCCTCTACGAAAGGCATGAGGGATGAGATCGCGTCCCATCGTGCTCATTGTCGTATTACTTGCTTCGCTCGGACTGATGTCATGCGCGACCCAATTAGTGCTTCGCGACGATTCACGTGGACTCGACCGCATTGCCGATACATGGGCTGACCCTCAAATCACTCCTGATCCCTCTGCCCCACCAGTGACAGTTGTCTATCCGCGCGGAGCGTGGCCGGACACTGTACTCGCAGCGGGCGATTCAATTATCGAGGGATCTATTCCCCCCGATAGCCTGTTCCTCTTTGGTAGCGTCGCCGATCCCGGCGGAAAATTGACAGTTAACGGTGTCCGTGTTCGGATTCATCCGGGCGGCGGATGGCTGGCATGGGTACCACGTGGGCTGGTTGAGAATCTCGCTGCGTCGAACGAACTCGGTGCAGGCAGGCTCGCAACTGTAACCATCAGCTACGAATACCCATCCCATGAGCAGATGCCGTACACACGGCGTATCCTGTTCATTGACAAATCCGATGATGCCGAACTGATGGGGCCGTACGGATTCATGGATGATCCGACTCGGTTGATCGTCAACGTTGACAATGCAAAGATTCGTTGTGGGTGGCCCGGTACCTATGATCTGTTCCCGCCAAAGGACACAGAACTGTTTGCAACCGGTCGCCATGTTGCTGAACGAACCATGTGGAAAGTGCCGCTCGGAAACGGTCAGGTCGGCTGGATCGAAGACCTGCACGTGGAACAGATGAGCGGATCGACACCGTATCCGTTGGATGTGATCCATTCTGTGGTCGCGACGGTAGGCGAAAACAACTGGGATAGACCGTTAAGCACGATTGCCGTACCGCTGAAACACAGGAAACCATACCGCGTTGAGCAGGTCGCCGATGACCGTCTTGAACTAACTATTTATGGTGCCATCAGTTGGACAGACCTGATCATTCAACCACACGGCAGCCGAGCGGTCGATGAGCTCCGTTGGACGCAGACCGATTCAACGACGTGGACTTTGACTGCGTTCCTCGACCCAGCTTGGTTTCTTGGCTGGGAGGTCGTGTTCGACGAAGACGCTGACCTGATCTGGACTATCCACGAGATGCCCGAGATCGCGAGCAAGCCTTTGAAGGGTATCCGTGTGCTGGTCGATCCGGGACACGGTGGATCAGAATACTCCGCCATTGGTCCGACAGGGCTGCCTGAGAAGACAGCCAACCTGATGTTGTCGAAGCAATTGGCGCGCGAACTTGTGAACTCTGGTGCTGAGGTCATCCCAACTCGCACAGATGATGTAACCTATGCCCTGTATGACCGGGTCGTGTATGCAGAGGAAATACAGCCGGACCTGATTGTCAGTCTTCACCATAACGCACTCGCGCAAGGGATCAATCCTGACGGTCATCACGGGGCAAGTGTTCATTATTACCATCGACACGCGCACCCATTGGCGGAATCGATGTACGATGCTATCCTTACTGGCGGATGGCCGGGGCACGGCTTGCGTTACCAGGACCTGGCGATGGCACGTCCGAGCCAGTGTCCGGCGATATTGCTGGAAGCGGGATTCATGATGCAGCCGGACGAAGAAGCTCTGTTCTCGACGAGTGAGTATCATCGAGATATGGCCCGTTGGGTGCGTATGGGGCTGGAAAATTACCTGCGCGATGTACGTAACGCGCAGAGGGATGATTAAGAGACATGCCCATGACATTTATGTCGTGGCTAACCATATGTCTCTGATTTGAGATGATCCACGACATAAATGTCATGGGCATGGAGTGAACGATCACTTTCGAAGTGTGAACGTATACAGGAGTACACGAACATGGAAGACGGACCTAAACGTTTGAAACGCAGCAAGACAAACAAAGTCATCGCTGGGGTTTGCGGGGGTGTGGGTGAGTATTTCAATATCGATCCGGTGATCATCCGCATCATCATGTTGATTCTGGTTCTCGGTGCAGGAACAGGCGTCGTAGCCTATTTGATCGCATGGCTGGTGATTCCGGAAGAAGACTGATTCCGAGCACGAGATAACCCCTGGAGGTAGCATGAGTGAAGGACAGGATAATACACCAAGACGTCTTTATAGATCCAAGAAAGACAAGGTGATAGGCGGTGTCTGCGGTGGACTGGGTGGATACCTGAACCTTGATCCTGTAGTCATCAGAGTGATCTGGCTCGCGCTGTTTTTCCTAGGCGGAACTGGATTCCTTGCTTATTTAATCGCGTGGATTCTGATACCTGAAGCGGAAACAGACGAGCATGATCCGGGCAAGGTTGAACGCAAGACCGACAGCACCAAAATCATCGGCCTGGTCCTGATCGCACTCGCGATTATCTGGCTCGGTAAGATGTTTGGCTGGTATTACATCGGTGGATTCCCGTGGGAATGGCTCGCGCCGTTAGCGTTGGTTGCGTTGGGTGTGGCGTTGCTTCTGCGTCCGAAAGTTCATGAAGCGGCAGCCAAGCAGGTCGAGACAAAAGTAGATAGCGCTGGCTTGGAAGATCCTGTGCAACCCGTCACACCGACTGAAGAAGAACCTGCGGAACCAGTTGCGGAAGACGAGGTGACTGGCTCAGATGATTCGGAAGACAGTTCTGAATCCGACGATGATACTGGTGATGAGGAGAAATCGCGCCCTTTTGACCGTTGGCCGTTGAGACGCAGCCGTTCTGACCGTGTGATCGGCGGAGTCTGCGGCGGCTTGGGCAAGCATTTCAAGCTCGATTCGACAATTGTCCGTCTCGGATGGGCATTCATTTCTCTGGCGAGTCTGGGGCTTGGTGTAATCGCCTACTTGTTTATGCTGGTCGCGATTTCGGAAGAGGAGGAGTAAGCAATGGCCGCACGCCGGAACACGTTTGCTGGACTGATGTTAATCCTGATCGGTGCTGCTTTTCTGGTTGGACAGGTAACCGATATTGGGTTTGATTGGACCTTTATCCTGATGGGACTGGGACTGGCGTTTCTGCTCAAAGCCGTGATAGAAAAGAGCTCTGGAAGTGTCTTTACCGGCACTCTGTTGTTCCTGCTTGGATTGTTCTTTTTTGGCGAACACATGAGATGGGAGTTGCTCGGCGTATGGGACGCTTGGCCGTTTATTCCCGGAGTAGTCGGCCTTGCAT
>CAZKGR010000046.1:0-13494 GCA_964552465.1 uncultured bacterium
GAGTACAGGTTGCTTTATTTAACTTAGTTGGCCACCTCACTTAAGTCAAATATCACCTACAATTGGGGAGCATTTGAATTTTCGACAATTGTAATTGTAGATAGATCACAACGATGGTACGTGGCGTGATACATAAGTGAACGCTAGGATTGATAACTACTCACGTTTCCCTTGGCGATATCCTTAATTGAGTGTCCGGTGAAAATAGTCTATTGCTCTTGGCTCTTTCGCGCCTTGGAAACATGACCCATGGAATGCATTTTGTCTCGAAATGTAGTTATTGATCCGTCAGTAACATTTTCCTGAAATTCTTAGCATTCGCGTCTCACACATGCCATCTAGTAGTTCCGGGACGAATAATCCTGTACTTTCAGGAAGCATCATGAAAGGGAGATTCATGTCAAATGCTTTCACCATCCTCATCATTGACGACGAAAAGAACATTCGCCGCAGCCTGTCCATGGTGCTTGAATCAGACGGCTACTCCATCCTCGAAGCCGGATCGGCGAGAGAAGCGCGGGCAATGTTGGACAAGTCGCAACCTGACGCGATCCTGCTCGACCTTAAGCTGCCGGATGTGAAGGACCTGTCGTTACTCGAGCAGATCAAGACCGACCATCCGCGAGTGCCGGTGGTGATGATCAGCGGGCATGGCACGATGACCGACGCTGTTGATGCGGTCAAACGGGGCGCGTTCGACTTCCTCGAGAAACCGCTCCAGCGTGAACGAGTGTTGGTAACATTGCGCAACGCGCTCGAAGCGCGTCAACTACGGAAGAAAGTCGCGCAGTTGGCGGTCGATGGTGAGATCATTGGCAAGAGTCCTCAGATGGCTGAAGTGCGCGAGTGGATCGAACGTGTCGCGCCGACGGATGGACGGGTACTTGTGCTCGGCGAGTCCGGAACCGGCAAGGAACTGGTCGCGAAGGCGGTTCACGAGGGATCGCAACGGGTCAGCAAACCGTTCGTCAAGGTCAATTGTGCGGCAATCCCGAAAGAGCTCGTTGAATCCGTGCTCTTTGGTCATGTGAAAGGCGCATTCACCGGCGCGTTGAAAGACAAAGTGGGCACGTTCAAGCAGGCGCATGGCGGCACGTTATTCCTTGACGAGATTGCAGACATGGGACTCGAGGCGCAGGCGAAGGTACTGCGAGTGCTGCAGGAAGGCGAATTTGAGGCGGTTGGATCGACGAAGACGGAGAAGGTTGATGTGCGCGTGATTGCCGCGACACACCGTAACTTGGAAACCAGAATTGCTGACGGAACTTTCCGGGAAGACCTGTATTATCGGCTAGCGGTGCTGGTGCTCAAGTTGCCGGCGCTGCGCGAGCGCGTTGGTGATGTAAAAGTGCTGGCTGACCATTTCCTTGCAGAATTTCAGCAGACGGGATTGACGAAGCGCGCGTTGTCAGATCAAGCTCGGGCGGCGTTGGAGGGTTATGATTGGCCTGGAAATGTGCGTGAGTTGCGGAATGTGATGGAAAGAGTCGCGATTCTTGCGCGTGGCGACTCTATTGAATCGGATGATTTACCGGCGGAGATTGCGTCTGGATCTAATCCGCGTTTGCAAGCAAACACGGACCTCTCTGGTGGAGGTGATCTGCCGCCGATTGGGACGCCTTTATCGGAGGTGCGTGCTGACGCTGAACGGCGCTACCTGGAGGCAGTACTCCTCGAGACGGGCGGTAATGTCAGCGAAGCCGCGCGTCGGATTGGATTGGAACGCACGCACTTGCATAAGAAGTTATCAGCTTTAGGATTGAAGTAAGAAATCACGGCGAGATAATAGAACATATCATAAAGAAGACATCTGTTGGTTATTTGCTTTTAGGAGTCATTAATTGAAGTTTGTTACGATTAACTAGTTGATCTTGTGATTTCTTTATGTAATTTATAAAGCCACGTCATAGTACAACGTTGTGATAGATAGCTGGGGGTAAATATGAAGCCACTAGTATTCCTCATTTTGTTGGTCTGTCTCCTACTTTCCATGCAAGCTGTTTTCGCCCAGGGTATCGAAGAAATTGGTTCCGAAGCGACACCGGGAAATTGTGCTGGCTTGGACATAATTGGAAAGACAGCGTTTGTGACCGAAATGTATTATGGACTTCGCATCCTTGATATCACAGTAAAAGAGAATCCGGTTACTCTTTCGACACTTGCTCTTGAAGGTTTGTGCAATCATGTGATCTTAGATGGAACCACTGATATCGCATATGTTGCCGCCGGCTTTTCCGGCATCCATGCAGTCGATGTATCTGATCTTGCAAATCCGGTTCTTCTGAGTACAACCAATACAGATGGGCACTCAGATGGTCTGGCACTCGACCTGGAAATGAACCTGCTGTTCAACGCTGACCGCGAAAGCTCTCTTGATATTTACGATATAAGCTCACCAGCGGCACCAACTCTCATTTTCACTCATTACAATAATGGCCCTTGCCGTGATGTTTTTGCCGAGGATGGATTCTTATACGTGGTCTGGGATCATGCCGGTCTTCAAGTCTGGAATTACAGTGGTGATCCCAGCTTGCCAGCCCTTGTGGCAGCACGCGATCTTCCAGATCTCAGCTATGACATTTATGTCATGCACGGACTAGCATATGTTGCCGGCTGGTATTCAGGAGTTCGGATTATTGATGTGATCGATCCTGATCTCCCGGTTCTTTCGACAATTAATGTGCCGGGCAACGTCAGAGGCATACGACCACACCCGAGCGGTACCGCGCTCACGTTTGTAAGTGAAACCGCAGGCTTGTTCGTCTATGATGTGACGGATCCGTCGGCTCCTTTTGAAGTTGGATATCATGACACCCCGGGATCTGCAAAAGACATGACGGCTGGCTGGGATTACGCGTACATAACAGATCTCCAGTATTTTCGCATTTACTCCCTGGGTGATACAGTAGACGATCCACCTGAAGATCGGGTTGAAGGAACGGTCTCAGATTTTGTGCAGGATATACCAATAGAAGGTGCTCGAGTTTACTTCTCTGAGGTGGAAACGTTCACTGACGTATTTGGCTACTACAGTATTCTTGGAGTTGTCCCTGGCGACTGGTATTGGGCGGAAGTATCTAAACCGGGGTATATCACCAATATGTTCAACAATCTGATTGTTACCCCCGGGGTGAGCGTACACGATTTCCCTCTTTTTCCGATCACTGTTGAAGGTTTCGTTACGGACGCGGTCACAAATGAACCCCTGGAAGGTGCTTTTGTCAGCATCGGCGGTTATTCGGATCTAACTGATGCCAACGGGGCTTACGAGATTTTTGCAATTCCCGTAGGAACCTATTCGGCGAGCGTTAGCCTTGACGGATATCAGCCATTTGTCGGAGCCGGATATATTATTACTCAAGGCATCAATGAATATGATTTTACATTGCAACCCGATGATCTCGAAGCTGAAATCATCATTCACACTGAACCTGTCAATCCGCCGGTTATCATCCCCCCCGATGGGAGAAGGATCAGGTATGTTCTTGGCTTGACCACGGGCGAAATCGAGCCCGATCAATTCGAGATTCGGACATCTTTTATCCTTCCCAACGGTAACGAATCCATCCAATTTCAAGAGGATGTGATTTTGCAACCGAATATGTTGGAATGGCGTGGTCTTAGCATCCGTGTGCCTGCGGCTGCTCCACCAGGTCTCTACTACCACACGGCCAAGGTTATACAACACCCTGATATAGTTATCAGTTCGGACCATTTCCAATTTTTCAAACAAGGGGGTGGCCTGTCCACTGAACCGCTTGAATGGGAAGAGAGTGGTTTGGCTGAGTGGCTGGGTGCAATTTCATCAGATATTACTAATGATCCTGTCAATCCATCGGAAATCAGGATGTCTGTTTCCCCGAATCCATTCAACGGCATAGCCACCATACAATTGCAGGTACCAACGGATCAGCAAGTCTCTATTCACTTGTTCAACGTGCAGGGGCAGGAAGTGGTTCAGATCGTCGATGCGGAGCACGTAAATGGTATTGGCCGCTTTGTTCTTGATGCTTCGCAGCTTACCAGCGGTGTGTATTTTGTGCACATATCATTTTCTAACGGTCAGACCATGACCAGGAAAGTGCTGTTGCTTCAATAGCATTGTGCATTCAGGCGGCAGATAACTGTCAGCGCCAGAGAATGATCCGGGTGTATACATGTCATTTCAGGACTACGATGGGCAGCGAGGTTCGCTGCCCATTTCTCGTGATCTGTACCCAGTACTTCCCGGAACTAAGAGTTGTGACGGGCAATGAAATAACCTGTTTCTCGCTTGCAGCTACGACCAGGGATTCCATGTACAGCGTTCGCCCGAGCAGGTTCACGATACGCAATCTGGTAGGTCCTGCAGCTGATGCGGGAAACACAACGGTCGCATGTGAATTGGCTGGATTAGGATATACCCAGCCATCGTTGAATGAAGGACGGTAGACTTGTGGTGAGGGATACTTTTCGTTGACTTGCAATGTGATTGGCAGGCCTAGACCAGGCAATGCTTCGCTGTCGAAGTCAAAGACGGCGAGGTTTTCCATCGGGTTGGGCAACCCACCGTCGAATGCGATGAATTCCGGTTCCCAGAGCAGGAATCCCAAGCCACCCGGAGCTGGAAGATTGTCCACAATGTCCACTACTGCTTGATAAAACGCGAGCTGACCCTCCGGCGATGCCGGAAAGCCATCCACTAGCTGATTTTCCATTCCAACGAAATTGTTCGTGTTGTCATTCCAACCGAGGGTGAACGGGTAATTGCTCTCGACAATCATCACCGGTTTGTCGTAACGGTTGACCATGTCGGTCAGGTTGTTCTCGAGGTCAGCTAGCACGGTGCTATGCCACCACGGATAGTACGAGAACGCGAGCACATCGAATTCGACACCAGCGCTGGTGACATTGTCGAACCACCAGCGTGAGTGCCAGTTGTTCGCGCCATCGGCTATGTGTAGCAGGATCTCCGGATGTATGGGTGCGGGAATAGCGTCTTGAACCGCGTCTGAACCAACCTGAAGCATCATGGTGAGGTTGGCCCACTGTTCGTCCGTGTCCCACTCGCTGCCCTGCCAACCGACACGTCCTTCCGGGAACAGCATACCGGGGCTGATCTCATTGCCCAGTTGCACGTAATCCGGTGTGGCACCGACCTCATGGAATCGGGTCATAACGTTGAAGGTGTAAGCGTATACCGAATCGATCAGTGTGGTGATTACCAGATTCTCCCACGCTGCCGGTTTGTTCTGCTGGCCGGGATCAGCCCACCAATCCGAATAGTGGAAGTCGAGCATCAGCTCGAAGCCGGCTTGTTTGACCCGTTGCGCGAAGACAAGAGTGCTGTCGAGCCCGCTGTATCGTGCGTTCCAATCTGGAGTATGCCACAGACGCAACCGGACAATCCGCCAGCCGTTCTCGTCGAAGAGGTCAAGGCAATTTCGCTCAACACCGTCTTCCAAATACTGGGCGCCCAGCGCTTCCAATTGAGGCAGGTGCGACAAGTCGGCACCTGTGAGTTGTTGAGCTGAGACCGTGTTTTGCCCCACCCACAGGATAAAGAGAACTGCGCCAGCCAGATGTGTAAATCGATGCTGCATCTGATCTTCCTAAAATACATGCCGCAGAAAGCTATCCGAAATCAGCGGCTGCGTTAATCTACGAACTCCAAGTCGCTCCATTTCTTAGGATCGTTGAGTAAAACCCAAAAGATGTCTCGCTTGTGCCTCCCTTCACTTGCAGATACCCGCCGGAACGAAATAAACTTGAAACGTGGTTGGTAGACATTTCTACCAAAGTACGATTTACCTAACTTTTCGGATGTAACAACCAATCCATGGAGATGAAGATGCGTTCTGCACTGCTGCAAACCGTTATTGCAGTTGTTCTAGTCACGATGTTGCTCACCCCGTCTGGAGCATCTGCCGACGACCAGCCCCCCCCACGAGCGCCCAAACCGGTGCGTGAGCTGGCTGAAGAGCTGCATCACGCGGTTAGCCCGCTGCATATAGGTGCGTATGGTGAGCACCACTTCAACGGTGTCGAAGGGATCGATGGAGAGATCAGCGACGTTCATCGTTTCGTGATCGGCATCGGCTACACGTTCGCAGACTGGATTCAGTTTTCAAGCGAGTTGGAAGTTGAGCACGCTTACGTGAATGACGACAACGGTGAAGTCGCACTCGAACAGTTCCTGGTTGACTTTCAGATAGCACGTCCGTTCAACATCCGTGTCGGACGCACTTTGACTCCTGCTTCAAATGTCAATGTATACCACGAACCACCTGTATTTAATGGGGTCGAACGTCCGATGGTGGACAAGTACATCGTGCCGTCTACGTGGTCGACGGATGGCATCGGCGCGTTCGGGCATTTGGGGAGCAAAGTCCGCTACCAAGTTTTCGTTGGTAATGGCCTCGATGCATCCGGATTCAGCGCGTCTGATGGTATCCGTGGTGGGCGGATGAAGGAACGTCCGGGGATGACTGACCCTGCTTTCATGGGTCGGGTTGACGTTAACCTCAGTTCGCGTGGTGCGATTGGAATGACCAAGCTCGGCGTGTTCGGTTATAAGGGCGGTGCTAACAACGGCAACAAAGCCAGCAACCCTGATCTGGATGTTGATGTGACAATGATCAGTTCGGATGTATCGACGAGTATCTTATTTCTTGAGCTGAAGGGTTTCGTTGCGATGGGTATGATCAGCAACGCTGACCTGTTGACAGATGTCGCGGATGAGATCTTTGGCTACTCAATTGAAGGTGCGGTTGATGTCCTTCCCCGCACCTGGAAGCGGGGTAAGCTGGAAGACTCACAGTTCTATCTCTTCAGCCGTTACGAGGCTTACGACACGCAGTACACGATGCCTGCCGATGTTAAGCCGGACAAGAGCTACAATCGCACCGCGATCACGTCAGGCATAACCTTCCTGCCGGTACCCAAGCTGGCGGTCAAAGCCGATTATGTCATTCTTGATGACGCAACAGACAATGATCTGGCGAACGGCTTTAACTTCGGCGTCGGCTGGATGTTCTGATGCTGATTCGGAACTTGATCATGGCGATTGTGCTTGTGTCTGCACTGGGATTATCCCATGCGGACATAGGCAGTTCATCCGAGGAATCAAGGCTATTAAACTTGATTCCTGCGGCGGATTCTTCACTCACCTACACACTTTCCGATTCACTAGCGTATGAATCTCAGTTGAGCTATCCCGGCACACCCAATGACGGTCCGGTCAATGTCACTGTAGCATACGGATCGGGCAGTTTGCTTGGATGGATCGTCGAACGCTGGGCTATGGGACGGTATGAACCATTCCTGTTTGCAGTTGCGGTGGATACGTCGCTCGCCGTCTCGGGCATGACAGTGTTGGAATATCGCTCGATGTACGGCGGCGAGATTCAGGACGCTGGCTTCCTTAGTCAGTTCTTTGGTTTGTCAGATCCCGAGCAGATCGCTTTGGGGAAGGGTATCGACGGTGTCAGCGGGGCGAGTTTTTCCGCTCGCTCGATCGCGGACGAAACCCGTTACACATTGATGGCATTGCAGTGGCTGCACTCGATCGGATCGCTGGGCGAGAGGTGAGCGCCACGCTATTGAATCCATTGTCTCAGGCAGTGTTCGCCGCTACCTTGCACACATGTTTATCGACAGGGTAGAAATCGAAGTCAAGGCCGGGCGTGGCGGAGATGGCATCGTCTCATTCCGGCGCGAAAAGTTTGTCCCTAAGGGTGGTCCGGACGGTGGCGATGGCGGTCGCGGCGGATCGGTCATTCTCCGGGTGGACAATCAGCTCGGCACATTGCTCGACCTCCGATACCGTAAGAGTATTAGTGCGCAGAACGGTCGCCATGGAGAGGGTGCGAAACGGTCCGGGCGGTCGGGGAAAGACGAGTATATCCGTGTACCGCCGGGGACGGTCATCTTCGACGCGACGTCCGGCGACCTGATCGGCGACCTCACTGATGCAAACCAGGAGCTGGTCGTTGCCGGTGGCGGACGTGGCGGCAAGGGTAATCCTCATTTCGCTACGCCAACTCTACGTACGCCGCGCAAAGCCACCGACGGCAAACCGGGCCAGCAACGGAAGCTGCGTCTCGAGCTGAAACTGCTCGCGGATGTGGGTCTTGTCGGTCTGCCTAACGCTGGCAAGTCAACGTTGCTCAGCGTGATCAGTGCTGCGCGACCAGAAGTTGCCGCCTACCCATTTACCACACTCACACCCCATCTCGGCATTGTCAAGGTTGGCGCGTACGAATCGTTCGTCGTTGCCGATATTCCCGGCTTGATCGAAGGCGCGGCCGAAGGCAAGGGGCTGGGTCATCAGTTCCTCAGCCATGTCGAACGAACCCGTGTGCTTGCGATTCTGATTGATGCATTGGAAGAAGATCCGGACGAAACGTTGCGTGTTCTGCTCAAGGAATTGGAAGAGTTCAACGCAGATCTGGTCAATCGACCACGCATCGTTATCCGCACTAAAAACGATCTCGGCGGGGATCCATGGGACGGTGAGGATATCAGGATTAGCGGGGCGACACGCGAGAATCTGGACACCTTGCTCCATGAACTGTACGCATTGGTCCAATCGACTCCGCCGCCGCCTGTGCAGTGGCGTCTGCCGGACGACCAACTACCGCAGGAAGAGGATGATTCCGGCAAAGGCGGAGCCGAGTGGGAGTGGGCTTACGGGGATGATGACCAGCATGAAGACGACGAATGATTCAGCAACCGGAATCACAATCTCAATCGGGAAGCGTAATGTCCACGCCTCGCGTTGAGGAACGTGCAGCGACGCTGAATCTGCTGCGCGCGTCCGACATCGGCGCGACCACGGTCCGCAAGCTGTTGCAGACTTTCGGCAGCGCGGAAATGACTCTATCCGCCGACGATGGCACGCTCGAGCGTGTCGGCGGATTATCTCCGGACACAGTGCGCAGCCTGCGCGAATCACAGGGCAACAAGTTCGGCGAGCAGCAGCTCGAACGTGCGGAGAAGTTGGGCGCACGCGTGTTGTTGCCTGACGATGATGAGTATCCCGAACTCTTACGTCAGATAGATAATCCACCAGCGGCGCTGTTCGTGCTCGGTGAACCGTTGCCGACCGATGGACGCGCGGTGGCGGTCGTTGGCAGCCGCAAAGCTACGGCGGCGGGAACCGAGATCGCGCATCAGATTGGTGCCGGTTTGTGCAAGGCGAAAGTGGTTGTAGTCAGCGGAATGGCGCTCGGGATCGACGGCGCGGCGCACCGTGGAGCATTGCAGGAAGGCGGTGGAACTGTCGCCGTGCTCGGCTGCGGCGTGGACCAGATCTACCCGCGCCAGCATCGCAAGTTACACGGTGAGATCGCCCGTCAGGGCACAGTCGTCAGCGAGTTCTTCCTCGGCGCAGGGCCGGAAGCCCGTCACTTCCCAATGCGCAACCGGATTATTACCGGTCTGAGCGCGGCTGTGGTCGTTATCGAAGCAGGGGCGAAAAGCGGATCGTTAATCACCGCCAGCTATGCGTTGAACGAGAACCGTCCGATTTTCGCGGTACCCGGGCATCCGTTGTCCAAAGGACATGAGGGTGTGAATTGGCTGCTGCGGAGTGGAGCGGGATTTGTCCGTCACGCTGGCGATCTACTTGAGGACCTGGCTGGCGCGTTGCAGTTGGAACAATATCTGGCTGAACAGGAAGCGTTCTCGTTCGATGATCTGCCAGACGATCTCCCCGCTGACGAACGTCGGATTGTCGAAGCACTGGACCGTGTCGAGGGCATTCACGCTGACAAGCTGTCGGAAACGTTGGATGTGGACACCAGTCGTCTGGGCGCGATGCTGCTGATGCTCGAGTTGAAGGGATTGGTTCAGCGCTTGCCAGGTGACAGATACCGCCGGCGGGGAAAAACAACGTGATCGGCAGGTTAGAGCCGAGAGACGAAAGACAAGAGACGATGGCACTTGGCGTTTACAGCGAAGTCGGTCGGTTGGAGAAGGTGCTGGTGCATCAGCCCGGATGGGAACACCGGCGGATGATCCCGTGGAACCGGGAAGCGATGTTGTGCGATGACATCCTCGACATCGAGACCGCCCGTCCCGAGCACAAGGGCTTCGTGCAGAAGATGCAGCAGGCGGGTGTTGAGGTGCTGTACTTCCTCGATTTGTTGAAGGATGTGTGCGCCGAGCCTACGCAGCACGCGGAAGTCGTTCAGGCGGTGACGCCGGGCGGTTTACCGCCACAGGTAAAACCGACAGACATTCAGCCGACGCATCTGGTGATCGGCTATCCGGAACATTACCGATTCGGCGAAACGGTGCTGCTCGAGCCGACGGTCAACCTGTACTTCATGCGCGACCCGGCGTTTTTCCTGACCGACAAACTGATTATCTCGTCGCCGAAGATGCCGATCCGTCAGCGTGAAGCGTATTTGGTGCGTGAGGTCGCCCGTCGTCACCCGGTGTTCGATGGCGTCACGATTTACGACGGCATCCTCAAGGATCCTGACGCGACCATCGAGGGTGGCGATGTTCTGATCCCGGACGACAGGACGGTGATGGTCGGCATCTCCGAACGCACCAACGAGCGCGGCGCTGATATGTTGGCAGAGTTTTTGTTTGCCAGCACGACAGTCGAGCGGCTGCTTAAGGTGCACATCCCGAAACGTCACGAATACATGCATCTCGACACGCTATTGACCTTCGTTGACCGGCAGCAGATTGTAACGCTGCCGTATATCTGGGAAGATCGCGAGCTGTATCAGCGTGTGGTTGCGGAAGTGCGGGAGCAGGTTGCGCGTCTCGGCGCGACATATGCCGGCCCGAGCGAAGATGTTTACGAAGATTGTCCTAAGCTGGACGTTGTATTCAAGGATGGCAGTCGTGAGCATTTCACCAACGCAATCCAGGGCATGGAGGAGTTGGACGTCATCGTTCGCGAAATATCAGTCCCGGTGGGCGGCAGTGCGGAGCATTACGACAGCATTGCTGAGCATATCCTCGAGGCGTTGCGTGAACAGTGGAACGATGGCGCGAACACATTCGCGTTGAAGCCGGGTCATGTCATCACTTACAGCCGGAATGACCGGACCATCCGTAGTATTGAGGATGTTATGGTCGAAGTGACGACGTTCCGCGGTGGTGAACTGGTCCGTGGGCGCGGTGGCGCACGTTGCATGACGATGCCGCTGAAGCGATCTGGCGTGTAGCCCGGTTTCGTTGAAACCGGGAATCTTTGCATATGCCCCTGTTTGCTCGTCAAACAGGGGAATGTTGGGTTCATCGAAATGGACTCCTACCCAACAAATCCCCGTTAGGCAAGCTAACGGGGGCATGAGCCGGGCTACGAGTAACCTGACCTTCGCTCGACCGTCCTATTCTCAAGACTATCGATCACGATTCGGACTTTCAGATGCCGGTTGGTATTTCACCTATAACAACAATCAGTTGGCTGCTGGTCACACTGGCGATTCAGACGGCGGTGGATGCGTATTTCACTCGTGGCATTCTCCCACGAATGCCGAGTCGTGAACGTGCGCAGTCGTGGGCAGTTGTGAATGCGGGCGTACTGCTAGTACTTGTGCTGGTGATCAGGTTGACGATTCTTCCTCAGGAGATGTTGCTGATAGCGATGCGTGACCGTGGCATCATGGCGCTGGGGACACTGCTGGTGATCGTGGAATATTTCGTCTGGGCGGTGCCGTTTGTTCTCGGACGTGGCTGGCTGATGCGTCGCTGGAAAGGCGAAGCGATGAGCGCGGAGAAGCGGCGTGCATACTGGGGTTATGTCTGGATCGGGTCGTTGGTGACGGTCTTCCTTAACGGTTTCCTCTACGTTGCATATACGATAGTTTTCCCTCTGATGCAGGGTGTTGAAGAGCGGTTTGGTGGGTAGAATCAGATTATAATCCGGCGTAGAAGTCATTCTGAGCGTAGCGAAGAATCTCTCGTTTGATTTCTTGCGTAAGCCGCGTTGGGCAAGCCAACACGGGCAAGATAGTTCTCGACTTACGCCTACTTGCTTTTATCCTCTTCTGTCGGATCGAGAACCATTTCCTTCCACTCACGATCCCGTTCTGGCTTCTGGAATGGTTTGAGCCATGGCAGTCCAAACGCGAGAAACAAACACGCCGCGATTCCATATCCAATCGGGTCCATCAGCCAGTCAGGGAAGCCGTCTGACAGGAAGATCATGCCGAGCAGGAATACGCAAGCATCCAAGATCATCAGTCCGCCCGCCCAACGGAGCAAACGTTTGTCCGGATCAGGCACGGAGCGGCTGAAGTACCCGGTCGTCCGATACCAGAGCAGGTCCCACACTGACATCGGCACACGATCTGTGAGCAAAATGTAGCCAACGAATAATTCAACAGCCGCCAAGAAAAATGCCATTTGGTCCAGCCCTCGGTATCATCTAATCAGCATGATCTTTTGTGTTTGATCGATGTTCCCTGGCACATACGCTCGCACAAAATACAATCCGCTCGCCAGTTCGGATGAGCCAAAAGTGAAGCGATGAGTGCCAGCGTTGGTTGATCCATCCATTAGAGTCGCTACTAGCTGCCCAGCGATGTTGAAGACCTGCACGCTTAAGTCCGCTGTTTCCGGCAGCGAAACGCTGATCATGGTCGCCGCATTAAACGGATTGGGATAGGCTGGAGTGACTGAATACTCAGGTAGTAGCGTCTCTTTGGTCGCTACGGCATTGGAACCGTTCAGATATTCGTCTGCTGCGACGAGGATGAGCTGCTCACCATTTGACGACCATTCGGCCAGGTCTCCGTCAGATGTCATATTCGCGGCTATGACAGTGAACGGGAATGAATCAGATGCGGTCGGATTCAGCAGGCTTGGGCCAGCGCTGACCGTCCAAATGTAATCGCCCAGTGGCGCGATGACGGGCACTTCCTGCTGAATGCCGGCCACATCCAGCGACATGCCTGGTGCGAAGATGAATTGAACATCGAATATTGGACCGTAGGATTGGCCGTTCGGCAGGATCGCACTGGTCCAGATATATCCGAGGGCAGGTTGATCAACGTTGAAGCTCATTTGCAAATCGTACTCGAACCAACCCCCACGGGGTACGATAGTCGGGATGACTGCGGGAATGATGTTGATGGTTATTGGATCAGGCGGTCCGGGCGAGCCCGCCTGTGTCCAGATTGCAATCTCGTCGCCGATGTAAGCGGCTCCAATGAGGTCCATATCACCGTCATTGTCAATGTCTGTCGGGCAGACATCGTTTGCGCCGTCAAACATCCAGCCGACTCTGTGGCAGGTCCAGTTTATTCCGAAGCTGTTAGGATTCTCCCAACATGAAATATCGTCGGAATAGTATGCAGAACCGATCACATCCAGGTCACCATCGTTGTCAAAGTCATCTGTGTAAACACTACCCGCACCGTTAAAACCCGTGCTTACCGAATGTGCAATCCAACTGGTGCCCGCGCCGTCCATATTTTCCCAGCACCGGATCTCGTCCGCGATTGATCCAGCTCCTAACAGGTCTGTGTCGCCGTCGCCATCAATATC
>CAZKGR010000046.1:13594-16512 GCA_964552465.1 uncultured bacterium
TGTCGCCGTCGCCATCAATATCTGCCGCGGAAACGCTGTTGGCGCCATCAAATGCCGCGTCCACTGTGTGCCCAGCCCAACTGAGTCCCGTTCCGCTGAGATTTTCCCACCAGTTGATACTGTCACCATCATACGCGGCACCGAGTATATCTGTATCGCCATCACCATCCACATCAGCCGCAAAAACGCTCGTCGCACCGCTCACGAGAGCGCCAGCCACGCGCTCAGTCCAGAGAGTGCCTGAACCATCAACGTTTTTCCACCACGTTATCAGGTTATCATTCGATGCTGCACCCAGTATGTCGGTATCGCCGTCACCATCCACGTCCGCAGCGTGTACGCTCCGAGCACCGTTAAACGCGGCATCCACTATTTGCTCATTCCAAAGGGTTCCGTCACCGCCAACATTTTCCCACCAGGTTACCCGGTCTGCGATGTATGCTGCGCCGATGACATCCATGTCCCCGTCGCCATCAACATCAGCAGCGTGAACAGAAGTTGCTGCGTCGAAATTGTCCGTGACGATTTGTTCCTGCCATTCGATGGCTGGTGGCATGGATTCCAACGGTTCGATGTGACGGATGACGCGTTCATCTTGGGGATTAATGCTGCCGGGGATCTCGTCCAGACCATACCAGCTGTTGGCAGCCCCACCGACACCGTAATTGATGTGGATCTGGTTGATAGTATTGCTGATCCGCCAGCCGTCACAGACGATGACGTGACCGTAGATGTAATACCACATCGGCCGTTCGAGATCGAGATCCTGCTGCAACACAGCGAACCAGTCATCGACGTTGGCGTATTGATTCCGGTACTCAATGTCCATGATATCCTGGTAGCCGAAATAGTCACTCAGGGCGGTCATAACGATATCGATATCGGCGAGGAGGATACCTGATCCGTCCAATCCGTAGTTCATCTCGAGTGACACACCGACTTCATAGGACAGTTCGGCGATAGCATCCAGCTCCTCCAGCGTGTGATCCCCCGGCTGGCCGTAGCTCGGCAGGATATTGGACCAGTCATACGCGTCGCTGAAATTTGCCGACAGGGTCTGGCCTTCCCAGATGTAGCTGTGTCCGCCGATACCATGCGGCGGCCATTGCCAGTAGTTCATGATCTGGGCCATCGCGGTTGCCGCGCAGCCAACCCAGCATTGCAGCTGATCGACTTGGGGGCAATAGTTGTTGTATGGCGCACCCTGATGCCAGCTCGACTGGATCATGTATGTGCCGGGCGTGTACTCGTCCAGCTCACGATCGGACAGCGACTCGAAGAATGTGTTTCGGGAATCCAGCGTGAAGATGTCCCACAACTCGCCGTAACGGTTGACGGCTGATGTGTCGATCCCCGCATCTGCCATGGAATCGATGTCAGGATAACGGGTGATAGTTGCAGCTTTATCGCTGAGGATACCCTCGAAAATCGCGCCTAGCGATTCGGGGTGATCGAAATCGAGGCGACCGTGTTCGGCATATGCCTTGATCGGTGGCAGTTCACGGTAGGCCGGGATCAGCAGCCAACCGTCCGGATCGACCTCGAAGTAGTAGCCGATGATCTCGCCGTCCCAGGTCAAAGTCCGTTCGAGTTGGACTGAGGGGATTGCGCCGCCATCCCAGGTGTCGACCGAGGCTTGGAACGTGAGGTAGTTCTCAGCCGCACGTGTCGCCTGTTCGGCGGTGATATTGCCAGCGCTG
Source organism: uncultured bacterium (assembly GCA_964552465.1). Lineage (GTDB taxonomy): Bacteria > Electryoneota > Electryoneia > Electryoneales > Electryoneaceae > BMS3BBIN04. The sequence continues at coordinate 15,295 of CAZKGR010000046.1, forward strand.
GTAGAGGAAGCGACAAGCAGGGAAAGTGCAAGCACAGTTGCGGACACAAGACGGAACGACATAGCAGCCTCATTGATCGATAACACGCCTTCATGTGTCCGCAATATAAAAAAGCAGGCACCCCTCATCCCAAAATTCACCAGTTTCGTCGAAATACCTGGTTCTATCTACGCAGCTCTCTTGCTCGTCGATCGCGGATAGAATGGGTGAAGCTATCTCTGCATGTATCACAATTATTCAGGCCCGTGTTTGCTTGCAAACGCGGTTTATCCCGCGTTGTGGATGTACACATACCCCCGTTAGCTCGTCTAACGTGGGTATGTTGGGTTGATTGGTCAGGTTATTGAAGTGCTTTACCCAACAAGACCCTGTTGGACTAGCCAACAGGGGTATAGATTTCTCCAGCCTCCCGACTCCTGTCTAGCGAACCAGCAACACTTTCTGCGTCTGGTCTAAATGGCCGGGTACAGTCGCCCGCACGAAATAGATCCCGCTCGCCATGCCGGACGCGTCGATAGTGAATTGGTGGGTACCGGGGTTGAATTGACCATCAGCAAGTTGTGTAACTATCTGTCCGCTCACATTGTATACGATGATGGAAAGTTCAGCAGCATTGGGCAGATCAATGCTGAGCGTGGAGGAAGAGTTGAAAGGATTTGGGGTGGCTGTGAGATGCTCTTGTATTCCCTCGTTAATGGTAGCTTGGTTCCCATTCAGGTCTTGCATTGCAAATGCTTCATCATATCCGGACGCGATCCAACCATTTGCGTCAGAACCTAAATCTGTAGTTGCCGCGATGATCTCCAACGGGAATTCGTCCTCGCCGACAGCGTAACTTGGATACATTCCTGCTTTCATCCTGAATGTGTATTGGCCGACTGGCGCGAAGTAAGGGATCTCCTGCACAATGGCTTCAGCATTAATAATCGTGTTAGGCCCCATCGGGAAGTTATTGATCAGCCAGATCGGACCATATGTGCTGTTGTCTGGCAACACTGCTTCCGTCCAAACATCCACGTATTGGATATTCGGAAGATTGCTGACAAGCTCAGCTCCATATTCGAAGTTGCCACCGATTGGGACAATTGATGGAACAATAGCGGGAGTCAGAGTTACGTCAATGAGATTGGGCGATCCCATCCGCAACCACACCGTGATGTCGTCAGCGCTGCGGGCCGCTCCCAGCACGTCCATGTCACCGTCGCCATCCACATCTTC
>CAZKGR010000047.1:0-15185 GCA_964552465.1 uncultured bacterium
TGGCTCCCCAGGAGAGACTTGAACTCCCAACCTAGTGATTAACAGTCACCCGCTCTGCCAATTGAGCTACTGGGGAATGCTCTTTTTTCCTGCGGCCCTAAGTATTAAAAATACACACCCCAAAAAGCAAGAGGAGACCTCCGTCTCCGGAACATCAAACGGAGCCATATGGAAACCACCCCGAGCACTGAAGCGTCATATGTGAAAGCCGACCACAGAAGTTATTGAATTCACAGCAGTCAATGCTGCAGAATCCGGCAATAATAGAAACTGGAGGACACGTGGCGGATATACTTCGTAAGACCTTCGTAATTGCACTTGGATCCATATTCATACTGCTCGGAATCATTCTATTGCCCCTGCCTGGACCCGGCCTGCTGGTAATCCTGCTCGGCCTCGGAATCGTCGGCGCCGAGTTCCCTGCCGTCCGACGCTGGACATCACGCAAGTGGGCTGAGTTACGTAAGAAGACACCACTCGGCTGAGGCACACCAGACAGTTTGGGTTTGACCGATGGGAAGAAGCACCTACTCCTGTTCGCGCCAGTCGTCATTCAACTTACCAGCTTGAATCGCATCGTCTACTGTCCGTAACGCGCGCTTAACCACCGGCGGATCGATCATCTTCGAGCCGAGACTGACCACACCCAGCCCACGACGTTCGGCATCCTCAAACGCGAGCACAATCCGTTTTGCTTTCTTGATCTCATCCTCAGTCGGTGCAAATCCCTGATGCACCACAGGTATCTGTCGCGGATGGATGCAGCCCTTACCCTCAAATCCCAGTGCCTTGGCTTCGATCACGGATTCCAGCAGCGCGTCCATATCGCCAACATCGGAGAACACCGTGTCGATGGGGGAGACCCCCGCCGCGCGTGCACCATTGACTAATTGGTGACGGGCCCAAATCGATTCACGGCCTTCATTCGTGCGTTGCACACCGAGGTCGGCCGTGTAATCCTCAAGACCGATGGCAACTGCAACCACAGAATCCGTTGAGCCAGCGATGTCATAGGCGAACCACGCGCCTTTCGCTGACTCGATGATCGGCATCAACCAGATGTCGTGATCCACACCCGCAGCTTGCGCGATTTCCTTGATCCGAGCGTCGAAACGCTGCACTTCATCCGCTGTTTCCATCTTCGGCAGCAGGATCAGCTGAACGCCATACGGGACTATAAATTCAAGATCCTTCAGCCCGCGTTCACCTTGATTGACACGGACCATCTTCTCCGCGCCCATGAAATCGAGATGGATCAATGCGTTACGGGTCATGATACGCGCAGCATCTTTTTCTGATGGTGCAACAGAGTCCTCGAGGTCAAGGATCAGGCCGTCCGGTTGATGAATCGCGGCGTTGATCATGAACTTGGGTTCATTACCGGGTAAATACAGACGGCTGCGGCCGGGTCGTTGCCGTTCTGATGGCTGGGCGAGTTCAAACGCATCCGGCAGCCACGGATTCACATCAGCATCGGGGTTCAAACGCCGTACAGCTGCCTCGAGACGCGCCATCTGCACAAACGGCAACGCGCCGGCATCCTCAACGATCACATCGGTGTGTTCGATCTGGAAATGGGCGAGACCCTCACGGATCAACGTTTCCGTCGCATCACCGTAGAGCACCTTGACCTTGCTCTGCAGGTCAATCTTGATTCCGCCAGAATCGCGCAGGTTCAGTTCGATGTACATGTCTGAACGGACATCTTTGCCGCGCCGTCCAGCGGTTGCTGCATTGTTGGCCATGATCCAATCCCGAGGTTGAGGCTCTTCTGTGTCGGAAGATACTGAGATGCTTTTCACGCAGCAAGAACAGGGCTTCTGACCTGGACTCGGAACCGTTCGAGCAAAACCCGTGTGGAACGCCTATCTTGAATTGTTGATATTGTTGCTATTGATTCATGGTGAAGGAGTAGCGAATCACATGATCTTCAGGAAGAAAAAGCAACCGTGGTGGACAGTTCCGTTCGTTGTGACAGCAGCGATCTACGGCTTGATTCAAGCCGAGTTGCACACCCGGTTTATGTGGAACACGATCATCAAACGGACCGCATTCGAGAAACTGCTCGAGTTTCTGGACAAGAAGTTCCCTCCCCGAGCTGACAAGGAACAGCGACAACCTGCTAATCGCTCCTCAATGTAGCTCCTCGGCATTCGTCTGTTTGATATTAGCCTCTTCCGCTGTACATTCGTTCACTCTAAGATCTCTGCCAGCAACAGGACCGCCCAGTGGCTCCGAACGAACCCGACCACATACGCATCGTAGGTGCGCGTGAACATAATCTGAAAGATGTAACCGTAACCCTGCCACGGAACCAACTGACCGTGGTTACAGGCCTGTCAGGCAGTGGCAAGTCTAGCCTCGCTTTTGACACGCTATATGCTGAAGGACAGCGCCGTTACGTCGAATCACTCTCCGCTTATGCACGTCAGTTTCTCGGGCTAATGGAGAAGCCGGATGTAGACTTCATCGAAGGTCTGAGCCCGGCCATTTCCATCGAACAGAAAGCGACCAGCCGCAACCCACGTTCGACAGTTGCGACAGTCACCGAGATCTACGATTACCTGCGTCTGTTGTACGCCCGGATAGGCGTCATGCATTGCCCGAACTGCGACCGGATCATCGAACGGCAGACCGTGCAGCAGATCACTGATGCCATCCTGTCAATGGGCGATGGTGCCCGTTTGCAAGTGCTGGCGCCAGTGGTGCGTGATCGCAAGGGTGAATACAAGAAGATGTTCAAGGATATCGAGCGCGATGGATTCGTTCGTGTCCGGGTCGATGGTGAAATCTATCCCGTTGACAGTACCCCAGAGCTGAACAAAAAGACCAAACACAGTGTTGATATCATCGTCGATCGCCTGGTGATAAAGCCGGACATCCGCAACCGGCTGACTGATTCCATCGAAATCGCATTGAATAAGGCTGAGGGGCTGATCACGGTCCTCACAGCTGATGGGGAAGAGAAGCTTTATAGTGAAAACTACGGGTGCCAGGTATGTGACCTGTACTTCCAACCGCCGGAACCGCGCAGCTTTTCGTTCAATAGCCCGTTCGGCGCCTGCCCGGAATGTGACGGTCTCGGCTTTTCGATGAAGATAGATCCCCGACGGATCGTGCCCAATCAGCAGAAATCTGTCAAGGATGGTGCGATTGAAGCGTTCGGATCACCGCAGGAAAGTTGGTACATGCGCCGGTTGGAACAGACTGCCAAGCATTATGATTTCAGCCTGCGGACTGCCTGGGATAAGATGAAGCCTGAGCATCAGGAGATCGTGCTCTACGGTTCTTCCGATGAGATACTCTTCGTCTGGGAAAAGAAGGATGACAGCGGCAGCGTGTGGAAGCACAAGTCCCAGTGGGAAGGTGTTATCCCGAACCTTGAACGTCGTTATAAGCAAACCAATAGCCAGGGGATACGAGAGTGGATTGAGGGATTCATGGGGAAAGTCTCGTGCCGAACCTGTGAGGGAAGGCGATTGAAGCCGGAATCGCTGGCGGTACGTGTGGGTGACCGAAACATCTCAGAAGTGACGGCTGATTCCATTTGGCAGGCGGCCGAGTTCTTCCAAAATCTGCAACTCAACGAACGCGACAAGACGATTTCCGCACAAATCCTGAAGGAGGTGAACGCGCGCCTCGGATTCCTGCTCAATGTTGGGCTGGACTATCTGAACCTCGACCGGACGGCGGGATCATTGTCGGGTGGAGAGGCGCAACGCATTCGTCTCGCGACCCAGATAGGCAGCCAACTGGTTGGTGTGCTGTACATCCTCGACGAACCTTCCATCGGTTTGCATCAACGCGACAACGCACGCCTGATCCGGACGCTCGAACACCTGCGTGACCTTGGTAATACGGTGATAGTCGTTGAACATGACCGCGAGACTATGGAACGCGCGGACTTTCTCGTCGATCTTGGACCTGGTGCTGGTCGTCATGGTGGAGAGGTCGTTGCCCAAGGGACGCCGCAGGTTGTCGCAAATACGCCTGAATCGATTACTGGTCAATTCCTGTCTCATCTGCAAACAATCACGATTCCGAAGAAGCGCAGGAAGCCGAAGAAACGCTTTATTACGGTCAAGCAGGCCCGTGGTCACAACCTGAAAGACATTACAGCCAAGTTCCCGCTTGGTATGTTCACTGTCGTCACTGGCGTCAGTGGGTCAGGTAAGTCGTCGCTGGTTAATGAGACGTTATACCCGGCGTTAGCGCGACATGTTTATGGATCACGTGAAGTCCCACTCGAGCACGATGACATAGTTGGATTATCCTACATTGACAAAGTTGTTGACATTGACCAGTCGCCTATCGGACGGACTCCGCGATCCAACCCCGCGACTTACACCGGCCTGTTTACGTTGATCCGCGACATCTTCAGCCAGCTTCCCGAAGCGAAGGCGCGCGGGTACAAACCGGGACGGTTCAGTTTTAACGTCAAGGGTGGACGTTGCGAGACCTGCCAGGGCGACGGGATCATCAAGATCGAGATGCACTTCCTGCCGGATGTGTACGTCACCTGCGATGATTGCAAGGGCAAGCGCTACAACCGTGAGACGCTCGAGGTCAAGTTCAAGGGCAAATCAATTGCGGACGTGCTCGACATGACAGTCGAAGAAGCGCTCGAGTTCTTCGATGCCGTTCCACGTATAAAGCGCAAGCTGAATGTGCTGAACGATGTCGGCCTGAGCTATATACACCTCGGCCAGCAGGCGACAACATTGTCCGGCGGCGAAGCCCAACGCGTGAAGCTCGCCACAGAGCTGTCCAAGATCGGCACGGGGCGCACAGTCTACATCCTCGACGAACCGACCACCGGACTCCATTTCGCGGACGTGCGGATGTTGCTGAATGTGCTGCAATCACTGGTCAACAAGGGCAACACAGTGATCGTCATCGAACACAACCTCGACGTCATCAAGACCGCCGACTGGGTCATCGACCTCGGTCCTGAAGGCGGTGACAAGGGCGGTATGCTGATCGCGGCAGGCTCACCCGAAGATGTTGCGCAGGTCGAGTCGAGCCACACCGGGCAGTTCCTCTTGCAGGAGTTGGGACTCAAGCAGGCGTCCTAGCACCGACAAACATGTGGCCCGAGGCAAGCCCCGGGTTTCATGTGGTCGTCAGTGTTGAATATTCAGCCCACGAGCCTGACAATTCGTGGGCTGAAGTGTTATGTTACATACCTGACTTCTGCACCTTCATCTCCGGAGAGTGACCGTGGTTCGATATTTTACAGCAACGCTCACCAGTGTGCTCCTGCTGGCCTCCGCATCGTACGCACAGTTCACATCCCAATACCTGCTACAACCTGAACTGAACATCGGATACGTTGATTCGTGCGCCAATTTCTGGCTCCAAACGTGGGATGACGGCATCGGCGGGTTCTATACAAACGTTGACCGCGACGGCACAATCCTCACCAATTGGGGTACTAACAAGAACATGATCACCCAGTCACGGAACGCGTACGGGTTGGTCCGCGCATACCAGATGACTGCCGACATGACTTACCTGAACATGGCCCGTGACGCTCTCGACTGGATGCAGATACACGCGTGGGATCCGACATATGGCGGCTACTACAACGAAATCAGCGAGCAAGGCAATCCGATTAATCCAACTGCGGACAAAACCGCATTCTACCAGCATTACGCCCTGCTCGGGCTTGCTGCATACGTTGAAGCCACACGTGACACCACCATGTACAACAGGTTGCTCGAGGGCTATGCGTGGATGGAAGACCATATGTGGGATTCGCGTCAAGGCTACGAGGGATACTACGATCAAGTCAATTACACCGGATCAAATCCGAACGGTAAGAGCTTCAACGCGACCGTGGACGCGATCACCACACACGTCTTGCTGCTACAACTGATGGAGAATGATCCACAGTACATGACTCGCCTGGAGCAGCTCGCCGAACAGATACAGATTCACCTCTTAGCGTCTATGGATGACCAGGCTATCGGTTTCGCGGAGAAATACACGTCCGATTGGGTGATCGATCCGAGCGAGACCATGACCATCATGGGACACGTTCTGAAGAGCGCATGGTGTCTCGGGCGAGTATATCGACTGAATCATGATCATTCGCTATTGGACAGTGCTTCGGAACTGTTCTATGACGTGTGGGATAACGGATATGATCATGATTTTGGCGGCCCGTACAAAGACTACAATCGAGTGACCGGCGAAATGCTGATGTGGGGTAATCCGGACACCACCAAGGCGTGGTGGCAGATGGAACAGGCAGTGATGGCTGGGCTGGGACTAGCCATTTACATTGATGATTCTGAGGCTGAGGAAATGGCCGACGGGTCAATGGACTTTTTCATGACTCACTTCGTTGATCGCGAATACGGCGAGATCTACGCAGATCGTACACGTTACGGTGGGTTTGCGTGGAACGAAGCCAAAGGAAGCGGCGGCAAAGCAGGATACCATAGCATCGAGACCGGATACTACGCCTATCTATATGCCAGTTTCTTAATCTTTGGTAACGATGTGACGCTGCATTATAACGTCGAACCACTTGATGAACCAAGGACTATTAGTCTGATTCCAATTGCATCAACGGGTACGTTACTAATCTCTTCTGTCATGCTCAATGGCGAGGAGTTCTTCAACTTTCAGAGTGAATATGTGGTGCTAGCTGCTGGTGAGGGCGGACATATGGAGGTCACTTATGTACCGCTCCCGGACGAAGTCAAGGAGATTATCAGTATCCATCCTGTGACCAACTTCGAGTTGGTTGGTGCATACCCGAATCCGTTCAACGGCACAACGGTGTTGCAGTTCACGCTTCAACGCCCTGAACCGGTCATTGTCGAAGTCTTCAACATGACAGGGCAGAGAGTTACATCAGCACCCACCCAACTCTACCTGGCAGGGAGTCACAATCTGCCGCTGGAGCTGGCGGGCATCGCGTCTGGCCAATACATCGTTGCAGTACGGACGCCCTCTGACCTGCGCACAACACGGATTACTCTGATCCAGTAGGTGAAGTAGATCGGGAAAACAAGTTGTGACAGCGTGAGTAGGAAGTTGATAATATCCGGGGAGGCGTAGGTGCGTGCCTCCTTGACCCCCCGGAACCTCTCGTTTATCTTCATCAGTCTTATACAAAACTGCAAACCAAACATAAATCCCCCGGAAACGGGTGGGGAGGTATTTCCGCGTGAAGGACTATCCTGCCAACGCGATCCGCAACATCAGCCTGATCGGGCATGGTGGAGCTGGAAAGACAACCGTCGCAGAATCCATGCTGAACCAGATGGGCGCGATTGAACGTCTAGGTCGAGTGGACGATGGAACGTCCGCAAGTGACTTCCTTAAAGAAGAAATTGAACGTCAGGGCTCCGTAGGCGCATCTCTGCTCACGGCTGACTATAAAGGCCACAAGTTCAATGTGATCGATACTCCGGGATTCAGCGATTTTATCGGTGAAGTGAACGGAGCTCTGCGTGTATCCGACTCAGCCTTGCTGGTAGTGCACGGCACTTCTGGTGTAGAAGTTGTCACAGAACAGGTGTGGGATTTCTGTAATCAGGATAATGTCCCGCGCATCATCTTTGTCAATCAGCTCGACAAGGAACATACCAAGTTCGACCAGATCCTCGATGAACTCGACAGCACTTTTGGGAACACCGTCGCGGTGACCATACCCGTGGACGAAGGCCCGGGATTCAGCAAGATTATCAACCTGTTGACGATGAAGTTGCTGACCTTTGCCAATGGCAAGGTCACTTCCGAAGAGTTGACAGGCGATATGCTTGAGAAGGCCGAAGTTCTTCGCGAAACCTTGGTCGAACGTGCAGCCGAGGCGGACGATGATCTGATGGAGAAGTTCTTCGATGCCGGCGAGTTGACCCAGGAAGAAATCGAACAAGGTCTGCGCAAGGGCATAGTCGACAACGCATTGTTCCCAGTGCTCGCTGGTGCAGCCTATCCGGAAGTCGGTATTTCAACGTTGGTTGAATTCATCGGTACGTACGCTCCAGCTCCAACGGATGGTACCACTGAGGTCGCAACCCACAGTGGAAGCGGCGAAGAGAGTGAACTCGCATGTTCTCCTGATGGATCTACCGTAGCCCTTGTCTTCAAGACGACATCCGAAGCACACGTCGGTGAGATGAGCTACTTCCGCGTTTACTCTGGCACAGTGCGCAGCGGTGATGAACTTCTGAATGTGGATGAAAAGCACAACGAAAAGCTGAACCAGATGTATTGGTCAATGGGCAAACAGCGTAATGGCGTTGACCATATCTCGGCAGGTGATATTGGAATCGCAGTAAAACTGCACAACACGTTCACGGGTGAAACACTCGCGACCAAGGCGAAACCATTCCGCATCGTACCACCAAAGTTCCCGGAACCGATTATCCGTGCTGCCGTAATTTCAAAAACTTCAGGTGACGAAGACAAGATCTCCAGTGGTTTGACCATTCTGCAGAAAGCAGATCCGACGTTCAACGTCGTTCACGACGCCGAATTGTCACAGATGATCATCAATGGTCAGGGTGATGCGCATCTGGCTGTCGTGCTGGATCGCCTTAAAGACCGTTTCGGTGTTGAAGCTGAGATGATCAAGCCGCGAATTCCTTACCGCGAGACAATCAAATCCGCAGGTGAAGCGGAAGGCAAGCATAAGAAACAATCTGGTGGACGTGGGCAGTTTGGTCTTTGTGTGTTGAAGGTTGAACCCGCGCAGCGTGGAAACGGATATGAGTTCCTCGATGAAATCGTCGGTGGTTCTATTCCACGCCAGTTCATTCCAGCGGTGGACAAAGGCATCCAGGAAACCTTGAAAAAGGGTGTTATCGCAGGTTACGAAGTAGTGGATGTCAAGGTTCACTGCGTAGATGGCAAGTTCCACGCCGTAGACTCCGACGAATTCAGCTTCAAGATGGCTGGGTCAATTGGATTCCGTGAGGCTGTCAAGAAGACGAAGACTGCGATTCTTGAACCTATCTACGAAGTTGAGATCAAGTGCCCGCAGGATAACATGGGCGATGTGATGGGCGATATTTCCAGTCGTCGCGGCAAAGTTGCGAGCATGGATGTGGAAGGCAAGTGGCAGATTATTAATGCTACTGTGCCACTGGCAGAACTGTACAAATACGCCAACACCTTGCGTTCGTTGACGTCTGGACGTGGTATGTTCCGCCGGAAGTTCTCGCATTACGAGGAAGTACCGCACGATATTCAGCAGGTGCTGGTCAACGAATTTGAGGAACGGAAAGCTGCAGAGCATTCATGATCTTGAAGCAATATTCAGAAGCCGGGCATATGCCCGGCTTCTTTGCTACTGTGGAATAGATTTGGTTTGACTATGGGCGATATCCAGGCATTAAAACGACTCTGGGCTCCATGGCGACTGCCGTGGATCAAGGAGAGTTCCGCTGGTGTGGAAGAATGTTTCATCTGCGACATGCTACACGCCGATCCCGAACAGGACCGGGAACACTTGTTAATATATCGCGGCGAACGCGTTATGTTGATGATGAACAGGTACCCATATACCAATGGACACCTGATGGTTGCACCCAATCGTCATATTGCAGATATGATGCAACTCGAGACGGAAGAATGGGCTGAAATGGGCCTGATAACACAAATTGCACTTGAATCATTGAGGTCAACCATCAACCCGCATGGATTCAATATTGGATGGAATCTCGGTCGAATCTCTGGGGCAGGTCTCGAAGATCATCTTCATCAGCATATCGTCCCACGCTGGAATGGAGACACTAACTTCATGCCGGTTATCGGTCAGACCAGAGTCATCAGTCAGGATTTGTGGGAGTGTTACGACCAAATAAGGAGTGCTGTAAGTAGTTTAGAAAAATGAACTTGAGTGAGGCGAGCACTAACTATTCAAAAAAAATATTTAACCTGATTTTCTCTTTGCTCTAACAGTGCTGATTTTCTATGTTACGGACGATTCTGGTAAACCGCCCGCATTGCTCTGGCAAGACGGGTTCATAGGTTCTTTAAGGGACGAAAAGTCCCATGACTGACTACATGGTCGCCGTCCAGGATTCGATACTGCTACGATTATGACGGATTTAGACCCCGTAGTCTTTTTTTTTTCGTTGGAGGATGCAATGAGCTGGAAAGCTGTGTGTGGACTTCTACTAGCCAGCCTGCTTGCCACTACGGCAATCGCAGTTGACAACTTGACAGAGATGCAAGCAAACCCAATGCGTGCGGTTGAAGTTGAAAAACGTGCGGATGGAATTCGTTTCGATCTGGAACTCGAAGCTCCGGTAATGCTGGATGTTCCATTTGAATTCGGGTATGGACAGGTACTTGAAATTCCTGGTGGAGGTATGATCCAGGAAGAAGGATTGCCTACGGTTCCGCGATTAACCCGGATGTTCCGGATGCCGATGACCGGTGGCGCGTTCCCGGTTATCCTGAGCTCGGAATATGAGACCATGACCGGCATTGAGTATGCTGCTTACATGGGCATGGAAGATGAAGAATACGTTTTCGGCGAGTTGGATGATTCCATTGATGAATGGTATCCTTCGAACATCGCCGAAGTTACCGAGCCCTTTATCGCACGCCAGTTCCGCCTTTCAAACCTGGTGACTCATCCGGTTCAGGTGAACGCTTTCCGAAATGAGGTTCGCGTTTATAGCAACATCGATGTTGATGTGCAATACGGTGGTCAAGGCGAGAATGAGCTCGATACCTATCCCCGTGCTTTGAGCCGTGCATACCTGCCGCTGTACGAACAACTCCTGGACTGGGATACTGACGAACTCGATGATTTCGAGATTTATACCGGCGCAGTTCAGGTAGTCGCCAAGGATGCCGCAGTCGCCCAGATGACGGAATGGATCGAGTGGAAGCGTCAGAAAGGTTTCAAACTTGAGTTTGTCACTGACTCAATGGTCAACTGGAATTCGTCCAGCATTAAGGCTGAACTTCAAAGTCGCTGGGACAATGCGGAATACAAGTTCGACTGGGTCGTGATGGTTGGAGATAACGGTGGTGCGTATGCAACCCCTCCAGGTTCAGGTTACGGCGACCACTATTACATCAAACTGGCAGGCAACGACGAGTTCCCAGAGGCTGGTATCGGTCGCATCAGCGTTGATACACAGCAGGAACTCATAGCTTATCAGAATAAGGTGTTCTTCTACGAGCGTGATCCGTATATGGTCGACACTGGCTGGTATCTACGCGGATGTCTTGGTGCTGGATCTGCCAGCTCCGGAGTCTCGACCATTTACCTTGGTCGATACGCCAAACACGCAATGTTCGACATTGGATATACTCAGGTCGACACTGCCTGGTACACACAGGGATCGTCTTCATGGGTGAACACACAGAATGAGATGTCCATCGAAAACGGCGTTTCCTTTTACAGCTATCGAGGCTGGCTGGGTACTGGATTGAGTAACTCTGATATTATGAATTTGACCAACTACTTCATGTTACCTATGGTACTGCAGATTACCTGCGGTGAAGGTGACTGGACTATCGGTGATGACAAGAATGAATCGTGGATGCTTGCTGGTTCTGTCAACGAACCAGCCGGTGGTATTGGTGCGATTGCAACCGCGACATCAGCAACTCATACCCGATACAACAATTCCATAGCCGGTGGTGGAATCTATTCGAACTTTATTCTACGGATTCCTGAAATGGGTGGCACCATTTACTGGTCAAAAGTCAATCTCTACAACGCTTTTCACCCGTGGGCGTCTGCACAAGTTGCTAATTTCTGTGAATGGACCAACTTGATGGGTGATCCAACAGCGTGGCTGTGGACAGATATTCCGCGTCCGCTGGAAGTAGAGCATCCGTCATCGGCTCTGTATGGACGTAACGGGTTCGAAGTAATCGTTACAGATGACTTCGGCACACCTGAACCAGATGCCTGGGTCTGCCTGTACAAGAGCGATGTTGAAGATGACACTGTTTCCTTCGCAATCACCGATGCCAACGGTCGCGTTGTCCTTGACACACCATTCCAGGGTCTGGGTACCGCAAAGCTTACAGTTACCAAGCAAAACCATCATCCGTATCGTGTCGATGTCCCAGTCGAACAGCAAACCTTGATGGCTGTACAGAATGTTCAGATCATCGACAATGGTCAGGCAGGTTCACAAGGTGATGGCGATGGTCTGGCCGAGCCAGGCGAGATCGTCGGTCTGTGGATCACATTGCACAATCTGTACGGAGTCAACGCCCCACGTGTGGGTGCCGTGTTCACGTCGGAAGATCCGATGATTGCGCAGACCGGTGGAGTTGCTAACTTTGGCACGATCCAAGCTGGTCAAGTGCGAAATGCGACAAGTCTGGCGTTAATGCTAATCGAAGATGATGCGCAGAGTGGGTGGATTGTTGATGGTGAGATTGGTCTCGGCATTATTCCGGTAGGTGGAAACCAGCCGAATGTGGTTCAGACTGATATGTTCACATTCAAGATCCACGCCCCCGAGTACACATACGTCAACCACACCGTGACCGGAACAATCACACCTGGTGCGACGGTTGATGTTGACTTCGATATCGCCAACATCGGGTTGAGCGACGGTCCTATTGCACAAGCAGAACTCGTCAGTGTAGATCCCTACCTGATAGTCCAGAGCGGTCCGATGACCTTGCCGGCGGCGACAGTGGGACAGACTGTTACAACGTCTGGCCACACCATTACTGCACACCCTGAATCGTTCAAGGGTTACCCAGCCAAAGCCGAACTGCGGATCACCAATGCAGCTGGTTTCCAGGATACGGTCAAAGTCACGATTGAGTTGGGTACGGGAACTTCAACCGACCCGGTCGGACCGGATGGGTACGGTTACATCGCATTTGACAATCGTGACACCGATTACGCTATTGCCCCAGTGTACGATTGGGTTGAAATCAACGGCAACGTTCCGGGATTCGATCATTCAGGCACTCGTTTGAACATCAACGACAACGCCGAAGAAGATGATGATGCCGTTGTCATCACCATGCCTTTCCCGATTCAATTCTATGGTGAAGAGTTTACTGAGATAACTGTCACCATGAATGGCTTTATCTCTATGGGCAACCAGGTAGACATGTTGACACCAAGAAACTGGCCGATTCCATCACCCCTTGGCCCAAACTACATGGTCGCACCGTATTGGGATGATCGAAAAATGGGTGCAGGCGGAGGAGTGTACGCGTATTACGACCAACCGAATGGTCGCTATATCATCGAGTGGTACAACGTGAAAGAGGTTTCTTGGAGTGGTAATGTTGAAATCACTTTCCAGATGATGATCTACGATCAGGTGGGCGAATACATCACCGTGACTGGTGACAACACGTTCATTTTCCAGTATCAAGATGTTGACCACACAGCTGGTGATAGCTCCGACAATGACTACATGACTGTCGGTGTCGAAAACGGTAACCAGACTGATGGCTTGCAGATTTCCTACTGGGATAGCGACAGCAGCCCAGGCGCTGATATTGCTAACGGTCGTGCGATTCTGATCACAACCCAGGCCGCACTGATTACCGGTACACTAACTGGAAATGTGACATACATAAACGGTGGTGCCCCAGTTGAGGGCGCAACTGTGCGTACCTCTGACTGGGGATACTTCGCAACGACAGATGCGAACGGTGATTATACAATGGCCGATGTAGTCATTGGTGGTCACCAGGTTATCGCTGAGATGCAGGGCATCAATCCTGCCATGGAAGAAGTGGAGATCTTTGAAGATCAAACCACGACCCAGGACTTCGCCGTCACAGCGCCAGGATTTGAGACCGATGTGGCAGAAATCGACGAAATCCTGCCACCTGATGCAACAGTTGTCAGCACTGTCAACATCAGCAATCCAGGGGACGGTTCGCTGACATGGGCTGTTGAGATTGATAACAATGGTCCGGGACCTGTGCCTGATGACGCATGGGATCTGAATCAAGAGTTCCCGTTGACAGGCAACGAAAACCGTCACCGTGGCATCACCTTGCACAAGGGATTCTACTGGATTTCGGGATCAAACAACTTCAACAACCCGAATGGTCTATACCGAGTCAACATGGATGGCACGCTGGCAGAGGCTTACCCGCAGCCTGTCACTAATCCATCCGCTGGTGGTTTCTACGGTATGACCACCGATGGTGATTATCTCTACGGTGTCGATGGTTCAACACTTTACGAGATGCACTACGATGAGGTGACGCACGCGATTTCCGTCATTTCGGAAACTGCGCTTCCAGTCGAATTGACGTTTTCACGTTTCCTGGCCTACGACAAGGACAACGATGTTTTCTGGATTGGCGAATCCTACACACCGATGTATGCCATTTCACGTGCAGGGGTGATTCTCGAGGAATACAACACTGGCCTCTCCATCCTCGGTGCTAGCTACTTTGGTGATGATCCGGATGGATACAACCTGTATATCGTTTTGCAGGAAACGCCGTACGTGGACATCACAGTCATGAAGATGGACGTCACTACTGGTAATACGATGTATGTGACGACGATTGTGGCAAATGTCTATCAGGCTAAGGATATCCACATTACCTACTTGTGGGATCCGACAGTGTGGTCTTTTGTGATGCTCAAGGACGGCTCGGCTCTGAGTGATCGAGTGGAAGTTTACGAGCTCGCACAAAACAACGCCTGGATGAACCTCAGTACACCGGGAGGTGATGTCCCGGCAGGTGGAAACACGTCGTTGGATGTGAACATCGCTTCGCTTGACCTTCCAGAAGGTGTGTACACCAGCTGGTTGCATTTCACAACCAATTCACTTGTGGCCGAGCTCTTCATGCCGGTAACAGTGACAATTACTGCTGGAGCTGCGGTGGTCAGCGTGGATGACGATGGAGTCACCCAGCCACTCGAGTGGAAATTCAACGGCGTCTATCCAAATCCGTTCAATCCAACAGCTTCGGTATCCTTCTCGATGAAGGAGGCGGCAGATGCCAAGGCAATGCTGTACAACGTCCTTGGTCAACAAGTTGCTGTGTTGGTAGATGGTCCGCTTCAGGCCGGACATCATCAGCTAACGATCAACGGCAACAACCTGTCCAGTGGTGTGTACTTCCTGCGTTTCCAGGCCGGACCCATGCAGGAAACTCGTAAAGTTGTCTTGCTTAGGTAAGGACATTGATATACACCCAAACCCCCGTTTGGATTTTCCAGGCGGGGGTTTTTCTTCCGAGCCAGGGGA
>CAZKGR010000048.1:0-14835 GCA_964552465.1 uncultured bacterium
TAAATCAGCATTTCACCCGAGTCTCTTAAGTAAATAATCCCATCACTGACCAAGACATCTCTCGTCATCCCAGTAGTTAATATTCGATGCACGAAAACAGGATCGGCTGGATTCATGATATCATAGACGAACACTCCCATTTCATCTATGCCGTACGCATAGTCGTCCATGAGTTGCCAGTCTTTGGGTTGGGAATGATCATGCACTATGGCAGCGAGTTCAATATCCGCGACAGGTTGGCTGATGCCGATATTGGCCAGTAATACGAGTGCCAGCGATAGTAACACAGTTCGTCGATTCATTTCATCCCCCCGACGTAATGTTTGACAGGCATCCAGATACAAATGTGATGTTGTTAAATAATGTAGCACGGAGATCATTCTATCTCAACGTTATAACTGCAAGAAGATATTGTTTCCGCTCTATCTGAATGCGGAAGTCACCATTGAAGCTGGACAAACCTCCGGGTATCTTTTTATCTCACGATTTCGTCACAAGGAATAGACATGAACCAGCACACGCTCTTCGGTCCGGCGGGATTTCCGCCGTCATTTTTCGAAAGCAAGTACAAGCGGGACCGTGTGAATGGTCCGGGATGGCTGTATGAGCTCGGGCTAGACATCATGGAATTGCAGATGGTGCATGGCCCACGGACCCGCCGTGATGTCGCCGCGCAGTATCGCGAAAAGGGTGAGAAGTTCGGCATCCGGTTCAGCATTCACGCCAGCTATTACTGTGTGCTTTCGTCGGTGAAACCGGACGTAATCGAACGCAGCTTCGAGTCGCTGGCCAAGACGGCTGAGTTGGCCGCAATCATCGGTGCACAGCGGATCGTGCTGCATCCGGGCACGACCGCTGGTGGACGTGAAGCTGCACTCGATCGTGTCATCAGCAACATGCAGAAGTTCGCTGCGAATGATCTACCGGACGGTGTCCACATCTACCCCGAAACCGCGGGCAAAGTGAACGCGCTCGGTTCGGTGGATGAGATCCTGACAATCTGCCGTGAGGTACCGAGCTGCCGTCCATGCGTGGATTTCGGACATCTGCACGCCCGCCAACTGAGCGAACTCGATTCCGATTACGGCTGGACATTCACCACTCCCGACGACTATATCCGCGCGATGGATCATTTCAAGGCGAACCTCACGCCTGAGCAATGGAACGAGATGCATTACCACATTTCCCCGATCCAGTTCACTGCCAAGGGTGAGAAGAAGCATCGCAGTCACGACGAATTGATTTCCGTCGAGGACGCGCAACCGATGTTTGGCGAGGCGGGCGATCCGTGGCTGCCAGTTGCAGAACAGCTTGCCGAAGCATTGGCGACGACTGGATATCCAGCGTGGGTGATCAGCGAGGCGTCCGATTCGATGGACCGGGGTGCATTGGCGATGAAACAGGCGTATTTGGAACATCTTGGCTGACCACGGAACACACGGAATAAACGGAAGAAAACAGTTCCCGAAATACAGAATAGATCTGAAAATATCAACCAATACGATCTAGTTTACTTGTTCCATCGCGATTTGATTAACTCAGTCAGGATTGTCGCCTGTTCATCCGTGTTTAGTTTCTCGTTGTTGAAAACGAGGTCGTAGTTTGATATATCTGTGATATCGATTCCCTGATATTTGCGAACAAAACCTTCCCGGTCCCTGTCATAGCGTTCAATGGTTTCACGATTAGCCACGTCTTCACGATCAGGTACAGTCATAAGCGCGTTTATTCGCCACCGAAGAGGCGCGATTAAGCGAACATGAATGCCCGAATCGAGGTGACGAGTTGTCAGCGCACTTCCGCGCCCAATCAGAATACAAGCGCCAGCCGAGGCCAGAATAACCTGGGTTCGTGCTAAAGCCCGGTATACCTTCAATTCCGATGGTTTACGTGAAAAAGTACTGTCCACCCAGTCATCGATTTCAGTTTTAGTTCGCTTGGAAAGTGCGCGAACCATCTCTGAAAGTATCTCGTCGTGCTCAGCCAGAATCGTCAGTAGCTTCTTGTCATAGACCACGTATTCGTAATCAGGAAACTCTACTTTCAGCATCTCCGACAGCGCTTTTGAGAGGTCGAACGCCTGACATCCAAATTGACGTGAGATGGTCACGAAAGGTGGTATAGTCACTACCTGTTTGTCGCGTTCATCTTTTGTTGCCAAACGTTGCAAAATCTGAATTTGGACACGCAGACGGCGCTCAATAGCTGCGGGTAGGTGATCTACTGCCATGATATCGCCTCCTGTTAAGAAACAGGCATGAAGGCGTGCGAGTGGCACATACAACTGCCAGTGTGGGGTTGCTATATAAGTTAGGTAATATCGAACCAATAGTAAACCTTGCGTGCATAAATACTTGATATTGCGTCCATTTTGTATGGGTGGGCTCTCATCTGTGCGATTAGTTTTTCAGGAGTCTTTTTCGTATTTCTTTACAAACGCTTCTATTGCGTCTACGATACTTTCCGCGATTTTTTCCTGATACTCACGGCTGCGCACCAGTTTCTCCTCTTTCACGTTGCTGATGAATCCACCCTCAACGAGAATCGCCGGCATTGACGCCCCCATCAGCACGTAGAATCCAGCCTGATCGACGCCACGGCTTTTCTGACCAGTTCGAGTCTGCATGCCATCCAGCACCATTGCCGCGAGATCTTCGCTCTCCTTACCGAATTGCGCCTGCGCCATCGACAGGAGGATGAACGCTTCGTCGCCCAGTTCCGGATAATCGTGTACCTGTTCCTCGTACTGGATCACGGCGTTCTCTTTTTTCGCGATCTCCATCGCCCGCTCGGTACGTGCCGGGGCGAGGAAGTAGGTTTCGAGGCCGTGTGCTCGTCTGTCGCGGGCTGAATTGAAGTGGATTGATACAAATAGTTTGCCGTTCGCGCGATTGGCAATACGTGTGCGTTCGTAAAGTGGAATAAAACGGTCATCATCGCGGGTCATCACGATGTCAATACCAGGCAGGCGCCTGCGTATCTCGTCACGAACCTTGCGCGCGGTGGATAGCGCGAGATCTTTCTCGTACACGCCTGATTTACCGACTGCACCGGGATCTTTGCCACCGTGACCCGCGTCAATGACGACTGTGTCGATGGTCCATTTTCGTCGATCAGCTTCCAGCGCGGTCTGAACATCCCACTGGGTTCCGTTCTCCTCTTCAACAAATGAGACTGTCAACTTGTACCGGCAGTCATCACCTGGTCCGGTGAGACGGGCGGCGTGCAGCGCTCGGGGTAATCGGATAATGAGTTGTGATCGGGCGTGATCCCACGCCAGTTCGGGCTTGTCTGATGAATACGCTGGAAAGGCAAAGTCACCGGTTTCTACATCGGTCAGGCGCAAGGCCAAACGTGTGCTGTCGATCAAGGTCAACGACGCGCTAATCGGGCGTGTGAGCAATAGTTCGACGTGCGCGCTGTCAGTATTCGCATGAATCGCGTCAGCCTCGAGTACGAGGATGTCCGATGTCGGAGGGCTGAAGCTCAACGCACGCGGACTGCGGTGCAACGCCACCAGTCCGGGTGTGAATCGGCTAACGTAGTCAATCCATACCGACTCGGGGACAAACAGACGAGAGTTGGTTTTCACTGGTGCAACGGGAAGTTGGACCACGGTTCCATTCAATTCGGCGAATGCAGCATCGGGAGCGAAAATAGCTCGTGCCTCAGGGAAGGAAAAAACGTAACGCCCGTTCACATCACGGTGATAGTCAACTCCCAGAGCATCAGCGAAAGACAACGCATCCACGCAGGGCACTTCACCAATCAAATGTATGGGTGACGCCATAGTCTGGTTGTCGGGGAGATGGAGTGTCCAGTGGTCGCCGTTCTGAGGGTACACACAAATCGGAATCATCAGGAACAGGATGATCAGGGTGAACAGGCGGGATCTTCGGGAAACTCGTAATCGCATACTGCAAACTACCCCGGAGGAATGAGAACTGTCAAGCAATAACGAGGGGACACTTACAGAAGTAAGTGTCCCCAATTCTGGTGTTCCGGGGACGAAAGCCCCGGCCACACTTATGACTTAATCTGCGAACAGATTATCCGCCAAACGTTCCGATCACGATCAACACCAGCAACGCGAGTCCAATTGCAAGTGCGGTGAAACCGAAGGTGTAGAGCAAAATCCTGGGGATCAGCGCCATCGGCTTGATCTTCATGGCTTCCAGCTTGCCTTCAGCTTTCATCCGATCGTACCAGTCCTTGCGTTCTTCCATGAAGTAGTGTTCGCTGACACGACCCGTAAAGATGACTTCATCCATCGGGAAGTTCTCCGGACGGAAGTGCTCATTGAAGAAGTGGATCGTGAAGATGAAACCGGTCGCGAGCAACGCTTCTTCGGAGTGAATGATCATCGCAGCGTTAATCGCCCATCCCGGCATGAATTGGGTGAAGAATTCCGGGAACCACAAGGTCAATCCAGACGCACCAATTACCGCGACGCCCCAGAAGACCGCCATGTAATCAAACTTTTCCCAATAGGTGAAGCGACCAAATGTCGGTCGTTCTGCCAGACCGATAAAGAATCCGACATGTTGGAAGAATTGCTTGAAATCACGTGGCTGTGGCATCAGGCTGTCCGGTCCCCACAGCAATTCCTTTAGTGTCCTCTTTCGCATAATCAGCTTGGCCATCAAGCTGCCGAGATGTAGCGCGAAATAGGCAAAGGTCAGTCCGGCTCCAATCCGGTGCAGGATGGCCATTGTGTGCAGATCAACGATGTTATTCGCGAGCCAGTACGAGACTTCAGTGTACGAATACTTGAGTGGCAACCCGGTTGATGCGAGTAGCAGGAAGCTCACGATTACGATTCCATGCTGAATACGTACAAACACACTGAATCGTTTGTATCTGACCTGGCCCTTACGTTTACGGATCTGGCGACCATGCTTGACACGATCAAATCCGGTACGCCACAACCAAAGTATGGTGTGCAGACCGAACACACTCAGAGTTATCCGCAGCAACCAGACCATTGCAACATGAATGATGTCTAGGGTTGCATGTTCTTCGTGTGCCGAGGGATCATAGTGCTGCAATTGCGAAACAAAGTTTTCATTCACATCGTCATGGCAACGTCCGCAGGTTTCCATGATGTGTTGTTTGGCAATTGATGATTCTGGGTTTTCATGAGGCAGAATCAGGTGGTTATCGTGACAGGACACACACGTAGCAAATTCTTCCCCCTGGTATCCCAATGAGTATGCTTTCCCGTGATACGTGTTGAAATAACCGCTGATGGCGTTCGGGTTCAACTGGAAACGCAAAATCATGTCACGGTCAGCATGGCAGCCTGCACACATTGAAATGACAGACTGGCCATTGAACTCATCGCTAATGTTTTGAATGCTGTCTTCACCATGGCAGGTTTCGCAGTGCGGCGCTTCTTCGTGTCCTTTTCGATAGGCGATACCATGCGCACTACGTTCCCAGAGAGTGCTTTCTTCTTCATGGCAACTGGCGCAGCTCAGTGTACCTCCGCCTGCCTTATGGGCTTCCGTAGCGTCTTCGTAATGGTACGTATGACATTGCATGCATGAGAAACTCTCGCCTTCAGCACTGCCCATCATGGCTGCGTGGGCCATGTTGTCTTCGAGATGTGAATCCTTGTGATGGCAGCGGTTGCAGGTTTCGCTCACTTCTTCCTGGAAATGGCCACCAACCTGGCCTTGGAAATGTGTTTCATGCCCGGTGTGGCAGGCAGCACAAGTGACCAATCGTGGATCGACATCGCTCTTGCGGTGGACGGTCTGTTCCTTGCCAGCGTGGCACTGGGAGCAAGTAGCGTCCATGTTGTCTACATGAACTGGTGAATGGCGGTCATCAACGGTGGCAATATCATGAAAGCTGTGGCAGTCAACACAGATTGGCGCATCTTCGTTCCCTGCTCGTACTGCCATGAAATGCTCTGATGTCAGATATCCTTGCGAGTCCTCACGGTGGCAGCTCAGACAGCGGTCGGTTACTTCCAACCGCCAGTCAGCTTCCAGCATGTCACCGCGTTCGGACTTGGTGTGAGGAGAATGGCATGACGTACATGATACAAGCTCATCATCCGTTGTCCCGTGTGCTGATTTTGATAATGTCCGCACTTCCTGGTTGTGGCAAACCCCACAGACCGCGCGAGTTTCAGCTTCACCAGCGATTTCGTGGTTCCCATGACAGGCTGTGCAACCCGGGATATTGATGAACCCACTTGAACTCAGGTGCTGGTAGAATCCGTCCATGAACTCTTCGAACGCATCATCATGACACATCGAGCAGTCGACGCCGGGCAGTTCGGAATCATGCGGAAAATCTTCGGCATCATACAGGGATTCGTGACAGTCGACGCACATGAAACCTTCGTGAACCGAACCCTCGATCATGTCTGTGTTCGCGTGCAATGAGATTGGAATCCCTTGCACAATCCTGGTCATCTCTGGATCATCATGGCACATTTCGCAGGTTTCGTTGTCCTGCGCATGTCCCACCGTTGCCGTGCCTGCCAGCAGCGCACTAGTTAGAAAGATTCCAAACAGAAACACTTTGTGGTGCAGACCGTGAAACCGGCCTGTGTTAGTTGGGCAGAAGAATGTCATCCTTCGCTCCTTCAGCGTGCTTGCCCGTGGGGGGTAGTTGTTCGGGTTCGCGACCCATTTCTTTGGCTTCATCACAATGGTGGTGATCCCACTCTTCCTTCGGCATTCTCCCGGTAAGCCATATCCAACTCATGGGATACTCACGCGGGATGAAAATGGTGAAGAAGAAGTGCCAGATAATGATCGCACCAACGGCCAGGATCGCCTCATAGAAGTGTATTGTTTCGCTGACACGGATCACCCATGCGGGGAGGTATGCCGTCACCAGATCTGGATACATCAGGATGAATCCTGTCAATCCCATGATGACTGTTCCCCAGACAAGCGCCCAGTATTCAGCTTTTTGTGTGTAGTCGAACATACCGTGGTCAGGCTGCTTCCCTCGCACGCCCATATAGAATGCCATCGTACCCATCGCCCGACCGACATCTTTCACTCGTGGCAGCATAGCTCTCAACAGGTCACGACCTCGGCCTGTGAATAACAGGTATGCGATGTGATAAAACGAGGTCGCAATCATCAGCCCGGCCATCAGCCTGTGCAAAAAGGCACGTACGGCTTCATTCATGCCAATTAGACTCAGGAAACTTACCCACCAGGCATCAGGGTGCCGAAGCGCGAATCCAGTGACAGCTAGAGCTACGAACGTTACGGCCAACAGAATATGTTGCCAGATCTCATTCCTGGTCATGCGCAGAATCGCTGGTTGGGACAGGTGATGCCTTCTGTGGTGGCGAATAACTTTCAACAGGATGATTGCGTTGTGAATAACCATTCCGCCCAAAACAATTGCGATTAAGAACAGATAGATCACACGGGCGTAATCATGATAACCCCATGATCCTTGAGCGGAGATGTGGCTGTAGCTGGCCGCAAAAGTCTCATTCGATTGCGGATGGCATTTGCCACAAGTTTCTGTGACGTTGTCTGGATGGATGCTGGATTCGGGATCAAGAATGCTGCGAACGTCATGAGTGTTGTGGCAATCCTCGCATGCGGCAACTGTTTTGCCGCCACGTTGCAATACCCATCCGTGGTAACTATCGAGATAGCTGGAAATGATTTCTTCGGGCAAGCCGAAACGTGCCGCCATCTGCTTATCTTCGTGGCACTCACGACAAACGATCGACTCAATGTGTGACGAACTCACCGGTGAATCAGGATCGGATGTGTCCAGGATCAAATGCTCGTCATGGCAGTCGGTACAATCTGGCGAATCCTTGATCCCGTGTTGTACAGCTCGACCATGTACCGAACCAGCATATTCATCAGCAACTTTTGCATGACATTTGCCGCAAGTTTCGGTCAGATTCTTGCGTGCGACCGTGCTGGTCGGCAAGTTTGCCGATTGCAGGTTGTGGCTGCCATGACAGTCCGTACAAACGGCTGTGTGCTTACCTTCTCCGAGTCCTTTTCCGTGTACTGATTCCGCATAACTCGGCAAACTGATTGGGAGACGAACATAGTCGCTTGTGATGACCGTGTTATCTGTGTGGCACTCACCGCACATGTCCGGGATGTTTGTGTGATGAATCGGGCTGTTAGAGTCTGTTGTGGACAAAATGTGATGTCCACCGTGGCAATCAGCGCATTCCGCTGCGATGACTTCGCCATGCAAACGAGCCAATCGATGCGCGCTTGTTCGATAAATTTCCTCTTCTTCTTCGTGACATTGGCCGCAACCGAATTCCAGTTCTTCATCATTTTCAGCCACATGATGTGCCCGGTGACAAGACAGGCAATTCATCATGTCATCCGCGAGCATTTCTTCATGCACCGATCCTACTAACTGCTCTTCATAACCTTCGTGACAGTTCATGCACGCCAGCACGGTATCATTGTCATCATTCGGGATGCCAGCCTCATGGATATCATGGCAAGATGCACAATTGATCACAGCACCTTCGGTTTCACCAAATGGGTGTCCACCAATCATTACTGTTTGCATTGCGTCCTGATGACAGGATGTGCAGAGGGTGTTGATCTCACCGGCTTTGGCAACCTGATCATCGCTGTGCGTATGATGGCACGATATGCAATCCGGGCCATTATGACCCCCGTCATGTTCTTTCAAATGCAGCGATCCACGATATGCGCTGGCTTCTTCCATGTGGCATATGCTGCACGAATTCTCGGCCACTTTGGAATCAATAGGCTTCACACGGTGAGCATCCTGTGACACACCGTGACAATCTGCGCAGTGCGGGGCATTTTGATCTCCATGATCAATCGCCTTGCCGTGAGAACTCGAATGATAGCTGTTTTCTGCATCCTCGTGACAAATCGCACAATTGACATCGTTGTAAATGCGGAAGTGTGGGATGTCATCCCAGTCAGCATCAGGTTGATCATGACAGTCAATGCAGTCAAGAATTCCGTGCACACTGTCGAGAAAATGGTCTTCATCCAGACCAACAATGCTGCCGTCCTCAGCTTCCAGCTCCGCGTCAGCATGACACATCAGGCAATCCTCAGCAGATTGCGCATAAACAGACAGAGGGGAGCTAAGCCAAACAATCAGTGCCAGCAGTGTTAGCAGCTGTGTGATTTGGCGAAGCATGAGGTTTTTCTCCACCTTATTCGGTTTCGTTGGACCCAAATGTGGTTGTTGTTGGTTCGGTTCATCAGAATCCAGAACCAGATGAATATTGTTGTTTTCTGCGGTTGGTCGGGGTGGAATAACTCGCTATCAATGCAGCCGGGCATTCCACCCACCATTTTGCCTTACAATCCAACCATTGTGAATATAGTAACGAAGACCCGTCATTACCTAGTGGTATACTCCCAGAACTCTTAATTTTAGCAAAAACAAGCGGGTACGAAAACGCACCCACTTGTTTGTTTTTTCACAAATCACATCAAACCCGCTTGACGCATACTTCATCAGTGGTTGCGCCACGTATGTAACAGCGCATGTACGAGCTCAACTTCAAGCTCTCGAGCTCGCACACGCTGGAAAAGACATTATTCTTCTATTGCGTCGGGACGGGCGTGCTTGATCTGTTCCCATCGCTCTTCAAACACGAATGGCTTGAAAGTCGGGCTCTCTTCATTGTGACAGTTGGCGCACATGCCCTGCGGTTCAGTGACTAGTCCGCCAGCGATGGCTGCCTCACGGTCCTTCATAATCTTCATCGATTTGTAATCGGCACCAGCGCCGTGACACGCTTCACAGGTCACACCATTTGCTGGATCGAGAGTAGCAATCAGGCTTGCTTCAGCGCCGTGACCGGTAACGTGGCAACGCAGGCATTCATCGGCTTCCTGGGGATTCTCGATGCCTTTTTCCGCGCCAATGGCTTTTGCTTCATCAGTTGCGAGGGTAGCATACGCATTAGCGTGGGCTGTTGCCTGCCAAGTCTCAAGAATCTCGCCCTTCTTTGCACCTTTATGACACATCGAACATTTCTTCAAACCGATGTAGGCGTGGTCTTCAGCCAGTGTATCAACCGCGTACGCGCCGGTCAAAACGATGGCGAGAAACAAGATCAGAATCTTACGCATGGGGGTATTCTCCTTTAAATGGTACACGTTCTTTTCAGGTATACTCTCAATTGAAATCCACTGTGCCATCAGCATGACTTTGTGGATTTACGATATCGACAAATCCGTCACCATCATCGTCGGGACCAACTGTTGCTCCATGGCACAGATTGCATGCATCACTGTTCGGATGACCGTTTTCTGGCGGATATGTATGGCATGACGAGCAGGTGAAGATAACATCCTCAAATCGCCAATCCATGCCCACACCTCCATGACAATAGACGTTTGAACAGGTGCTGTTATCGGTGTCCCATTGCGGATCAGATCCACCGCTGCTGGCAACTTCGCCGAAGGTTATTTCGACCATGCCCGGAGTGTCATCGTTGTAATGCCCGGCGGCCTCTGCTTGTAACGGTTGTACGTGGCACGCACTACAGTAGATCGTGGCATACGGACCGTCGTTGAGCAGGTGCGTCGAATGGGCACCCTCGTCCGGTGCCATGTTTTCGAAAACAGATGGATCTTCATCCATTTCACCGTGACAGGTGTTGCATGCCTTCGGGCCGAGGGTCACATCGTGGCATCCTTCGGCGGTACCGCAGGTCGCCCCAAACTGGACTTCAGGTCCCTGTGCAGCCAGTTCGGATGACTTGTGGCAGACGAAACAGTCATCCATGGCATACTCGTTCTCGCCCATCCATTGAATGTGCTCGAACGCATTGTCAAAGTAGATGATGTGGTTTTCCGTTCGATGACAAGCGGTGCAAGCTCGAACCGGATCAGCCGGATCACCGAGTTCCACCCCTCGCAACTCATCGCCGTGACACTGTGTGCAACCGTCGAAAGCGTAGTCGTTGGTTGCCAGGTATTCGCCGTGTTCACCATAATCAAATGGATGGCGCGCTTCTTCGGGCGTTATCGGATCCCAATCTGTGTCAACTTTGCTTCCGCAACCTGCCAGCAGGCCGATCATGACAATAGTCAGCATCGCGAGAAGCCACCGGCTGCGAATCATTTTCTTCAGCATGGTTGTTCTCCTTACTGGTGGCAGCGTGCGCATGTTGGATCCTCATTCTCGATATCATGACATGCGAGGCAGGCGAGGATAAACCCCTTCGCGTCGTCTACGTGGTCCCCGCCTGTAACGTTATTCGCATATGTCGGACCATGACCGTGCGGAGTCGCCACATCAGTTTTATGACAACTGATGCACTCATCACGGGTCTCATGGCAGCTCAGGCATTCCTGGCCATACATGGTTTCCATGCCGTGTGTGTAAAGCCATTCAGGCGGATGCGGCGCATTCGCCAGAACGTTTGCGCCCTGGTGACATTCATCGCAACTGCTCCGGGTGTGGCATGCCGCACAGTCAGCTTCGGACATCATCGCGTCAAAGCCGTGGTCGCTGTGCCAGGTTGCCATCGCATGTGTGGCCGGGGTGACATCGTGCTCTTCATGACAGGCTTGGCACGTAGCATCCGCTGGCATCAACGGGTGGTCAAGCGCAGCCATGCCATGACAACTTTCGCAATCCTGTTCAATGTGGACACCATGCGCGAATGCTTGGTAGCGGTCACCCGCAAACCGAGCTTCCATCGCCATCGGTTCGCCGTTGTGGCACATGGCGCAGTCGTCCGAAACCTCATGGCATGCTTCACAGACATCATGATCCGGTCGCTCGATTGCATCCCCGAGCTGGGTTTCCATGATCGTCATATGACAGTCTTCGCAACCCAGTCCAGCCATTTCCCAATGGAGCGAATGCGAGAAATTGAGCGGGTTGTCTCCTGCCCCAATGGCGAAGAGTGCCATAGTCAACAGTCCAGCCAGCAGGACGAGAATGCGGAAAGATCGTTTCGTCGTCATCGTCCCACCTCCGCAGTATCAAATCCCCAGCGAAGTCCGAACATCGCACGCCGATCCTCATCATACACCGGCGTCTGGAAATGTTGGTATTCAAATTTCAGCTGCACGCTCGACCACATGGGAGGGTTAACCTTCACACCGCCATACAGTGATAAAACTTCGTTCGCATCGCTGTTCAGGTTGTCAAACGCTTCCCACTCGTAGCTGGCGAACGAGCCGTATGCGTATAGTTCCAGTTGTTCCCACGGTTCATATTGCGCTTGCGCCCACAAACCGTTGGCGGTTGGTTGATCGCCCATGTAAAAGCGATACCCGATCCGTCCGAATGGGAACTTGGCGTACGGTCCAATGCGGTATCCGGCCGATTCAGTCATCAGGGCCGCGATATCAAATCCCAGCCCCCACATATTCTTGACAAACCAGCGGTCAGCAGAGATTCTGGCGCGATATAGTGTCGCTTTATCGAACTCGGAGAACCAGCTCGATTCCGGCGCGTCCGGGGAGATTGCTGCGAACTCAACCAGCCGGCTGCACATATCCTCACTCATCCGCAAGCGCGTTGTGAATCGTCGCAGCGGACTCCCTTCCACACGGAAGCGAGCGAGGTTGTACCACGTGATCTCGTTCGAAAAACGATGCATCGTTTGCAAGCCAATCCTGTGGCGGAGAA
Source organism: uncultured bacterium (assembly GCA_964552465.1). Classification (GTDB taxonomy): domain Bacteria; phylum Electryoneota; class Electryoneia; order Electryoneales; family Electryoneaceae; genus BMS3BBIN04. The sequence goes on from CAZKGR010000048.1 coordinate 12,613, forward strand.
CATCACCATCGCGTTCAATGTTCGCGTAGCTCAACGTGATATGAGTTTTTCTGGCGAACAGAACATCGCGGCCCATCCATCCCATTTCACCACCAAACGCCATCGACTGATCAGGATCTTCGAACTCAAAGTCGCGGGTGAGTGGTCCCCACACGCCTGCGAACAGAGCGAGGTTTATTCCGTGCTTGAAACGATAGTTGACATCAACACCATCGAGCACGCCCACTGCTGGTCCGCGAACGAGAAAGAACCTTCCCAGATTCGCCTGAACCGATGAACCCAAATCACCGTAACGCAGGTACCCGCGTGTAAAGCGATACTGGTCATCCTCAGCCAATCCTTCATTGTACTCGTAGTCTCCAACCCATCCACCGCTGAAATGCAATGACCACGGTGAATTGGTCTTGTACAGTGAAGCATTGGTACTCTCCACCAACCAGACATGATGCTGGTTGACTTCATCCTGGTAGCCGTAGGCTTTACCGCCAATTGATCCTCGCAATCGGTAGTCCGTTGCTGATGCACTCAGCACCAGCGCGAAGATCAGTGTCGTTGCAAGGCTGACAACCAGAACTCGACGCCAGGCTTTTTGTTTCATCCGTTCCTCCCTGATCTGGGAAAGAAGGTTTAACCATCTATTGAGCTTGTTCTTGTTCTGTAATGAAGACAGACGACCGCCTGCACCGGATGGGCGCCGGCGGTCGTCCAGTAACGGTCAACCAATATACAACTTGGCAGCGAATGAAAGCTGCCTTTTTTGGCACAACTACTCGTTCATGAAGTCGATGGCATTCTGCAACAGGTCGTGCGAATAAGCACTGTTGTGAATACCCATCGATCCATCGTTGATCACGAACATCAGGGCGTAGGCAGCCATGCGTTCTTCTGGCGTTACGCCATCAGTCTGACTGTCCCAGCCACCGTTATCGTGATCTGCCCACGCAATCCAATCAACATAGCCAAACAGTCCAGCCAACTCGTTCATCTTGGCTTCTGTGTTCGCTTGTACATCCTGATAACTGAAGTCGCCTGGATCGAAGTTGTGACATGGTGTACACGCAGCACCCTGCGGGGAGAACTGGTGATACACATGCTCGGAATCATCGCCGTGCAGCACTTCCTTGCGGACCATGTGGCAGCTCACACATGCATCTTCAATCGCGCCCTGATGCGTTGTGGTTCTATCATACTCGTAGCCTTCGATCTCATAACTGCCCCACCCGATAAACATGTCCATCTGTGGGCTTCCGTGCGGACCGAAGTGACGATAACCTTCAGCGATCTGGTCGGTTACGTTTTCGGTGTCACGACGCGCGTGGTGGCACTGAGCACAGGTCTGTCCGGCACCATATCCGGACATCACACCATCATCTCCGCCTTCTTCCGGGTCATACCCAAGATGATACTCAACGTAGACATCGTCGATGTTACGGAGTTGTCCTGGATTTTCGTGGGAGTGTGGATCATGACATGCCTGGCAACCGACCCAACCATATTCACCATCGTAATCTGCGTGTGACGGGTCGTTCGCAGCGATGTAGCCTTCGCTTGTGTGGCAACCAACACAGGATCCACTGCTGGCGTAATGTTCTTCACGGAATCCTTCAATGGTACCACCACCCGCCTGGGCATGGCCAGACATCTGCCACTCTTCTAACTGGCGATGATGACAGGGATTACAGGTCGATTCGAACTCAATTTCTCCGCCAACATCTTCCCACAGCGTAGAAAGGCCAACTTCAGCTTGGTGCGCACCGACCAAATCCAGCGGTCCTAACGGGCCGTGGCAGGCTTCGCATTGAACACCAGCCAGAGCTTCACGGCGTGTAGCGGCTTCTTCGGTATCTACTCCGAAGTAGTCGTCGAAACCGTAAACATCTGGACCCGGATTTGTAATGGTCGTGTCACCATAAGTGACTGTTGCATCAAAGCCGGTTGTGTGACACTGAACACAGTACGGGTTTGCCTTGTCTTCCGCATCCAGAACATCATCTGAGTATGCAATCTTATGACCGGTACCAGACCAGGCTTCCACAGTGTTTCCGTGGCAGTGAGCGCACTGTTCACCGTTGTCACCAATGTAGGTGTATGGATCTGTGGTGGCGTCTTTGCCATCCTCACCATCCTCACCAGCAGGACCTTGCTCGCCCTGCGGACCTGCTGGGCCTTCCGGTCCTTGTTCACCTTCGCAACCGATCAGGACGAACGACACCGTGATCGCCA
>CAZKGR010000049.1:0-14534 GCA_964552465.1 uncultured bacterium
CCAGCTGGCGTAGCCCGCAGGGGCACCCCCTTTTAGTTGCGAGTTGACAGGATCTCATCGTATAGCGCGAGAACTTCATCCACATACTGATCAGGTGTTTTCGGGACGCGGGTTTCAGCGCTCAAGGTTTCGAGCAGATCAGGTTCGTCGATGAAACGCTGCATCGTTTGCGCCAGCGCACCAGCGTCGCCGATTGGGAAAGTGAGTCCATTGACGTCGGGTTCGATGATGCCCGCCGGACCGCCTTCGTCGCTGCAGATGACCGGAACTCCGCTCGCCAGTGCTTCAGCCACCACACGTCCATAGGTTTCAAAGCAGACGCTTGGGCTGATGAGCACGTCAATCTGCTTCAATACCTTATTGATATTTCTTGACTCGAATGGTTCAGAATGAAGGTGTACTCCGGGCCAATCAGCCAGACGTTTCAGCTTCCGCCAGTATGCCAGTTGATGGATGTTGGTGCGTGTCGGTCCACCGAACAGGTGTAGTTCCGCTTGTTCTTGAGGCAGTTGCTGAAATGCGTCAAGCAGCAGGTGTGGACCTTTCACATAGGCCAACTTGCCGATGTAGCCAAAGCGGAGCGGCCCGTTTCCCGCTTTACGTTGCTCCCATACGCAGCTACGAGTATCAGGGATCTGTTCAATAGCTGTAACAGAAACTCTGTTGCTTGCCAAGCTCTCGAAGCGACTAGCCGTATCGCTGCTGATAGCTGTAATACGGCTGCATTTCTTTAATCGTTCAAACACCATGTCGTTGCGATGCGTAAAATCTGCCTCTGCTGTCAACCTGATCGGCGGGTAAGTTTTCCCTGATCGAAGACGAATTGAAGCTAATTGACTCAGAATTTTCCAGGATCGCGGGTTGCCAATGTTATTCCAGAGCAGGCTGAATGTTGTGGGCAGAAATTCTCCGGATTCCATGGGTCGCTTCTGGCTCATACACTGCAGACAATCAGATGCGAGGTTTGGCGTTCTGCACAGGGTTCCGTCACCCTTAGCGAGGTGGAATCGTGCGCAGAGCGCGGAATAATCGCGCAGCGTGAACACAAGTGGGATGTTCATTTCATATGTGACATCAATCAGGGAGAGCGAGAGATTCTTCAGGTGTTGTACATGCACTATATCTGGCCGTTCTGACTCGAGGATTTTGCCCCACAGCTTTGCGAATCCGTTATGTGCAAGCCAGCCATTGTGAGCCTGTGGGCTGAAGTATATGCGGTGAACCTTCAGCTCTCGGTACTGATCCTGTTCGTGAAATATTGTTTCTCGGTGTGGGCTACTCTCCCCAGCAACCACGGATACCTGGTGTCCGAGTTTCTGTTGCATCGAAGCTAGTTCATATGTGGATACCTCGGCGCCGTGATGGTGATGCGGCAGGAACTGGTGGACGACGTGCAGGATTTTCATAACGTCCGCCCCGTCGCCGTCGTGTTGATTCCCAGCTTCCGATTAACCATCGCGCTCATCAGGATCATTGCAGAAATCTGCCCGATCGCCAGCGCCCACGCTGCCCCGACCATTCCATATATGGGAATAAGTAACAGATTGAGACTGACATTCATCGCCACGCTGACCCCGATCCCGAACGCAGCCGCGCGCTCATGACCGGTCATAGTCAACGCGCTCGACACCGATCCGAATCCCATCGTCGCTACATAGCCCGCAGTCATAATGATCATCGGGATCTTTCCCGCCGGGAACTCAGCGCCGAATATGCGCAGGAAGGGCGTCGCGAAGATGATCAGCAGCAGTCCGGTAGGAATAGCCGCGAGCAGGCTGATCCGTGCTGCCCGGACGAGGATGTTCTGCAAGCGATCTGTCTTCTTCTCGGCATGGAGCTGAGCGATTACCGGCGCAAGCGGCTGGTTGATCGCGAAGAAGATCAGCATGATGATCATCACGCCCCGGTTCGCGACAGCGTAGATCCCTGCCTCTTCGGCCCCCATCAGATTCTTGACCATCAGGATATCGACCCGCTGATTCAATACCTGCATTCCGGCAACGAGCAGCATCGGGATGGACACAGCGAGCCATTGTTTTGCGGGGTACGACGGCGCAGCCTTTTTCAGCGCTGAGCTGAACTGACCACGGGATGCGATTAACAGATATATGATTCCCGCGAGGCCGGCAACCAAATGCGCGTACAACGCGGTTTTAACGGTCAGAACATCCAGCTGTATCAGCGCCACGCCCGCCAGTAGAAGTAAGGTCCCCCACGGCAGTATCAGCAGCTCGCCGACTTGAGCGGTGATGTATTTCTTTTTCGCCAGCAGAATAGTTTGCCGCAGTCGCAGGAAGGAATAAGCAGGCAAAAGCAACATCGCGACAACCAGCGCACTGGTGAGCAGCTGCGCATTCTGCAATTGCGACTGTTGAGCTCGCCACGCCATCCACGCTATCCCACCCGCGATCACAATCGATAATCCGATTACCGTTCCTTGTGAGAAACGGAGCAGTCCGCGGAGTTGCGACCAGTTTTGCTGTTGTTCGAGAACGGGGATTTCACGCAGCATCAGCCGATCGAAGCCGAGCAACGCGGGAATGGTAAGCAAGTAAATCCAGCTCATTGCGTATACGAACTCGCCGTAACCATCTGCACCCAGAGTTCTAGCCAGCAATATGGAAAGCAGGAAAGCGGCAACCGAGGCCCCGGACTTCATCACGAATGATCCGACCGCACCACCAGCGAGCGACCGTCCAGTCTCGCCCGCACCGATCTTCTCCATCAGGCGCATGATTAATGATGGCTTGGCGTTGGACGGTGAATTGTCCGCTGAGTTGGTTGCCTGTTCCTGCTCAGGCATCCGTACCCTCGGACAGGCGCTTGCGTGGCCGAACGAACTGGAAGATCGAGAATCCGAGCAGCGCGAGTGTGATCAAGAGTGCAACACGTGTGACCGCGAACCCGGCTGCAATTTCTGGCGGATCGTAACGCACGGTTAAAGTGTGATTCCCAGCCGGAACAGGCAGCCCGCGCAACACGTAGTTGGTCTGCACAAATTCGACCGGTTCGCCATTCAGCTCGGCAGTCCAGCCCTGTGGATACCAGATCTCGCTGAGCACAAGGAAGCCTGGTTGTTCGTTGGCAAGTTCGACACTGAAGCCGTGTGGTGAGAAATCCTCACGCGGCACAATCGCCATTCGTGTCGTATCACGGGGGACCGGCATGAACTCAGGTTCAGCTAGCAATATTGCTACTTCGAGTGGATCGAACGCCGGATCGGCAATTGCGGTCATCGCGGCGTCTGGGTTTTCGGCAATCTCGATTTCGTCAACAAACCATGCGCGTGGCATGGCGAATGGATTATCGTAAATCCATGTGCGAGTGGTTTCGTCCGCATGTGAAAGAGTGAACGATGGTGGAAGCTCTTGACGAGCGATCAGGTAGCGAGCGTTCATCATCCCGGACAGGCTGAGGTTTGGCAAACCCTGATCATTGTAGAACGCGTAGTCGAGTAAATCCTGGTAAATACGCAGCTTGTTTGGGCTGTAGCCGCCAATGGTCTGGATGCGATGATACATCCAGACGTTATTCTGGAATTCGTTACCGACCGGAAAGACGCGGAACGGTTCGGGCTGGGTATCGCGTTGCTGTTGCAGGAAACGGACCGCTGAGCCTGCCGCCAGGTGGTTTTGCATCGCACGTTCCGGCACCGCGTGCATGAACCGTTTGTCGATGGTCAGCAGGTCATGACCAGTGAATACAATCGCGATGGCTATCGCCGTTGGGAGCAGGAATGCCAGGCGTGGTTTCAATGCAAACCGTACCGCCAGCGCGAAAATCGCAAGGATAAACGATGTCGCCAGAAGTGTGAAAGTGAATATCTCCCACCGAAGCTCGAGCACCATCTGCAAGGTTTGGGCATCGTAGCTTGATTCTTCACCAGCGCGCAGGAAGGTGTCCATCGGACCGGGATAAAATGCTGCGATGGCAAACCCGACGATCGCAACTACCAGCATGATCGTGAAGGTGAGCGATAGCTTCTTGCGTTGTTGTTCGTCCTCACGTGAAGCAAGAATGCGTTTCACCAGTTCAGCCAGACCGTAGGCAGCGAGCAGTGAAACGCCGAGTGCCGTGACTACCAATATCATCGAGGGCACGCGGAACTTGTTGAAGAATGGAAGAACGTAGTACATCGGGCCGTACAACACGGGCAAGAATTTGCCAAAGCTGACCACCCACGCGAGCACGGCTGCGATGCTCATCCAGCGTACAACACCGCTCCGTTTCCACAACCACACTGCGGCCAGCACCGCCAGCACTAGTGGAATGATGCCCATATACAGCGAGCTCTGGGTCATCGGCATCCACCCCCAGTACAGATTGTAGCCGATGGCCGTGTCCACGGTCAGCATTCGATCAGGGGGTAGACTCCCGCCGAGGCCAAACCAGCCTGGGTTGAGAAATTGCAATGACTCGAGCGGATGCAGCGACCAGTCGGTAGCAGATTGCCAATCGAGTCCGGCAGCATCTCCCTCGGTCCGTAATGGACCCGTTCCTCGAACCGAATACTTGGTGAAGACATACACCGGCCAATAGACAAATGCTGAGATCGCCAAACCTAACGCGGTTCCACCAGCATACCCACCAATACTTCGCCACGCCATCGCCCGGTTACGCAACATCTCGCGAATAAACCACACCAGCGCATAACATCCACCCACCAGCAGCGCGTAATAGGCAATCTGTGCGTGCATGGAGAGAAGCATGGCAGCCGTAGCCAGTGCCAGCAGACTCAATTCCAGAAGCCCGCGTTTCGTCAGCACACGGTGAGTCAGCAACAACACCAGCGGCATCATCGAGATGGTCCAGTGTTTGGACCCATGCGCTGCTTCAGCCAGCGATATGTTGTATGGATTCAGTAGAAATGTGATACCCGCAAGCAGCGACGCCCACCACGGCAATCCCACCCCTCGTGCGAACAAATACATCAACAAACCACTAATGAAGTAGTAGAAGATTGTGATGTTCAGCGGATTTCCACCGAAGAGGAATCTTCCGGGCACGTCAAACCAGTTAGCGGGATTTAGAATGGAGTCAGGGTGATAAACCAGCGATCCATATGTGGGATAACCCACAAACACATATGGATTCCAGGCCGGCGGACCGTCAACTTGATCATCAATCTCAGCGCCAACATCGTTCCACGCCCGGGCTGCAACCGAATCGCCAGTAAGATTGAAGCGAACGTTATCACCCATGAAATTCCAGAACAGGATCAGGGTGATGATGTACATCGTGATCACTGCGATCCCGTCACCGATACGTGACTTTTTGCTGAACAGGAATGATTCCTCGGTCATCCGCAGGACGGTTCCGATAGTCGGCGTCGCAGAATCTTGGGAATTGTGGTCCTGAGTGGGCAGCGTCTGCTTTTTCTTCGACCGTTTTGACATTCTTGATCCAGCCGTGTTGGGATTCACTCGCCCGGTGTAAGGTTCCGGACCAAGGATTGTATAAAAAACCGGTGCGTCTGCCCCGGTATTAACATCAGATCGCAGGTTCTTCGGTCACCCGTTCGAAAATCTGTCGTAGGTGTTCGCGCAACTCATCACCGCTGATCCCGCGCTCAAGGAACTCACCACGATAAGCAATCGAAATCTGTCCGGTTTCCTCACTGACGACCACTGCCGCCGCATCCGATTCTTCGGATACGCCCAACGCCGCACGGTGACGTGTACCAATGGACGCGTCAATATTCGGATTCTCGGTCAATGGCAGGATGCACGCCGCCGCCTCGATCAGGTTACCGCTGATCACGACCGCGCCATCATGTAGGGGTGCCCGTGGGAAAAAGAGCGATACCAGCAGCTCGCTGCTGACTTCACTCTGCATCTTCACGCCGGTCTCTATTACGCCGCGCAGCCCGATGTCACGTTGGATGACAAACAGGGCGCCGTAGCGTTTCTCGGAAAGCGACACCGCACCTTTAACGATTTCCTCGATCGCACGTGTACCTTTGACACGGAGCAGTCGCTGGACGATACGGGTCTGCCCGATCTGGACCATCAAACGTCGCAGCTCCGGCTGGAACAGGATGACAAACGCGATCACCCACACCTGCGCGACAGATTCTGCCAGCCAGGTCGTGGCTTTCATCCCCAAAGCGCCGACCAAGATACTCGCGATGAAGATCATCAACAGGCCGATCACCATCTGCGAACCACGGGTACCGCGCATCACCGACCACAATTTGTAGAAGATGAAAGCGACAAACGCGATGTCGACGATGTCGATCAATCCAATGCTGAGAAATCCGATTCGGAACAGCTCCACGCCTACTCCCTGAAAAAGTCAGGAGGATGCAATCGTTTCGAAGATACGCAACGTTAGCTAACAACGGTAGGGCACACATGCACTTTCACTCTACGTTGTGTCAAATTGATTCAACCTCGTTTCACGATTCAACACTGCTATCATTCTCCAGAGCTATTTTATGTTTTACATAAAAAAAACCTTGACTTTCATAAAATACTTTACGTAGATTCACACATGGCGATTACGATCACACTAGATGTCATGCTTGCGAAACGCAAGATGCGGTTGACAGAATTATCCGAGCGGGTCGGAATTTCGGTGACGAATCTGTCGTTGCTGAAAACGGGTCGGGTTAAGGGAATTCGCTTTGCTACGCTTGAAGCAATTTGCGCCGAGCTCGAGTGTCAACCGGGTGATATTCTCGTGTATGAGCCAGAATACATCTAACTTTGGCGTGGAAAGTCATTTACGATAACGGGAACCAGAAGTAGTCGGGGGATTGACTATGTTGGAAGAACGGTACGAAGTTGCGGGTTGGGTAACAATTGCATCTGCGGCGTTCATTATGATAAACGGGGTGCTTGGAGTATTCCTCTCGTTCGTTGGGACAACATTCGCCCTGATCAACCCGATACTATTCATTACAACAGTCCTCCAGATGGGTTGTTCGATATACGGCTTCCTGTGGTTCAAGCGCTTGCTGAATGACCGTTTCGACTTTCACGATGTGGACACGTTGATCATCCTGCTGATTGTCGGTGGTATTCTGATCAGCGTCATCGGAATGGTGTTCCGAACGGTTGTTGGCGTCAACATTGACGCAAATCTTTCACGTCAGGAAACGCTTGCCCTCGTTCTGCCCGGCTTAATCGCCTTGGTTTCAGTCGGTGTACCGATGGGAATATTTGGAATCCTCTTCGGCGTGCGCCTGATGCGGCTGAAGGACCCGTTATTCGGTTATTTGAAACCGTTGGCTTTGACCATGATCATTGGTAGTTCGCTGATGATGACCTTCTTCCTCGCTCCCCTTGGCGGATTGGTTCTGCTGGCAGGTGAGATCATGCAGGCTTTAATCCTGCTTGGCAGCGCGAAACATGTCCCCGAACCTGAGTTTATTTAATCCATCACATTTTTATACGACTCTATTCACGCCTGAGGTTATCCTCAGGCTTTTCTGTGTGATGACTAACCCTGATGTGTGGTGTGTCGATCTGAATCCGGCAGCTGCCGGATGAAGAAGATCCAGCTAACGGACGTGTTGCTACTTGTGTTAAATCAAAGGTTTAGTACGAGCATCTTCCCTGTGGTCAGAATGACATGTTTCGCATCTTCAGACGTAGTTTTCGAGTGTTACTACTTTGTCAGCAGTCTATATCGCCTTGGGTTATCCTCAGGCGCTTCTTTTTATTTTATCATCTGAACCGACAGGATAAAATGTATCACGGCTCTGAATGTAAACCTCCACGCTGGATAACCCAGACACACTCAGAATTCGCTATTATGACTGGATCGCATTCACACGAACAACTCGGGCGCGGAGGAAACCATGATCTGGTGGATCTGGGGTGTTGTTGGATTAGTTCTTTTGATTGGAGAACTGCTCACGCCGGGCGGGTTCTACATCTTCTTTTTCGGTATCGGTGCAATGCTGACCATGCTGTTCGGCCTGTTTGGATTGGAACTCCCGCTGATCGCGGAGCTTTTCATCTTTCTCGGAATCTCGATAATATTCCTGCTCATCTTCCGCAAACCGATCATTGCCAGATTAGAGCGTGGCAAGTCGGATGAGAAAGTCGACGCTGTCGTCGGCGACTTTGTCACCGCGAATGATGCCATCGCACCGAGTGGGTCCGGCAAGGTTGAGTATCGCGGGGTACCGTGGAGCGTGAAAAATGTCGGCGCTGACCAAATCGAGGCTGGTGACGAGTGCGTCGTGAAGCAGATCAACGGTTTGCATCTCGACATTGAAAAGCAGCAAATCTGATAGAACGTCGGGCTTCTGGACTTTCCGGAGCTCGTTTCAATTTGGGGAGGGTTTTCCATGTCTGGTGGATTAATTGTAACAGCGATCCTTGTGGTCCTGGTTCTGATCATCATTGCCAAATCGGCGGTAGTTATTCCTCAGCAGAAGGCGTACGTAGTCGAACGGTTGGGTAAGTACCACGCGACCTTGCAGGCTGGTTTCCACATTCTGCTCCCGTTTCTCGATGTCGTCCGTTATAAGCACAGCCTGAAGGAACAGGCGATGGACATCGAGGCGCAGATCTGCATCACCAGCGATAACGTTCAGGTTGAGATCGACGGCGTTCTGTATCTCAAGGTGATGGATGCCAAGAACGCGTCGTACGGAGTAAACCATTACGGCTTCGCTATCACTCAGCTCGCGCAGACGACACTGCGTTCCGAGGTCGGCAAGATCGAGCTGGACCGCACATTTGAGGAGCGGACCACGATTAACGGTGCGGTGGTTCTTGAGCTCGACAAGGCGACGGAACCGTGGGGCGTGAAGGTTCTGCGGTATGAGTTGAAGAACATCCGTCCGCCGGAAGATATCCTCGCAGCGATGGAAAAGCAGATGCGGGCCGAACGTGAGAAGCGGGCGACGATTCTTGAGTCCGAGGGTACACGTGACGCCGCGATCAACAACGCCGAAGGTGAAAAGCAGTCCGTGATCAAGGAATCTGAGGGCGAGAAGCTGCGTCAAATCAACATCGCAGAAGGTGAGGCGCAGGCGATTCTACGTGTTGCAGAAGCGACTGCTGAGGGTTTGAAGAAGGTCTCTGAAGCCGTAGAACAACCCGGCGGTGACAAGGCGATGCAGCTCCGTGTCGCAGAACAGTATGTCGAGGAGTTCGGCAACCTGGCCAAGACGAATAACACGGTGATTATCCCGGCCAATCTCGGCGATTTGGCTGGCATGATCTCGACGGCGATGACGTTCATCAAACCGGGCGAGAAGGTGTAGTCACGAGTTACGTTCGTTCATCTTGTAGATAACGAGCCCGGTCCGGCAGCTGCCGGACCGGGCTATGTATGTTGAAATGTAATGCGATCACTTATTTCAACAGGGTAACCTTTCGGATCTCGCTGAACTGACCTTTTGCTTCAGCGTGCACGAAGTACACTCCACTCGCGAATTCTGATCCGTCAAAGGTGAAATAGTGGCTGCCAGCGGTGATTGATTCTCCGTCCGCCAGAGTTGTAATTAACTGCCCGTTGACATTCACCACCCACACGCTTACTGGCGCTGGCGATGGTAGCGTTAGTGTGACGGTCTGCGTCGGGTTGAACGGATTCGGATAAGCGGTTAGTAGTTCGAAATCGTCTGGAAGGTCATTGAGTTGTGCGGGAACATGTTCATCCACACTCAACACATCACGTCCGATCCATATCCCGTTGGTTTCCAGATCAGCCCGCACAACAATTGTGCCGTTTTCAGCGAAATCCCACAGGTTGTCAAAGGCATAAAACGGGCCATGGTCACCCGTCAGGAGATTCCACGTCAGCCCTTCGTCATCCGACTCAGATATCCCGTTAATGCTTGGAACGATCAGGTATCCGTTTGGTGCAAAGCGTGGATTACGGCAGACTGTGTCATCCGGTTGGTTTATAATATGATCCACAGTTCGGCCATTATTGTGTGAATAGATGCCGTACTCGTCCTCGGGAATTGGGGGAAATAGAGCTGCGTGATTATCTCCCGCTCTCAAAGTCATGGATCCAAAATCTATGTTGAAGTTACTCCATTGGTATGGTGTGTACCCCTGGTAATCGCTGCGCCATAATCCTCGATCCGTAGGTATGTATAGTTTCTGAACATCGTCCTGATCAAAACAGAACTGGCTCACCCGTGCGCCCCGTGGCAATCGAACCAGGTCCCAGTTCAATCCCGCGTTAGTGGTGATATAATATGAACAGGCACCTCCCGCGTAGATCCGATTCGGGTTTTCATCGTCAAAACTGATTGGTCCAACATCTCTGTTTATTCCCGTCCAGATGCGGCCCCCATCAGTGGACAACTGCCACTCGTGGTAATAGCCATACATTAGACCCATCGGCTGCGTTTTATCAGCCAGAATACGTCCCGGGTAATCATGATGAACTTCGGCGTAGAATCCGTCGAACAGGATGGGTGTCCAGCTCGCTCCACCGTCCGCGCTAACATGTGTGCCGCGCGTCTCATTTATGTAGATAACCTCGGCGTCACTTGAAATGCAGAGATCGTGAATTCGTACGTGTGGACTGTCCTCAAGCTGAGCAGTATCCCAGCTGATCCCTCCATCGGTTGTTCTGCAAAAGTCACCAATAAATATCAGGTCTTCGTCCCAAGGGGCGATTTGCACATCGAAGATTCGATTGGTCCATCTTGCAAAAAGCGCTGGCCAGTTCCCCTGTTCAGCGGTAAGTACGTCTTCCCAGGTTTCTAAGTCCAGGCTCCGGTACAGACCGGTGTTGTACGCAGCGTAGACGTACCCGTTTGGAAGGATATAGAAACAAGATGCTCCGTCGTTTTCAACCAACCATGGATCATCGAATACTTCCCAGTTGAATCCGCCATCTCGTGAAATGCGTTGCTGGAATTCAGGTCGGTCTATATAGTTTGGCTGGTGTCTTTCGTCCATTACGAAGAGGAAATCCTCATGTTCCGGGTGATAGAATAGTCTTTGATCAACTCCTGAAGTATCCGACGGATCGGGATCATACCACGAGTGACCACCATCATCAGACAGAATAAGATCGCCCCAATTATTGATATCGATTCGAGTGCTGATACATGCAGCCATGCGGTCAGGATGATGAGGATCGAATTCCAGTTCTTTCAAATTCAGGTAAATAGTTTCATAGTCAGTATCCAGAAACCATTGCGTTCCCCATGTTTCACCCCCATCATGGCTCTCAATAAACCTCGTTGTATCCGCTGGATGATCTGAGGTGAATGCCAGGAAATGGTCTGTGTCGAAGGGGTCTTGCCTAAATCCCCATCCTTCCTCCTCAATCGGGTAATCAACTTGGACAAATGAAACTCCGCCATCAACGCTGAGATACCAATAGGTTCCATTCAACATGGTGATTTCTCGTATCCAAACTGTGTCAGCTGAGGTCAGATGAAATTGAAAGCTTAAGTCATATCCGTCTGGTTCATACTCGATCTCTACTTCATCCCATGTATCCCCACTGTCGGTGGAACGCCATGTCTGAGTTTCACCACTAAGGAACACAACTCCTTCGAGCAGAGGGTGGATGACAATATCACCACCTTCGCGGGGGCCACAGTGTGTCCAAGTCTGGGCATTGCTGAGTGAGACTGTGCAGATCATGACAACAAGTGCAAGAAGTGCAATCTTTTTCGGGCGGGTATACATGTGATTTCCCCCATCTACCAGTATAAATGCTGGATTACATGTAAGATGCAGCTGAATGATTGCAATAACAAAGCCACCAAAATTACTGGGCACGATAACGGTGAGGATAATGTGCTCGGAAAGAGCGATTTTATGAACGCAGTCAAAGCTTTCTAACCAAGCATGCACGTCTACTCGAGTTCCCAACCCATTGAATTTCATGCACTAACTCATACTTCAAGTGAATGGGTAGAGATCTCGATCTCCCTCCACAAGATCCCCTCAACCGAAGGCTACAGTTTTTCGCTTATCTGCCGATGGTATATGTAGATAGTATTCTTTGGAGGAGAGATCATGGACATGAACATGCAGACGGGTGCGGTACAGTCAGAGACTCCGCATCAGACAGTCAACCCGGAAGTGGTTGCGGAACGTCAGGCTGAAACGACCAACACATCCCTGCTCGAGGTCAGAGACAAGCTGTTTCTGTCTCCAGAAGGTCGCGCGTTGCTGGAACGTATGGGTCAGGCAGACGCCTAGACAGCACCGGATTTCCCCCATGCACGTGTAAGCCCAACTCTCGTTGAGAGATGGGCTTTCTGCGTTTGCGAGAATCCGCGCTGAATTTTCCGTAGCAAATTATTGATCGGTAAGCACCCCGGACAACCAGACTTTCAGCTCAATCAAAACGCGTTCCGCAATTCGGGAACGAAGTTTGTAGTTGATACAGTGAAGATAATGAAATTAGCCATTATCATGAAGAATGTGCACAGGGTTAACAATCCGTGCGTATTTGCAGTACTAATTACACGAGGACAGATTTATGAAAACGCAATTTCAACTCTACCGATCTCTGTGCGTACTTCTCCTCCTTTTCTTCTTCTCAATCCCGATGATCGCGTCCGCTCAGATCACCTGGGAACGTCGTGTTCTTGACGACAACCTGCAGGGTGCTCGCGATGTATTCGTCATTGACCTCGACGGCGACGGCGACCACGACATTTTATCAGCAGCGATGGATCAGGATGAGATCACATGGTGGGATAACGACGGACATGAACAGTATACCCGTCGACCAATCTCGACCACCTTTGATGGCGCGATCAGCGTCTACGCTGGTGACATCGACAATGATGGTGACATCGACATCGCCGGTGCCGGATTTTATGCTGGCGACATTGCGGTCTGGTACAATGACGGTCAGGAGAACTTCACGCGCACAGACATCTACACCACATTCAGCGGTGCGATTTGTGTCCGTATGGCAGATATCAATGGTGATGGACATGTGGACCTGCTCGCCGCTTCCTCTGCCCAGGGCAGGGTCTGCTGGTGGCATAACTGGGGCGATGGATCGTTCGGTTATCGTGCAATCGCTTACGGCTTCGCGGACGCTAGAGATGTGGTTGCTGCCGATCTGGATGATGATGGCGATCTCGATATTCTGGGCGTTGCTGCCTGGAATCACCAAGTCGCATGGTGGGAAAACCAGGGCACGACGTATTTCCCGAAACACATTATCGCAGTCGGGTTCGAATGCCCGTACGGCGTCGACGCTGCTGATATCAACGGCGATGGCACGCTCGATGTCGTCGCCGCATCCACCCGTGACGATGAGGTCGCGTGGTGGAAGAATAACCGTGAAGATGGATTCACCAAATACGAGATCGACAATTATACGGATGCAACTGATGTCTTTGCCGCAGATCTCGACAATGACGGTGATGTTGACATCCTTGCGTCCTCACCAAGTTCAGTCCGTTGGTACCAGAACCTTGGCGATAACTCATTCGCCATGAGAGCGGTGTCAAGTGTTGGGAATGACTTTCGAAAAGTCATCGCAGCAGATGTAGATCTGGACGGCGATCTTGACGTTCTGTCAGCCGCAGATGAGTGCAACAATCTTACATGGTACAGGCAGATCGGTTCACCGGAACCGGTTTATATCGAGCTGGTTTCGCCCAACGGCAGCGAAGTTTGGCGTCCCGGAACAACACAGGATATCACCTGGACTTCGCCCCGTTTGTCCGATGTTCGCATCGAATTGCTCAGCGGCCAACAGGAGACGATGGTACTCGCGGACGCGACGGAAAATGACGGCTGTTATACGTTGACTGTCCCTGATGACGTCGTGTTTTCTACCGATTGTTGGATTCACTTGAGCCTGGTGTCAGGTGAGGATGATGACACGAGTAACCAACCCTTTACCATTGCGCCGTTGCCAACACTTGAAACATTGCCATTGAGTTCGTCTATTTCTGTTCCAGAAGATGGCGGAGGGGTCTGGTATCGGGTTGAGATCACCAATCCGGGGCCGGTACCGGGCGCATGCCATTTCTGGACCGAGTTGGTTCTCCCGAACGGCAGAATTCTCCGTCCAATGAATAGACGCAATATTCAACTTAATGCTGGTGGTCAGTTTTCACCGGCGCGTCCCTTCGGTCAGTTTATTCCAGGATTCGCTCCCGCAGGCACCTATATCCATCGTTCACATCTCGGCGTTTACCCTGACCTGTCACTGGTTACAGACTCGTTCCATTTCTACAAACTGGGCGAAGTTCTATTCGAATCGCCAGTCATTCCGCTTGAACCGGGTGAACGTTGGGAAACGTGGGGCTGGGACCAATTTGATACGGATGAGGATCAGCCACCGCAGGAAAACTTGATTCCTACTGCTTGTCAGATGTTGCCTGCCTATCCTAACCCGTTCAATGCGAAGACGACAATTTCTATCTCGCTGCCCGAAGCGGCAGATTTGAGCATTACTGTGTTCAATCTCGCCGGGCAGGTGGTAGCTGAGTTGGCGGACAGTCATTTCAGCGCGGGTTCGCACCATTTCAGTCTGAACGCGGACCGTCTCGCCAGCGGCATGTATTTCATGCAGGCATATGTTCC
Source organism: uncultured bacterium (assembly GCA_964552465.1). GTDB lineage: Bacteria > Electryoneota > Electryoneia > Electryoneales > Electryoneaceae > BMS3BBIN04. The sequence continues at coordinate 14,496 of CAZKGR010000049.1, forward strand.
CGGCAAGTTGAACGACATTCAGAAAGTGATGCTGGTGCG
>CAZKGR010000050.1:0-13907 GCA_964552465.1 uncultured bacterium
TTTCTTTGTACCCGCGTCGGGATTCGAACCCAAGGCCTTCTGCTCCGGAGGCAGACGCTCTATCCAACTGAGCTACGCGGGCAAAAAACAGTAGAAACTCACCCTGAAACTATACGCAGAGTGTCAGTGAGTCAACTATAGCTCCGCCGTGGTAAGGTACTCATGAATCGCAGAGTTAGTTGGGGGAGTGACGCGTAACCCACCACACCTGTTACATCATTCCATTATCTTTCAGTACTTAGCCAACCAAAAGTGCAGAGCGTCGCCGATGTCAATCCGTCGTAACCAGTCTGAAGTGCGAAATGTCCTCGCATTATGCAATCCGGAATCTGGACAGGGATCAAAAATAGTCGAAGCATTTCGCGCTTTGAGCACGTCCTGGGATGCAATTGATGGAGTAAACGTTTTCTATCAAGAAAGTAGAAGCGTCGAGGATGGTCGTGCAAAGACGTGTCGAGCAATCCAAGCTGGAGTTGACACAATCTTTGTTGTTGGTGGTGATGGAATGATAAACTCCATCGGAGCTGATCTGATCGGTACCGACGTCAAGTTGGCCGTTCTGCCTGCAGGAAGCGGCAATGGCTTCGCGAGACATTTCGACATCCCAACCCGCTTTGAAAAAGCTGCAAAGGCTCTGCTCAACGGACGCACGATGAAAATCGACGTCGGGTACTTGAATGATCATCCATTCTTCGTCACAGCCAGCCTGGCTTGGGACGCTGACCTCGTATCAGGATTTGAGAAATCACCCATCCGTGGTATCGCGCCGTACGTGTTTGCCGGGATCTACAAATATTTCACATATGAACCGCAATCGTACACGCTGACGATTGATGGCAACGATAGAAAGATCAACAGGCCGCTCATGTTGACAATTGCCAATCTGACCCAGTTTGGCGGCGGTGCGAAAATAGCACCAAATGCTCGTGCTGACGATGGCATGCTGTCACTGGTTTACGTTCCACACATGGAACCTCTTGATCTCGTCCCGAAGATTTATCGCCTGTTTGACGGTTCGGTTAACAAAATCCCCGAGCTGGAGACAGTGCAATTCAAAAACCTGAGGGTGGTTCGAGAACGGGAAGATCCTGTTCAGGTCGACGGAGAATTGATCAATGTCGGTGTGGACATCCGTGTCGAAGTAAAGCCGCAAGCGTTAAATGTAGTTGTCCCGCAACGGCAGAAAGGTGAGGCAAGTTTACCCTGATGCTGCGAAGTCCAAAACAGAATTGTTTGTTTGATTCACAAGAAAAGGGACACTCAAAAGTGTCCCTTTTAGTTGCAATGTCGGTGTTCTAAAGGATAACCGTATTCAGACAGCTCACTTCATCAGAACCGCTTTCCGTACTTCCAGCTTATCCACAGCGTGTACCTGGATGAAGTAGACGCCGGACGGTTTACCAGCACCATCCCATGAGAACCGATGATAGCCTGCGTTTTGAGCAGGCAGCGCAACGCTATCCACCATGCGTCCTAACACATCGTACACCTCGATTGTTACAGATGATGGCTTTGGTAACGCAACATCCATAGCAACGGATGGATTGAACGGATTGGGATATAGACTTCCAACGGCGAATTCTGTCGGCAGACCGTTTGTCTCTTTGCTAACCGACACATCCCCAATAGAGAATGTGACGCTGGTATCGTCCCAGTTATCCTCGGGATTGGTAGCTATCAGTTCAATCGTCTCCGATCCTTCCCAAAACGCGTTCGGTTTTTCCACATACAGCTGGCGGTCGAACACATGCACACTCAATTCATCATTGCCAGACACCGTCCAGCGGATACGTTCCGGACCCCAGACATCATCTGTGACGTAATCATCAAGCAGGAAGGGCTCGAAATCATACCCGAACGGGATGTGCACATCATCAACTTCACTGATAACTGGAACTGATCCGGCGCCGGAGACGGTGATGCTTAACGGGATATGCCAGACAAGATTGTCTGCATCGTTCATCCGAACAGTGATGAATCCTTCGTACGATCCCAGTTCCAACTCGTATGAGTGAATCTGCACAGTGGCCGTGTCGATTTCTCCCGGCTCAAGGGTACCGTAGTCTGTGCCCGGAGTAACCCAGTGCGAATCATAACCGATTAGCAGGCTCAGACCGTCCTCCATGAACGGTTCCTGACATAAGACCTGCAGACCGTGAGTCGCGTCATGGTTCTGAATACCGATGGTTGAACTGAGCAGCCAAGCCTCGTCCATGTCCTGATATTGCATCTTGATGAAGCCGCTTTTCAGTAACAAGGCTTGGAACGTATAGGGACCTCCAGGATGTGATCCGGCCATCATTCCCGACCATGTGACCAATACACTGTCCTCTACCCCCGTCCAGTAAGTGATCTCGCCGCCATCAGTGAGGTCGAAATCATCCCACCAGGTGGAGACCATTGCCGCCGGATTGTAACGATTCGGTGCCCAGGTACTCGGTACGATCCGGTTTTGCTCAGTTCCGTAATCAAGATGAAGATCATTCTGGAAGACCATGAAACCGTTCGGGCTGACATGGACCGAATCGTAGTAACTGCCGTAGAACTTCCAGACAAACGGGATTTCGATGCCATGAAAGTAGCCATCATCAATCGTGCCGGAAATCAAGTCATCTTCGGTCAAAGTTACTGCATTCGGCATAACCAGCCAGTCATACTCAGCTCCCGGTTCGGACGAGTCCATCCAGAAGTAACCCCAAGTGTCCGGCGGTGAGGTCGCGCTGATGTTGCGACCACTTTTATCGAACTGTGATGGGCCAGGAGTGTCTTCGCGATCGGCAGCGGCATCAGGAATCGAACCTTCCTGCGCATCAACAACCCAGATCAGGTTTTCATCGCCGATGTTTTCGATGTACACAGGAACAGAAATCTCTTGCGCACCAATCAGGTCTGCCGAAACTTCATCAGGGTACACGGATCCTTCAGAGAATACCGATTCCCATTCAAAATCGTCGGTGATCAAAATGGCCCGTTCGGATTGAATCGACTCTGCGCCCTGTCTCAGGAAATTCCAGTACTGGTATTCAATGCCGGACAACTGATCGGGGCTTTCGATACCCACCGTTATGTATTCGTTGTCCGTTCCGTTTCCAGTTAAAACCGACACATCCTGATACTGGAACTGGATGCGGCCATTACCGCTGTGAGTTGGGTAAATAAGTGGTCCGTACAGGATCACCTGGAAAATCTGAGAAGCCTGGTTCGACGCGGCGATGCAGTCCCAGGTGACAACGAACCGGTCGTTCTCCATATCGTATGAGGCGTAGACGCCACTTTCACCAGTGTGCAAGTCATCCCAGAAGGGTGCGATCATTGCCGGTGGTCCCAACGGATTGGGAATCGGCCAGTTGCGGAACAGAATGATGCTGGAACGATCACCCAACGCGACCCATCCATTGGTGTTGATCGTGATCTCTGTGTACACTTCACCGTAGTACTGGAACGGGAATGGCAGGGGCATTACCATGCTGGCATCTTCTTCGCCGTAATTGTACGCTCCGCCACTCCAGTTGTCTTCCAGACCGGTGTTGTTGAACGGATGTACGTTGTCAATCCACTCATATTCCGGACGAATCAGTTCGATATCCGTATCGTCAATAGCCCAGTATTGTGCTACAGGATCCGGCCCGGTCGCTCCCGCAATCCGAGGATCGCCGGAAATAAGCAAAGTGCTCACACTGTCAATCCCGCCCAGACTATCCTCAAACTGCACTACAATTGGAATGAGCTCCCCAATGCGCGCTTCAGCGGATAGCTGAATCTGGAACGGAAGCAGGAGATTGTCGCGTAGCGAATCACTGCCGACATCGTCGAAGCTGATGGGATTGTTCAGAACGGTGACACGCTCATCTTCACAATACATGTTAGCGATCAGGCTGGTAGCATCTGCACGACCGTGGTTTTTCACCGGAACCGCAACGTCCCCGGTTTCGCCTGGGAAAATGCGTCTGTCAAGCGTGCTGTCTGTCCAAGCGTATTCTGTCTCACAGGTCAATTCCCACGAGTACACTTCAAACGGTATCGCACTATCGAGATTATTCTCGAATGTAGCTGTAATAGCTGGCACACAGCCGTCCGGTGCCCATCCGGAAACAGTGAGCGTAACTGCATCATTGATAGTGACTGTTCCGCCAGCCGGAATAGTTGGGTAGTCGAAAGTGGAAGCTGCGATTGAGTCAATGCGTGGATCTGTACTGCTGACTGTTGCCGTCCCGGCACCCACCATTGTTGCGGAGAAGTTGTGTATATCGATATCGAGTATCAGTGTCTCGCCTGGATTGGCAACTCCTTCTGCGCCATCGTTCACGATCACATCAGTCACCGCAATATCTTCACCGTCGCCAATAATGGGAAGCACAGCCTGGAAAGGGATGACGTCGTCGCCAACAACAGTCAGCATGATGGTGTCGTCGCCATTGACCTCGTCAATGTGCAAGCGAAGCTGGCCATCAGAATGAAGCTGACGGGAATCGATCACCCGTTCCTCATTGGCGATCGTCGCCCAGATCAGTTCAGGCCAGTCACCGGGGAGGGAAACGTTTACATCCACATAGTTACTACCGAGGCGTAGATCCGCAGTGTGCGAAACAGTGGGTTCGACCGGTTCGTTGAGCCACATGCGTAGCGCCGGATCGCCAATCAAATTGTTCCAATTAGCAAAACGGACAATCCAACCGGCGTCGGAAGTCAGGTCATATGCCTCTGCTAACCGGGCTTTTCCATTTACCAGGCACCAGCCCAGTGAACGGACGTTGTTCATCAGCAATGCTTCGAATACGCCTGCATCAACCACATTGTTGAAGCGAGTGTGGGTATCCGTTGTTCCAGTGCCAATGCAGGCGACGGCACCCGTGGGCTCGTTGATCGTGCCTGCACGGAAGAATCCTTCGCTGATCGCTTCTTCCTCGATTCCCCACATCCCTGTACCGCAGGTGATCGTGACCACAACGGGTAGTTGACCGCTGTTGTTTAAGCCGTTCAACATTCCATTATGCCATCCACTCATTCCGTAATAGCCCCGGTAGTTGACATAGCCAACACCGAGATTTATCTGATCCTGAATGAACTGTGGAATTAGTCCACCACCAGGCATCGTCCACCACAAGGTATCGACAGCAAAATCACGCTCGTCAAACATCCAACGAATCGACTGGTTAGTTTCCTCGACGCTGATGCCCGAATAATCGCCCGCGGTTAAAGCTGCATGTTCAATCCACCCTGGATTACCAAGATCGCCATCACGCTCATAGACTAGTGTTTTGTTAACACCAACGCGAAGATCATAGATATCACGTACACTGAATCGCCCAATACCTACATCAGGAACTGGTAAGCGTCCTTCCAGACAAGCGTACCAGTTATCTGTCTCATTGCCGACAAACTCATTGTCGCGCTTGTAGCCCCGCATTTGGATATCAGAAGCCTGGTCGTGATCGCCAATGAGAAGCACGTATTCCAAGGGGTACGGATTGTCGCTCTCATATTCATCATTGATCACCGTATAGATCGAGAACGGATCCGTGTTGTCGTCAGGATGAGCGATGGTTATCCGATAGCCTTGCTGCCGTTTCCACTGGATGTATGGATCTAGAGCTTCCACAATCTGAATGTTGTCCTGCACAACGATAAGCAAGCGGCCGACAGGGGCAATTGTTTCAAGGTCAAGATCTTCACCGTTGAGCACAGAGCGACGCAGCATCCGTTCGACTTCTGCGCTGACCTGAACTGTTCCGAAATTGCCAGGATCGTCGTCCGTGAATTCAGCCTCAAACTCGATTACCTGATTTCTGTCAACAGCTTGTCCATCCATGGTGTGTATTTGGACCGGATAAAGACGAACGCCGCGAATCTCGAATGGTTCAGTAACCGTCACACCAACACCGTCTGCGGAAGACAATGACGCTGATACGCCCATACCCGCGGGGGCAGCAACCAAAGCCGTAACCTGAGTGCTATCGGTCAGAGTTGACAGAGAAACCTGCGCACGAAGCCCATTCGGCAGACGTTCGATATCATAGAACGACCGCTGAGCAATTTCTGGCCTGAGATCCGCCGCCATACTGAAGGATTGAATGAGAAAAAGAAGAATGAGAATGAAACTTGCGAACCGTGCATGTATCGCCATGAGTCAACTCCGTGATCGTTTCAGGTGTATCCTGAAACGGGTCAATCAAGCAATGAGGTGTAACACCGGTGAATTTTGTCGAGCATATAACCTAATTCACAAATGATCGAAAATCGAGTCTGACATTAGGAATCCCAAACTATCTGGCTCCCCGGTGAGCGCATTATCCATGCAACAACGTGGATTCCTTGTCCTCGATTCTGAAATTCCTTACCATCAATTTGCAATTGATGATACTAGAAGTTTCGTGATCGCCTCACATTCCTTCAGAAACCGGTCAAACTTATGAATATAGATAGTGAGAAAGCAGAAGATTGGATTTCTGCGAGCCCGCTTCTTCAAGAGTCCTTTGCGAATGAGAATCTTCACGAAATCCTCATGAACAGCACAGCTGTTGGAGTGATTCTCGTACAGGATGATCAGGTTCTGTTTGCTAACTCCGCAATGAGAAATTATATCGGCACAAAGGAACCGACCATTGTTGGAATTAACCCGTACACACTTTTTTACGAGGCTGATCGTAAACAGATAAAGCAATTGTGTACCAATGTGATGGAACACCATGAGCCCCCCAGGGGGTTTGAAGCTCGAATATCACGTGTGGACGATACTCCGCTTTGGGTTGAATGTCATCCCACCGTAATACAACTGCAAAATCGTCAGGCGGCGTTGCTGACTCTAACCGACATTTCAGCCCGTAAAAAGCTGGCTGAAGCTGAAACAGCTCTGCAAACCATCCTTCTCGCCGCGATCGAACAAAGCCCTGCAGGCCTGATGATTGTTGACTATCCGGATATGATTGTACGTAGTGCAAACCGTGAGGCGAAACGATTACGCGGATACGATGATAGTGTTAATCCAGTAGGTCAACCGATATTAGATTTTTCGATGAACTGCCGGTTTTTGAATAGCAATGAGGTGCAATACAAACACGGTGAATACCCGCTGAATCGTGCGCTGGATGGTGGTGAGTCAATCAGCAATGAGGAGATGATTGTCGAGAGACCCGATGGATCTCGAGAGTGGGTGTTGGTACAGGCCGAACCCATCACCAATGATGCCGGCGAAACAATCGCTGGAATTATTCTTACTTCAGATATCACGGAACGGAAAGTCGCTGAAGAATCGATTAAACAACTCGTTGAAGATCTTCAACATGTGAAACGTGATCTTGAAAAACAGAATTCCGACCTCCAACGGGCAGAGGAGCGGATAAATGCATCGTTGGACCAATACACTGATCTGTATGAGAACGCTCCCGTAGGGTATCTGTCGATATCAACAAAGGGAGTTGTCGAACGTGCAAACATGACAGCGTGCAAAATCCTGAATATCAGCAACACAACACTGATGCACCGCTCAATTATGAATTTGGTAGTCAGCCGCCATATGAGCACACTCGCGGATCATCTCGCATCCGTTGTTGAACAACAGAAACGCCTTTCCTGTGAGGTTGAACTTAAAGCTGATGATGAAGAGCGGCGATTTGTCCGCATCGAGAGCGCTCCTGCGACCACAAAGGATGGTACTTCACATTTGAGAGTGGCGGTGGTCGACATCTCGAAACGGATGCACGCTGAAATCAAGCTGGCACGTAGTGAACAGCGTTATCGGATGATCGTTGAAAGCCCTCTGTCGATAGTCGGTGTTATCGGTGCAGACTATAAGGTCACATTTGCGAGCCAGGGGTTGTGTGACATTTCCAGGTATCCGTATCGCGAACTCATTGGAAGAGATTTCCGCGATTTCCTCACTGACGAGCAACGCGAACTGGTTTCCGAACGATATGAACGACGACGAAAAGGTGAAAAAGTACCTGATCAGTATGAACTCGATATGATAATAAAGGATGGTACCAAACGTTCGCTAATCGCCAATTTCTTCCTGGTGACAGGTCCAGGTGGGCGGATGGAAACCGTGTTCAATGCTGTAGACATCACATATAGGAAAGAAGCGCAGGAAAAATTGATGAGGTTAGAAGAGCAGTTCATGAAGCTGTTCGAACAATCGCTGGACGCTGTTTATGTTTTAACGAATGAACAGTTCATCAAAGTAAATCCCGCATTTGAAAAAATGTTTGGGTATACGAGTAACGAAATTTGTAGTCCTGATTTCGAAATCTGCACGTTGATTTCACCCCCAGACCGCGAACGAATCACTAATCGCATTAATAATATGATCAACAGCAGAGAAGTTGATCTGGCACCGAACTTTACCGGTATTGACTCCAAGGGAAATGAACTGGCGTTACAGTCAACCAGTGCTCTGATCAACTGGGATGGTTCGCCCGCGATACTGGGTTTCGTTCGTGACCTCACAGATCAACAAAGAATGACCCGCCAGATCAAGCAAATAAAAGGGCTGGACTCCATGGGTCGGGTGGCTGGAGGGATCGCACACGATTTTAGAAACCTGCTGGCTGTGATTTCCGGACAGGCAGAAATCAGTGCCATGCGTATAGAAAAAACTGATCCGATACAGGAAGATCTAGCAACAATCCTGAAAACAGCTGAGTCAGCCAAAGAACTCACTCAAAATTTGCTCGACTTCAGCAGAGAAAGAGAAATCACTCCCAAGAGATTGGATCTGAATGAGCTGGTACACTACTTGGAACAAATGCTATTAAGATTGCTGGGCTCAGATCTCAAACTGAGACTCGAGCTTACAGCCGAAAAAATGCCAATTGTCGCGGATAGCAGCCAACTGGAACAAGTCCTTGTTAACTTGGTTGCGAATGCGAGAGATGCCTCCAAAGCTGGTGACACTATCACAATTCGGACCGAAGCAAACTATGAAATAAACCCTGACGAGTCGCTACTCGATCTTGAACCTGGTAACTATGTGTACTTATGCGTGAAAGATGAGGGTGCCGGTATGTCCGATGAAACAATGGAACACATGTTTGAACCATTCTATACAACCAAGGAAAGAGGCAAAGGAACGGGCCTCGGATTGTCCACAGTCTTCGGATCAATCAAACAGAATCGGGGTCACGTCGAAGTCAACAGCAAACTTGGTACTGGAACAGAATTTCGTATCATTCTACCTGTTGCGAACGAAAATGGATCAAGCTGAGCTGCAGTTACTACTAATTGATAGAAATCATCAGGCAGGAATCAACTCTTAAGACACATCAGGCCATGATTCGCAATCGCAGGTCAGGATCGTGTGAGAAATCCAGCGTCTTTGGGCGAACGCGATGCCCGGTCGGATCTGCATAAAGGATGAGCACAGGCCGAGCTGGATCGTGACTCTGATCCTTCACCACACCATAGTATCCCTCGAAACCAAACGAAGAACTCTCTTGAATCTGTACCATGGCGCCGGTAGGATAAAGGCAGACAATCCGGCTGAATACCTGGCATACAGCTTGGTTGAAACACTTGCGACTTAACGCCATGATCAACGCCAAGGCGTCAGCAGGTTGCAAACGCTGCGGAAGTTCGCCAGTTCCATTCACAAGATTGTCGTACGCGCTGGCTACGGAGATGATCTCAGCATAACGGTGAATCAAGCCGCTTTCATGACTGTCGGCACGTGTCGGTGGCTGGTTGTCACCGCACAAACCCTGGGGCCAGCCTCCGCCATCCTGCCATTCGCGATGATGCAGGATCGACAAACGCTCGGCTTTCAGTGCCGGGTTCGTGTTGTGCATCAGGATGAAACCGTACACAGGATATTCTCTGAACAGGTCCGCGTCGCGCTCGGCGATCATGTGTTCGGGGACCATCATTTCGTCACCGAGACATGTCTTGCCAACCTCATGCAGCAAGGCGGCCAAACCCAGCTCTCGCAATTGACGGTTGGTAAATCCAAACTGGCGTGCGAGCAGAACGGAGAGGGAAACAACATTCACCGCATGACGGTACATATACGTCGCCTGGGTGAGTTGGGCGAACACGTCTATCAGACCAACACTGCGGTTGACGATATCGCGGATGATCGTCGAGACCGCCATCGACATCTCTTCAACCTGCGGAACATTTAAGATCTCTGCATGTGTTTCGAGGAATTCACGCGTTATCTTTGCGGACTCAGCCTCGAGACGGACGGCATCGCGGAGCTGATCAAAGCTGTCACGGACGGTAGCTTCTGCAATCTGGCGAGATATATCGCTAAGTACATCTTGCGGATTTACATCTTCGAAGCCATCTTCTTCAACATAGATGTAGCTGAAACCGTGCTTGTGCAGGAGAGTGATATAACGATCATCAATTGTCTGGCCAGAGGCCAATAGAATGGCGTTCAAACCGGAGTAAATTGTCCGGCCTAGAACCATACCTGGACTGAGCTCGTCGAGTGGAATCCTACGCAACGGGTCATCTCCAACTGGACCGCATAGGTCGAGTGAGACTCTTGGAACAACTTGTTGCCAACGACGGTGTCTTCACCGGGTTGGAAATCCGTAATACTGTGACCATACCATAATGAAAAATACCCAAGAATACAAGATCCAGCTATCTTATTTTGAAACTCTAAAGACCCAAAGAGTATCTAAAAGTGAGTGATTGCAGTGTATTCAGCTACTTTCTTACGTGAGCGCACTTGCTCTCTCTTATCATGTCATTTGAGTGTAGAGAGGATATAGAGAGAACTTCGAGATCTTTAGAGAGTGCTCTCGAGACCATAGAGTTAAGCAGAAAACACTTCACTCTTGATGAGTTTCACCATCTACGTTGATGCTTGTGACCATAATCCATCTACCAGAACAACCTGAGAATATCCCTGTCGAGATGGGGATCGTGATTGAGATAGAGGGAGAACTCGTACGCGTTCAACCTCATCAACATACTGCCTGCACTAGCTGCGGGTCCAGTCAGATCTGCTTCCCGGAGAATAAACCGGCACCCATCATTGAGGCCAATCTGAGTCAAAAAGTGAATGTTGGTGATCTCGTCGAACTCAAGCATCAGGTTACCCCGCGCTTGTTTGCAGCCCTGATCGTCTTCGGCTTACCGGTAGTGACCATGCTCTCCGGAGTGCTCCTCGGCCTGAACGCTACCGGGAGTGAGTCCCAGGGAGGTATCGCGGGAGCGCTCGCTGGACTGGCGCTCGGCCTCCTTCTTGTTAGGTTCGTCAACCGTCTCGTCAAAACAAACGCGTCGCTACGTCCAACAGTTGGTAGCGTGCTCGATCCTCATACACTGACACCGATCGAAAACTCAGGCGACTGAGGTGCCACACAACGCTCAACAACCTCCCGTTAATAACCAATCGGCGGACTTAACAACCAACTTGAGGTCGTTGATCAAGCAGGCTGCTTTTCAGCTCGGTTTCAACTTCGCAGTTATTGCTCCATCCAAACCACCGCCGCACGCGAATAAACTCGTGACGTGGCTCGACCAAGGCAACAACGGAACCATGCGTTGGATGGAGAAGCATCCTGAACGTCGCATGGACCCCCGCGTGCAATGGCCGGATGGCAAGTCGATCCTCTCCGTCGGCATGAGCTATCACCAACCGCGACCGTTGAATGCGCCAGATCAGAATGACCCATCTCGAGGACGGTTTGCCCAATACGCCTGGGGTTTGGACTATCATGACCTGCTTTTGCCCAGACTGAAAGCACTTGCGCGAACCATCGACTATCTCGTCGGCGAACCGGTTGCCTCACGAGCGTACGTGGACACAGCTCCGATCCTCGAGCGACCTGTCGCAGCATCCGCTGGCGCAGGATTCATCGGCAAGCATACGCTGCTGATTACCTGGCGGCACGGCTCATACTATGTCCTCGGTGAGTTGCTCCTCGACCTCGAGCTTACATCTGATCCTCAGAAGAATGCGATGTTTGGCTGCGGTGGATGTCACCTGTGCATTGACGCTTGCCCTACCGGTGCATTGGATGATCCATATGTTAACCAGTCTAACCGCTGCATCAGCTACCTGACCATTGAGCACCGTGGTGTGATTCCACGCGAGCTGCGCTCAAAGATGGGTAACTGGGTATTCGGCTGCGATATCTGTCAACAGGCATGTCCGTACAACGCGCGTGGTTTGCTGCCAACACGCGAGGAATGGTTCGAGCCACGTGTGCCAGACTGGGGCGCGCCGAAGCTGCTCGATTTGATCGCGCTCGATGACAAGCAGTTCAGCGCGATGTTCAAGGGTAGTCCGGTGAAACGAACGAAGCGCCGAGGCTTGCTCCGTAATGTTGCCATAGCCCTCGGTAACTGGGGCAGCGACGAGGCAATTCCAGCGCTGGTACGCGTGATGACCGATGAACCTGAACCACTCATCCGTGCGCATGCTGCGTGGGCGCTGGGGCAATTGCGCGAGTTCAAAACAGCGCGCGAGGCGTTGGACAAAGCCCGGCAGCTTGAGGAAGACGAGACCGTCCGCGAAGAGCTTGAAAAAGCTCTCAACCACGATTAGCACGAATACACACACAAACACAGATCTTTAACCACGGAATACGCGGACCACACGGAGAAAGAGAAGATAATACTGTGGAAAAAACACCAACTACTCCACTATAATAATCAGAGGGCAATTGTCATGCATTAGACTGCTAAACGCTTTTATTCCCAGCAATAGACTTTCTCAGGTCATTGATGATTGCTTCATCATTAAATAGTCTGTCGCTTTGGTTCTACTCGTCTTGATTCGTGGTTCAGGTTGTTTCCGAGTATTCCGTGTATTCCGTGGTGGAATTATGTTGTGAGCGCCCGAGTGGCGGCAGGACCATCTGTTCCCGATATTCCAACACCAACCACGATTTCTCACACTATCGAAGAGGGGGAGAAGCATGGCCTACGAGAAGCTGCACATTGACGTTGACGGCGCCATCGCCACCATTACTATCGACAATCCGAAAGCGAACACACTCGCAACGCAGGTTGTGAGCGAGCTGGATAAAGCCTTCGCCGAAGTTAAAAAGATGGATGATGTCAAGGCCGTGATCCTGACCGGCGCGGGCAAGATGTTTGTCGCGGGAGCGGACATCACCGAACTGAACAAACTTGATTCGCTCGGCGCAGTCGAATACGCACGTTACGGTCAGCACCTGATGACCCGCATCGAGAACCTGAACAAGCCAGTTATCGCTGCAGTCAACGGTTACGCGCTCGGCGGCGGTTGCGAGATCGCAATGGCGTGTACACTCCGCATCGCATCCGAGAAGGCTGTCTTCGGTCAGCCGGAAGTCAAGCTCGGCTTGATCCCGGGATTCGGTGGCACACAACGTCTGCCGAAAATGGTCGGCATCGGCCCGGCTCTGTACTACCTGCTCACCGGCGATATGTTGCCCGCCGACGAAGCCCACCGTCTCGGGCTGGTCAACAAGGTCGTCGCTCCGGACGACCTGATGGACGAAGCGAAGAAGGTTGCGAACAAACTGGCAGCAGTTGGCCCGGTCGCGATGAAGCTGGCGAAGGACGCGGCGTATCGTGGGATGGGAATGGCGTACACCGAATCGATGCGTATGGAAGCGGATCTGTTCGGTGGGTGCTTCGCCACCGAAGATTCCAAAGAAGGCACTACAGCATTCCTCGAGAAGCGTGCACCGGATTTCAAGGGTAAGTAAGGACGGAAGCTGGGCTCGGGGCTCTCGGAAAACCATACTGGGACACTTACTCCGCTAAGTGTCCCTTTCTCTTACCACGGACTTCAGTCCGTGAGATAAACATGCCCCTGTGACCCACGTGTAACGTGGTTCGCAGGGGTTATCTGTCATTTACCAAAGAGTTGATCAACCCTGTTGTTGCCAGCGGCGGTAACAGGAGCATCGCATCTGCCAAAATCTTCTGCTACTCCATGACAGTCCCGCCAGGGAGTTCGACTTTGG
>CAZKGR010000051.1:0-13308 GCA_964552465.1 uncultured bacterium
GCTCCCCACTTTGCAGCAAGATAATTTCTCAGTTTATGAGAATGGTGTATTACAGACCGACCTTTTTGAGGTTGTTCCACCGGGTGGAGGAGGTGAACAACTAGCCGATTTCATTTTTGTACTAGACGTAACCGGTTCGATGAGCGGTGAAATTGAATCCGTCCGGGAAAATATGACAGCATTTATGGATTCACTCGCAGCCAGCGATATCCAATATGCTGTCGGGTTCATCGTATTTGGTGACATTTACTACACTTATAACGAAGGTGATCTTTACACTGACCCAGCAGAGATTCAGTCCATAATCGATAACATTCAGCTCGGTGAGCACGGAATTGGTAGTGGCGGGGACTATTCAGAGAACCAACTGGGGGCGATGGCCGAGGGTGTATTTATGAATTATCGCCCCGGTGCCCAGAGAATCGAAATCATGCTGACTGACGCGACCGCCCACGAAAACGATGAGGTTACTCCATGGGAGGTCAATGAGCTGATTGGGGTTCTCCAGTTCAACAACATCACTGTCTACCCGATCTTCAACACGGGTCACGCTGGTCAATGCAGCCAGTATATCCCTATTGCGGAAGCCACTAACGGCGACTACTACTACATCTACGACATTTTCAATGAAATCCTGAATGACATCGTCGGCGGAATCAGCGGACTGTATACCGTCCGATATCGTTCCAGCGAACCGGAAGATGATGGACGGCTGCGCTATGTTACAGCTCAGGTGGAGTTCATGGGGGAGATGACACAGGTTTACACGACTTATGTACCAAACCAGGCACCGGTCATACAGCGAACTGCCCGTACTCTGGCATTGCACGATCAGGCATGGCCGGCGGGTGAAGACATCGTCATGCGGGTCCGTGTAGTGGACGCGCAGGAACCATACGTTACCACGGTCAGACTGTACTACCGCACAACGGGTGATCCCGAGTTTTTTGAAGGCCACATGTTGCTGATATATGGGGATGAAACTGAGGGCATTTATCGAGCGTCAATTCCCGCATCGTTCGCGCAGCCGCCAGGTGTCGATTATTACTTCCGGGCGAGTGATGGCTATGCCGTTGGATCAGATCCCATGGTCAATCCAACAGATTTGGCGTATCAACTTGCCATCCTGCCCAATGAAGCGCCTGTCATTGTCCACCAACCAGTGCTGCAGTACGACATCAACAGTTCCATCACAGTCGAAGCAACGATTACGGATGTGTCGGACTATCTGACCGAAACGACGCTGTATTACCGTGAGTACGGCAACCAGTTGTACCAGGCTATTCCCATGATCGATACGGGGAGTGACCTGTTTTCGGCAGACATACCAGCGGTTGCAGCGAGTGAATTGGGTGTCCAGTATTACATTTTCGCAGAGGACAACTACGCTGTCGGAAGCACGCACGGCACACCGGATGATCCCCACTTCATATCGCCATCAACCGTTCCCAGACCAGACCTCTTCGGAATCCAGGTTGATGGCATGATCAATGGTGCCCCAACATTCTCAGATCTGAACAATATTGCGCTTTTCGACATCAATGGAACGGATGGCATGGACATGTTCCTCGATCGTCCGGATTCCGAACCAGACAACGAAGATTTCTTTGCAATGTGGTTCATCCATCGTCCGAGCTGGCATTGGCCGTACTGGAGAGTGGATTGCCGTTCATCCGAACTGGGTGACCCCGCACAGGCCATTTTCAACTTCCTGGTAGCATCTGACCAGATCGGTGAAACAGCGCGACTTGAATTTGGCATCGGAACACAGTATCCGGATGAGTGGCAGGCATATGTTCGGGATATGGAGAACGGTCAACTGATCAATCTTCGTAGCCAGAACGGCTACGAATTTGTTCTAGAGGGTGCAGGTCGACATTTCAGGCTCTACTGCGGAATTGATGTGGTTACGACAATTGAGTCCGGATTCGAGACACCATCGGTAATGCCCGATAATTTCTCCATCGCATCGATCCAACCAAACCCGTTCAACCCGAGCACAACGATCACGCTTAACCTGCCGATGGCGGCCGATGTCCGGCTAAATATTTACAACATCACCGGGCAGCTTGTGACTACGTTAGTCGATGCGAAAGTGCCTGAAGGCCGTCAACATTTCGTCTTTGATGCCAACACCTTGGCCAGCGGTATTTATTTCGCCCATGTCGATATGCCGGGCCACATGAACGAGGTCCGAAAACTGATTCTGGTTCGTTGATCGCCATCAATCAAGGATCCAAATCGGACATGAAATCCACACGGGCCTTCTCAAATGAGAAGGCCCCGTTTGTTTATACTGCTGGGCATAGCAAGGAACAAAAGTAGTATATAGCTGTATATTGAGCGTAGTCATTTACCAGGGAACAATGGGGGATTGGTCATGAGTCCGCATCTCAGATTGTTGATGCTCACGCTGGTTCGCATTCCTGTCGCTCTGGCATTCCTCGTATGGATACTCTCGATTGAGTATTCAACATTCAGCCTGATTATTGCATTGATCTTGCTGATCACTATAGAACTCAGTGATTTCCTGGACGGCTTCATTGCCCGCCGCAGCAATCTGGTCAGTGAACTCGGTTCAACGCTTGATCCGTACGCCGATTCCGTCGCCCGTCTGATTGTCTATTCTGCGCTGGCGTTTGATAACCTCGCATTGATGGCTGTACCACTCGTGATGGCGTTTCGAGATGTCACCGTTGCATACACCCGCATCCTCATGACCCGCGCGGGCATATCTGCCTCCGCAAACTGGAGTGGCAAGATCAAGGCGGTTGTGCAGGGTGTGTGCGCATTTCTGCTGATTCTCTCGCCAGTTCTTTGGCCCGTGCACGAAAAGAATGTCTTCGAGACGTTCCTGTTTGCAGACATGTTTGAGCCAACGGCTGTCGAGATCATCTCATTGGTGGTCATCATCGTGACGCTACTGTCGATGATCGAATACATCGTTCGCGCCATGCCTGCCGTGAGGAGTGGTTTATCTAAATGATGTGATCAGCAATTCAGTGAATTGACCCTCGTGTGTTTGCCCCGACTTGCTCGTCAAGTCGGGATTACCTGATGTCGAGTTTAGGATAATCCCTGCTGGCGGAGCCCGCAGGGGCACCATATGTGGTGATTAGTTACACCAGTCCCGCTGGCGGGAACTCACTACCCGCCGTATCTTCCACGCCATGAGCCTGCCATTCGCAAACAGACTCCGCTCCGTCTTTCAGACCCGAGACCTGACCCTCTTATGGGCCGGGCAAGTGATCAGCATGAGCGGCGACAGCATCTACCAGATAGCGTTGATCTGGCTCGCGCTTGAGCTGACGGCGTCAAAGACAATCACCGGGCTGGTCGCGATGAGCTCATACCTGCCCGCGATCCTGCTCTCGCTGGTGGCTGGAGTTGTGGCTGATCGCATGGATCGGCGACGGGTGATGCTGGTCGCAGACGCCGTCCGGGCCATTGCGATCTTCGGCATCCCGCTGGCATCAATTCTCGGGATTCTCAGCCCGTGGGTGCTGGTGGTAAACGCGTTCGTAATCGCATCCGCAGCCGCATTTTTCAATCCCGTCAAAGATGCGATCATCCCTCAACTTGTCCCGGCCTCCGGCCTGTTGAAAGCGAACAGCCTGGTCCAAACGAGCTGGCAGCTCGCGCTGTTGATGGGACCAGCGATTGCTGGAGGTCTGCTAACCTGGATGGGACTGATTCCACTATTCGCGGTCAATTCCGGGGCATATGCGGCCTCCTTCATCACGATCTGGCTGTTGAGACCTGGTAAAGAAACCCGGGTTGCGAGACAAACCGGGCCACCCGGCCGTAGCACTTCTGAACGTGTCCGAGAGGGTTGGCAGGACATCCGCCAGGGGCTGCGCTACGCAGCTAAACAGCCGGTGATTCTGCCGTTGTTACTTATCACGGTAGCCGACAACCTGTTCATTATGGGACCAGCGATTGTCGGCATTCCGGTGTTCGTGCGGGAAACATTCCTCGGCACCGCATCCGACTATGCGCTGATGGCGATGGCGTTCGCAATCGGTATGCTGCTCGGGACAACCGGACTGGTTCTGTGGGGATCACGTCTTCCGAAAGGCAAGATGCTACTGTGGGGGATGGTGTTCGACGGCTTCACCTTCGTGCCATACTTCTTCGCGCAGAATTTGCTGCAAATGGGGATACTGTCCGTTATTCACGGAATGGCGGTTCCGCTGCTCACTGTCAGTCGCGCATCCCTGATCCAGGAAGTTGTGCCATCTGACATGCGGGGACGGGTATTCTCACTGATCAGCATTGCCGTTGTCGGGATGTCGGCCATCTCGAGCGGCTTGACCGGCATAGTGCTCGAATGGATACCCGCACCGACCTTGTTCATGGTTATCGGTTTCACGGCTGGGATGTGTGGTGTAGTCGGTTTGCTGTTCGCTAAACAACTCAGGCGGCAGCAATAGGCCACAGAGCATCATTATCTCAGCGGACAAACGGGCGATTGTACACCCCTCCATTGACTCGCACTCAACTTATACAAAGCGTCCCAAAAGTACCACAGCCCTCTCGTTTATTGCTTTCTCGTCTGATGGCGTTGGGTATTATCATGCAAGATGTGAGATAACTTCCGAAGATTTCGTGACCCAGTTACAGATTGTCTGTCCGATCACCTTCTCTTCTTGTTGGTGCATCGCGGTTCGAATTTATTTTCGACGAACAGCTAACCGGAGTCACTCCATAAGACCATCCCAAACGGACCACAGCCTACTAGTTCGTTGCTATCTCAATTCTTACATGTGGATAAGTCTGTAAATGCTTCAAATGCTTTTTTAACTTTAATAAAGAGCTTGATGAGCGTTGATGAGACAGATTAGAGCTTATCTAGATGACACTAATTCGTAAATTACGTATTCTAGGCCCCATCGAGGCCTTCGGGCTCCCTTTTTTTTTACTAAATTGTTAGTTGCTATTGTGTTAGAGAAAATCATGACCTACAATTACGACAGTTTTGGCAAGAGAGGGCTACCGCAGCGCGGAGGAAATATGCGTGTCTTGCTTGTTCACTGGGACGATCAAGAACAGCATCAGCTAGCGAGTGAGCTACGGATCTGGGGCCATGAAGTTATTGCCGGTTTCACCACAGTGGGTGCGGTAGAGGATTCGCGTCCCGAAGGAGTGGTGATTTCATTGAAACGTTTGCCAGCGCATGGTCGCCAGACTGCACAGGCGTTACAGAAACAGTTAGGCTTGGATTCTCTCCCGATATTGTTTGCCGATGGATTGCCGGATCGCGTGGCTGCGATGAGGGAAGAGTTCCGGCAGGCCCGGTTCGTATCCTGGGACGCATTGGAAAGCACTTTGGCAGGCCTTGGTTCACCAACAGAGGAATTCTCGAGACCAATAGCCCCTGCGCAATAGCTGAATATACAGCACTTTACACCGTCTATTTCTTGATCAAAAAAACACAAGAACCCGACCAACAACATGTCTTTGACAGGTTGCTGACCGGGTATCTTTCTCTCGAATATGTGCTATACTTCTTTGACGCCCATCTCTTCAGAGTCCGCACCCCACTCAGATTTGCTGAACACCTCATACAACACAGGTACAATAATCAGGGTCAGGGCAGTGCTCGTAATCAAGCCACCGATAATTACCCATGCCATCGGTCCCCACATCGTACCACCTGTCAAACTCAGAGGTAAAAGACCCGAAATAGTGGTTGCGGTAGTCAATAGGATAGGCACAAAACGACCCGTGCCCGATTGTATCAATGCCTCACGTCGCGCCATTCCGCTACGGCGATTCTGGTTGGTCATATCTACAAGTAAAATCGAGTTATTGACCACAATTCCAACCAGTGATGTCAGGCCGACAAATGCGGTGAACGAGAACGTATATCCAGTAATAAACAACGCCAGGATCGATCCGATGAATGCTAACGGCAGCGCCGCGAAGATGATCAGGGGTTGCCGTAGCGAACGGAACATCAGCACGAGCACTGCGAAGATACCAACGATTGCAATTGCGGTCGCCTGATACATGCTGCTGAAAGATTCGCCACGTGCTTCCTGTTCACCGCCAAATTCATAGCGTACACCAGGTCCGAGGTCAGCAGTCTTGATCCACTCTGAGATTTCGGCTTCGACCTCCGCCGTCGGACGTTCGCTGGTTCCGGCTCCGACATTCATCATGCGACGGCCATCGCGTCGCTGAATCAACCCACTGCCGGTTTCCAGCTCAACAGTTGCCAGCTCAGCAAGCTGAACTTGCTGGCCTGACGCTGTTGGAACATAGATGTGGAGGAAATCATCTATTGACGCATCTTCGCCGGCGGGCAGACGCACTATGATCGGGAACTCATCACCATCTGAATTGCGGTATGTGGACGCTTCCCACCCCGCAATTGCAGTGCGCACTGCGATATCGATCACATGCAACTGAGCACCAATCAATGCGGCTTTGTCACGGTCGATTTTCACCCGAAGGTTTACCGCACGATCCGCAGAAGGATTGTTGACGTTGATTACGCCAGATGTCCCGCGCAGTTTATCTTCGACCGTCGCAGTTGCAGATTCGAGCACCTCAACGTTGTCCGCATACAGCCGCACCTCAATCGGTGCCCCAGCGCCGGGACCCTGCTCGAGTTCACTCAGCTCGATTTCGGCGCCCGGATAGGCGGAATACGCTGTGCGCAACGAGTCGAGATACGCTGTTAACGCTTTACCCTGAAGGTGTTCAGTTTCTACGTAGATCTGTCCACGATACGGCGCTTCGGCACCCTGCGCAACGTTGTAGTAGACCGTTGGCTGTCCACGCCCGACATTCGCGCTGACCATCTTGATTTCGTCATCGTGCAACAACTGCTGCTCAATCCACGACACCGCACGATCGGTTGCATCAAGGTTGCTGCCACGCGGCAGCGATACATCAACAATGAAGACCCGCTTCTCAGCTTTCGGGAAGAACGATACACCCACCAGTGGGAACAGTGCGAACGATCCGAACAACGTCAATGTGGCGATTACGAGTACGATGGTTCGGTGGTTCAAACCCCATGTCAGCACTCGCTTATACGGCCCGTTGACAAAATCGTACAGACGACGAACCATGTACGGCTGCTTGTCAAACGTGATCGGACGCATCACCTTCATCGAAACCAACGGGCTCACCGTCAACGCAACCAATAACGAAGCAGCCAGAATCAGCATCACCGAAACCGGCATTGACCGGATAAAATCGCCGGATACATCCTGCATCATCGCCATCGGGACGAAGGCGAGTACTGTAGTCACTGTTGAAGCAACCACCGCCCAACCGACCTGACTTGTGCCAAGCCGCGCTGCTTTCGGGCGCGTCAATCCGCCAACCAGCTTTGTATTGATGTTTTCAGTGACGACGATGCCGTTATCGACCAACAGACCGAGCGAGATCACCATTGCCGCGATAGTCATCTGCTGGATTGCGAAGCCAGCCATGTCGATGAATCCCATCGCAATCGCGAATGACAACGGGATTGCGACCATTACAACCAGCGCCGGACGCCAACCCAGCGCAAGCACGACAATCAAACCAACGAGGAATATTCCCTGAATCAAGTTGCGGAAAAAGTTGGATAAACGTTCATCTACCGACTGTGACTGATCAAACACCCAGACCAGTTCAACATCAGATGGCAGTGATTTCTCGAATTCAATCAGATCCTCTTTGATGGAATCGACCACGTGAAGCACGTTGAATCCTGGCTTCTGACGGGCACCCATCACAACAGACCGCGTGCCATTGATCCGCATCAGGTGAGTGCGGTCTGATTCGGCGAAGTGGACATCCGCGATCTCACCCAGGTAGACAGGGCTGACCATCGATCCAGCGACAACCACTCGCTTGATCTGTTGCAACGATTCAAAGTCACCAGAGGTGAGCAGCGTGAAAGTTCGATCTCCAACAGTTACCGATCCACCAGGGATATTCACACCCGCAGACTGGATGGCATTGCTGATCTGGTCTAACGAAATACCGTACGCGGCCATTCTTTCCGGGTCAATCGCAACACGAACTTCTTCATTCTGCAGTCCGAAAATCTCGATGTCTTCCATCGCTGTGTAGGTGTTCAGGATGGTTTCGAGACGTTCCGCATAATCCTCCAGCTCGCCCATCGTGCGTGATTCGGATACTAACGCAACTTGCACAAAGAACACATGGAATGATGACCAGGCGCTGACCTCAGAACGAGCTACGCCGTCCGGAAAATCCAGACTGGTTTCTACCAGTTTGTCTTCAATCTCCTTGCCCTTTTCCTCCTGATCTACGCCAGCACTGAACTCTACTTCGACAAAGACTACGCCATCACGGACTGTCCCGGTGGTGTGCTTGATGTCATCGAGTTCGCGGATGTTGTCATCGAGTGGATCGAGGACAAGTTTCTCCAAATCCTCCGGCGATGCGCCTGGAACTACCACAACGACGTTCGCAAACGGGGGTTCTATATAAGGGTCTTCGCTGCGCGGCATGGCGAGGAAACCTGTCAGCCCAAACAAAAGCAACAGGACAATTCCAACACCAGTAAACTGTTTATTGTCAAGCGCCAGATTAGTCAATTTCATCGAACCATCTCCGGTACATCGACAACATCTACCGCTTCGCCATCCGTGAGAAAGCCCGATCCGGCTACAATTACCAACGTTCCTTCAGGCAGATCCGGTTCAACGTAGATCAAGTCGCCGGAAATCCGTTGAATGGTTAACTGGCGGCGCACAGCGACTCCATTATCCACTACATAGAACATGCCGCGGTCATCATCACCTTCCGCGAGCGCACCACCTGGCAAGGCAATTCCAGGCTGCGCGGGCCCGGATAATGTCACTTTAGCTACCAACCCTTCTCGGAGGTAGTCGCCAGACGGTAATTCCAGCTCAATGATGAAATTGCCAGTCATTTGTTCTGCAACTGCACCAATGCGAGCGATTGAAGCGACCACTAGTTGATCGATAGTCTCAACGCTGACCTCGGCTGAATCACCCACATGCAACCAGGGTATCAGACGGCTGGGAACCCCAACCCGCACAACGCCGGTTGCACCATTCTCAACTACCCGAAGAACCGGGACACCTTCACCGATCATCTCACCATCATTCGCCAGACGCATCGCTACAAAGCCAGCGAACGGCGCATGAATCAGCGAATTGTCAACGATGAACTTAGCCCGCCGTTCGCCAGCCAACGCGCGTTCCAATCCGGTCTGAGCATCCTGCAAAGCTTGAAGTGAAATCGCTTCCTGGTCATAGAGGTGCTGCAGTCGAGCGACATCCCGCTCCGCTTTGGTACGCTGCTGCGAAGCGTCTGCCAACCCCGCACCGATTTCAGTAGTGTCCAGAATCGCCAGCAGTTGGCCCGCCGTGATACGATCACCATCATCAACCAGCATCTGATCTACGAGTCCGCCCGATCTAAAAGAAAGCAACGCTTCCTGTGAATGCTCTACCCGTCCACTGACTGTGAACTGTTCGGCATAGTTCCCGATTTGTATCTGTTCCACCGATACATTCCGGCGCGGAGTCTCTTTTTCAAGTTCTGGATCCTTGCCGCATCCGGTAGCTATCAGCACAGTAACGGTTACTATCGACAAGATAAAAGTTGAACGAATTCTGTTCATTTTCAAGCTCTCCGTCATGCGTTCAGAAACGCCTGCAATAACATATGGTTATTGGCTTCGCCAATAGTACTAGTGACCAGAAGGCTGGCCTGAGGTTTTCCCCGCCGTGGACGAATCATCAAGCTCCAGCATGCTTACAGTGTGACCGATGAATTGTTCCAGAAACTCAGCTACCAGCGTCAGACGATCGGTGTCAACATCCTTCAGATACTCACGCATCTGTTCCAGATAGTGACGGTCCACTGCCTCGAGCTGGTTCCGACCTTTGTCTGTCAATTCAACCAGGGTTGCCCTGCGATCTTCGGAGGATGGTACACGTCGAACCCATCCACGTTCTTCCAGAGCGTCCACGTGCTGTGTAATATTCGCCGCACTGTTGAACAGGATCTCACGCAAATCCATCATCTTGCAAGAACAATCAGACAGATGATGGAGGATGGCGTAATGATGTACTGTTAAACGATATGGCTCGAAAATAAAGCGGTTACCTCCTTTGGTCGTCAAGTTGCCCGCGACAATCATCATGGTTGGTACTGAAACGAGCAGTTCATCACGTTCAGTCAGAGGTTCTGCCTGGTTTATCATGGTACTTCTCCACCGTTATTCATGTTGGGAGTAAAATATTTACTCGTAAACTATTTATCAAGAGAAATATCAGAAGCAGAGCTCTCGCCCAGAGGTAAAAAAGGGATGGCAGTAACTATTTCGTGTAGCCCGGGTTCGCCGAACCCGGGGAGGATGACAAAACGTATCCCGTCTAAGTTTTAAGAACGCAAACGCAGAGGAAAAGCGCTCCCGGCATGCTGAAGTGCCGGAAGGTAGGATCGGGGGGAACTTAACACTCAAACCCCGGTTTCACGAAACCGGGCTACATCCAGACCCACAACTAAAGGTCGTACGTCGAAGGATCACCCGGTACCCACTCAAACAGATAGTGACGTCCGATCCTCGTATCGTATGTAGGGCCGTTGTGTGTCGCGCCTTCAATGACATGAAAATGCTGATGTTCGGTGATCTCAGGGCCGTAGTAGTACTGCAGATAATTCCAGTAAGCCTTATTACGATCCAGTCTGTGCTTTCCCTGTACCATGTACGCGCAGAAATTGTAATCCGGACGTGTGTCAAGACTGCCGATCAGATACACGTAGTTGCGGGTCGCGTAGATGTCAGGAATACTCTCTCCACCATTTGATTCCTGATACTCGTTTAGATTTTCCAGACCCAGCGGGTAATCGTTATAACGTTCACAGTCAGCTGCGTTCGGAGTGAACCATTGGTTCAAAGTGCCGGTCTTCGGACGTTCAGGTGACATATACAAGAAAGTGCCACCATTCGAGCTGATGAAACCGAAGTGTACATCAGGGTGCATTTCCGGCATGCGAGTACCGATCGCATACCGTTGAGTGAACTTTGAGCCGGCGGAGTTTCCAGTCACGAGAATCGTGTTCAGATTTGGAAACTCAGCGATCAACTCGGTGACCAGCGAATCCACCATCGCGAAGCTGCTGACATGCGCGGTCCGTGGCAGTCCAGCTTCGGACGCGGAAGGGTCGCCCATCGACCAACCGTGCTCACCCCAGTACAGGACATCATCTTCCAGATTGTGATGTTTGATATCGCTGCCATACAGGAATTGCAGACCAATGATTACTGTGCTGTTGAACGCGCCTTCCTCACGGGCTAGACGCTTCACCTTGGTGTGAAAGCCACCAATTTGACGTCCCACCGCTGGAATCAGAATGATCGCTCGGTCAATTTGTTCGCTTCCGCGAGGAATCTGGTTGGCCATCATCGGTATGCTGACCGTTTCACCATTGTCTGTGGTAATGCTGTAACGGTTTTCCGCAACCTTTTCGACGATTTTATTCGTACCGCCACCCCCGCCTCCGCCTCTGTTACCGCGGGCAGAACGGCGACGCTGGTTCAGGCAGCCAATCAACCCGGCTACCATAATCAGAATGAATAACAGGTATAACCATTTCCGTATGGACTTCATCGAGTTCTCCAATTTCATGTCCGCAGAATGTACACGCTAACATCCCAAACGGAGTTTCGTGAATCACATTCCTCGTGGATTCAGAGACGACACACACGCGCATGATAAACGCCTCAACATCAAACGCTGAGGCGTTAAAAATCAAAAAGAAAAACCTGTTTCAGCTGATCACGCCCAGCTCACGTCCGACTTTCTCAAAAGCATGCATCGCGGTATCGAGCTGTTCGCGTGAATGAGCTGCACTCAGCTGAACACGGATTCGCGCCTGACCTTTAGGCACTACCGGGAAGAAGAATCCGATGACATAGATCCCTTCTTCCAGCAGACGGTTGGCGAATTCCTGCGCCTTCGGGGCGTCGTAGATCATGATCGGGACAATCGGACTCTCGCCTGGTTTGATGTCGAATCCGAGGTCGTTCATGGCCTTGCGGAAGTAGTCGGTGTTTTGGTGCAAAGTAGCGATCAGCTCTTCCGACTCATCAATCATGTCGAAAGCACGGATGGAAGCCTTGCTGATCACCGGTGACAACGTGTTGCTGAACAGATACGGGCGCCCTCGCTGGCGGAGCAGCTCAACGATTTCCTTCCGACCGCAAACAAAGCCACCGCTCGCACCTCCCAGTGCTTTACCAAGCGTGGAGGTGATGACGTCAATCTTGTCCAGCACGCCGAAGTGTTCCGGTGTGCCGCGTCCGGTCTTGCCGATGAAACCCGTGGCGTGGGAATCGTCCACCCCGACAAGTGCGTCGTACTTCTCCGCTAATTCAACGATCTCCGTTAATTTCGCCATGTCGCCGTCCATCGAGAATACGCCGTCGGTGAAGATCATCCTGAACCGCTGGCTTTGAGCTGCCTTCAGTTTCTCTTCGAGATCGGCCATGTTCGAGTGTTCATAACGGTAGCGTTGCGCCTTGCACAAGCGGATGCCGTCAATGATCGAGGCGTGGTTCAGTGCGTCGGAGATGATCGCATCTTCGGATCCGAGCAACGGTTCGAACAGGGCGCCGTTGGCATCGAAGCACGAGGAAAAGAGGATGGTGTCATCCATACACAGAAAGTCGGAGACGCGTTTCTCCAGTTGCTTGTGAACATCCTGCGTTCCGCAAATGAAGCGCACACTGGAAAGACCGTAACCCCATTCATCCAAGCCTTTCCGGGCTGATTCGATCAGATCCGGGTGCGCTGACAATCCGAGATAGTTATTTGCGCAGAAGTTAAGGACCTCGCCCTGCGGAACTTCGATCACCGGACCCTGAGGTGTCTGAATGATCCGCTCTTCCTTATACAATCCAGCCGCACGGATGCCCGCCAGCTCACGCTTTAAGTATTCCTGCATCTGACCAAACATGCTTCTCCCCTCGACTGGTTTGTTCTGATGAATGATGTGAGGAAGATAGGAAATCGAACACCACTAGGGAGAGGTTTCGTGGGCTGGATTTTCCAGTAGTCCTGACGGTAATGATCTCGAATATTCACATAGATCACAATTGGCTGCAATTGTGAGGCAAGCAAGCGCGGCTGAGGCAGCCAGATCAAGGAGAAATCAAGTATTATCAAAATAGGCTTGACAATCAGTGTTTCCAGATTACCTTAAAATAGAAACTTTTTAACCTGGGAGATGATATGAAACAGACAGTTATGGTAGTATTCGGTTTGGTGTGCTGCATGAGTTTAGCAACCGCGCAGGTAG
>CAZKGR010000052.1:0-12164 GCA_964552465.1 uncultured bacterium
GAACTTTGCGGCCATTGCTCACCACCATTGGGGGAAAGGATGTCGACAACGACTGGCTCGCGTTCCCACCAAGAGATGAAGCCCCAAGTACTTTCCGATGCTCCGAGCACATCAGGATCGCCATCACCATCAACATCTGTTGCATAGACACAACTTGCAAAATAAACAAAGCTATCAATAGTATGTTCTGTCCAATCCAAGCCCAAACCATCTTCATTTTCCCACCACGCAATTTCATAGGAGTCCATGGCTGCCCCAAGAACATCAGTATCACCATCCTCATCCAGATCAATAGCGAATACAGATCTTGCATAATCAAAATTATTACTTATAGTGTGCTCAATCCATTCTGTACCCGTACCAGCTAGGTTTTCCCACCATGTTATTTGATTACTATAGCTCGCTGCTCCGAGAATATCTGTATCGCCATCACTATCCACGTCTGAAGCGTAAACGGATCTTGCTCCATCATAGTTGTCATCTACTTGGTGCTCAGTCCAAATCGTGCCAACACCGTCACTATTCTCCCACCATGAAATCTCACTAGCATATAGTGCAGCGCCTAAAACATCGCTGTCCCCATCTCCATCAATATCTGAGGCGTATACGGAATATGGCGCGTCAAATTCACCATCCACTATATGCTCGATCCAAGCTGTACCACCACCAGTTACATTTTCCCACCAGGTGATATCGTCATCATCCTTGGAGGCGCCGAGAATGTCAATGTCCCCATCACCGTCTACATCTTCAGCAAACACGGAATATGCTGTAAAAAACTCTTCGTCCACTGTCAGTTCAACCCACTCAGTACCAGCTCCATCCATGTTTCTCCACCACTTGATGGTGTTATTTCCGGCACCTAGTACATCAGTATCTCCATCACTATCCAAGTCAACTGCATAAACGGATTTTGCTGCATAGAATTCCTCATCTAGCGGGTGGTCAGCCCAGGCAGTACCATTACCATCGATGTTTTCCCACCAAGTGATCCTGCCGTGTGAATTTGAGGCACCGATTATGTCGGTATCACCGTCCCCGTCAATATCCGTTGCAAATACGGAATGCGCCCCCAGCCAAGACGGAGCTACTTGATGTTCAATCCAGATTTCGCCCGATGTCAGAGCCGGCAGCATCAGAGTGACCAAGAATAGTAGGTAACGCATACTCCCCCCATCGTATTAGCCACCAGAGGTCTTCAAATATTTTTCCATTTCAAACCGAAGATGCCACATTTGTATGGGAGGATAACCAGTTTATTGAAGATGAGGTTTACGACAACTTGGCATCATATTCAAAAGATAACCTTAGGCTATCTTTGACCGAGATTCAAATTAGCAACTAATCAGCAGTATTTGTTACCCATACACCGGCGGGTCGCGACGCTCTTCGTCGGACAGGGTACGGCTGAGGGTGATGGTTAAAACGCCATCGTCGGTTATCTCACCTTCGACATCGTCCATCAACTCGTTGGCGACGGATAACGATTCCATCTCGAGGGCACGGGCGGTTTGACCGTGCGGGCGGAAGGTCCCTGTTGAGCAGTCGTCGGGTAGTTCGTGCGGTGTGCAGCGGACGGTGAACTGCATCCGTTTAGCGAGCACAGTCATATCGACCCTGAACATAGACTCGCCGTCCTCGTCCAGTAGTTGAACGATCATCTCCCCACACACACTGAGCACGGCTTCCATCACGTACTCGACCTCGACCGGGTCCATGCGGAGACGGCGGCATGTCTGATCCACCTTCTCCTCGATCATTCCGAGGAAGGCGGTGTCAGCGGGGTATTCGACACCCCAGCGCAGTGAGAATATGGGTCGGCCTTTGGACATTTGTTGAAAACCAGTTGTGAGTTATGAGCTGTGAGCTATGAGTAAAAGACAAGACACATCGAACACATTGGGCTATGGGCTATGGGCTATGGGCTATGGGCTATGGAAAAACATACACAGGCCCGTGCTTGCTTGCAAGCGCGGATGATCCACTCGTTCCAGCTAAGATCATCCACGACATAAATGTCGTGGGCATATTACCACCAGTCTCCAGTCTCCAGCCTTCCGTCTCCAGCCTTCCGTCTCCAAGCTAGAGGATACCCATCGAGCGGAGGAACGAGTCGTCCAGGTACGGATTTGTCTGCACTTCGACATGCAGCGTTGTTGATGGTCCGTGCCCCGGATGGACCTGCGTCTCACCGGGCAGGGCGAGCATCTTCTCTTTCAAACCGCTGATCAGCTGTCGCCCGTCGCTGCCGGGGAAGTCGAAGCGCCCGATCCCACCGGCGAACAGCGTGTCACCAGCGAACAGGTGCCCGTCCTCGTGATAGAACACGACATGCCCTCGGGTGTGTCCGGGAAGGTGTATGGTCTTGAGCGACAGGTCGCCGAAAGTGAGTGTTTCCCCATCTTCCACCAGGCGATCCGGCTCGCCAACATCAATCACGAAACCGTAGTTGATACCCAGATTAAGTCGGGGATCGGTGAGCATGGCTGCGTCTTTTTCATGGCAAATCACCGGCGCATCTGGATACTTCTTCCTCAGATCGCCGACCGCCCCGATATGATCACCGTGACCATGCGTGATCAGGATCGCGGCTGGTTCGAGCTTCCATTGTTCGAATTGGGCGATGAACTGTTCCGCTTCCTCACCGGGATCGATGATCACTGTGCTGTCGTTTTCGCGGACGACAAAGCCGTTGGTTTCGACCGGTCCAACAGTCAGCCGGACAAATTCCATCTTTCACCTGTGTGAATGGTCGTGTTGCACGTAAATAAAACATCGGTCATGCGGGTGCACAACCGATGATTTGAACTATCATGAGTCACGATACAGCATCGTTTACAGGTATTGCTCACCAAACGCATCCGGACGTGATGACTTTCCGGTCGCATTCGACATCAACTCGTTATACTCCCACAACGAACCGTGCTTGAAGATGTGTTCCTTGAACCATTCTCCGATACGGGCATCATCCATCCAGAGCAACGGATCTTCAAGGCGAAGCTGACGTTTCATCGCGAGGGCAAACTGCGAAGCGTGCCACTCAGCCATGATGAAGTTATGAGATTGTACCGGGTCGAGGAACAGAGTTGGATGCAAGATCCAATCAGCCATTTCCTCACGTCCCTTCGGACGGCGCAGGAGCTGGAAACGTTCGACCAGATCCCACCAGCGGTTCTGTTGATTCTGGTCTGGATCGCGGTACATGCCACGTTCAAAGTGAACCAGAACCAGGCGCCAACGCCCCTCAATAATCCGTTGGTAACGCAGCTCTTTTGGCAGAGCTTTGTCCAGTCCACGAATCTGGCTACCACGCAGCTCAAACATGTTGAGCAGCCATTCAAAATCAGTTGCGCGACGCGCGAAGAACCGTCCCACTCCTTCGAGCAGGCTTGGGTGCGCTGGTTTGCGAAGTGTCTGTGGCAAGCGTTTGTCAATGCGGGCTACGTATGCAG
The DNA here is from genome assembly GCA_964552465.1 of uncultured bacterium. Taxonomy (GTDB): domain Bacteria; phylum Electryoneota; class Electryoneia; order Electryoneales; family Electryoneaceae; genus BMS3BBIN04. The sequence goes on from CAZKGR010000052.1 coordinate 3,453, forward strand.
CCTTACCAAGGACTCGCAGCATCTCTTCCGCACTACTTTTGCTCGGTGCAGGTGACACCAGGATACGCATATCGCCAGCGTTGTCAATATCGGAGAACTCAGATTTTGGATGGACACTGGTCTGCGCAATTGTGTTCTTTTTCAGGATCCGATCAAACGGCAGTCCAACTCCCTCATAGTACTTTGGTGCCCACTCCATCGGATCACGTTCCGCGTACAGCGAGTCAACGTTGGTCTCGAAAACGGATGGCACCTTTTCAAAGAATGGATCTGAGAGGAACCACGGCTCAAGATTGATCGCATCAATGTGATACTTGTCTGAGAGGAGACGGTCAAGCTCCGCCTTCATACGTCGGAACGGATCTTCCGTCGCATCCGCGAAAGCGCTCAATGAGCTGAACAACTTGGTCTCATTGATCTCCTGAAGTTCCATGTGCATGCGGTAAAAGTCGGGGAACCCGATAGATCGTGCAGCAACATTTCGCGCCTTGGTCAACTCGACAATCGTGGGGACCAAATCCGCACCGAATGCCCGGCTTGCTTCCCAGGCGTTCTTTCGCTCCTCAATGTCATCGTTCTTCGACATGACGCGAGTGACTTCTGCGAAAGTGGAACGATCTCCGTCGAGTTCAGGCCGGAAAGCGCGAATCTTCGTTTCGAGCGCCTTTTGTTTCTCGACAATGTTCTCGTGAACTTCCTCAGGATACATGTTTGGCGCCATCTCATAGCGCATGAGTGTCGCCCAGCGGCGGAGAATAACGTCCTGCACGCCAGCATCGGATAACCGTTCGCCAAGATCATCAAACAGCTCGCGGTCGCCCAACTCCTTGCGATACGTGAGTTCAGCTTCACGGCTTAGGACCATTGTTTCATCATCTGGCGAGGTCATCGCCTGCCAGTTTGCCTGGTTTCGATTCATCCGAACGCTATTGAAACGCTTTTCGGTGGATTCGAGGATATTTCGTAAGGCGCGTTCGACTTCCGGGTTTCCGGTCACCGATATTCTCCTGATTACGGTAGGGTTAACAACATGGGATTGTTATTGAGATCACTATACTCCAGACCTCTCCCATATAGCCCGGGAAGGTACGATTTCTCAAGGTGATCACGCAAACCCCGGTTGAATCAGCCGACCTCTGCTCTCTTCTCAACTTCGAGCACGTCTAGCCTGCTGGTATTACCTTTTTCGCCATGCCACAAGTCGAAGTCTATCATGTCAGTCGCGATCAGGTTGACGAGTCCGCGCGAACTGCTGTTATCTCTGGCGATGAAGCACATCACCTGCTGCGGGTTCGCCGCGCACAGCCGGGTGATGTTGTGATGTTGATTGATGGTCAGGGGTGCGCCTGGCAAGCAGAACTGCGCGACTCCGACAAGCATACAGCCACATGTTCGCTAGGGGAACGGTTCGATCAGTGGCGTGAATCCTCGGTCAAACTGCATCTCGGGCTTGCGCTGCTCAAAGGCGATCACTGGCTCGAAGCGCTGGATGGTTGTGTGCAGGCGGGTGTCCATGAAGTCACTCCACTGCAAACTGACCGGAGCATTGCTGGGTGGAAGGAAAACAAGGCCAAACGTGCCCAGCGGCGTTCTCTGGAATCAGCCAAGCAATGTGGACGAGCTCATGTGCCTCCGGTTCACCCCGAACAACAACTCGCTGAGTGGTGCATCCAAATGGCGAGAATCCCACATCGGTTCGTCGCAGAGTCTGGTGGTCATTCGGTTCCAATTTTGAGTTCCGGCGATGAAGCCGTTGTCGCCATCGGGCCGGAAGGCGGTTTCACGGATACCGAGCTCGATCTGTTTGATGAACATGGCTTCAAGCGCATTGACTTGGGTGCACGGCGGTTTCGGGCGGAGATGGCAGCGATTGTAACGGTCACACGGTTGATCGGACCGACGGAAACGTGTTGATTATAGAGTATATAAGCATAAACAACGAACTTGAAGGACTTGAAAACCATGGCTGACACACACTACCAGGTAATCATTCTCGGCAGCGGGCCTGCCGGTTACACAGCTGCAATATATGCCGCACGTGCACATCTGAAAGTCCTCCTGCTGGAAGGTTTGAATTCCGGTGGACAGTTGATGATCACGACAGATGTGGAAAATTACCCTGGCTTCCCGAAAGGCGTGACCGGTCCGGATATGATGGCTGATTTCCGCGCTCAGGCAGAACGGTTTGACACGGAGATGATCGCGATGGATGCGATCAAGGTTGATCTGACCAGTGGCCGTCCATATAAAGTCTGGACCGATGAAGCGGAATACACCGCCGATACAGTTATCATCGCTACCGGCGCGACAGCACAGTACCTCGGTCTTGAGAGCGAGCAGAAATTGAAGGGATTTGGCGTCTCGGCATGCGCAACCTGCGATGGTTTCTTCTTCACCGGCAAAGAGGTCGCGGTGATTGGCGGTGGCGATACAGCACTCGAGGAAGCTACTTACCTGACGCGGCATTGTTCGAAGGTGCATCTGATTCACCGGCGTGACGAGCTTCGCGGATCAAAGATCATGCAGAAGCGCGCATTAAGCAACGAGAAGATCGAAATGCACTGGAACAGTGTGGTCGAAGAAGTGCTTGGCGATACAAACACCGGCGTTACCGGGTTGAAGCTGAAAGACACCGTTACCGGCGAATTCCGTGAATTAGCAGTGGAAGGCATGTTCGTCGCGATTGGCCACAAACCAAACACTGAACTGTTCGAAGGCGTGCTCGACTTGGATGATACAGGCTACATCCTGGCGAAACCAGGCAGTACGTACACGAATATCGAAGGCGTGTTTGCGGCTGGTGATGTGCGGGACAGCGTGTATCGTCAAGCGGTAACTGCTGCTGGCAGCGGCTGTATGGCAGCCATTGACGCCGAACGTTGGCTCGAGGCGCAGGAAGGATAACGTCCAACCTGGCATCTGAGTATGCTGGGAATTCACATAGCCCGGATTCGTAGAACCCGGGGAAGCCTGGGAGACCCGCGTATGCATGCAAACGCGGGTCTTCCGCTCTTAGTCCAATTACAAGATATCGAAGATCGGTTCCGGCATTCCAGACAGAAAGAACAGTGTGAATATCCCTATCAGTGAAAATACTATCGCGACAAATACAAACAGCAGCAATCCCAACACATGAGGTTCGCCGTCTTTCACGACAACAGTTTGCGCTACTCGGTCGAAAGCGCGCTGTTTCGTTTTCGTAAACAGAATGAAGATCGCGTCCAAGGCGAGAATGTCGAAGTAATAGGAAAGCCTTCGTATGAACGCTGTCCCCAATCCGATTGGTGAACCGTCCTCACGCAGCACACGTATGCCCATCACCTTTTTTCCGAGTGTCCAGCCAAACATGTACTCCATGATCGGGAAATAGAGCAACGCAATCCCAATCGCCATGACCCCGCCAATTGTCAACAGAAGAAGCTCGAATCCATTGATGTGCAGCGCGGGCACAGATACGTGATTCCATCGTGTGATCGAAAATATTTCCGGATCGGAGATTCCGAATGGAATCAGCAAGAACAGGAATAGCCCGGGAAAGACGAACATCGTAGATATGGCCGCGTCCAGAATGAACGCAAAGAACCGTTGGAATATGTTCGCGTATTCCAGCGGTCGCGTCTCCATGAAATCGGCGGCAACTTCTCGCGGAGGGCCAAGCTTTTCCACAACCTGGTGTTCTGACAAACCACTGTCGATCATCTCCTGCGCCTGATCACGCAGATCGTTGATGAACCGGTCTTTATCCATCCCAGTGGCGGCGAGATGCAGCCGCACATCACGCATGAAATGTTCAAGCTTGCTCATGATCGTCCTCCCTGCCTGCGATGAAACCGTCCACGACTGTCGCAAACGCTTTCCACTCATTCAACAGATCCTGCCAACGTGTCCGTCCGCCCACGGTCAGGCGATAGTACTTTCGCGGCACCCCGCGTTTCGGATTGTCGCGGTACGACTCGATGTAACCGTCATCTTCCAACCGATAGAGCACTGGGTACAATGTGCCCTCCTTGATCTGGAAGAAATCACCGCCCTTCTGCTCGAGGGTGGACACGATCTGGTATCCATAACGGTCCTCCTCGTTGAGCATGGTGAGCAGGATCATCTCGATGGTCCCGCGTTTGAGTTCTCGTCTGACAGCATCCATAGCGGCCTCGCCATATACTTTGCGTATCTAGGTATATTATACAAAAACATATCTGGTGAGTCAAGGGGAAGGTGGGTATTGTTGGTTTTGCTGTTTGGATGGTGTCCGTGATAATCCGTCGCAGACAGTTATCGCGGACCTTGGGTGGCCTGTCTTGCCATGCAAGGCAGGTTTCTCTTACCGGCTAACGTTCTGCATTCGAACGGGACACCCGACTTGCGTAACAAGTCGAGGCACCCGACGGCAAGGTGACGCAAAAAGTAGCCCGGCACTCCCAGTGCCGGGTCAGGTTCTATTGCCGCCGTTGGCGGCAAGAAGTCACGACAGGGTGGCCCGGGTTGTCTCGCAATCCGGGTGTCCAACTATGTGGGTTGTTGCTGGATTTGTTTCTCAGTTACTCAAGACTCAGGACTCGGGACTCAAGACTGTTCTTACTTCATCAGCACGATCTTCCGGACTTCGTTCAGCTCGCCCGGGACATGCGCGTGCACGAAGTAGATGCCGCTGGCATGGCTCGATCCATCAAACGTGAAGGAATGGAAGCCGGCGGGATGCGTCTCCGAACAGAGCATGGCCACCTCCTGCCCTAGCATATTGTAGACGGTGAGTTGCAGCTCTGCTGGTAACGCCAACCCGATCTCTATCGTGGTAGCGGGATTGAACGGATTCGGATACACGCTCTCAAGTTCATAGGACGAGGGCAGGTCACCCATCTCAGCAATCAATGAATCGTCCAACTCGTCAAACCCACCTCTGGTCGTCCAGTCGCCCAGATCCCACACGCGCTCGACAGCCTGTTCCGTACGGTCGCCAGCCTTTGTGAAGGCGAACGTGTCGCGCAGGATGCCGTCCGGGTAATTGCCGACTACACCGCGATAGACATAGGTGCCAGCTGGGAATCCGGCGGGAATCTGGTGTTCAAACGAGACTGTCACATCAATTCCCGGAACAGCGATGAAATCCTGGAGAATGATCGGGCCACGGTTGTACCCACCCTGCGTTACGACGAAAGACCAGTATTCGACATTGGTCAGCGTGTCATCGTGATCGTACGTGAAGTGCGCGTCGAAGCTGAGTGTGCCGCCTTCGGCGGGGATGTCGGTCGTAATGCCGGTCAGTTCAAGCGATCCAGGCGGGGCGAGGGTTTCATTCCTGTACCAGGAAAGCTCGTGGCCAAAAAATGAAGTTGTGATTACATCATTGTCGCCATCACTATCCAAATCCGCGCAAAAAACTCCCGTATAAAAGCCTGAGTCAGTTGAAACGAGCTGCTCAGGACTGAAATTCCCCATACCGTCTATGTTTTCGTACCACAGGACCTCATCCCAAAGAGTGGCAGCCAGGACATCGAAATCACCGTCAAGATCAAGATCTGCATTTGAAATGCCTGTTATTTCGCCCACGTGTAAGGGCTCAACGACATGCTGCTGACTGAAATCTCCCAAACCGTTGACGTTTTCATACCAATCTATTCGGCCAACCTGCGAAGTTGAATACAAAATATCATTGTCACCATCTCCATCCATATCACAGACGACAATAGGCAACTCTTCAGAAAAATGACTAATAAATTGCTCAGGACCGAAATTTCCAAGACCATCGAGGTTTTCAAACCAACCCAAAATCTCATCATTTAGTGAAGCGAACAGGACATCCTGATCACCGTCACCATCCAGATCGGCTGCTTCGACTTCTTTTGCACCATCGGCTGTAATCGTGATCACTCGTTGTTGATAGTTTCCAAAATTCCCCAGACCATCAAGGTTCTCATACCAAGCGATTTTGTCGTCAGAGAACGATGCGGATAGAACATCCAAGTCACCGTCGCCATCCAAATCGGCACTTGCAAGAGACGTGACACCCAGCGTTTCAGAACTAATGAAGTGAACTGGTCCTAGATTATACAATGGTGGTCCACTATTCTCCATCCAAAGAACCTCGTAATCATCCTCAAATCCACCAGATTCTGTACCCAGTAAGGCATCATCGTGTCCATCTCCATTCAGATCACACCCAACAATTACCCTGGGTGCGCCCCATGTGGATGTAGCGATGTTATTCCAGAATTCACTATAAGTTCCATGACCATCCATGTTTTCATACCAACAGAATCCGTGTGTAAGTGTGGAAGTCGCCGTGAAAATATCCAGATCATCATCGCCATCAAGATCTGAGAAATCAATGCTCTCGTATTCGCCCATCCCCTCGAGTATCTCAACTGAAATCTGATCACTGAAGATGACTTGGGCGGATGCGCCAGCAGCTAAGAATAGCAGCAAAAGTGACGGCAGGAACCACTTCAAGAGGTAAGCTCTAGTGGATTGAGCGGTGTCCATTCTCTCCCCCTCCTGATTACTCCGTACGTGCAGCTTGGAAATCAGTGCATCGAGATTTCGCAGAGTATGTCAGCTAGTCCGTATCTGCCAATATAGTCCATACTCCGAACAATATCTAGATTTTCCAATGATTGACGAATTATTCTGAATAGAAACGGAGGATATTCCGAACAAGGAAAACCCGGTCCGACAGCTGCCGGACCGGGCTACTTGCTCAAGACTCAGGACTCGGGACTCAAGACTGTTCTTACTTCATCAGCACGATCTTCTGGACTTCGTGTAATTCGCCCGGGACATGCGCGTGCACGAAATATATCCCACTTGAGAGGTTAGACCCGTCAAACGTGAAGGAATGGAAGCCGGCAGGATGCGTCTCCGAACTGAGCATGGCCACCTCCTGCCCAAGCGTGTTGTATACGACCAGATGCAATTCTGATGGCGCTGCCAGTCCGATTTCGATGGTCGTGGTTGGATTAAAAGGATTTGGGTAGATAGGTCGCAGCGCATGTGCTCCAGGAATTGAAGACATGACCGCGTCGTCCTTCACATCAACCGTCCCCTCATTCCGAAACCATGCTACCATATCATCTTCTGCTGCTGCAGTTATAACATCAACATCTCCATCCGCATCCATGTCGCTGGAGAATATAGAGCTTGCCCCTCTTGAATCAGAAGAAATTATCCTCCTTGCACTGAAAGTTCCCAGTCCGTCCAAGTTCTCATGCCATGCAAAAGTATAATCGTAATATGAAGCGGTTAGAACATCCAAGTCTCCATCATTGTCCATATCTGCGCATGTAATACTTCTCGCTCCGTCTGCGTTGTCTGTGATCACACATTGTTCTCCATACGTGCCTAATCCATCTGTGTTCTCATACCAAGCCATCTTGTTATCAAGTCGAGACGCGGAGAGTACATCATTATCTCCATCTCCGTCCAGATCTGCACTATAAACGCACCTTGCATATTCTGCCTCGACGCTAATTACTTGCTGCGAACCGAAGCTCCCTAATCCATCTTCATTTTCGTACCAAGCTATTTTATTATCATATAACGAAGCTGATAAAACGTCATAATCTCCATCGCCATCAAGATCCTCACTATATACGGAATAGGCATTTTCAACCTCGTTACTTATAATTAGCTGTATTCCAAAGTTGCCTTGACCATCAAGATTCTCATACCAGGCAATCTTGTTGTCTGATGACGCCGAGAGAACATCATTATCACCATCACCGTCGATATCAACGCTATAAACAGATCTCGGTCCATTTGTAAAGATTGTAATCACCCGTTCCTCACCGAAATCTCCCAATCCATTTATGTTTTCAAACCACACGACCTTGTCCAAGTGAGTGTTTACTGCCAAGATGTCGTAGTCACTATCACCATCCAGATCGATACTGAATACTGAAGAAACGTCATGTACCATATTACTGATCATATTTTCCTGGCTGAATGTTCCTAAGCCATCTAGGTTTTCATACCAGGTAACTTTATCCTCACCGTGTGACCCAGCGATAATATCTTGGTCACCGTCGTCATCCAGATCAGCAGTTACAACTGTAATCACGGCAGCTGTCCCGCTCGTTATGTGGTGTCGGTCACTGAATGTTCCAGTTCCATCAACGTTTTCCAACAACAGAACTGCGTCACCATAAAACAGTCCGACGAGAATATCGGTGTCGCTGTCGCCATCAAAATCGGCACAGTACAAACTAACTGGGTCTTTTAAGTGGCTAGCCAGCCATTCTACCGGTCCATATTCGGTGTCTCCATCCAATTTCTCAAACCAGAGTAAGGATTCATAACCAGTAACAATGATGTCATGATCCTCGTCGCCATCAAGATCAGCACTACTGAATTCGTCGATACCATAATGACTATCGCCAATTGTCTGTGAATCGCTGAAACTACCCAGTCCATCAGTGTTTTCAAACCAAATTACGAGGTCATCTTCTGTAGCTAGAACATCTGTATCCCCATCACTGTCCAGATCAAATGTGCTGATGTTATGGTTCCACGTATCCGTAGCTGAAGTCAAGAGGATCAGATTAGAGAGGTGGACCCCATCAGTTGGACAGATTGTCTGAGATTTTAAGTGATGAATCCGTCCTGGTTGTCGATCTGTGGATGATCCTGTGAACTCCTGCGGAGATTCACAGGGGCATATTCAATTCAGACTTCAGACTTCAGACTTCAGACTTCAGACTTCAGACTCCAGACTCCAGA
>CAZKGR010000053.1:0-11135 GCA_964552465.1 uncultured bacterium
GAGGACCAGGATGCTGACCGTCGCCCTGCCAAACTTGCTGCCCAGCCACGACATCCGCGGCTTGACCAACGCTTCCGTCTTGTTCAGGAACTTGATCCCGGCACCAAACATCTTGTTCGCAGCGTCATGGCTGAATGACCGTTTCAGAGCCCATTGAGGCAGCACAGGGGTTGTCCGACCGACCATCATCTGGATCGCCAATCCAGCGATCAATATCCCGAACGGCGTGCTGTAACCCGGTGCAGGAACCGGCAATGCGCTCGGCAGGCTGAGCAGAAAGAGCAGCACCCCGAAGCCACGTGTTCCCAACGACTGGATGATCGTGTCGAGGGATATTCCATCGTCCGAGTTCTGCTCAAGGAGTGCGTGCAAATCGGCCGCGAGGCCCTCGACTTTCATCTACTCGTCATCCTCCCAACCACCACTACCGATCAATGGAACAAACACACAGCCGCCGTGGCTGCTCGAATACGCCTTACCGTCACGCTTGACAATCACCTTCAGATCCTGCACACGCCGTGGCCCGGTCGGCAGAACCATTCGCCCACCAGCTTCCTCGAGCTGATTCGCCAAACGTGAGGGGACTGCCGGTGCGCCAGCGGTCACAATGATCCGATCGAACGGCGCGAACCGTTGCCATCCGAGCGATCCGTCGCCAACCTTCTGCACAACGTTGGGTACCTCAAACTCACGGAAACGTTGCTCAGCCTCTAGTGCCAAGGGCTTGATCCGTTCGATGGTATAGACCTGAGCCGCGAGCTTGGACAAGATCACCGTCTGGTAACCGGTCCCGGTGCCGATCTCGAGCACTGTTTCCTTGCCCGTCAACTCGAGCAGCTCGGTCATCTGGGCGACGATGTACGGCTGTGATATCGTCTGACCGTGCCCGATACTCAGCGCCTTGTCCTCGTACGCACGCGCACGCAGATTCGGCGGGACAAACAGATGACGCTTGAGCTCACGCATCGCCGCGAGTACGAGCTGGTCCTTGATCCCCTTGTCCTCAAGGAGATCGACCATTTCTTCACGCTCGAGGTGATAGTTCAGCATCGTCCAGCGATCCGTTGGCTGCAGTTCTGTCCCCGAGCAAAGGTAGCGCGTTCAGCAGTAGCCCGCCAACACCTACAGGCGGGGAGATGAGGTCGCGGCAGTGGATTACCCGACTAGTTCGATGGGGATGTTTGATACCCGTGGCAAACCCTGAAGCAGGCCGTCACCCGCAGCTCACACATTAAATGGGGTCTGTCCCTATTTAAATGCAACAATAGTAACAAATAAACTAGGGACAGACCCTAATTAATTCCGATATTGACATCGTTGAGCGAACGTCTCCATAGACTGGTTCAGAACCGGAACCTTGCAGCCACAAAATGGGTATGTTGAGTACACTGATTCGACAACTAATGCACGCGTCTGACATTGGCGCTGCGAGGAGATACTAGTATGATGGTACCGTTCCTGGACTGGACAATCGTCCTGATCATCCCAGCGATTATCCTGTCCATCTGGGCACAGAACAAGGTCAAAAGCGCGTACAAGAAGTACAGCCAGGTCGCGTCAAGCTCCGGTTTGACGGGCGAACAGGTTGCCAAACGCATTCTCAAGCAGCAAGGGATGCAGGACGTGGAAGTTGTCGCGACACGCGGCGTGTTGACCGACCATTACGACCCGCGTAAACGGGTGGTCGCGCTGTCCGAACACAACTTCTCGCAGCCGTCCATCGCCGGAATGGCAGTTGCCGCGCATGAAGTCGGCCATGCTATCCAGCACAAGCAAGGCTTCGCGATGCTGCAGTTCCGTTCCGCGTTGGCAATGCCGGTCCAGTTTGGATCATGGATGGCGTTCCCGTTGGTACTGATCGGACTGTTCATGGCATCCCCGGCAATGCTGGACGCCGGAATCATCCTGTTCAGTCTCGTCGTGCTATTCCATCTGGTCACATTGCCGGTCGAGTTCGATGCATCCAGACGGGCACTGGCGATCCTGCGTACAGACGGATATGTCCCACCACAGGAAGCTACCGGCGCCAAGAAAGTACTTGACGCCGCAGCGTGGACATACGTTGCCGCCGCTACCGCAGCGATCCTCAACCTCGTCCGGCTGCTGATTCTGCGGGGCGCGATGGACGATTGAAAGCAGGTGTGAGTCTTGAGCTATGAGTAACTGCGAAGAACAACCTACAACACAGGGAGAAAACGATGACCTACACGTTACCCGACCTGCCGTATGCGTACGATGCGCTCGAACCGTACTACGACGAGGAAACCGTGACCCTGCACCATGACAAGCACCATAACGGTTATGTCGTAGCGCTCAACGCCACTCTCGACAAGCTCGCCACAGCACGTGCCACCGGCGAAATGGCTGCTGCCAATGCATTGAGCAAAGCACTAGCCTTCAACGGATCGGGTCATAAACTGCATACCATCTTCTGGACTAACATGAAACCAGACGGCGGTGGAAATCCGTCCGGTGAACTGGCGGAACAGATCGTGCGGGACTTCGGTACGTTCGATGGATTCAAGGCGCAATTCCTTGCGACAACTAATACTGTGATGGGCAGTGGATGGGGTGTCCTCGGCTGGGATAGAACGTTGAAGCAACTGTTCGTCGTCGGTAGCGAGATCCACATGGATTGGACATTACAGGGAATGGTCCCATTGCTCGTCTGTGACGTCTGGGAACACGCATACTACCTGAAATACAAAAACCTGCGCCCGGACTGGACAGCAGCGTTCATGGATCACCTGGTCAACTGGGATGATGTCGCCGCGCGGTTTGACGGGGCAAGACGTGAAGGTTCAGGAGATAGTGACGAATTCATTGAATTCAGCTAGATAAATGCGTCAATTAGACGGGGACACTTTCTCCTGAAAGTGTCCCCGGTTCTGTATAGCCAATGTGGATGATCCCAGACATGAATGTCGTGGGCATGATCTTAGAATGGCGAGAAACCACCCTGCGACCAGTAGTCTTCCTTTAGCGATTCCTGCTGACGGAGCAGAGCATCATAATGCTCCTTCTCCCACGCCGCCAGTTCAGCATAGAACTCACCGACACGTGTACCGTCATGCTTTTCTGACTCGCTCAAGTAGTAATTCGTCGAACCGAGTTCGAGTTTGACACCAATCGCCAACGCACTCATCTCCATGTGTGCCTGGCTGACACGTGCCTTCAGATCTTCAGAGAAGATCGGATGATCACCCTTCAGGTCGGCGAAACTCGGCAGCTTAAGCGTTAAGTCCGGTCGGCCGGTGTTCATGAAATGCTTGTACTGGTGACGGAGGAACTTGACATGCTGCAGCTCCTCACGAGCCAGCATGGTCAACACTTCCTTACCCTTTTCGTCCTGAGTGTTGCCCGCAGCCATCATATAAAAATTGTGACCATCACCTTCGAACTCAATGGCCTTGCGCAAACCGTCAATTATGTCTTTCGTGACAGGATCCATCATGCGTCTCCAAATTGCTGACCAAGTAGTCAGCCTTCCATGTTGAATTCTGCGAAGTCGAAGAAGTAGCCGTTGCCAGAGAGTGCATCAATTTCAGCACGTACAACCGCGACATGTCCTTCCTCGATCTCGACAAAGCGCTCGAACATCTTCTGCGCATCCGCATCCAACGCACCAACCATTTCTTTGTAGAAACTACTGGTTGCCACTTCCAGATCATGCGCTCTCTGCAACATCTTGATCTCATCGCCGCGATCATCACCGACCAGACGGCTCTGCAGATCTTTCTGGCGCTCCTCAATAACATCCATCGGCGGTACTATGGAATCCATCCCCTCAAACGTAATTGTGCCATCCTTACGCCATTGCACGAGACGGCTTTCCAGATAGTCAATGTGACCCTGCTCTTCATCCGCAAGTAACTTGAACACACGGCGTCCGGTATCATCCTTCGCCGCTGTTTCCGCACCACGATATGTGTCACGCACCCTGTTCTCAAATTCTATTGCCGTGAGAATGGCTTCTTCCACGGTGGGCATAGTTCAGCCCCTTTCGTCGTTGATGAGTTTGCAATAGGAAAGAGTATTCCGCTCCAGAACGCAAAGTACTGAGCGCGATCCCTGCACGAAAGCATATGTCCTACTCGTTCTCTATTCAATATTCAATACGTCAAACAAGGGCACTCGCAGAGTGCCCTGTCACAATTGCAAGAAAGTTACTGGATCAGTTCGCTGCCGGTGCCGCTGCAGCTTTGCCCGACATTTCGCGGTCAAGGAAGAACAAGCCAGGTGCAAAATCGCCGACCTGCTTCAACTGCTGCACGATATCATCAACCAGCGCTTCTTCTTCCACCTGCTCCTGGACAAACCACTGGAGGAAATTCTCCGTCGCCTTGTCGCCATCTTCACGGGCGAGATCGACCAGGTTGTGAATCCGCTGAGTCACGTTGAGTTCGTGCTGGAACGCAGTCTCCATTGCGGCTAGAGCCGACTCATATTCAGCTTTTGGCTTGTCCAAAGCGCCGAACTCCGCCGTTGACAGACGTTCAAAAACGTAGTCGTAGATCTTCTGAGCATGAGTCAATTCTTCCATGCCGTGGGTTTGCATAAATCCCGCAAAACCTTCCAGGTTGTTCGCCTTGTACCAGGATGATATAGCGAAATACTCGTACGCTGACTGCAACTCAAATGTCATCTGAGTGTTCAATGCATCACGCATCCTTGCTGACAATTGCATAAATCTCCCCCTCCTTTGGCTAGTAACTTGTCCGCCGCACAAACAACCTGCATGTGCGGCTATTTATGTGTGTTTCGAATCCAAGATATCGAGTGTGAACCATCGAACATACAACGGAGATGTTCACACCAAATCTATCTTACCTAATCTTGCTTTTCACAGCACGAACCGCAACGGCCATCGAACTCCAACCGAGTCGTCAGTACCTCAAACGAGCCTGACTGTGAAACCAAAGCCCCAAGATCTGGTAGGCGGCTTACTTGAACATCCTCGACCACTCCACACTCGACACATCGAATGTGGTAATGCTGTTCCGTGACGATGTCATATCTGCGCGGATGCCCAGGAGACTCAATCAACTTGACGAGATTCTGTGCGACCAACACATCGAGGTTGCGATAAACCGTCGCCAGACTGACCCGCGACAGCTTGTTACGCACCCGATGATACACATCATCTGCAGTCGGATGGTCCAACGTCTCCTGCAACACGTTGAGCACCGCTCGACGCTGAGACGTCATCCGATGGGCAGCACCAACTTCTTTAACCGAATGTCCGTTTTCTCTTGCACTCATGCGACAACCTTATCGCTATCAATAATCATTACTGATAATACTCGATAAATCGCAGTGTGTCAAGAGTCGAGAGACGAATCAGCAACGAGAAACAACTAGGAAAGAATTGAAAAACGATTTGAATCTCATGCAGTTTGAATTCACCAAACAGTATGATAGTGCATCAAGTCATGAATAATAAAAGCACGGCTTTCACAAACCGTGCTTTGGAAAACAGTCGATTGTCTGCACTACTACGGACGCTGACTAAAGCACACGAAGCGCCTGGTTCAGGTCATCGAGAATGTCAGCGATGTCTTCGATGCCGACGCTAATCCGAATCAGGTTGTCGAGAACACCTGCTTCGTCACGTTCTTCCGGGCTGTATGTCGAATGCGTCGTTGATGCCGGGTGGCTGATCAACGTGTCGCAATCGCCTAAACTGACCGCAACAGTCGCCAGCTTGACCGCGTCCATCAGCTTCTTGCCTTCCTCGAAGCCGCCCTTAATCGTACATGTCACCATCCCGCCGAAATCACTCATCTGCTTCCTGGCGATTTCATGCTGCGGATGGGATGCAAGGCCAGGGTAGGATACGGTTTCGATTTTGGGATGGAAGGCGAGGAACTTGGCGACACGGGATGCATTTTCGCAGTGCGCCCGCATTCGGACCGGGATGGTTTTCAGGCCACGGAGCAGCAGCCACGCCGAGAACGGTGTCATGCAGCCGCCGGTATCGATGAACACGTCTTCCATCATCCGGTCGATGAAATCCTGTTTGGCAACCAAAGCGCCTGCGACAACATCACCGTGACCACCGATGTATTTCGTCGCTGAATGCATGATGATGTCAGCGCCGAGTTCCATCGGACGTTGCAGGATAGGTGTAGCGAAGGTGTTATCCACCATGACCGTCAGGCCATGCTTGTGACCGAGGTCGACCAACGCCTTGATATCGAGAACCGCCAGATTGGGATTGGCCGGTGTCTCGAAGATCAACAGCTTGCAGTTCTTCGCATTCTTGATCGCATCCTCGACCTTGTTCAGGTCGGTCGCGTCAACTTCATGCGCTGTCACGCCGAACCGGGGGATGACATGGATGTTGAGCGCGTGCGTGCCACCGTACATCGTCTGGCTGCTGATGTAGCTGTCGCCAGCCTTGCATTCGGTCATGATCGCGTTGAACGTCGCCGCCATGCCGGAAGCGAATCCCTTCCCCGCTTCACCACCTTCGAGGCAGGCAATTTCTTTCTCAAATGCTTCGACCGTAGGATTGGAAATACGGGAGTAGATAAAACCTTCCGCCTCACCTGCGAACAGATCCGCGCCATGCTGCGCATTCTTGAACGCGAAGGTCGAGCTTTGGAAAATCGGAACGCTTACCGCGCCCGTTGTCGGGTCAGACGGGCCAAATCCGTGAATTGCCTTGGTAGCAATGCCCCACTTAGGGTTCGTCTCCCCCATGGTCGCGCCTCCAAATATCAGTTTATCAATCGTTGAATAATCGAGTATACATCACCTTCGCCAGTTCAATCGCCCGGAGAATTCAGTTCAACCAACACACCGCCAGTGCTTTTCGGATGGATGAAGCCAACCTTTGAATTCTCAGCTCCGGTCCGACTGGTCTTATCAATCAATCGCACACCCTGATCGTCCATGTGCTTGAGTGACTCGTCAACGTCGTCCACTTCATAGCACAGGTGGTGCATGCCTTGACCTCGACTGGCGAGGAACTTTGCGACAGGTGAATCATCCGCAGTCGGCTCGAGCAGCTCGATACGTGATTCGCCAATCTTGAACATGGCGACTCGTACCTTCTGCTCCGCGACTTCCTCGATTCCCATGAACTCCATGCCCATAACATCACGATACAAATGGACACTCTCATCGAGGTTGTTTACAGCAATTCCAATATGGCTGATTTTCTTCAGCATGGTTGTTGAACTCCAAACGTAGTCCGTCTAAATGCAGGAATAGGAACTGTGAAAACTATAGTTCCCAAAGGTAGGGAGGCTTGGATGGGACAATCGTTGCACGGCTCGCGAGCTGGTCTGAACTGACATCAGCTTGCAACAATAACACATACTATTCGATTACAGCATTCTTCACCATATAGCCGAGTACACGGTTGACTTCTGTTCTGGCTATTCCGAAGAACTCAAAGTACTCATCCGTGTCTTTAGATCCTGTCGGATCGCTCACATCCACGCGATCCGGATCACCTTCATCACGCCCGTAGTCCGTAATCCGATACGTTTTTTCAGCCGCTTCAGGTACGAGTTTCAAAACTTGATGTACGTGCGACCGTTCCATCGTAAGAATCAACGATGCGGAATGGATGATGTCTTCACTGATCTTGCGTGAACGATGATCACCGAGATCAACCTGGTCAAACAGTGGAGCGGCAACTGTCATTTCGTGCAACGCACCCAAGTTAGCTGTCGCCTTCGTACCGGCAGACTGGACCACCACGCGGCGATGAAAACGCAATCCGCTGTTGACCAGCACCTTGCGCATCAGCGCCTCGACATATGGACTCCGTGTGATATTCGCAGTGCACACCACGAGGATCACAAAGTCATTGGGTTTCTTCCTGAAGAAAATTACTGCCTCCATCCGTTGCGGTCATTGAATCTTCAAACCGTGCCAGCTACTTACGCGCTGGAGTTTACGTCGCATGCTGCGAACGGGCAAGTGGTACGAGCTACTATTTAATAGTACCAATACCATAACTGCTTTATGTGATCACGCTCACGTTTTGACCCATAGAGCCTGTTCAACTGTTGATGTTGAAGGTAGGTTGTCCTAAATTCGGCCCCGATAACAAAACTAATCCGGGTGTAAATCCTCAGTTATAGATGAAACACTCACATCCTTAAAAACAGGAAAAGCATGGAACAGCATCTGATCCGCCCACACGGTGGCACTCTCGTAGATATCATGGTTGACGAAAACCGTCATGACGAAATTCGTAACCAATCGCGCGACTGGCCATCTTGGGATCTCACTCCCCGCCAGACTCTCGAACTTGAGCTATTGCTCAACGGTGCTTACTCCCCGCTGCGCGGATACATGACACAAACTGAGTATGACCGCGTATTGCGCGAGAAGCGTTTGCCCGATGGCATTTTCTGGCCGATGCCGTTCGTGCTGGATGTCACCGAACAGGCCGCCGAAGCCATTGAGCCAGGGAAATCGATTACTCTGCGCGATCAGGAAGGCGTTATGTTGGCGGTACTGCATGTCGAAGACAAATGGACAGCCGACCGTGATGCTGAGCTGGAAGCGCTTTTCGGCACAACCGACGAAACGCACCGTGGTGTTCAGGGCCACATCAGCAAAACCAATCCGGTCTATATCGGCGGTCGAGTTGAAGGCGTCCAGTATCCGATCCACTATGATTTTCCAGACCTTAGGACCACACCACGAGATGTTCGCAGTCGCATAGGTCGTCGTGGCTGGCGCCGCATGCTGGCGTTCGATTCGCGCTATCCGATTCACCGGCCAGACGTGGAAGCTACCCGTCTCGCCGCAAAAGAAGCGGACGCAAACATCATCATCCAGCCGATGGTTGGTGAAATCCTGCGTGAAGACATTGATCACTATACACGCATTCGTACCCACCGTGAAGTGATGAGGCATTATCCGCATCAAACAAGCATCTTTGGCTTGCTACCCATGCCATCGAAGCTGGCTGGATTGCGTGAAGTGATGATGCAAGCCATTGTTCGTAAGAACTATGGTGCATCGCATTTTATGTTCCGCCCAACTGTATCCGCCGAGAACAAGGATGAGTTCCTCTCCCCGCCGAACGATGAGATTGTAGCGGCATTCGCAGAACACACCGAAGATTTGGGAATCCAGTTTGTTGCGCATGAGGAGTTCTACTACAAGGTTGACAGCGATCAATACGTACCTGAATCATCGCTGGAAAAGAAGAATGGAACAAAGACGCTGAGCGAAGAAGAGGTTCGCAGCCGTCTACAGGACGATCGTGACATTCCGAGCTGGTTCTCTTACCCGGAAGTTGTTTCAGAATTGCGCAAGTCCTATCCCCCGCGCAGCAAGCAGGGCTTCACGGTCTTCTTCACCGGTCTGTCAGGGTCTGGCAAATCAACGGTGGCGAACGCGCTGCTTCCGAAACTGCTTCAGATCGGTGGGCGTCCGGTGACGCTCCTGGACGGCGACATCGTCCGTAAAAACCTGTCCAGCGAGCTCGGCTTCACAAAAGAACATCGCGATATCAACATCCTGCGTATCGGTTACGTCGCCAGCGAGATTACCAAGAATGGTGGTATCGCAGTCTGCGCCCCGATCGCGCCTTACGAAAGTACCCGTGCAGCTAATCGTGAGCTGATTGAGCCGCTCGGCGGTTATATCCTCGTGTATGTGAACACTCCCGTAGAGGAGTGCGAAAAGCGTGACCGTAAGGGATTGTACGCCAAGGCGCGTGCCGGTATTATCAAGGAGTTCACTGGCATCTCGGACCCGTACGATGTCCCGGAAAATGCTGAGATCGTTATTGATACGATGGAGCTAAGTCCAGAGGAAGCAGTGCATAAGGTGCTGCTGTACCTTGCCAACGAGGGCTACATCGGCGAAGATAAAATCTCAGTATAGTCCAGTTTGGCTCCGGATACCATTTGCGGCAGTTCCTACTTGCGTTGGGAGCTGCCGCTTGTCAGTTTTGGGCCAACGACAATGACTCGCCTCAACAAAGCGGACCGAAGGGTATCCGCCAAGGAGAAATCGTGAAACGCGTACTCGTTACCGGTGGCGCAGGATTCCTCGGAAGCCACCTGATTGACCGCCTGTTGGAGCAAGGACACGAAGTACAGTGCATGGACAATTTTTTCACTGGATCACGTGAAAATATCCGGCACAACCTTCAACACGATCACTTCGAATTGGTCCGCCACGACATCGTGCAACCAATCCTACTCGAAGTCGAGGCCATATATAACCTCGCTTGTCCGGCAAGCCCGATCCATTATCAGTATAACCCGGTCAAGACGATCAAAACATCAGTCATGGGCATGATCAACATGCTAGGACTGGCGAAACGCACCAAAGCACGCATCTTGCAGGCGTCCACATCCGAAGTCTATGGCGACCCAGACGTTCACCCGCAGACTGAAGATTACTGGGGTCATGTCAATCCGATTGGTGTGCGCAGCTGCTATGACGAAGGCAAGCGGGCCGCCGAAACCTTGATGATGGATTACCACCGCTCAAACAAGGTGGATACGCGCATTGCCCGCATCTTCAACACCTACGGGCCGCGGATGGCTGCAAATGACGGTCGCGTCGTCTCAAACTTCGTCGTCCAGGCGTTGGAAGGGAAATCCCTGACCGTTTACGGTGACGGTAGTCAGACCCGCAGCTTCTGCTACGTATCAGACCTGGTCGATGGATTGATCCGGCTGATGAATGTTGACAACTATCACGATCCCATCAACATTGGCAACCCCAACGAGTTCACCATCCTCGAACTCGCGGAACAGATCCGTGCACAGATAGGCTCGTCCGTTGAGATCAAGATGGAGCAGCTGCCTTCGGACGATCCTAAGCAACGACGACCGGATATCACGCGGGCAAAAGAGGTACTGGGTTGGGAACCGCAAGTGCAGCTCAAGGATGGATTGAGACGGACCATCGACTACTTTGACAAGGCGCTGAAAGGCGAGATCGCCATGCCGCGATCGTTTGCAGGAAAGTACTAAGTGAGTACAAAGTAGAAAGTAATTAGTAAGGAGTAGATAGTACCAAGACATGCAAAAACAGACGCTACTAGTCTGGTTTAACCATTTGCAACGCTGGAACAACTATGCATAATCACTATAATTTGAAGGCGTTTCAGCTTGCAAAGCAGCTAGCTCATAGTGTATATGACA
>CAZKGR010000054.1:0-10867 GCA_964552465.1 uncultured bacterium
CTTCTTCATATTTCCCTCCGACGGGAATATAATTAAAGAGTTCGGGAAGGTGAACTCCTTGGAGCCGAAAATGGTAAATATCTCATGACCAAGAGCTCTCCAGCTCCGTTCTAAATGATAGTGAATTTCTCCTAAAAATCTCCATCGTCAACACGAAAAGGGAAATTTGTACAATACAGATGGCCAGAAATGCTTGGATTATACCGAATCATAATTCAGATATTTCAGTAACTCGAATTGTCATGTTTTAGAGCGAACATTTGCTCGTGACGCCCATCGGGGCTACTTTCCAGACCTTGGGTGAGATGCTAATGGTTTGACGGGTCGCGGAACCCCATTCTTTCCTGGCACAACCCTGAACTTGATACCACAGAACTTCAATTCATAGCGCACTAACCCTAGAAGGAGGAACGGGTGAAACGACACTCTTTCTTCAATGGACTGAAGATCCTGCTCGCATTTGTGTTGATGGCCGCCATACCGGTCATGGCGCAATTGGAGCCTGATCGTCCGACTCCCCCCGGTGAACCTGAACCGGTAACAGTCTTTACCCGTGTCGCAGATGCATGTCCCTGCGCATACGATAGTGATTACATCATCGTGCTGGACGAATCAGTCAGCCGTGTGATGGACAGCGGCGTGACCTACGTCGACCTGTACACCATCTACAAGGTGCTTACCGAAGCCGGCACACAGACACTGAGCGCACTGGAATGGCATTACGATCCGCGCAGCAGCTTTGTCGAAGTTGCGGAAGTGAATGTGATCCGCGATGGTGAACGTATCCCGGTCGATGTGGGCCTCGTGCAGGATCTACCGGCTCCTCAGAGCGCAATTTACTGGAGCGACAAGATCAAAGTGTTGCAGCTCCCGCGTTTGCAGGTCGGTGACGGCATTGAAGTGATCGCGATGCGTAAGGGCTACAACTACGCGTTGCTCGCGGACGCGCCAATGGGCGAAGAGTCACGTGTGCGTAACGCCGCCGAAACGATTGCCACTACGGATGATGATCGCTACATCCCGCCGATGGCCGGTCACTATTTCGACATCGTGGTCATGCAGGCGAACGTCCCGATGGTCGAGAAGAGCTACACGTTGATTCTCCCGAAGGACAAATACTTGCAATCGGAAGTCTACAACGCACCGTTGTATTCGAAGACTCGTTACGACGACGTCAACACGACGTACACGTGGATTGGTAAGGACATCCCCGAGGCACCACACGAACCGCGTCAGCCAGGCGCTTGGGATGTGTCGCCGAAAGTGGTGATGACAACTGCCGAGAGTTGGGAACAGAAGTCGCAGTGGTTCTTCGATGTTAACCGCAACCAGTTCGAGGTGACGGATGACATTCGCGAACACGTTGAGGGAATTCTATCTGATGCAGGCCTCAGCACCAAGTCCGATCCAATGCAGATCGCCAAGGAGCTGAACCACTGGGTCGCGCAGAACATCCGCTATTCCGGTCAGACGATGGGCGAGGGTGAGGGTTTCACATTGCACCCGTCCGACATGCTGTTTGAATACCGCTCCGGTGTCTGCAAGGACATCGCCTCAATGTCAATCACCTTCCTTCGTGCAGCCGGTCTGGATACGTACCCGGCGATGACGATGGCGGGTGCGACGATTGAGGACATTCCGGCTGACCAGTTCAATCACTGCGTGGTAGCGTGGGAGAAGGAACCTGGCCATTTCGTGATGCTCGACCCGACCTGGGTGCCTTACAACAACGACATCTGGTCGAAGCTCGAAACGGAACAGCAGTACGTGATCGGCCACCCGGACGGCGTGTATATGCAAGAGATCCGTTACAGTCCGCCGGAAGAATCACCGCTGAACGTTAACCACAACGCCACCCTCAGCGAAAATGGCACCTTGTCTGGCACCATCCGCCTTGACGGCATGGGCGCTCTGGACAGCCGTCTGCGCCGCATAGTGTATAATAGCCAGAAGCGCGCTCTTGCGGATGTGTTCGCTGGTGTGCTCGGGAACATGAGCGACGCAGTTGAAATCAAGACGCTCAAGCATCATCCGGTAATGGATTTTGAAGGTTTCATGTGGCTCGAGATCGAATACGAGATCCCTGGCTATGCAACCATGATCGACGGTGGACTTGAGTTTACACCTGCCGCAATCAACGCGGTCAAGGATCATGGCTACTTTTTCCGTGCCGGTTCGATCAACTGGCCGGAAGAGCGAACCACAGACGTATTCCTGTACTACACGCAGCGCATCGAGATCAACGAAAACATCAAGTTGCCGCGTGGATATGAGCTGGCGAACGATGTGGACGTGGAAGCCATGGACGAAACATTCGCTTCCTTCACGCAAGACGCTTCGATGGACGGTCGCACCTTGAAACTGCACTCACGCACTGAAGTGAAGCGCCGTCAATTCGGCCCGTCCGGTTACGCGGGCTTCACCACCGTAATTGACCAGGTAGATAATTATGCAGGCACTACGTTGCGCGTGACGAAGGGAGGTGCGTGATGAAAACACTGACACTTACCATTCTCGCGGCGTTGCTGATTGCGACGACAGCGTTTGCCGCACCTATGACGTTCGATGGAAACATGGACATCGGCGAGATGATGAACGAGGCCCAGGGTGTCTGGGACTTTGATGATCACGATTCCATCATCCTGCTCGAGAGTGTTCGTTATTCATGGACATCAGACATGCGGTTGAGCGAAACGCACCACCGTGTGGTCTGGATCAGCACGGAACACGGCATTGATCATTATGCCGACCTGCGGATTCCGTACGACAGCGACCGTCAGGAATTGAAGGTTGACCGGCTGCGCACATGGCGTGACGAACGATGGATTGAACACCGTGAAACGGCAATCGTACCGACGACACCTTACGCTTTCCGTCACGCTCCGGATTACACTGGTATCCGTGAGACGATGCTGTTGCATGACGGTGTTGAGCTGCCGTGCATAATGGAATGCAGCTACACCATTGAAGACAAGGATTCCTACCGCAACGGATTTGAAGGCCAGTATGTCTTCCCGCAGAACGATCCAACGCTGAACAGCTGGTTGATCGTTGAAGCGGCTGATGGCATCCCACTGACAATCAACGGTTTTAACGGTGCTGTGGAAGCCAACAGTGATCTTCCGAGTGACGATGGAATGGATCAGGTGTTCTCATTCCGAATGAAAAACCTTGAACCCGCACCGCTTCCATCAACCAACGATCCGGCCGCGTATCTGCCGCATGCTCAATGGTCGACATATATGACCTGGAACATGCTAGGCAATCAGATCAAGGGTGAGTTCCTTACTCATTCGATGATGAACGATGTTCTCAAGGACAGCATGGATGCGCTGCTTGAGGACGCTGAGACGATGGTCGAGAAGGCGCATCGTGTAGCGGATTTTGTGGATAGCCACCAGCGCTACATCGGATATGACGGTAAATGGTTCCTGCCACGTGTTCGCATGGCTGGTCGGACCTACGATACCGGCTACGGTGTCGCGATGGACCAGTGCGTTCTGACGGCAACGTTGATGCGTCACGCGGGCTTTGAGGTCTGGCCGGTAGTGCTCAGCTCAGGCTATGGTAGTATCGACCAGGGTGTTCCGACATTAGCTCGTTTCCAATTGCCCGGCGTATGGGTCAGCGGTCCTGGAGTGGAAGCGTATTGGAATCCAGCGAGCGGCACATTGCACAACGGACTTGCCCCGATATACAACCGATCTGTGTGGTTGCCCGGTTTTGACGAGAAACCGGTACTACGTTGGTCAGGTGATGGTCAGGGCAGTCGGCTCATGACCAGTTTCGATCTGAGTTGGGATGCTGATGTCGAGATGTGGACCGGTGATGCCTATTACGAAGCCGGCGGCGGATTCTCACCGTTCGATCAGATGGAAGGCGGCGGCGACCGTAGCAGTCAATACCTGAATCGCGTAGCTTCCAGTGTGTTCAGCGGTGCATCGGTGGATGAGTTCAGCCCGATGAGCTTTGATCGGTTTACGGTTGCGTCTGACTTGACGATAAGTGTTCCAGCGACTGATTGCGATGATCTGGGACGTAAGCCCTTCGTGATCGGTACGCCTGCAGGTGGTATACTCGATTCGGTTCCGGGGTATGTTCCTCTGCATATCGCAGAACGCGGTACTCCAGTACCATTGCCCGGTGCTGGTGAGCAGATGGTCAAGGTGAAATTGCACCTCGGCGATTTTGAGGTAGCCCACCTTCCTGAGGCGACCAGCTTCAGTAACGACGCTGGCAGTTTCGAGCTGGCTGTCGAAACTGATGGCGATGTGGTGACAATTTCTCGCCACATAACCATAGCGCGTTCGACATTCTCTGCTGAAGAATGGCCGCAACTGCGTGTATTACTACTCGCAGAAGCCAGCGCCGCGAACCGGACTGTTCTGTTGAAGTAAACGTGCTGTAGTGTGGAAACAGTCAAAACCCCATCCGATATCGGATGGGGTTTTTCTGCTAACAGAGTGGTACACTCGTTTGAACGTCTGAAGATGCGAAATACGTCATTCTGAGTCCGGCGCAAGCCGGATGAAGAAGGTCTAACTAAACCACTGATTCAGCTCAAGTAGCAACCCCTTTCTAAGCGGGATCTTCTTCACTTCACTGCGTTCAATTCAGAGTGACGCGCCACGCAACAGGGTTGTCACAAACAGACTCCGTCCGAAATAGGATGGGGTTATTTATTGGTACTCGGTCTTGTTTCCGTTGTGATTTCAGTTTCACGCGAGGAAGAGCACTTACAAGAGATTGAGATCTCTCGAGCCAAGGTTTAAGAAAAGCTCAAGTAAGCAGTGAGCTTGCCGATAGAGGGAGTACAGTGTTGCGAAGCAGTAACCCTGACCACCACATGAACGGAGGTCCACAAAACGCTTCACTTCCCTCCCGTTGCGGAGGAACCCTTGCTGTCAGTGCCCGATCACGAAAGTGAATCGGGCACTTGACGTTTTATAGTGTAAATTATACCGGCTCCGTTGGCTCCGTTTTTCGCCTCTTCTCTCGATGTATGAAGAATAGTCCTGAGTTACATTCCAATACTGAGTATTCTGACAAAGGTCCCATGATAAATCCTACGCATCGATTACCTCCATGGGCCGGGAAGCCACCCCCTACAGGTGGCTTTCTCTTGTCTAGTCTGATTCGCTTTCGAGAGTGTCGGAAGGTAGTTCGCTGAACGGTGTTCTACCGGGTAGTACGGCTGCAGTATTTATAGCCAGCTCAACTTTGCCAAAGGGTGGCATGATATAGGCACCCTGCACTTGGGGAGCGGCGAGACGGAGCATATCTCGAGCGATCGATACTCCCTCGCTCATACCATCCTCTTTGCTCCGGTCAGATGCTATTCGCATACGTTCGCGGACTTCACGTGGAATATCCATTCCAGGGACTTCGTTGTGGAAGAACTCAGCGTTACGAGATGACGCGAGTGGCAGGACTCCAACGAAGACGGGCGTATCGCCCAGTTTGGACGCAAATTCAAGTGCGAGCAACAATTTTTCGACATCAAACACCGGTTGAGTAAGAATGTACTCGGCGCCTTGTTCCAGCTTGCGGTGCAGGCGGTCAACTTCCAAGTCCAAGTCAATCGCGGCTGGATTGAAGCCAGCACCGAGGAACATGGTGGTTCCACGTGACAATGGTTTCCCGGAGAGGTCCAGTGATTGGTTGAGGTTGTTTGCGATCTTCAGCAATCCGATGGAATCGACATCGTAGACGGCTGTCGCCATCGGATAATCACCGAGCTTTGGTGGATCGCCAGTCACAGCCAGCAAATTTCGGATGCCTAACGCTTGCGCGCCCAGCAGGTCGGATTGAATGCCAAGGATGTTCCGATCACGGCAAGTGTAATGCAGGATTACGTCCATATCGGTTTCGACCTGGACGATATGTGCCAGCGCCAGCGGTGCCATACGTGCAGATGCGCGGGGGCCGTCCGGGATGTTGACAGCGTCGATGCCAGCGGCTTTGAGAAGGCGAACCTGGCGCAGGATCAATCCTTTCAACGAACTCCGTGGTGGGTGCAGCTCACAGCATACGGGGAAGTGTCCTTCATCCAAGAGCTTGGCGAGGTCGGATCGTTCACCACGTGGGGGAACTGGCTTGCCATCTATTTCCAGTTCATCGTCAGATGAAACTGCGATCACACCGGTTTCAGCACTTGGTTCATCATGACTCGATGTTTGCAGCGGGCCGAGGGCGCGGATAGCGGCGGACATAGCGGCGATGTGGTCGGTTCCGGTCCCGCAACAGCCGCCGATAATGCGAACGCCGTTCTGCACCATTCGCTTGGTGTATTCAGCGAAATACTCCGGCGTTGACATGTAGAGGATGCGTCCCTCGACCACGCGCGGTTCGCCAGCGTTCGGGAAGGCAGCGAGTGGCTTGGAGGTGTGCTCACGCATCAGAATGAGGTTTTCGAGCAGGTCGTGTGGGCCGGTTGAACAGTTGAGTCCGATGACATCAACGGGTTGTTTGTCGAGGACGCGTGCGATACGGCTTGGAGTATGACCGAAACTGGTCATCAATTGCTGATTGATCGTCATCAACGCGATAATCGGCAGGTCAGACAGGGAACGTACGGCTTCAATGGCGAGCAGGAGCGTGTTCAGATCCAGAAACGTCTCAAGGATGAACAGGTCAACGCCACCATCAAGCAGGCCTGTGGCTTGACGTTTGAACCCACTCAGGGCATCCTTCTCCGACAGCGCTCCGACAGGGGCGAGCGCTTTTCCGATCGGACCCATCGACCCGGCGACAAGAACATTTGCGCCTTCGGCTGCACACCGGTGGGCGATCTCAGCGCCTGCACGGTTGATCTCTTCAGTTTGTTCTGCGAGTCCGTATTTGCCAAGCTTGTAAGGGTTTGCACCGAAGGTGTTGGTCTCGATCAGCCGCGCGCCAGCCTGCACATATTCTCGGTGAACAGCTTTGACGATGTGTGGATCGGCCAGGTTGAGCACATCGAAGTTGCGGTTAATGAAGATGCCGCGTTCGTACAGACGGGTGCCCATTGCGCCGTCGCCGAGCACTACCTGCCCTGACTCCAGCCAGCGGAGGAGGGGGCTTACATCATCTCTGCTCAGATTATCGGGGGGCATATTTGATCACCCCTCAATCTCTTCCCGCATCCGCTTGGCCGCCTCGACCATGTTGGCGAGACTCTCACGGACTTCCGGCCATCCGCGAGTCTTCAAGCCGCAATCGGGATTAACCCACAGTCGCGTCTGTGGGATATGTTTCAACGCACTTACCAGCAGATCACTCATTTCATCGGTTGATGGAACACGTGGACTGTGAATGTCCCATACGCCTGGCCCGATATCGTTCGGGTAATGGAATTCGTCGAACGCGTCCAACAGTTCCATGCGACTGCGGCTGGCTTCGATTGAGATTACGTCCGCGTCCATCGCAGCGATGGCGTCGAAAATCTCGTTGAATTCGCTGTAGCACATGTGTGTGTGAATCTGGGTGTCGTCCTTGACGCCGCTGGATGAGATCCGGAAACAACGCACTGCCCAGCCCAGATAAGCCGACCAATGGCCTTTGCGAAGTGGCAGGCCTTCACGGAATGCAGGCTCGTCAATCTGGACGACGTCAATGCCAGCCGTCTCAAGATCAACGACTTCATCGCGAATCGCCAACGCTATCTGTTCGCAAGTTTGCGAACGATGCTGATCATCACGCACGAACGACCACTGCAGAATGGTCACCGGGCCAGTGAGCATGCCTTTCACCGGACGATCAGTATTGTCCTTCGCGAATTTCGACCAACGAACTGTCATCGGATGCGGACGGTTGATATCACCGAAAATGATCGGTGGTTTTACACCACGGCTACCGTACGATTGCACCCATCCGTGTTGCGTAAAAGCGAATCCATCCAACTGCTCGCCAAAATATTCGACCATATCGTTTCGTTCGAACTCGCCGTGCACCAAAACGTCTACATCCGCCTCTTCCTGATAGCGGAGCGTGTCGAGGATTTCGTTCTCGATGGCTTGCTCGTATTGCTCAAATGTCAGCTCACCCTTGCGCAATTGAAGGCGCAGCCGTCGAATCTCACGAGTCTGGGGGAACGATCCGATAGTCGTCGTTGGGAAGGGTGGGAGGTTAAGCTTCGCCTGCTGCGCGGCTACACGCTGCGGGAACTCTGATGTTCGCCGCGCCATTGAGTTATCAATTGCAGATTGCCGATTCCGCACAGTCGGATTAACTACACGTTCGCTGCTCTGTCGCGACTCTCGTGCCTTGCTAGATGTATTGAACAGATTCTGCGTTTCCGGTGACGCGTTGCCATTCAGCGCATCAGTCAACGCTACGACTTCCGCCAGCTTCTGTTTGCCGAATGCCAGCCAACTCTTCAGTTCATCGTCTAGCTTAGTTTCCAGGTCCAGGTCAATGGGTGAGTGGAGCAGGCTGCATGATGGAGCAATCATCAGGTCATCGCTGCCGCGTAGATCTGCCGCTCGTTTCGCCAGCATTAAAGCCTTGTCGAGATCGCAACGCCAGACATTGCGTCCATTCACAACCCCGAGTCCAAGCAGCTTGCCTTCAGGCAGGGCAGAGGCAACCACTTCCAGTTGTTCCGGGGCGCGGACCAAGTCGATGTGCAGCCCGTCCCCCATCTTGATCGCGATATCCACGTTGTGTGCGATGCTGCCAAAATAGGTCGCCGTGAGTATACGTGGACGGCCATCCAGCTCGTTCAGATAATCGTACGCCTGCTTGTAGAGTTCGCGTGCCTCGGCGTCGAGATCCATCACGAGGTAAGGTTCATCGAGCTGCACCATGAACACGCCCATTTCCTTGAAACGTCGCAGGATCAGTGCATACGCAGGCAGAATTCGTTCAAGCAGAGTCCGCCGCGAGGTATCATCCAGCACCTTGCCGAGCAGTAGATACGATACCGGACCAATGAGAACCGGTCGCGGGTGTTCAATACCGGCAGCTCGCGCGTTCTCAACGGCCCGGAACGGATGTTCCGACGCAACACGGAAGATGGTGCCGCTGTCAAATTCGGGGACGATATAGTGGTAATTCGTGTCGAACCACTTGGTCATCTCCATCGCGGGCAGGTCACGGGTTTCGTCTTGCACGCCACGCGCCATCGCGAAGTAGGTGTCCAGCGAGACTTCTTCATTAGCCGGGGCTCCATAACGCTCCGGCACAGCTCCAAGCAGCCCGGTCATGTCGAGCATCTGATCATAGAAAGAGAAGTCGTTAACCGGAACTGCGAACAGGCCCGCGTCCATCTGCATTCGCCAGTGACGCGCCATCAGTTCGTCCGCCATCGAGCGGAGTTCGGTCTCGTTCAACTTGCCTTTCCAGAAAGCTTCGACAGTCTTTTTCCACTCACGTTTCGCACCGAAACGCGGGAAACCCAGGTTACTCGCAACCGCCATGAATCTCGTCCTTCATTAGAATATTTTATCCGCAGGCCATTCCCGCAGAAGACGTGCAATGTACAAAGGAGTGCGTACATTCCAAGCAAAATCCAGCATAAAATTCATCCTGTGCTCCGGAGAGGATTAGTGCTTTGGATCAATCGCCTTTGATCGTCGTTAGTGGATTGCCTCGCAGTGGTACATCCATGGTTATGCAGATGTTGCAAGCCGGCGGGATGCAACTGCTGGTTGATGAGCATCGTCTGCCCGATGACCACAATCCGCGCGGCTATTTTGAATACGAACCAGCGAAACGTATCGAGACTGACATATCATGGCTGCCGCAGGCTTATGGCAAGGTGGTCAAGGTCGTGGTGCCACTGATCAACACAATCGCGCAGGAAGATATTCCAGCAATAATCATTTTGGTTCGGCGGGACATGGATGCCGTTCTGAGCAGCCAGAAACAGATGGCTGAATCACGTGGAGTAAGTGTTTCGGATGAGGATCAGGATCGTTTGGCGCCAATTTTTAGCCAGCAATTGGTTGAATCCATCCGTTTGATCAATGTTAATCCACAGCAGGAGCTGATCGAGCTGGACTATGAGAGTATCCTCGCGAATCCGCTGCTAGTTGCTAACCGGTTGGACAGGGTGTTGCCAGTCTGCATGGATGCAGCAGCGATGGCGTTAGTGGTGGACGATAAGCTCAATCGATCAGGCAGGTAACGTATACCAGTTATTTCCCGGCGAGTGGTTGATCCTTGTGCGGAAAGATGTTGTAGGGATTGCCGACCATGTCGACGATCTCATGTTTCAGCGTACCCGGCTTTGCACGCCATGCCATGAAGCGCATCGCATACGAAATGGCATAGGCTTCGGCGTGTCGACGCCCCTGCCATGCGTAAAACCCGTGATAAGTTCTAGTTTCATCGACACACCAGCATTTTCCTCGGAATCCACGGAGTCCCGTGAAGAAGGGTATCAGTAACAGGGAGAGTCGCCGGTGGGTTTCGAAAGATCCGTTCTCGATCTCAAACTGGATGTGGAACAGTGTCGATGGCGACGCGAACCGTCGCAGATCGTTGACCGCATGACGGAAGATCCGCGCTGACGATCCATCTGGTAGCCGCACGTTCAAGTCTACGGACTCCGAGATGAAACGCAGCTTTCCAGCCATCCAGCGCTGAACGAATGCCAGCGCCGATGTCAAAGGGTTGAAGCCAATTATTTTCGCCATGAAGACTCTCCTGAATTCGTGCCGGTAATTTAACCTGGATTGACAGTGGTGTGTTGCGACAGAGATGGAGTTTTGTTGTTTGAAACTGGCTGAATGGAGTGTTAGTTTTGCGGTTGCAGGATTAGGAGGATTAGCCTAATTGGTAAGGCAGCAGTCTTGAAAACTGCCGGGTGAAAGCCCTTGGGGGTTCGAGTCCCTCATCCTCCGCAAAGAAATAGATAGGAGTTACGTGATAGCGCGTAACTCCT
>CAZKGR010000055.1:0-10558 GCA_964552465.1 uncultured bacterium
GGTTTATTTGATTGAGACTACGAGGGGGGGAATCAAATGAAGCTGTTGCAGATTTTGTTGGCTCTGGCCTTGCTGTTCACACTGAGTTCAGGGGTTCAGGCCGAAGTTGTCATCAATGGCCAGGTTACGTGGGCACTGACAGGTGAGCCCATCTCTGCTGCCGAAATCGCACTGAATGGTGGTGTTGATGGTACTGCACTGACCAATGCAGAAGGCATCTATGGCTTCACTGGGCTGGATGAAGGCGACTACGAGATTTCCGTCACCAGGGAAAGCTACGTTGACATTGTTCTGCCGTCTGAGTTCTATGCACATGGCACCTACGAACTTGATTTCGTGATGGAAAATGAGCAGGTCGATCTGCCCATGCTCGGCTATGCGGACCTGGAGGGCAATCCAGCTCACGGTGGTATGATCGTCGGTGACCTTGGCTACTTCACTCAGGGCAACGGTGGCTTGAGAATTATTGATGTTTCGGACCCGTTAAATATGCCCACAGTGGGTAGTGTCGACATTGGCAATCCGGCATACGATGTTCTGGTGAACGGGGACGCTGCATACGTGGGCACATCGACCGGCATTTCGGTCGTGAATGTCAGCGATCCAGCGAATCCGACGGTTGGTACGTCGATAAACGTTGGTGCGACCGGTGGTTTTGCCATGGTTGCCAACTATCTCTTTGCCGCCTCCGAAACGAATGGTTTGATCGTACTCAATAAGACAAATCCGTTGAATCCGCAGTTCATGACCATGTTTGCTACGTCGGATAACATCCAGGACATCACATTCACTGGATCTTACGTGTTCGCGGCGTTAGGCGATGGCGGGTTTGCAGTTATCGATGTGAGCAATCCGGGTTCACCCAGCCTTGCGGCGGAATTGGATCTTGGTGGATTTGCAAGTGGGGTTGTGCTTGCAAGTAACTTCGCCATCATCACACTTCGCGACATTGGATTGGCAGCGGTTGAGGTCAGGTATCCAGCAAATCCAGTGCTGGTGAGCACGTTGCCCGCTGCTGGAAGCTCCGATCATATCAAGTTCTGGGGCTGTTATGCTTTCGTAGCAAATGCGACCGAAGGTGTCCGAGCCTATTATTTCGGCGACCGGAGCAACATGTTTGAAGTCGGCTATTCTCTCCTGGACGGAAACATGAACAACGTTGCTTTCAGGGCCGATGGCGATGTCGTATTCGGCTCCACGGATGAACGGATTATTTCCTTTGACGCTTCCGCCTTCCTTGAAGGTTTTTTGCCCAATGCTGCCACACTGACTCTGAACGGTACACAGACCCAGGTCCCGACCGGTGGTGGTACAGTCATGTATGACGCGACCGTCGTCTCACGGTGTCACATGTGCCATAACCCGCCGTACTCGGTCCCCGACTGTTTCTACAGGACCTATGTCCAGATGCCGAACAATGACCTTGTCGGCCCGCTGTCGAGTCAGAGGTTCGAATTGGTTGGGTACATGGATGTGACAGTGACTGATCTGACATTCGAGGTTCCGGGGAATGCACCCAGCGGCACGTACACCTTCGTGGGAGAGATTTCCAAGCCTCCTGGCTTCGTGACGACTGGGACCGACATCTTCACCTTCACCAAGGCTGGAAACGTGTCGGGCATCGGCTACGAATTCGATCCAACTGAGTGGCAGACCGGAAGCAACCTCACCGTCGCGGACGAATCTGCCCAGGTTGTCACTTCGGTGACCTTCGAGGTGCAGGCTGCCTATCCGAATCCATTCAATCCGACCACGACGTTGGCCTTGTCGATTCCTCAAGCTGCGGATGTGACGGTTCAGGTGTTCAACGTCCTCGGACAACCAGTTGCGACGTTGACGGACAGACGGTTGAGCGCAGGTCATCATTCGTTGACGTTTGACGCCACGAATTTGACCAGCGGTGTGTATTTCATTCACACCAGCATTCCAGGTCAGCTGGCTGACGTACAGAAAGTGTTGCTGGTCCGTTAATCGCTTCGAATTGCGAACGATTCCATGATCAAATCACCCCCACTGGAGTTCCTGTGGGGGTGATTTTGTGGGTATCGGTCTGCACGATGTCCCGTCCGGTCCAATCATCATTCTCCAGACGGTCCAGAAAGTACCTCAGTGGAGATTCGGAATAGGCAGGTGAAGGTGGTTTGTGTCGTCGTGAGCTCATGCGGGAAGTACAAATATGTTCAGGTAGATGCGAATGCGAACTTGGGAAGTGTGTCGAATAATCCTCTTTTTGTGTGATCGAGGTTATCAACGTAATACGAAACAACGTTTTAGACGAGGATCAGGGCGAAAACGGTTAGGGAAGCGATAAATGAGACTTCGCAATCGAGGATCTACTTACGTAAATAAGAAGGGATCTTGTGCTTGGTGTACAGTAGGGCTTCGCGAATATCATTCCACCATGTATTTGCGATGCCATTTTTCAGTGCAGGGTCACCGTCAATATAAACATGGCCTTTGAGGACTCTCTTCTTGCCACGTCGGCGCATGTTGCTGATCAGGTAGAAATCCTCACACTCCTGCCAGAAAGGAATCCCGCCAAGCGCTGCCAGATCATCGCGACGAACCGTGACTCCCTGAATTCCTGTTGGATGCCCGATGAAGATGGCGCGGAAATTGAACCATGCGGCAAGTAATGCGAGTTTGCGGTTTCGCGAACGGAATCCGAGCCGGAAAGATGCCAAAGATACAGCAGGATCATGGAATGATGAGCGGATTTCCTGGCCCGCAGTCTTAGGCAGGAAACTGTCGGGACGGAGGAAAGTTACCAAATCTGTAGTCGCGGATTTCCAACCAATATCGAGCTGCATTCCGCGGATCGCGTCCGCCTCAAGGACGCGTGCACCGAAATCACTTGCTACTTTGACTGTGTTGTCTGTGCTACCACCATCAACCACGATCACTTCGTCAAATTCGCACAGATTCAAGGCACGATATACCATCGCACCGAGAGTTTGCGCATCGTTCAGCGTCGGGATAACAGCAGTTAATGTGATCGCAGGCTTAGGCACGCTTCCTCTGTTCTTGCACACAGTAGTTGTCAGCAAATCGATAAGACAGAATCACGTATGCTCTAAAGATAATCACAGAAAGCAGACCATGCATCGTGACTCTGCAATTTTCTGGATTTCATTAGAAATGAAGAGGTGAGATTACAAATCCCAAAAGTGCGAAGCAGCTTACTTTCACTATGATAAGAAATAGACAAGGGATCGTCAAATAAAACTTCTTGTTCGAGCTCTCGGTTCGTGTGTACTAATCTTTGGCTGGAATGCTTGTCGAGTCTGTAATTTTTGCTGCCCACTCGGAAAATGTGCTCTTCTCAATGTGCTCTCGAGCTTGTGCCAGAAGACGGTAATAGAAGGTGAGGTTGTGTGCTGACGCGAGTTTCATAGCCAA
Source organism: uncultured bacterium (assembly GCA_964552465.1). GTDB lineage: Bacteria > Electryoneota > Electryoneia > Electryoneales > Electryoneaceae > BMS3BBIN04. The sequence goes on from CAZKGR010000055.1 coordinate 3,400, forward strand.
TAATTCCCCAGAAACAAATAAATGACGAAGGTAGGCGCGTGAGTATTGTGTGCACAGAGGACAGGGGCAGTCAGCTTCAACCGGGCGATCATCATTAATCCATTTGGCGTTACGCAAGTTCATCTTGCCACTGAAAGTAAACAGGCTAGCGCGTCTTCCATTTCTTGTTGGTATCACACAATCGAACAGATCCACACCTCGCGCGACAGAATCCAGCAGATCAGATGGTGTTCCGACCCCCATGGCGTAACGTGGACGATCTTCTGGAAGAGTTGATGTAACCCAGTCGATCGCGTCGCGGGTTTTGCCGGTTTCTTCGCCGACTGCCAGCCCGCCGATAGCATAGATCGGATGGTCGAGTGCGGCATATCGTTCAGCTTCTCGTTGCCTCAGGTCTTCATAAAATGATCCCTGCACGATTGGCACGAGGATTTGTTCGTGTCCGTACAACGGTTTCGTCGCAGCGAAATGATCGAATGCACGTTGCAGCCAGCGCCAGGTTCGCTCAGCGGCGTGGTCAGCTTGTTCATGGGTCGCTGGCCAGCCGACCAGTTCATCCAGCGGCATTACGAAATCCGGCCCAATTGAGCGTTGAATATTCACTACAGATTCCGGGGTGAAAAGGTGGGTGGAACCGTCGATGTGTGAACGGAATTCAACGCCTTCTTCATTTACGGTGCGGATGTCTGCCAGTGACAATACCTGGTAGCCGCCGGAATCGACCAGGATTGGTTTGTCCCATGCCATGAACTTGTGCAATCCACCGAGTCGCTCGAGAACATCAGTTCCGGGCCTGAGGTAGAGGTGATACGCGTTCGAAAGGCAGATTTGAGCGCCGAACGAGGCTAATTCACGCGCTTCGATACTTTTTACTGACCCGACAGTCCCGACGGCCATGAAAGCCGGAGTCTGAACAGTGCCGTGGTCAGTTTTGAGTTCGCCGGATCGTGCTCGTCCATCGCGGTGTTGTAGTTCGAATGTCATGCCGGAACGTAGGGAGTTCAGAGAGAGAATGCTACGTTTGAAGTTCCAGACAGCGGTTATGGTGGGGAGAGGTCAGACTACGAATTGTCAGGGATTGCGATGGGCTTCATGTGTGGCAGGTATCGACACCTTTGGCATTATTATATCAAGGTATAGGGGTGCCGACCTGTTCCCACCACGTGAAGGTGCGTCCAGCAGCGATGAGGATATCGATGTCGGTATCGCCATCTATATCGCAGAATATGGTTGACCGGATCAATCCCACGGCTGGTCCTACGGTTTGTTGCGACCAGACTATTCCACCACCATCGGTATTCTCGAACCAGTACAAAGTACTGCTGTTTTCGATACCACAAAGCAGGTCAATATCACCATCGGCATCAACGTCTGCGGCATCAATGTTTGTCGTGGAATAATTCGTGCTTACGGGATGATGGGTGAATACCTGACCGTTACCGCTCGTATTTTCCCACCAGCCAAGATCTCCGCCATAGTAGCTTGCAGACAAAAGGTCAACATCACCATCGCCTTCCATGTCTACGGTTCTGATGCATGAAGGGCCGTCGTACGTACTGGTGAAGTTGTTAACATTCCATACGGTTCCAGTGGAATCGACGTTCTTGTACCAGGTTAGCTTATCACTCCAATAGGCTGCGACATACAGGTCCAGAATGTCGTCACCATTAATATCTCCAGCTTCAACATCCCAGATATGACTGATGAAATCACTGATTAGAAAACGTGTCCAGGTGAGTCCGTCACCATTATCATTGGACCAGTACATGAGGTCGTTATCCGTATCGGCAGCGCAGATGACATCTGGATAGGTATCGTGGTTGATATCAGCCACAAGAAGGCTACGCGGGCTCAGCACCGTGTCGACTGAGACAGAATGAATGGTCCACACGGAACCGATGCCATCGGTGTTTTCCCACCATGAAACAGTTCCTTCAGGGTGTGATCCGCTGACAATGTCGACGTCAGTGTCACCATCCATGTCAACAGCCACGATCGCGAGAGTGCCTGTTACTGCTGTATCGATACTGTGTTCAGTCCACACTGTGCCAACAGTGTCAACGTTTTCCCACCATGTCAGACCGGTTGCGTAATAGGAAGCATAGAGCGCGTCGCTGTCGCCATCTCCGTCGATATCGGCGGTGATGACCTCATGGATTCCTTCGATAGCCCCGTTGATCGTGTGTTCCTGCCAAGTTGGCTGAGCGAACACAAGGACGGGTAACAGTAGAAATAGCCACAAGTAAATACGAATCATTAGGTTCCTCAAAACCAGTTTTTCAGTCGTTGGTTACCGCGCATGTCATGGATTTGAGAAGACAATTTGACTAACTGATTGTCTACTCTAACGACGTTTTCTTCTCATCGTGAATCACGGATTCGTTGCTCAGACCCCAAATATGCTTGGATTTGTACAAGGATTCCACTTCTCTTGCCGAGAACACGAAAATTGGCGGAGCATGTTGGGAAACCCCCATGGTAGTCAGGTGGTTCTTAAGGTGTTGTGACTCGAAATAATGGACTCTCTGAGTCCATTTGGAGTCACTTGTCATGTCAATTTAGGGGGAATTGCCGCCAAAAAACCACGAAAAAACCCGGTTTCCATGAAACCGGGCCTTATTTATCTCGTATCTCACATCTCGAATCTCATCTCTTATTCCTTATCTTACCAGCATCACTTTTTGGCTTTGGTCGAGCTGACCGGGCACGGTCGCACGGACGAAATACAGCCCGCTCGCCAGATCAGATGCGTCAAAGGTGAAACGGTGCGTGCCAGCATTGAACGATCCGTTGGCCAGTTCCGCGACCTCCTGGCATGTGATGTTGTAGACTGTCACGCTGAGTTCAGTCATTTCCGGCAGATTGACTGACAGTGTAGTTAACGGATTGAATGGATTTGGGTAGGTAGGCAGCAGCTCAAACATCTCAGGTTTAGCATATCCGCCCAACTCCGCATTGTCTGAAGAAAAAACCAATGGTGATGCTTCCCATGTAGTCCATTGACTGGATCCGAAGCCAGTTTTCACAACGTTGAAGCTGTCGGACGCAACAACAATATCTTGATAATAGGCGCCAAGATTCACGGTAAATACGTAATCGCCAGCTGGAGCATTCGCGGGGACAATTTGGGATAGGATTGGCGTTTCAAGCGTCCCGACCGGAAGGGTTATGTTTGCTAAAGCAAGTGGGCTGATGATCACCCCGTTTGGTAATAGTACCTCGGACCATGCAGTTGCGACCTGCCAAGAATCAGTAAAATTCGTAATCGTCGCACTGAAGAAAAGCTGTCCACCTGTCTCTGGAAGGGTTGAATTGTACGATGTCAGTGTGAGCACGAAATCGGCGGGGATCTGTTCCCACCATGTGATTTCGTCAGCTTCTATAGCCGCGGCGAGCACGTCAAGATCGCCATCGCCGTCCATATCCGCCGCGTATACGCTGAACGCAGCATCAAACGAACTATCTATCATGTGCCCCGACCAATTCAAGCCCGTCCCGTCGAGGTTTTCCCACCACCTGACGTCGTCGATATTAGTAGCTACCGCCAGGACATCGATGTCGCCATCGCCGTCCAGATCCGACGCATAGACACTTTTAGCGTTATCAAATTCAGATTCAACAGTGTGTTCTGACCAATTCAGGCCCGTGCCGTCCAGATTTTCCCACCAGGTGACAGCGTCTTCGTAGGCACCCGTGCCAAGCACGTCGAAATCGCCATCGCCGTCCACATCTGCCGCGTAGACGCTGGTTGCGTAGTCAAACTCACCGTCCACAGTGTGTTCGGACCAGCTCAGACCAGTTCCCTCGAGGTTTTCCCACCAAGTGATGTCATCGGCGAAACCAGCAGCACCGAGCACATCTATATCTCCATCACCATCCACATCTGCGGCGTGAACACTGAACGCGTAGTCGAATTCTCCTTGTACCAAGTGTTCGGACCAGCTTTGACCAACTCCGTCCAGGTTCTCCCACCATCTGATCTCGTCGGCGCTGGTAGCTGCTCCGAGCACGTCTATGTCGCCGTCGCCGTCCACATCCGCTGCGCAGACGCTGCTCGCGCCGTTAAAATCCTCATCCACAGGGTGTCTGGACCAATTCAGGCCTTCACCATTGAGGTTCTCCCACCATACAATATCGTCGTCGCCACTAGCTGAGCCAAGTACATCCATGTCGCCATCGCTGTCCACATCCAGCGCATAGACGCAGGTAGCATATTCGAATTCACCGTCCACAGTGTGCTCGGACCAAGTCAGGCCAATGCTGTCAAGGTTTTCCCACCACGTGATATCGTCGTTGTATGCAGACGTTCCGAGCACATCCATGTCACCATCACCGTCCATATCCGCCGCGTAAACGCTGTTCGCGTAATCAACGTTTTGTGCGATGGTGTGCTCTATCCAATCGATCTGGGCAAACGAGGGAGAGTGGAATATGAAGAATGAAAGCAACGTGGGGAACCACAAGATTGATGATACTCGGCGCATGATTATCTCCAGTTGTTGATAAATATCAGATAGTTTTGAGTACTAAGAAATATAGGCCAATAGGTTAGAGATATGTTGTATTAGTGTCAAATAACCGAAGTTTTCATCATATCAGGAGAACTCTCCTCTCGCCATCGCAGTTTCGATGGCGTGTTCCAATGAAGTGACCTCGGCGACATCGATGCCTTTGGGGATGTCGGCGACGGACCCTTTGGGTACGACGGCACGCTTGAACGAACGGTGCGCGGCTTCGCTGAGGCGACGATCCATCGCGGGTGCAGCACGGATTTCGCCCGTCAGCCCGACTTCGCCGATGAGCACCGTTGCCGGGTCAAGCGGACGGTCGGTCAAACTCGAATGAATCGCAGCGCAGGCGGCCAGATCAGCGCCGGAATCGTCCAGACGCACACCGCCGGTGGCGTTGAAGAAGATGTCACGTCCCGCCAGCCCGAGCCCGACCTGTTTTTCGAGCACAGCGATCCACATCGCGAGACGTTTCTGGTCTACGCCGGTCGCGTTCCGTTGCGGGGCGGCGTATGGGGAAGAGGTCACCAGCGCCTGCAGTTCGATCATCAACGGGCGCGCGCCACGAATCACCGGCGCGACAGATACTCCGCTGACTGGTGTATCGCGACGGTGGAGGAAACGTTGCGACGGGTCGGAGACGCTGATCAGCCCGCGTCCGCTCATCTCGAACACGCCCAGTTCGCCGGTCGCGCCATGCCGGTTTTTGAGTACACGAAGGATGCGCACCGATCCCAACGAGTCGGACTCGAACATCAGCACCGTGTCAACGATGTGTTCGATCACCCGTGGTCCGGCGAGCGAACCTTCTTTCGTCACATGCCCGACCAACGCAACTGTCGCACCCGATTCGCGCGCGTAGTCAGCCCACAGGTTGGCGACTTCGCGGACCTGCGATACAGTTCCCGGCGCGGATTCCAGCTCGGAACGACGGCTGGTCTGGATTGAATCAATGACGACCAGCGCGGGCTTGATCTCATGCGCCCAGTTGAGGCCGGTGGCGGCGTCCGCTTCGCCCAGTACCTGGAAATCGCGGCACGGCAGCTCCAGCCGGTCAGCCCGCAAACGCAGCTGGGCCGGGGCTTCTTCCGCCGTGATGTAGAGGACGCCCACACCTTCTGCCGCGACGGTCGATGCCGCCTGCAACAGCAGCGTGGACTTGCCAATGCCCGGATCTCCGCCGATCAGTACAGTTGTCCCGGCGACAAATCCGCCGCCGAGCACTCGATCAAGTTCGGGGATCGCAGATGGAGTACGGGATGCGCGTTCCGGCGGAATGTCGGCGAGAACGGATGGTTGAGCTCGTGAGGAACCGGGTTTAATGATGGTAGAACCTTTTCCAGGCAGGATTTCTTCGACCAGCGAGTTCCACTCGTCGCAGGCGGGGCATTTGCCCATCCAACGTGGCTGCGCCGCGCCGCAGCTCTGGCAAACATACTGTGTTTTCGTTTTGGCCATGCATGAAGGTAGTGGAATCTACACTACTGTTCAAGTGTTCAGGCGCAGTTGTTGAGCCCGAGTTCATTTTCATCGTGGAAGCTGAGGAAGGAAACCTATATCTCTGTTGATCTTGGCCATAGCTGTAAATGTGGACGTGGAGCTTGCATGTTAGGCTTGCCTAATATTATGTTATGTCGTCAAGAAGCCAGATATATCTGGATGGGGGAGGTTGAAACGGTTACCACGCACGAGCAAAGAGGGAGTTTTCCCATGCGTCAAGTAATGTTACTGCTGTTGATTTCGTTATTGCCGAGCGGAATGGTTTTTGCGTTCAGTTCCGGTCCTCCGGATGGGGTGGCAGGCGATCCACCGGAAATGGACAATTGCACGCAGTGCCACTCATCTTTCCCTGTGAATTCCGGTAGCGGAACGTTAAATGTGATCACTCTGACCGCATATGAACCTGGTGCCGGTTACTCGGTGGCCGTTGAGTTGACTGATCCCGACGCTCAACGATGGGGTTTTGAACTCATCGCGTTGGATGGTGACAACAATCCCGCTGGCGAGATTGAACTGTTGCAGCCGACACGCACTCAGTTGAGTAATTCATATATCAAGCAAACCGCAGCAGGTACGGATCAAGGCCAGACGGATTCTGATCAATGGAGCTTCAACTGGTTTGCGCCGCCTGCAGGAACGGGTGATGTCACGTTTTTCGTTGCTGGAAACGCGGCAAACGGTAACTTCAATAACCAGGGTGACCGCATATATACGAGCACGTTTGTGATGACCGAGTTTGTCGATGATGTGGTCGAGCGTTTGATCACGGTAACTCCGATGGAGTGGGAACTGGATAGCGTGTATCCGAACCCGTTCAACGGGCAGGTGAACATTCAGCTTGATGCGGCAACCTTGGCAAACACAACAGTCGGGATATACGACATCCTCGGACGTTTGGTTACTACGCTACATCAAGGAGATCTGAATCCGGGCCAGTATGTGTTGACATGGTCCCCGCAGGGTTCTGCCGGAACCTACTTCCTGCGTGCGGCGAACGATCAGGGCTGGGTCCAGACACAGAAGTTGCACTACATGAAGTAAATAGATATTCAATAGCCAAGTATTTTGCGCCCCCGTTGAAGATCGACGGGGGCTTCCTATTTACTTGGAAGAGTTAACCTCTCCGAATTAGGATAATGTAAGTAATTTCA
>CAZKGR010000056.1:0-9594 GCA_964552465.1 uncultured bacterium
CGCACAAGCATTACCTTTTGTATTGCGTCAAGATGACCCGGAACAGTTGCTCGCACGAAATACAATCCGCTCGCCAGATCCGATGCATCGAAGGTGAAAGTGTGCTTGCCAGCATTGAAACGACCATCTGCGAGCGTGGCGATCTGTTGACCGACAACGTTATAAACATTGATTGAAAGTTCAGCACCGTGCGGCAAACTCATAGACACAGTCGTCGCCGCATTGAACGGATTGGGATACGCGTTCATCGAAAACTCAGTAGGCAGCGCCACGTCCTGCTGCGAATCATCAAACACTGAAGTGGCAGGTGGATCGAGCAGGCCCAACCATAGCGCTGATTGATGAATCGATGTTCTATGCACTGTATTCAACGCAATCAGTGTGTCACCCGGCACATACATCTGTCCACCGTTATTCAAGTTTCGGTCGAATCGGGGGTAGTTTGAGCTGGTGACATATAGACGAATCTTGTGTCCGCGTTGAAATGTGACACTCATCGATTGCATCGGGATATCGAGTTCATAGATCTCGCCTGGAACAGCGTCCTGCCCGAGGCCATATCCGTCACGGAAACGAAGCCGACGGATACCGTCCGTTATCAGGCGTGCGGAACCATTGGGCGACACATCTACCAGGAACACCGCGAAATCTGTATCTGTTCGATTGGTTGAAACGAACAAACGGGTGTGAATGTATCCCGCGACACGCACATCTTCGCCCAATTGGGGAGTCTGGTACATCAACACATCACCGCGCTGATTGAGCCAGTTCATTCTCGCTGGTCCTGCTTTCAGGTGACGGGTCATTATGCGTCCGCCATGGGTTCGCACCGGAGTTCGGGGATTGTACGGGAATGTATCAGCGCCGTTGCCGTTGGGAACGCGGCGTAGCCCGTCATCTGTTAGAAAAAGCGGGAACTGCTCAACACCTTCTGGCGGCCAGGTTTCAGCCGTTTGGAAGCTGTCCGGACCAAGCTCGAAATAGCGTACTGGCGCCCGGGTATCTTCACCTTCACCACGTAGATGGTAGTTGAAAAACAACGTTGCTTCCCGGGCCGCTTCGCCCTGGGCAGATGGAAAATCGTAATCTCCTTGATGCAGCTGGCCAACGGTAGAATGCGTCCACGGGCCAACCAACAACTTGTGCTGATCACGAACACTGTCTGGGGATACCTCCTGCAGAGCGGCGTAGGTCATCAATGATTCGTCCGGGGTCATGTCCCACCAACCGGTGATTTGCAAAACAGGAACGGTGATATCCTGAGTATAATCAGTGATCTGGCTGATGAATTGCCAGAACGTGTCATGGGTAGGGTGCTCATTGACCAGGTAAGGAACCCATGCCCAACTGCCCAGTGATTCCACGTATTCAGTTCGCTTCACGCCACCGTGATAATATTTCTGGTATCGAGTCTTTACTGCGTGGTTGATTGGGATGATACATGTCAAACCTTCAGGTTGCTCTTTGGCTGTGAGCCATTGAACCTGGGCCAGCGCTGAGTTGCCATATGTTCCGATCTTTCCGTCACACCACTCACGACTGGCAATCCACTCCACTGCGATAGCGCCATCCTCACCGTACTTCGGGAACGGAACCGCAGCATGCGAAGAACCATGCTTGCCCCGCCAGTCCATGATGACAAACGCGAAAGCTTCCGTATTTAATGGCGGACCGCTTCGTCGATACCTGTTCTTGTTATACGGTGTCTGAACGAAGACCACCGGCATCGCGACGGTCGCCGTGTCCGGCATATATAAATCTGCTGCCAGCCACGTGTCCTCCGGCACCGGAATCTGCAAGTCATACCGATTGAAATCGGCATGAGAGATCAACGGGATAAAAAACAGAAACAGGAATAAGAGTGTGGAAAACAAAATGGCGCGGTTCATGTCACGGGGAAAACTTTGGGGCATTATCATGGTAGCAGCTCCTTAGCGTGTCCTGATACGAAAATAAGTACCCTTTTTCGGGAAATACAATGATCTGCTCACAATTGGGGGGAAAATGCTGTTCGCGGGCTCCGATACTCCAAAAACGCGAATGCCGTACCCCGACTGGGTTCCAGCCATTTATGAAACAAACAGCGGAGCTCCATATGGAACTCCGCCGTGTTAGCAGTCGGGTGTATATCGGAAACTATTTGAGCAGCATCAACTTTCGAACATGCGCTGGGGAGTCGGGCGAAACGGTTCGGAGGAAGTACACGCCGGATGTGAGCTGAGAACCATCCACAGTAAACTCATGTGTGCCCGCGGGATACATGCCATCCGCAATTACGTACACACGCTGCCCTGTAATATTGTACAGTTCCAAACTCAGTGGTGACGTGCGATGCAGTGTTACCTTCACCGTCGTCGCCGCATTGAACGGATTGGGATACACTCCGATTATGAATTCTGACGTTTCTGGCAGTGATGATTTGATGCTTTCCTGATCACCGACGTCGGCTTGAGCAACCTGTGGAGAAGCAAAAACGAGTGACGATGGGCGCAACTCGTCCTGGTAAATCGTTGTTGTCGAAATCAGTGTGTCGCCGGCAACATACATCTCGCCACCGTTGTTCAGGTTACGGTCAAACCGCGGGAAGTTTGATCCGGAAACATAGAGGCGAATCCGGTGTCCAGGCAGGAATGTTGCAGACATGGTTTGCATCGGAATTTCCAGTTCATACACTTCACCTGGTACCCCGAGTTGATCCTGGCCGAATCCATCCCGGAACCGAAGCCTGCGAATACCATCGGTTATGAAGCGAGCTTGACCGCCCGGAAAAACATCTGCGAGAATGACTGAAACGTCAGTATCTATGCAATCCGATGACATGAAGACATTGGTTTGTATATACCCGCGCATTTCAATCGGTTCGGTAAGCACATCCGTTTCGTACACCAATATGTCAGTGCGACCATCGAGCGGGCTCAAATCTCCAGGTCCAGCGGTGAGGAAGTTGTTGAACAGGCGTCCGGCAAGAGTGGGCACAGGGTCGCGTGGATCGTACTCGAAAACACGAGAATCATCCGGCAGAGACGGAGCTGAGTCACTGAGTTGTGATCCGACGAAATACAGGTGGTGCTCTTCATTTTCCGTCGGTGGCCAGATTTCAGCTTCGAGGAAACTATCTGTTCCAAGATCGAAATATCGAACCGGAGCTCGGTCGTAGTAATTCTGTTCGTCCTGCATCAGCCAAAAGTTAAGGAATTCGTAGGTTTCCCATTTTGCCTCGTCAACTGCAGTGGGGAAGACCCAAGCCCCTTGGTAAAAGTTGTCGACTGTCGAATGTGACCACGGACCCATGAGCAATTTGTGATGCTCACGTACGCCAATCTCTGTCCTCTGCTGCAAATCCTGATAGGTCATGATTGCTTCATCAGGTGTCATATCCCACCAACCAGAGATGACCAGCATCGGAATATTAATTTTGTGACTGTAATCGCTCAGTCTTTCAGTAAATGTCCAGAACCAGTCGTGATACGGGTGGCGATCAACAAAGAACGATACTGGTTGCCACCCTCCCAGCGATTCTACATATTCGGTTCGTTTAACGCCCGCGTGATAATATTTCAGGTACCGAATCTGGACAGCATGATTGATTGGAACAGCACAAACCAAGTGCTCTGGTCGATATTGGGCTGTCAGATACTGGATCGCTCCCAAAGCTGATCCACCGTACATGGCGACTCGACCGTTGCACCATGTCTGATCTGCCATCCATTCAATCGCTGCAGCACCATCTTCACCGTAAAACGGGACCAGAACCTCCGCATGAGCCGAGGCGTAAAAGCCACGCCAATCCATCACGACCCATGCGATGTTATCCGTTTCAAGCGGCATTGGACGGTGGCGATACGACTCCTTGTCGTACGGTGTTTGGATGAAAATGATGGGTAGAGCTTCGTCAATGTCTGGAGTGTATAAATCCGCAGCCAGCCATGTGTCCCCAGGAACTGGGATTTCCAGTTCATACATCGTGTATTGAGCTGATACAGAGCTCGTCAGGAACAGCAGTAAAAGGATAATGAATGTGGAAGGAACGAGTAGAGATTTGAGATAGGTGCGCTTTTCCATGAATGTCTCCTTTATATGCAAGTGACGCTAAAAGATAGTCATTAACAGATATAAGCACACAATCTCTTTTCCTAAAAACTGAGATTTTTGCTCTGAGCAACCAAACCTTCGTGAGAGGGTTTTGGATAAGTAGCGATTGAAAAAGTCTCAATGAGAAATGAGCTACCTGATTAACACCAGTTTTTGCATCTGAGGAGCCTGATTCGGAATGCTTGCGCTCAGAAAATAAACACCGGACGCAATATCAGTGGCATCTAATGTGAAAGTGTGTGTGCCGGCTTGGGTGAAACCACTGGTAAGTGTAGAAACAAGCTGACCGTTAACATTAACCAACTGGACCGTAATGCTGCTCGCGAATGGCAGCTCCACCGATACTATTGCCGAGGAATTAAATGGGTTTGGATATGCTGGAAAAAGAGTGAAGCTGGACGGATTCAGCGCTGAAATGTCGAGCATATCCTCGGAGATATCTAGATATTGTTCGTTGATCAGGAGACGTGGACTGTAGTCGCTGACTGGGATTCCATCACCGTCAAGCGCACGGCAACGAACGACATACCCAGTCATGGGATCATATTGGTCTGATACAAAGACGCCGGTATCAGTGGTTGTCAACAGCGGCGGATCCCAGTCTGATCCAACATATAGCTCATACATCTCAACTGCAGATTCATGACCCCACCAGTTGCAGACGAGCTCAATCGTCCCCTGTCCTTCATCAATAACCTCAGAAACAACTGGAAGATCAGCGACCGGAGCGTCCGCTGACCAGACAGCACGATATGAGGCGGGATTTTGAAAGCCACCAAATGTGAAATCCAGCTCCATAAGCAAAACATCACTTGGATCCAGCAATGTGACCTGAACAGATGGACCCTGCCCGCCCCAGCCGATCAAGCGGTTTCCATCCGGCAAGTGGCGAAACGAACCAAGCGCACCGGCGGAAAAGATGTCTGTCGGATGGGTGTAATACCAGGTTAGTTCCGCTTCCATGTTTTCAAGATCGATCACATACTCTCGGGTGAAGGCCCGTGGACTTTGGTGCTGTGTTCCGTTATCAAAGACTGTAATTGTACCGTCTTCGAGCATGCGGGCGTCGTGCTGGCTGTTAAAGGAAAGAGGATGCTCACCCGCATTACCCGTAAATTCAAACTGATTCAACGGTCCACCACCGAGAATCCACTCAACATTACCTGTCTCATAATCGATCTTAAAGATGCAACTCAGCCTTCGTGCGGAGACAAGAACATCCCCGTCTGGGGTCAAATCGAATGAATTAACGTGGAGATACTCAATCTCAGGCAAAACAAGGGCGCCCGGATTGGTGATTCCTGTATATGGAAGTTGATCTATGTGATCATGACTACGCCATGCCCAAACGAGGTTCCCGTCAGCATCCCACCTCTCGATGTCATGACCAATGAGAAGTGCGTTCGGATTCCCACCAGTCACGTATTCGCTCATGTCGATGGTTGCGTTATGACGCCATAGTGTCCACATCGAGCCATCAGCTTCTAAATGAAACTCATGACCATCCATTTGCAGGCTATCATTGAACGGATTAATTGAACTCAGCGAATCGAGAAAGTCGAAACCGTTGTCGAGAATGTGCAGCTCAGATGGATAATTTGTGTTACCCCAGGCGTATGTGTAGACACCAGCACTATCAATCGGTTGCCAGTTCGATAACATTGGAATCCCTCTCGGTTTCAGGAATTGGACGACTTCTCCCTGACCGTTGAGGATCATCGCGTACTGAGTAGTTTGTCCGGGATTACCCATCATCTGTGGGTCGATGAAATAATATCCGTTGTCACCAACCAGCGATCCACTGGTCGTAAACTCGAACATATCCGACGGAAGCGTCGGACCGAGAGCATGAACCGTAAAGGGAAAGGAGATTGCCAGTGCAACGACTGTCACTGAAATGATCCGGCAGCTTTTCATTTGCGTACTCATTCACAACTCCCTGATATCTGAACAGTAACGTTTACTATTTGACGTTTTGAGATTCGGATGGTTTAATAAATTCCCGGTCGTACGACGATCTTAACGCCTCGCTAAGATATACGTGCCATATTGCTCATGCTGATATCCAGAACCAATCTACAAAAGAACAGCCTCCTGACGGGAGGCTGAAAATTCACACGAGTTGTGTCTTCAATTATTGTAGCAACATGAGCTTTTGTACTTGCTGGGCCTGATTTGGAACACTTGCGCAAAGGAAGTAGACGCCCGATGAAAGATTCGAAGCGTCAACCGAGAATGAGTGTGTCCCGAGCTGGTATTGACCGTCTGCCAGAATATCAACACGTTGACCCGTTACATTGAAAAGTTCGAGCCGCAAATTTGTTGCCGTGGAGAGCGTAACCGACAAGGTAGACATGGCATTGAATGGATTCGGTGCCGCCGGATGCATCGTAAATCTATCGGGTTGAAGTGCCTCAGATTCTGTGTTTCCAGTTGCCAAATTGATCGGACCCATGTCCCAATCATCAGCGCTTGCGGTTCTCGATCCTTCGGCACCCAGCTTGGTGAAGACGAAGTTTCCTTCAGCGTACGCTTGTTGATACCCGATACGGGCGATGTATGTATACTGTCCCTCCGGCACATTCGCAGGTACCTCTTGTACGATATTCCAAACGAGTACATCCATGAACGGCGTGATCACAGCATTCGTCACGTTGAACACACCGGTCAAAGTCCCGTCTGGAAAAACCGCCTGGTTCCAGTAATGTGCCCCGGTGAACATGGTTCCAGTTGCATTGAGCAATCGGAAGCCATACAGGAATACTCCCCCTTCAGCAGGGATTTCAATTGGCCACCAGTTGGTTTGCATGCTGAGCGAAACAGGGAAGCCTATACCCGGTTGCGACCAGAAAGAAATAATACCTGCCCAATATGATGAACTTACAACATCAAGATCGTTATCACCGTCCATGTCTGCGATGGATACAGACCAGGCATTTAGATAATCTTCGCTGAGGTTGTTCTGCACCCATGTGCCGCCATCATTCTCCCACAATGTTACCATTCCACCATTGTACGAGGACGCGATCACATCAGGATCACTGTCATTGTCAATGTCCACTGCGACCACATCGTTCGGATCTGTGAAATCGGAAGTAATCGTGTGCAGGGACCAATCGTCGCCACCCAGGTTCTCGATCCACACGATTGTGTTTGTCTGATCATAACTAACGACAACGTCAATGTCGAAATCGTTGTCAATATCAGCGGCAGAAACTTCTTGAGGGTTTGCATTTCCGCTATGGATCGTGTTGGCAGACCAGGAACCCCCTGTATTCTCATACCAGTACACGGTTCCATCACCATAATCACATCCGAACGCATCCAGGTCGCCGTCGTCATCCATGTCCACGAGATCGAGTCCATATGCGGTAACTGGGCTTCCAGAAATCGTACTTCGAGTGAAATCACCGCCACCATTGTTGCGCCAAAAAACGAATCCGTCAGTTTGAGACGAACCAATTACATCGTTATCACCGTCGTCATCCACATCGTCAATCATAACACGGCGACCTTGCCCGAACGATGCGTCCAGCTCATGTGTTGTCCAGCCCAATGGCGAATATTCATGCCAATGCACCGTTTCGCCAAGAAAAGATATTGAGACCAGATCTTCGTCATTGTCACCATCCAGATCACCCGCCGCGAGATAAATCGGAGTAGACAACGAATCTGCAACAAGGTGTTGTTCCCAACCGACACCAGTATTCTCGAACCACCAGACTTCCCCAGCAGAATAAGCGACGGCAAAGATATCATAATCCCCATCATGCTCGATATCGATCGCGGTAACCGCCAAAGCCCCCGGTAATTGATCAGTGATTGTCGTTTCAGGCCAAATCTCAGGTTGAGCTACAGCCGAAAATGTCAAACACAAAAGCAGAACTGCAAACAAGTACTTTTTCATCAGTGACCCCGTTCCTAAAGCAGATCCAGAGTTATTCCTAAAAGGAAAACCGTGCACGTGTTCAGGATCTGTGTATTGCACACTGCGAATCTTCGCAGCCGTTCAATTATACAAAAATGGAAGGCAAAACAAATGGCTGGATCAAAAAAACTCTAAGAATTTTGTCGTGACTCGCTGTCGCAAATTTGAGGAGAAAACGGGATATGGCAGTTAACGAATCAGCATCACTTTCTGCGTTTCGACTGTACGGTCTGGAAGAGTAACTCGTACAAAATATATTCCTGAGCGCAGGTCGCTCGCGGAAAGAGAGAAGCGATGGTCACCGATGGATAGATAACTATTGCTCAGAGTGCCTACACGATCACCCACCAGGTTGAACACATCAACAGTTACACGACCCGGTTTTTCGAGTGTAATCGACACCGTAGCTGCCGCGTTGAATGGATTCGGGTACACAGTGCACGTATCCGCTCGATTAGGGAGAGATGCTTGATTTCGCTCAGCCACAACATTCTCGATAAAGATTTCATCCATGACTTCACCGCTGGCATACGCTGGATCAACACCGAGAATCTCGCACGCAGTCACCGCAAAATCCGGTATGGTACGGTAGCTTGTTGTCATGACACTATGCTGAATGTTCGGCCCAATGGCGAGCATCATTATATGACGGCAGCCATCGCAACTATCCCCGTGACCAGAGAATCCGCCATGAGCGTCATCGTGACGGCCGTGATCGTTCGTGACCATCATCGTCGTATTGTCTCGGTAAAAATCATCTGCCTGGATCGCTGACCACAATGTTCCCACGCATGCATCTGCGGTTTCAATCGCCTCGAGATAACCGTTCCAATCATTCTCATGACCGGCATGATCCACATCCGCGAAATAAACCAGCATGAATTGCGGATGTTCGTCATGCATGATGTCAAGCGCATTCTCGAGCACATCGGTGTCAGTCCAGCCATCCGAAACGAAAGTCGGCCAGTAATCGGGTCCGTATTCAGGATGAAAACTCGGCAGCCACAACGATCCGACATATTTCAACACGTAATAACACTGTGTAGCGGGGGCGTTCAGGTCATGCCGGAAATACTCAAAAATGGAAGGGCTTAACGTGTACTGAGTGTTGTGACCCTGATATGTCGTATCACGGACCGACGTCCAATCCCCGCACCAGATTGCCGGAACAGCCCGAGACGTGTACGTGTACTGATCGTTATAGAACTCGTCCACAATCGTGCCCTGACTGGCGAGATCATCCATTTCAGGGATGTAGGTCCGATTTGGGTCACCAAATGTTTCGGAGTATCGGGCGCCATCAATGATCACCAGTACAACGTTTTCAGCGCAAACGCCAGTTGCAAAGATCAGCAGCATTAGAAATGACAGAATGGTCGCAATTCGATACGAATGCATGATCAACTCCGGGTTGAGGCGGGCAGTATATCAATCAACAGAAATCCCGCTATCCGATTAATAAGATAGCGGGTGAATTCTGTGATATGTAGTCTCATGTGTAGCCCGGGTTCGTGAACCCGGGGTGTGGATGGGTCTCTCAACCGGGTTTTCACTCAATCCTCCAGCCTTATCGA
>CAZKGR010000057.1:0-9067 GCA_964552465.1 uncultured bacterium
CTTCTGTACTTCTACCACACCAATCAGTTACGTGGAACCTAATATTATTAGTTCCTAATTGAAGAGGTAATAATAAATCTTGAGAATAATTATCTATACTATTGAAATCAAATGTCTTACTACCAATCAACTTACCATTTACAGTCATCTTTCCATTTACAAATGTTTTAGTACTCCAAAGTCGTACATCGTCGGTAGCAGTCATGCGTACTGACAAGTGGGATTGATCAGTATCTTCCGGAAGTAGGTTTTCAAATGAAAGAGAAGGAGATGTAATATCATTTCTTGCAGAACGGATAGTGGCTTCCAACCAAGGAGTCCGATCTTTGTATTCAGAAAAAACTTTGTCACTAGATTCGCCTGTTGTAAGGTCAAATAATTCTATTCGAGGGTAAGAAACAAGGGGACCGGTCATTCCGCTCACCAAAAATCCAATAACACCGCCTATAATACTTCCAGTCCAAACACCGGCATTATCATCTTTTGCTTCTCTATCATCTCCTTGTATACCGAATGTTGAAACTCCCCCCAGTATTGATCCTATCAATGTTGACCAAATGAGTGCGGTTGGAGATGCGGTGTTAAATCCTCTTCGCTGCACAGATTCATAACGAATTATGAAATCAGCATCATTTCGGTTTTCAGTTTCTTCGACCCATGATGGCAATCTTGTCGCCGAATACCTCGTATATGATTCGTAATACGGCTTGGGGTTTTCAATAAAGACTTTTGTCTGAGCAAGGCTTGGATTACAGAGGAGTAATACAATCAAAAAAAACGATACCATCCGGATATACACATATTGCTGTCGCATGGTCAACCCCCACTGCAAACTTCAGGACGTGCATTGCATACACGTATTGAAGCTAACCGCCAAGTGCAAGTAAAGCAAGCGTAGCCCGGACTTTTCCCGGGTTCAACGAACCCGGGCTACACACGCACCGCAACCATCTTGATGTTGGTCATTTCGTCGACGGCGAAGCGCAGGCCTTCACGTCCGATGCCGGAGTTGCGGTTGCCGCCGTAGGGCATCTGGTCAACACGGTAGGTCGGGACTTCGTTAACGATCACCCCGCCGAAGTTCAAGCGTTTGATGCTGTCGAACATCTGGTCAATGCGGCTGGTGAACACGCCAGCTTGCAGACCGAAGCGAGTGTCATCGGCCAGCTTCAACCCTTCCTCGAATGATGAGACGCGTTCGATCAGAACTACCGGTCCGAACACTTCGTCCGACCAGACTTTCATTTCCTTGCGCGTATCGGTGAGCACCGTCGGTGCGTATACACGGTCGTTGATTCGCTTCCCACCAGCCAGCACAGTCGCACCGTTTGCGACAGCTTCCTTGACCCACAGGTCGATGCGGTCAACATCGACAGTAGAAATCAGCCCGCTGACGTCACCGTCCTGCTCAAGCGGATGACCGACTTTCAGCTCCTTAGTCTGCTGGACGAACCACGTGATAAACTCGTCCGCGATGGCGTCATGGGCATAGATGCGCTGCACCGAGATGCAGACTTGGCCGGTGTGGGCAAATGCACCCATCACGCATTGGCTGACAGCGTGTTCGAAGTCAGCGGTTTCATCGACCACGACCGGCGAGTTGTTGCCCAGTTCGAGGGTGATGCGTTTGAGATCGGAATGTTGTTTGATGGTTTTGCCGACTTCGACCGACCCGGTGAAGGTCAGCTTGGCTATTCGTGGATCTTTGACTATGCCCATGCCGATGGTGCGGCCGCTACCGTGCAGGACATTGAACGCGCCTTTCGGCCAGTCGGTCTGGTCGATGATCTGGGCGAGCATCAGGGCGGTGATTGGCGTGGTACCGGCCGGTTTGAGCACAATCGGGCAGCCCGCCGCGATTGCTGGAGCGACCTTGTGCGCGACGAGGTTGAGTGGGAAGTTGAACGGTGTTATCGCACCGACGACCCCGACCGGTTCGCGAATCCACATCCCGAAGTAGTCGCCTCCGCGTGAGGATGCATCCATCGGGACGGTTTCGCCGTGTAAGGTTCGGGCGACACCGGCAGCGAAGGTGAATGTCTCGTTCGCACGGGCGGCTTCCCCGAGCGCGTATTTCCATGTCTTGCCGCCTTCGACGGCGATCACGCGTGCGATCTCATCAGCCCGGCGTTTCAATTCTGCGGAGATGAAGTCGAGGATCTCGGCACGTTGATACGCGCTCATGGAGCGGGTTTGATCGAAGCTGCGTTCGGCGGCGGTGCAGGCGCGTTCCAGTTCGGCATCGCCAGCGAGTGCGACTTCGGCGAACGGTTCGCCGGTGTATTTGTCGGTGACAGTGTCCCAGTTTCCGGTACTGATCCACTCGCCGTCGATGTAGAGGTTGTGGCGATCCATAACGATCCTCGCGTGTCAAGATGAATAGTGTAAGTTACGGCGACGCAAGCGGCATCGTTAAACCCTGTTGCGGGTTTGGCGTCTCCTGTAACGGCTCGAAGGATTTGTACAGCAGCGGCAGACAGGGCATGTGTGTTGTAGTTTGACCGTCGGCTGATGTGTTAAATGGCGTTTACAACTGATATCGAATGAACACCAACGCTAAGAGAAGCATCCGTATCGTAACAATCCTGCTCCTGCTGCCAGTGGTACTGGTGGTGTGTGCGCTGCTCTTCCTTAGCTCTCCGCTGGGCGAAGAGTTCATCCGTCGGGAAGCGATGACGCGACTCGAGGCGATGACCGATCTGGATATTGAGATCGGCGACGTTTCGACCTCGTTATTCACCCAGCTCACACTTCGCGATGTGCATGTCCGTCATCGGACGATCGCCCCAGACCAGGATGTGCTCGCGTTTGAGCGGTTGAAGATTGAGTACGATCTGCTGCCGTTGATGAGCGGGATGATCCGCATCGATTCGCTGTCTGTAGACAGCCTAGTCACGCATCTAGTGATGAATGAACACGGCGAGTTGAACTTCCCAGCATTTTCTTCAGACGCAGCGGTTGAGAGTGCGGATACCACAAGCCAGAGCACTTCCGAGCAAGCCACCGAAGATGCTGAATCATCCTCGTACCGTTTCTCACTTGGCGGTGCACGGATCCACATCGCGCAGGCGACATATGGTGATGCGGCGCTGCCGTTGCACACTCAACTCGACAGCGCCGTGGTTCATGTGAACGGTCAACTCGGTGGACTCTTCCATTATCAGCTCGATTGGGACCAGGTGCAGGTGGACACCGATGGTCGGAGCCTTCTGTTGCAGGACATCTTTCTCCGTGGGCGGTATAGTGGGGACTTTCTAAGTGTCGACAGGCTGTCTGTGAATACACCCGGTGCTGAGCTGACCGGGTCTGCAAAGGCTGAGATTGATACTGATCAGGATTCACTCCAGGCGATCCAAGCCGGACTGCGTCTCAACGTGGACCTCTCATCGTTGAGTCCACAGCTTCTTGATCTGGTTCCGACTCAGGTCAAGCCGTTGGCTGGGCGACTGGCGCTGGATGTCACGGTTGAAGGCTCGGAGGATGATCCGCATTTCGTTGCGCAGGTCAGGTCGGATCAGCTGCAAGCGGGTGAATTGACCGTTTATGATGTGCTGCTGGGCGCATCGGCAACATTGTCCGGAATCAAGCTGGACCAATTGCGCGCTGATGTGTTTGACGGTCATATCCGAGTGTCAGGTTCACTCGCCATTGACGAGCTTCTGACCCATCACCTGAAGGTTGATCTGGACGGTATAGATGTTCGGCGCGTACATGAAGTGATAGCTTCAATAGCTAAAGTGGATGCAGTGGATCAGGCAGATTCTGCATTTCCATCACAGCTGGATGGCCGGTTAAGCGGATTTGTGTTATCGCGTGGTCCTTTGAACGAACCGTGGTCTCAGACTATTGATGCCGAGTTAGCTGCTGACCTGATCACGCATGATGACCAATCCATCGAGCCCATATCGCTGAATATGCATTTTCATCATCATACGGGTGACCTGCAGTTCTTCCACGGCTCATCATCCCTGCGCGCCACCGCGGAAATCGACTCAAGCTATGTGTTCGGCCAATTCAATGTTGCGGTTGACGATCTGACAGAATTGACACGCCTGGCAGGCGTTGAGGATGTGACGGGAAGCCTGCGTCTCCGAGGTTCGATCTTTGGGAGTTCGCAGAATCCGAATGTGTCGGCAGCGATCAGCAGCGACGGTTTGGTCTATCAGAATTTTCCGGTGGATTCATTGCAGGTTATTCTGATGTACGAAGACTCGTCAGTGACGATAGATCGTGGCTACCTGGCTGGAATGATCAGTGTGATTGACACTGCGACGGCGCCGTTTGGATTGACCGATCTGCGCGGCGGATTTTCGTATGAAGCCAGTGTCTCCGGTGAGCTGCCCGATGTTACAGGGTCGCTGGAACTCGCAGGCACGGATCTGGGATATGGCGAACTGGTTGCCGATGATTTCGACACGAGGATCAGTTTCCGTAACAATCAGGTGGAACTGACGAAGCTCGAGGTGACCAAGACTGACCGCAGCTTGCTCATGCAGGGCAACTACTCAATCCCGGATTCAAGTGGTGAATTATCGCTATGGGTCCTTGCGCCTGAATCACAGATTTCTCCGCGCCGAAGAGAGTTTGGTGAAGCACCCTCGCGAGGTTCAGGTCGAACAGCCGGTGATCATTTCAATCTGCGTTTTGCGTTATCGGACGGACAACGGATCAGTGTCCGCGGGGAAGGACGCGAGCTGAATCTGGCGAATGTGCCTCATGTTCATCCGTCCATCTCCGGATTGGGCGGTAAACTGGACATCGAGTTGGTGGTTGATGGATCGCTGGATGATCCACACGGTACGATTACCCTGTCTGCAGACTCGCTGCGAACAGACGAATTTGTTATCGATTCATTCCGGTTAACATCCTCCTTCGATTCCACTCAACTCCAGTCGGATCTGGCGGCCAGTATTCAGTCGAGTGAACCTATGACGGCGTCGATCCGACTGCCGCTCGAACGTTCGGCAACTGGATTCGCAATTGCCATGGATCAGCCGATTTCTGGTGAGGTTGTGGGAGATGATATCCAACTCGATTTCCTGAACTCAATGTTGCCGGATGATGTGCATGTTGACGGAATACTAACCGTCGCATACAATTTAGCCGGCAGCTTATCCGCGCCATCTGTGCTTGGTGAACTCAATCTTGACGATGGCCGAATTGAGTTTGGCGATGACCAGCCACCGCTCGATTCGATCAATGTGAATGTCACCCAGTGGGATTCATCGGTACACATAGAGCGGATCGACATGACCACAATCGGTCATGATTTTCACTTGGCGGGCAGACTTTCCATCCTTGACAGCCTGGCGATCCAGGTTCTCGCTGATGTTCAGGTTGATACATTCCACGCTTTACGAGTTGACGCCCATCATGATCGTCATGGATATACCGCGACTCTTGCTTTACCTGAACTGCCGGTAGCACCGCTGAAAGAAATTGTACCCGAAATCGAGGGTATAAAAGGAATCCTAACCGGAACAGTAACGGTGGAGGGCGATACAGGCATCCCGAACATCCACGGCACACTACAAGGTTCGGGGATTCGTGTTGCGATAAAGGATGTTCGTGAACGCTTGCATGATGGCGAGTTTACGGTTCAAATCGAGAACGACAGCATCGTGATTGATACTTTGTTCGCCAAGTTTGGAGATGATGGGCGATTGATTGCCAGCGGACTGGTGGGACTGAATGAACAACACCCAATCTTCAATCTGCAATTGCGAGGCGGGAATATCGGGCTGGAACAGGATGATTACTCCGTCCGCCTGAATGGAATGACTCTCGATTTCGTCACCAACGAGCAGAACCGTCACGTCTTAAGCGGGGATGTCCGAATTGGTGAGACCAGGTATGTGCGTGACTATCGTCTCGACACCATCCTGCGGATGATGAACGATCCCCCGACCCGATCCTTGCGAAAGCCGAATGAAATTGCTGATAACATTGACTTGGATTTGCGTCTACGTGAAGCGGACCAGTTGTGGATCGACAACAATCTGGCCGAAGTACGTATGGATGCGAACATCAGCGTTATCGGCACTATCGGTAATCCAATGATTACCGGGCGAGTTTTGCTGGATGAAGGGTACGTGATGTACCTCGATCGCAAATTTGAAATCGAGGAAGGGGTCGCTGATTTTGTAGATACCCAGGACATCAATCCTTACCTGAATGTGGTAGGAACAAGTACCGTAATTGACTACGAAAAGGGTGAACAGTTCCAATACGACATCACGATGATGATCACTGGAAATGCCAAGAGTGCCCGGATAGAGATGACTTCAGATCCGTACCTCGAGCAGTCGAGTATTCTTTCGCTGCTAACCTTTGGAACGCCTGATGCGAGTCAGGGCGGTATGGGCAGTCAGGCAGGGGCATTCGCTGGACGGGCGTTATCGAACTACGTGGGTGGGGCATTGGGCAGTGCTATTGGGCTCGAATCAGTGAGTGTGCAGGGCAATCTGTTTGCGCCTGAGGAGAGTGGGGCAACACTGCTCGCCACGAAAGAAATATCCAACCGTGCGGAGATAACGTACATCACGAACGTGAGTGGCTTCAACGAAAACACCATCCGCGTCACATATTTCCTAGACAGACGCTGGATGATTACCGGGGAGACGAATCAGGAAGGCGAGGGCAGCATCGATTTGAAGATGAAGGTTCGTTGGAACGAGATCCGTTGGGAATGAAGCGAGCTAGATTGACATATGCTGCCAGACTTCTGGCCTGTCTGCTGATCGTTATCCTGCGACCTCCTCTGGTGAGCGCGGAAGAGGACAAGGTTCTGGTCAGCAAGGTGTCGTTCATTGGGAACGATATCGTCAGCGATGAAGATCTACTGCCAAATATGATCATGCGTCCTACCGGATTCTTTGGTTTCTTCAATGATGTTGAGTATGACGAAGACATTCTTGAAGAGGATGTGCAATTCATCGAGTTGTACTACCAGCAGTTAGGATGGCTGGATGCTGTTGTAACGGATTACGTTGCGGAGATCGATTCGTCGAAGAAGCAGGCCAAGATAACAGTTACGGTTGAAGAAGGGCCACGCACATACGTTGTGGACGTGCTGCCGTTAGGGAATACAGCGTTCGATAATGAACAGGTTCTTGAGGCATTCAACGTTGCGCCCGGCGACCCGTTGGATCGACTCAAAAACAGGGCTGGTGCGGAGAAGATCATTCGCATGTATGCTGAAGAAGGGTATATCGAAGCCAGCGTAAATCCTGCAGTAATGATCGACAAGGAGAGTCTGGAAGCTTACGTCGACATATCGATCACCGAAGGCACACAATTCAAAGTCGGGCAGGTGATCATGTCAGGATTACGACACTCCCAATCGTTTCTCGTTCGTCGTGAACTGGAATTTGCAACAGGCGAGATTCTAAGCTATTCCAAGCTCGCAATGAGCCAACGGTATATGTATGAAACCGGTTTGTTCAGCAGTGTGTTCATTCGGCAGGAACCCAGTTTATCCGGCGATTCGACGTCCAAGGATATCCTGGTTGAAGTTGTCGACAAACCGCCGATACTGTTTACCACTTCTGTGGGTTTTGCGACGCTCGAGAAGCTGCGCGGGCGTATTGGTATACGCAACGAAAACATGTTTGGCACCGGACGCGCAGCCGGCCTGGAAACCTGGATCAGTTACATCGACCGAGGAGTTCAATTCTCATATCTGGAACCACGGACGTTTTACTTCCGCTGGAACACAGATGTCACGATAACGGGCGAATTCCGCGACGAGCCGAGTTTCGATTATGTTTCGTACGGCGGTACTGTGACTGAGAGCCGCCGCATCTTTGGCCGTGGATTCTTCTCGGTAAGCTATCGTTATGAGAACGCAGAGTATACGAACATCGACGTGTATGAATTCGACGAAGAAACCAGCCCGCGTATTCGTTCGCTGAACCAGGGCTTCAGCTATGACATGCGTGACGATCCGTTTACGCCAAGCGCTGGCTGGGTTGCCAACCTGTCCAACGAGTACGCACTTCAGTATTTCGGGAGTACAAATGAGTTTTTCAAGACTCGCTTGAATTTCCGCTTCTTCCACGAGTGGACCAAGGGAACAGTGCTGGCGACAAATATCGAAGTTGGTTGGGTAGATGCTGGGAGTGGGTTGTCAGACATTCCACTCGGAGAACGTTTGTATGCTGGCGGGCCAAACGTGTTGCGGGGGTTCCCATATCGTAGCGTAGGACCAGTGGACGAGGACGATGGCACTCCGCTGGGTGGTCGTGCAAAGTTCGCTTGGAATGTACTCGAAGTACGCCAGCATATCTGGCGTTGGGTCAGCATGGTCGGGTTCTACGATGTCGGGAACGTGTTCGAGCAGGCTGATGATTTCGGCTTGATGGATCTGCGTTCGACGCCGGGGTTGGGTGTACGGGTCAGTTCGCCGGTTGGCTTGTTCCGCGTGGATTATGGCTTCAACATTAATCCGAAAGCGGGCGAAGATCCAGGCGCTTTCCACCTCTCGATCGGGCATGCTTTCTAGTGTAACCCGGTGCCTCGACGTGCCGCAGATAGCATTAATTCAGGCATTAATGACACTTCTAGAGCAGGACAAATAATGAATAGAGGGTGAGTTGGTACCTGACATCCCGGGGATTGTTGTGGCTGATCCGGAATTGCTCGTCATTCTCATCGGTATAGTTAGAAATGATCCGATAACTCGCATCCAGCTCCAGGCCCATGAACCAGCGTTGAAGAATCTTGTGTTCGTACCTGAACCGCGCTTCCATGCCCAATGCCCCACCAACCCGGGCCATCAACTGCGTATGCATGGGCCAGCCATCTGGGTTCGGTCTGGTGTTCAACGAGAAATAGACGCCTTGAACCGTGATTTCTTTCTGCTGGAGGAAATAGGAAGAACCGAACTCAGGGTTTTCATACAGAGCAACCATGGGCCAGTAGACAGCACTCTGATAATACCCGATCTCAATCATCGTCTCGTGTATGCGTCCATCCAGAGAACCGATAACTCCCATTTCGAGATCGGTCATGTGGTTCTGAACGTTTTGAATAGGGAGTGCGTCACCTCCGCCCGAGTACTCATCAT
>CAZKGR010000058.1:0-9007 GCA_964552465.1 uncultured bacterium
CCTTATCGTATCAGCATCACTTTCTGCACCGTGTTCAAATGACCAGGGACGTCTGCGTGGATGAAGTAAATCCCACTCGCTAATCCCTTCGCGTCGAACACGAGATGAACCTGTCCTGCCGCGTATGTACCATCAGCCAGACTCGCAACTTGCTGACCGTGAATGTTGAACACGGTCACCGTCAACTCAGACGGCTGCGGCAACGATACAGTCAGCACCGTGGACGCGTTGAACGGGTTCGGATAAGCCGCGCTAATGAACCACGCGCTTGGATAAGTGGCAGACTCCCCAACCGAGGCCACAGGCATATCCACCTCAACGGTCAGTGCTTCATCCGCAGCCTTCTCTGCCAGAACATGGACAATTCTTGCAATACCATCCCGGTAATAACCGATCCCGGCTTCGAGCAGCAACTCTAGGGACGCGTATTCGGTCACTGGGCTACCGTTTACCCGTACCTCATTCGGCGATGCACTGTGGTGCAGTTCGGCGAGGATCATCCTTTGCTCGAGCATGCCCGGGTATGAACCAGAAGCGATGCCTGCGTCAATCACAAATGTCATCAGTTCGCCGGGACCGTCCTCGAAGTGGGTGGAGATTTCGGTCTCAGCATACATGCCGGACTGATAGTTGTGGGTCAGGCCATCGTCTTCGTAGAAGGTGACCAGGTCGCTTAGTTCCGGGTGTGGGTTGATGTACAGGATCAACGTATCTAGTGGTGATTCATTCACGTACTGCTGCGTGGATCGCATGGGCAGGGTGGACCCGTTTCGGACCAGCACGGGGATATGATCGAGTGGTGCTTCGAGGGCGACCGTTGTTCCACCGGCATACCGTTGATAAGTCCAGAAGTCAATCCACTCGCCATGTGGCAGGTAGATGGATGTTTGCCGTTGCCCGTCATTGACGATGGGAACGATAAGCATGTCCTCCCCTAACAGGAAGGCGTCGCTGGCATTCGCGAGCATGGGATCGTCCGGATCGGCGAAGAACAAAGGGCGAACAATCGGTATGCCGGTCAGGTGATTCTCGCGCGCGAGGCCGTATATGTATGGCATGAGCTCGTAACGCAGCTTGATGAACTCGGACACGATCTGCTCGGCTTCATCTCCGAATCCCCACGGTTCGGTGGCATGATTCTCGAAACCGTGCGCTCGCATGATCGGGTTGAACGCGCCGAACTGCATCCAGCGGATGTACAGCTCGGGGGAAGCATTCCCAGTGAAGCCACCGAGATCTGAACTGTTGTAGGCGATTCCTGACAGGCTGGTGTTCAGGAGCAGGTTGAGCTGTGTGGCCAAGCCGGTCCAGTTGCGGGAAACATCTCCGGACCATGTGGTGACACCGTACCGCTGAATGCCAGCATAACCGCTGCGCGTGAGGTTGAATAAGCGCTCGTTTGGACGCGCTGACGCGAACGCATCCGCGACCGTTTCCGCCCAAAACAGGTTGTATAGGTTGTGCACCTGGTCGCGCGGGCCGAGGGTGTGGTGCATGTCACCCGGGTGACGTTCTGGTTCGCCGAGGTCGGTCCAGAATCCGGCGGGACCGTCATCGAGGATGTCCTCGTACAGCCCACGCTGCCAGTTCGCGGCCTGCGGATCAGTGACGTCGAGCAGGTACGCATCGCATCCGCATGACCACCAGTTATCCAACTCGTACGGATCTCCATTCGCTTCACGTCCGATGTATTCTGGATGCGAAAACAAGAAGCCGTAGTGGTCACAGTACTGGATGAAGTACGGTTCGGTGATCAGGATTGTCTTGAAGCCATCGTCAGCGAGGTCGGCGATCATCTGCTGCGGGGTGGGGAAGGCGTTGTAGTCCCACGCGTAATCGCCCATGTGCTCGAACCAGTACAGGTCAATGATGATGCCGTCTGCCGGGATGCCCCGTGTGCGAAATTCCTGCGCAACACTCTGCACTTCTTCCTGCGTGTGGTAACCGTACTTCGATTGCAGGTAGCCGAGAGACCATTTGGTGGGCAGCGGCTGACGTCCGGTCAGCCATGTGTAAGCTTCCAACTGATTCTGGATAGTATGGCCGCCGATGATGAAGACTGCCAACTCGCCTCCGTCGCTTGTGTATTGCAACAGGTTGTCATCGCTGAAGCCGAGGTCGAAGCTACCAACCCACGGATTGTCGATGAACAATGCGTACCCGTCACTTGAAAGAACCAGCGGGACATTGACATTCATCGCGTCGGGCGGATTGGAATAACCATAATGCGCCTGATTCTCGCACGGGAACTGGTACCCGCGCAGGTCGAGGTTCTGACCACGTGCGCCGGTGCCGTACAGGTGCTCGCCGGGGTTGAGTTGCAGGCTGACCGTGCGTGCGGATTGGTTCGCGACAAGGCCGCCGTCTGGATCATCCGCGGTGACGGTACCAGCGGTTGTGATGTAGCTGTTACGCAGCGGGTATTTATCGATGTGGACACTAATCTCGCCGCCGAACAGTTCTAGCCACTCATCGGATTGGGTGATATTCGGCGGGGAAGCGATGGATTCGTCATGGATGACCGTGTACGAGCTGTCGAACTCGGTGCCTGGTGACGGCAAGAACTGAATCCTCACCATGTCCGAACGGAAGAATGTATAACGCACAGACGATGTAGTTGTGTGCACCAGCACACTTGGCCCGTCGATCTCATGGCTGGTGTAATCGCCCGGCACGATCTGCGCGTATGCGTTGCCTACGCCGACGATGATCCACACGAGCGCGATGAGGGTGATCTTATGTCGAATGCGATAGGGCATGGGTGGTCCAGAACTATCGGTCATACAAATAAGATAAGGATGCGGAATGGGGTTTAGTATTATCAGCGTAAAGAAATACCCGATCCAGCAGTTGCCGGACCGGGCGTAGGTAGTTCAATAGTCAGCTTGCACCGCAAGAATCAGCGAACTAGCAGGACCTTTTGCACGTTGGAATACTGACCGGGGACGTTGGTGTGAATGAAATACACACCGCTCGTCAGGCCGGTCGCGTCAAAGGTAAGCGTGTGCTGTCCGGCGTTCAGACGTCCTTCTGTCAACGTGGCCACCTGCTGTCCGATAACATTGAAGACCTGAACAGACACATCGACCGCTTCGGGAAGTGACAGCGCCAGCGATGTGGTTGGATTGAACGGGTTCGGATACGCAGCTGCGATCTCGAACTCGACCGGAGTGATCACCTGCGCATCTTCACTCGCGATGATGAAGCTGCCACCGGACTTCCAGTCAGCCGGATCGAACACATATTCGCCGTCCGTTACGGCTCCAAGCTTGGTGAAGTTGAAGCTGTCTGTCACCGTCTGCGGGAATCCCTGCCTGGAGATCTCGCCGTAGAAGGTGTACGTACCAGCCGGAGCACCGATCGGAACTTCCAGGGTTAGTCCTGGCACCGTCACATTCATGAACGCTGCAAGGGTGAATGACTGGTTGGAAAGCGGGCCAACGAGATCATTGTTTGGTAACTGCGCATACGTTCTGTAGAAGCAGTTCGTCACTGCGTACGGAAGCGTGGATTGCACTGTCGCGTCGTACACAACCGTGCCGCCACCAGCCGGAATTTCGGTCTGAGTTCCTACGAGCGTAAGCGTCACCGGATCGTTGGCACCACCGAGGAAGGCAGAACCGTCAAAGGCGTAAATGAAGCCTGAATCAGAACCGTAGGCAACATCACCAGCAACCGTCACATGGTTTGAGGCATCTGGAGTAAGACTGTAGCCAACCTCTACCATGTTATTCGGATCGCTTGCATCATATACACGTTGGCCGAAGAAATAGTTCGCGATGAAGACCACATCATCGACGACCTTTATCTGCACGGCATCACCGGCCGTAGCAAGTGTACTTATGTGGACTGGATTGGCCGGGTCGCTGATATCGACCGCTGCAAAGCCTGAGCTGCCGAGCGCGAGATACGCGATGTTCCCGGAGAGATCGAGCGCAGTGCAGGAAGGACCGACATCAAGTTCTGTGACCAGTGAAGGCGATGCAGGAGTGCTCACATCAACAATGGCAAGACCATTTTCGGAGATTGCGATGTAAGCGTGCGTGCCTTGAACAACGATGTCACGTGCCTCGCCAGAAGTATTAAACATGGTCATGTACTGTGGATTGAGCGGATTGGCAGCATTCATAACTATCATTCCATTCGTGGCAGAAGCCGCGAAGAAATAGTTTCCTGCCAGGTCCATCCCGGCAGTGCTGCCAAAGCTCATCCCTTGGCCTGATGTGGGATTCGCAGGATCACTTACATTAACAACCTTGAAGCCCGAGGTGGTTGCAACATAGGCCGCAGACCCATTAACGATAACGTCTTTTGCCATCGCTCCGACGGTGGTACTGCCAAGGGTGGTTATGTTTGTCGGGTCCGAAACATCAACAATTCGCAGACCAGAATTCCCCTGGGCGAAGTAACCAAGGTCACCAACAATCGTGCCTCCGCCATTTGCTGCTCCTTCTGTATTGACATACCCGATCATCGGCAGGTTTACGTTTTCGTTTTCCATTCCGAAGTCAATAGTATGTATGCCGAATGCATAGAACTGCGATTCAACCGTGATATCCACGTAGTTTTCCAGCGACACTAAGATCTCGTAATCGCCCTCCACGAGTCCGAAAAATGCGTAGCCACCTTCCGCATTGGTGACGGTGCTACCATCGACTCCATTGTTAAGCAATACTTCGACGCCTTCGATCGGATCACCAGTAACTTCATGAGTAACAGCACCGTTGATGATAACTTCCGGGGAAGACAGGTAGCGTGCCTGAAAAATCTCACTCGTGGAGTAGTCCTGTACGTATGCTACAACACCCAGGTTGCCAAAAGTGTTGTTGTCTGGGATGTCGAATGTGTAGTTATAGACAAGCTGTTCATTGCCGCCAGCTGATGTGAAACTCTGACCCTGATAACTGTAAGCCATGTCGATCATGTTGTACTTGTAGTCATCAATGCCATTTGATCCTGGCGCGACGACTTGCATCTTGTCAACGAGTACGATGTTGAAGCGCATGTCGCCCTGGGTGGCTTCGGCGCAGGTTAAAGTTGCCGTAATCGGTACATCTACGCCAGGTTCTGGCCACGCGTCAAACTCAATCTGGTACGGCGTGTAAGTGCCGATGCGCGGTGTTATCAACGGCAGCAGGGAATTCAACTGGGATTGATCACCCCAAAGACCTTCGCCTTGGAACCATGGAACGTAATTCACACCGTAGTAAGTCCAGCGACCTGTGTTTTCCGGAATGTTGCCAACATAGTAACCATCCGAACTGCTCGGCCACGAGGTGTGGTAACAGATGTAGGCGATCTCGTCACGTGTGTAGTTGTTCAACATGTCCTCGATAGGATCATGCTGCCCGGCACACGGACCGCAGTTCACGTTTGTGAAGTACTCGACAAGAATCGTTTTCTCGAATGCCAGTGCGCCAGATATGCAGGTAAGCATAAAGGCCAGAACCAACAAAAGTCTAAGCGTCTTCATCTCACTCTCCCTTAGCTTCGCGTCTCAACCAAATGAAACCGTTATCAACGTAGATACTGAGCCCAATACCCAGGAAATCGTTAGCTACAGAATTACGGAACAGTCCTTAAAGTACATATTAATAGCGTTGTCTGCTAGTATGACAACAGGATAGAAAGAAAATAATTGGCAGAAATTGGAGACAGAGAGTGCTCCATGCTGCCGACAGTTACCCTAGTCCACTAAACAAATCCGGCTCACCCATGATGTTTTTGAGGGGGAGGGTGACGGGCAGTTTGGCCATCTCGCCGTGACGGTCGAGCAGAGCGTAGCCGTGTTCGCAGATGTATTCGAACAGGTCCACGGTGACCTTGACATCCTGCTGGCAGTACACCTTGATCAGGTCGATCTTGCCTTCCTTCCACCATTGCAGGGACTGGAGACCGTCTGCGGTTTTGGACGCGTTGAGGGTCGCTTTGGCGAGGTCGTCCAGTTTCATCCGGAAGCCGTGCCGGTTGCTGATTTCCGCCAGCAGATCGAGGTTGTTCATCGCACGGAGGTCGTGATCGGTGTAGGCGGTCA
This sequence comes from uncultured bacterium, assembly GCA_964552465.1. Taxonomy (GTDB): domain Bacteria; phylum Electryoneota; class Electryoneia; order Electryoneales; family Electryoneaceae; genus BMS3BBIN04. The sequence continues at coordinate 6,035 of CAZKGR010000058.1, forward strand.
AAACGGTGTTGTCAAAACGGAGGTTGTTATATCCGACAACCAGTTCGGCCTGTTCGAGGCGGGCGATCAGCGCGTCCGTGTCCTTCTCTTCGTAAACGAGATACTTGCCGGTCTTACGTTCGTAGATGACGCCGACCGCAACACGCATAAGGTGGATGTTCTGCCAGCCACCGACTTCGCTGGCTGAGAGTTGGGTTTCCAGGTCATAGACGACTATATCACGGCCTTCGCAGAACGGGACCAGGCTCTCGTATTCTTTTGGGTTCTGCGCTTCACTCATATCTGTATCTCCAACGTCTTCAGTTGTTTTTATCTCACTTACCACGGACTTAAGTCCGTGGTAAGAAGTTTGATCTTCCCCGGCATCAGGGGATGCCGGGCCACCCTTTCCAAGCGGCTTCGTCTGGGCGAGTCCTTCGGTGCCGAATGCGCCGGTTGCCAGGGATTCGTCCGCTTTCAGTTCCGGCCCGCCGGTCAGGTGTTCGAGCAGCCGGATGCAGCCTTCCTTGTCGAGCGGTTGGTTGCCATGACCGCACTTGGGCGAATGTACGCATGACGGGCAGCCATCCTCGCACGGACAATCTCGCACCAGTTCCAGCACACGGGTGAACAGTTCGTCCAGTACATCGAACGCGCGGTTCGCCAGTCCCAGCCCGCCGGGATGACCGTCGTATAAAAATACAGCCGCACCGCCGGTTTCAGCGTGCCGCGTGAACGATATCCCGCCAAGATCGTTCCGGTCGCACAGAGCGAACAGGGGCAGCAAGGCGAGCGACGCGTGCTCGGAGGCGTGCAGGCTACCCATCGGGTGACGGCGTTCGGCGAGCAGTCCGGCGATGGCAGTCTGCGGCGGTTCGAACCACAGCCCGACGGATTCATACACCACCGGCGGCAGGTCGAGCTCGTGATCGCTGATCTTCTCACGTCCGGCGGTGGATCGGCGTTCGTAGCCGATGACGGTCTCTGTCACCTTCAGCTTACCCAGCGACACCTTGTAACGGTCGGTTTCGCGGGATTCGTAAACCTCGAGGATTTCTGTGTCCTTTTCGGATCGGGCCTGGGTGTAGTAAGGGACGTCAGTTTTCTGAGCTGTCGCTTCACGTTTTCCGAGGTCGAGATTGGTGATCAGGTAGTCGCGTCCATGGTGCAGGTAGATCGCGCCGGGGTGGCATTCGACGAGCGCCTGCCAACCGTTGACTTTGCCGATCAGACGGTCGGTATTTTCTTCATGGATGCCGAACGTTTCACCGCCGCCTCGGATGTCGATCCCGCGCTGCGGTTGTTTCTCCTTCGCGAACCACACCTGCCCCTTGACCGCTTCGAGCAGTAGCTCTTCTTCTACGAGCTCATCCACCTGATCGCCAACGGCCGTGCGTGGGTATATCGGATCTTTCGCACGGAGCGGTGTCTCCTGCGCTGCGGCGACGAGGTGCGGTTTCAGCAGGTACGGATTTGCAGGATCGACGACCGCCGCCTCCGCCGACCGGCCGAAGAAGTCCAGCGGATGTCGCATCCAGTACTGGTCCAGCGCGTCGGGCAGGGCGAGTAGGAAGATCGCACTCTCGCGGTCTGTGCGGCCGACCCGTCCGCCGCGCTGCCATGTGCTAGCAATCGAACCTGGGTAGCCGACGAGCACGGCAACATCCAATCCGCCGATGTCGATGCCCATTTCGAGTGCGGAGGTGGCGATGACGCCGTCCAGTTTACCGGATAACAAGTTTTGCTCGATCTCGCGGCGTTCCTTCGGCAAGTAGCCGGAGCGGTATGCGCTGATCCGTCCTGCGAGCTCGGGGTTCGATTGCAACGTCCAGTTGTGAATCAGCTCGGTCATCCGTCGCGCTTTGGTGAAGACAATCGTCTTCAGCCCGGCGGCGGTCGAGTCGGCCAATAGTCGGACAGCAGCAGTGTATAGACTCGCCGACGGGTTGACAAACAGGACGTGCCGTTTCGCACGCGGTGCGCCGTTTCCATCGACGACCTCGAACGGTTCCCCGACCAGTGCTTCAGCCAGCTCACCAGGGTTGGCTATGGTCGCCGACGCTGCTAGGAACTGCGGTTTGGTTCGATGGAACAGGCAAACCCTTCGCAGGCGGTGCAACACCTGCAGAACGTGCGATCCGAACACACCCTTGTAGTTGTGCAGCTCGTCAATGACAATGAAGCGCAGGTTCTCGAACAGCCCCTGCCATTGAGTGTGGAACGGCAGCAATCCGTGATTGATCATGTCCGGGTTTGTCAGCAGCAGATTGGGCGGATTCTTGCGGATTTTCGCGCGTCGGGATTGAGGCGTGTCGCCGTCATAGATGTCAACACTGACCTGCCCGATCAGGCCGGCATCCTCGATCAACTGATGGATCTTCTTCAATTGATCCTGCGCCAGCGCCTTGATGGGGAAAAGGAGTAGGGCGCGGGTGTCCGGTTCTGCGATCAACTGTTCGAAAATGGGCAGCAGGTAGTTGAGTGTCTTCCCGGACGCTGTCGGGGTTACGGTGACAACGTTGTGACCATCCCGCGCGTGCTGAATACCCTCGATCTGGTGACTGTACAGGCGGCTGATGCCGAGTGCACTTAACGCCTTTTTCAATTGCGCAGGAAGTGGTGGGCTCAGCCTGCGTGTGATTGCTGCACGACCTTCCAGCACCTCATGATGCGCGATGTCGCGACCGGTCTTGTCATCGTTCTCAAGTCGGTCGAGATAGTCCATCAGCGGGGTATCGGACAGGGGATACGAGCTTCGTCGATTTCTTTTACGTGCGACCATCCGCCCAAGGTACAAATATGTTCAGCTCGATGCGAATGGTAGCTAAGGTCAGATTATGGAGTGCGACATTTTCATGCCTCAGTCAGGAGCACTCTCGATCTCCAAATACGTCCAAGTATTTCCTCATTCTTTCTCTCTCTGTGGCAGACAAGACTGCGTCTACCTAAATTTACAAATTGCTATGGAAATGGGAGATTTCGCTCAGGGCGTGG
>CAZKGR010000059.1:0-8380 GCA_964552465.1 uncultured bacterium
AGAAAAAAACAATATATACAACAAACAACTCATTTCAAACCATCCCTTTGTCCTGGAACCACTCGAACGCCTGCCGGATCGCATCGTCGAGGGAATACTTGGACGGATCGTAGCCCAATTCCTGCGTCGCGACATCGCTGCTGAGGTATGAGCCGTACAACGCGAAATCGACACCGACAACCGGCACCAACGGCTTCGCCGCACCGGCACGCCACGCGATCTTCTCCCCGATTAATGCCTGTGGACGGATGAACTCCGGCGGTAATACTGACAACGGCGCCATTCCGTGCGTGATGCTGGCGATACGTTTCAACAGTTCAGGGATGGTCAGGTTTTCATCCCCGAGCACGTACAACCGTCCGACCTTACCCTTCTCCAGCGCCAGCCGGACACCTTCCGCGACTGCGAACACACTGACAGCGTTCGAGTTTCCCTTGAGCGTTACCGGGAGACGGTTCTTCGCGACGTCGATTATCACCTGGCCCGTTGTCGGCTTACGGTCACCGGGACCGAATGTACCGGTCGGTACGACAACGAGCGCATTGTGCTTTTGGGCAGCGAACAGGACCATGTCCTGCATCTCACGTTTCAGCCGAGCGTACGCACTCTTCATCCGTTCTTCCGGCCATGGCGCGTCCTCGTCCTCTGCGCGCCCATCATCGTATTTCCCGACCGCCGCCGGACCACTGATGTAAACAAATCGCTCAACTGGATGACGATCTAACGCTTCGTGGATGCTCAGAATCTGCTTGCGACCGATCTCGGACTCTTCGTCCGGATCGACACTGAAGATGGGGTAGTGCGCGGCGGCGTGGATCAGTGCGTTGCAGCCGTCCAACGCGGACATCAGGGAAGAGGATGTAAGGTTGCCATCCACGATCTCGACATCCATTCCCTCGAGCAGGGAACGGTCACCGTCGGGACGGGCGAGCACACGAACCGTGTGACCGTATTCAAGTAGTTCGCGGACGATGTGGTGACCGATGAATCCGGTCCCACCAAGGACAAGTGTTGTGTAAGGCATGGTAACGACCTGTTGACCATGTAATACACAGAATAAATGGAAAAAAGAAACAGAAAAGACTAACCAGTGATAGAAAATGAACTACTTGCAGCCCCGCACGTAGTCAGATTCAATTGCCGCCTGCGGCGGCAGCAACAGTCCCGGCAAACGGGGTTGCCGGGCTACGTTGCAGATTTCATTGCCGCCAAATCATCAATCAGCTTTGCGCAACCGCCGTCATGCAGATACGCAGCGTGGTCGTGGACATCACTGAACTTGCGTCCGGTGATATCGGCGCACTCCATTTCATAATCGGCGAGCGGCATGAAATCGTCAATCAGGGATAGCAGCTTGGGATCTTTGTAATCCACCTTACCGTCTTCTCCTTCACTGCTTTTCATTGCGAGAATCCAGATTGCCGCACCCAAAGCACCGCAGCCACCACCACTTAATCCTATCCCGCCAGCAAATCCAGCCGCCATTGTCTGGTGCATCTCTGATGCGCCCATCTTCTTTGCCAACAATCCCGCGCAACTAATTGGGGAATCAGGTACCTCAATGGGTTCGTCCGCAAGAGCTGAATTGACCTCTTTATAGGCCACGGGGGAGTATTTGCCAGCCATCTTGAAGCAACCGATAGGCCCGCCCTTCAGCATGAACTTGATCATATTGCTCTTCTTGCGCCAATCCGTATCCGTGATTTCGAAGCAGTCGATTGTGTTATACCGTTCACGGAAGGATGAGATAACATTCTGTGCAGCCAGAACCGCAGCCATCTCAGCTTTCGGGCCAGAGCCGTGTAATCTGTAGGCTTGCGCACCTGCAGCTAACGTCGCGCCCCAGACCATACCGCACTGGTATCCGTTCTGCATGATACCACCGGCCAAAGTCATCGAAGCGTGTTCTTCATTCAAGAGCGGATTCGCATATGCCCGGTCGAGCACATTGCACAGAGTCTCTGAACAGGTTCCTACTTTGAAAAACGTGCGGACTCCGGTCATGCCCGATGGCGCTTTACCCATCTTAATCATCGTTGATCCCCAGTTGCCTGCGTTGCTGCTGATCCGACTAACTATTGTGTCAGGCTTGTGACGCAGTATCTGCAGCTTGGGTTACCGGCATTGTCTCCTGAGTGCTCTGGGCGAGGTTCTTGAGGCTGACGTGCAAGCCGTCCGGGTGGTCAGCTTCGTCCGGACCGATGACTGCGACAAACGGGATGTTCAGCTTGTCAGCATGCGAGAATGGCTTCTTCAGCTTACCTGCGGTCGGAAATACCTCGGCCGGGACACCAGCGTCACGGAACACCCGCACCGCCTGCAAACACGCTGGCATCTGATCGTACGACCACGCCGCAACCAGCACACGGGTGACCGTTGCCGCGTCCGTGTTGACCATGCCGAGCTGTTCCATCGCGGCAAACATCCGATCAAGGCCGATAGTCGTACCGACTGCTGGCTTGTCACCACCGCCGTACAGACCGATCAGCTTGTCGTAACGTCCGCCACCAGTCAACGAACCGATGTGCGGTTGCTGAGGGATAGTAGACTCAAACACCGCGCCGGTGTAGTAGTCCAGACCACGGGCCAACGCCGGGTTGAGGTTGATCCGATCCAACGGTGTGCCCAACTGCTCGAGATTGATCAGGATCAGCTCCAATCCGTCCAGACCTTCGAGGGCTGCTGGTTCATCAGCAAAGACCTCACGCAGCTGTTTGATCACGGACCACGCATTGGTCGACTCTTCGCCAAGCGGGAGGACTTCGTCCAAGTGCTTCAGGCCACCGTCGGTAACACCGATCTTGCGCAACTCTTCGTAAACGTTGTCACGTCCGATCTTGTCCAGCTTGTCGAGTACACGGCAGAACCCGGCCAGGTCCTCACGCGGATGACCAGCATACACACAGATCCCTTCCAGCACCTTGCGGTGATTCAACTGCACGACAGCCCGCTTGTCACCGTCCTTGAACCCGAGCTCGTCGAGCATGGCAACAGTCAATGCCAGGATCTCTGCATCCGCCAGACCTTCCGGCGCACCGACAGTGTCGATGTCACACTGGTAGAACTCCCGGAACCGACCCTGACGGGTCTGCGGTTTGTCCGCACGCCAGACCGGCTGCACCTGGTAACGTTTGAACGGCACCGGCCACTCCGGATGCGAGGCGACCACCCGTGCTAACGGAACCGTCAGGTCATATCGTAATGCTACCCGGTTCTTGAACTCGTCATTCTTGTAGTCCAGTTTGTAGAGCAGCTTTTCGCCCTCTTCACCGTATTTACCGGTCAGGACAGAGAGCATTTCCAACGCCGGGGTTTCCAACGGGCTGAAGCCGTACAGTCGGAAGACAGACTTCATCTTGCCAATGATCTCTTCACGTGGGATCATCTCCCGCGGTGTGAAGTCACGTGTGCCTTTGAACGAACGAGGTTTTTGGGATGCCATGATTGTGTATCGTGTTTGGTGATGTTTCACATGTAGCCCGGTTTCGCTGAAACCGGGGTAAGCCTGCCAAGCTCAACCATGCCCCGGTTTCAGCGAAACCGGGCTACACAGCCAACCCGCGCAAGGTAGCCCGAACGAGAGGAAGCGGGCAAGCGTTGCGGGCACCCTCCTGCACAGTTACCTTCCCTGCGTTAGGAATACCTAACGAATGCGTGTGACACTCCCCACGCCCCTGTGCATGGGTCGCAACGCCAACATTGACGGGAAACCACTACCCGTCCGCGCGTTGCGGTCTCCCGTCTTCCAACTGTTCATTGAACTACAGGGAGATCCCCATGTCCGCCACCATTGAAGCCAGCACACTGCTCGACCGTATCGATGCCTTGATTCAGTCCAAGCATCTGCTCAAGCACCCGTTTTACCAGGCGTGGACCGCCGGTGAGCTGAGTTTGGATGCATTGCGCGATTACGCAGGCCAGTATTACCAGCACGTGAAAGCGTTCCCGACCTACCTCAGCGCAGTGCACATGAACTGCGATGACCTGGAGGTTCGTCACCTGCTGGTTGAAAATCTCAACGACGAGGAAGGCAAGCATCCGACACACCCTGAACTATGGCTACAGTTCGCCGAAGGCTTGGGGATGACGGCTGCCGAAGCCGATAGCGCAAAGCCGAACGCGCACACATATGCCACGATTGACAGCTTCCGCTCTATATGTGGACAGCGATCGGTTGCGGAAGGGCTGGCAGCCTTGTATGCATACGAGAGCCAGATCCCGGAAGTATCACTATCCAAGATTGACGGATTGAAAACGCATTATGGCATGACCGATGACGATACATGGGCGTACTTCACCGAACATTTCGTTGCAGATGTCGAACATGCAGCTGCCGAACGGATTATGCTAGACCGTGTCGCTATGGAAGCAGACGAGAATGCGATTCTCGCTGCTGCAAGTGACGCATTGGACGCTATCAACGGCTTGCTGACCGGTGTTGCCGAGGAACACGGCATTGAGTGTTGATCTGTGTAGCCCGGTTTCGCTGAAACCGGGTTGTGCTAAATGCGTACTTTGATCCTTCCCCGGGGTCAACGACCCCGGGCTACCTTTACACATGTTCTCGAGCCTCTCTGAAAAACCTTGCCTTACGCTGCTAAACTTGTAGCTTACAAACCGGACGAACTCAGGGGCACAGGGACCGGATGAAACTGTCAGTCGTCATTCCTATCTATAACGAAGAGCATACCCTCACGAAAATTGTAGAGCGTGTGCTGGCGGTGGACTACGGCATTGCTGAGCTGGAAGTGGTGCTGGTTGATGATCACTCTCGCGATACGAGTCAGCAGATCGGACGACAGCTCGAAGACCAGCATGAACAAGTTAAGTTTATCCGTTTACCACAAAATCGTGGAAAAGGTGCGGCGGTACGAACCGGATTCAATTACGCGACCGGCGACGTCGTCATCATTCAGGATGCTGACCTCGAGTACGATCCAGCCGAAATCCCACGCTTGGTTCACCTGATTCGTGATGACATCGCGGACGTTGTTTATGGCAGCCGCTTCCTGAGCATCGGCGCGCATCGAGTTCTCTATTACTGGCACTATATCGCGAATAAACTGCTCACCATTCTCAGCAACCTGTTGACCAATGTCAACCTGACTGACATTAATGTCTGCTACAAGGCGTTCCGTCGCGAGGTGCTTGACAGCATTACTCTCTATGAGAACGGTTTCGGCATCGACCCGGAACTGACTGCGAAAGTTACCGGAACGAAATGGCGTGTCTACGAGGTGCCGATTTCATACTACGGACGCACATACCAGGAAGGGAAGAAGATTACATTTCGTGATGCGTTTCGTCATCTGTATTGTATTCTGCGTTACAATCTGCTCCGCTAATGCGACAACTCCATGACTCAATGAGGGTGATGTGAAACCCACGCCTTCCAGATCATCGTTCACTTTCGTTATCGCCATCGCTGCACTATTGCTAGGTTGCATAGGTGTGGGATTGCACGCCGAGACAATGTCATTTGAAGAAGCGAAAACATTCATCGACTCCCTTTCAGATGACCAGGTCGAATTTTTCGACGAATACTACTATAACGTGATGCGCGATAAGCTGTGGCTGGGATTAGCTTTACTCGGCGGATTGGCTGCACTGTTGATGGTTCTGGCGAAACGGGTCGCGATTGAGATTGACAGCCTGATGATGATATATCAGGTTTTCATCGCAGACATCATGAGTGCGATCCGAGCGGGGTGGAAGGATTTGTCACCGTGGGGGCGAGGTGCGCTGGCCGCGATCACTGTTCTCGGGATCGGATTGCGTTTGCTGTACATGAACGATGGCCTCGAATACGACGAGTCGTTCAGCTATTTATTCTTCGCATCACGTCCTCTGTATGTCGGATTGAGCTACTACCAATTGCCGAACAACCATCTGCTGTATACGATGTTCATGCATCTCGGCATCCAGATGTTTGGCACATCCGCCTGGGCAGTACGTGGATTCGCATTACTATTTGGCGTGCTCGCGATTCCGCTGACGTATTTCCTCGGACGACGCGTACTAAACGCACGAGCAGGCCTGATTGCAGCGTTGCTGGTTTCCACCAGCCACTGGATGATCCGTTACTCAACACAAGGTCGCGGTTATTCACTGCAACTGCTGTTGCTACTGCTGATGGCGCTACTCGCCTTCTACCTTCGAAATCGTGACAACCGTGCGGCGTGGATGAACATGGCGCTGTTCGCAGCGCTGGCTGTACATACCATTCCCACAGGCATCTACGCGGTTACCTTTCTGTGGGTGTGGATGGCTCAGGCATTCCAACATCGCTGGGCGATGCGTTTTCGTCTGCTGGCTGGATACGGTCTGCACGCAATTGCTGTTGCCGTGGTTTTGTACCTGCCGGTGTTCATTGCGTCTGGAGCACGGTCAGTGATTGCGAATCCATATGTGATATCGCTGACCAGTGCTGAGTGGCGGGCTCAGATTCCGCAGTGGATTAACGGTTTCCACGAATATCTCGCCGGAACCCTGCCACAAGCACTTCAGATTTTCCTGCTTATTGCAATTGTCGCGAGCATTGTGCTGCATCCGTGGAAGAAACAGCCTTGGCCTTTTATCGTGCCGCTGATCCTGGTTACGCTGCTCATGATCATGCTTCAACAAGTTCACCCGTTCACCCGCGTCTGGACTTATGTCGTTCCGTTCATCGCGATTGCGGCAGCCAACGGGTTGGTGTTGATCAATTATCGCATCTTGCAAAGACAGAAGACAGCCAGCCTGGCGATAACTACCATCGGTGTCATGCTACTCATTGCCACAATCGGAGCGGAAGTCTGGAATTTCACTTCAACCAGTGACCACCGACGAACTTACGAACAAGGCATGATCGCCGCTGCGGATTGGTTGAATGACAACCTTGAGGAAGATGATTTCGTTCGCTGGAACATGAGTTTTCCAGTGCTTGGATATTATCTCGATAAACACGGTGACGGACGGCAATTGCTATACAGCCGCGGGGAAACCGACACCGGACGCGTCTTCTTCATCCATGATCTGAACCGCGAGTTACTGGTCGAGTTGGCAGAAGCAGAGCTGGAGCAAACTGACATGCAATCGATGCGCGAGGTGTTTGCGGAAGGCAACATGACTATTCATGAATTTGTTCGCTGATCTCTGTAGGAGAGCCTCCGTCTCCAGTTGTTCAGAAACCTTTCTCCAGTTCTGCATCCAAACAAGTACGCAGGGTAGTTCGCATTGAGCACGCGATACAAACATGTTTTACCCGCGTTGGATTTGTCAACGACAAACATAACTTATTGCATAATCTGAGCCGCGTTATTTGATGCGGACGAAGAAGAAGGAGAAGTACCATGGCAACATTGGCTGTCAGTGATGCTACATTTGAACAGGATGTTTTGAAGTCCGATGTCCCGGTGTTAGTTGATTTCTGGGCTCCGTGGTGTGCGCCGTGCCGTATCGTCGGCCCGATCGTGGAAGAAATCGGTGACGAGTACGATGGCAAGATCAAAGTTGCCAAAGTAAACACCGATGAGAATCCAACCCAGGCCACCGCACTTGGGATCCGTGGTATTCCAACCCTGATTCTGTTTAAAGATGGTGCGGAAGCCGACCGTGTGGTGGGAGCTGTCCCGAAGGCCATGCTGACTCAATTCGTCGAACGTAACGTGAATTGATCCGTCATTGAAAACTGGACTCAACATCCCCATAGTATTCATCGCATTGAGTGTGGTGTTGCTATGGGGTTTCTCGTTCATCGCAATTGAGATTGCGCTGCGCGAAGTGACACCGTGGCAACTTGTGCTGCTGCGTTACCTGCCCGCTGCCGCTGTGTTCGGAGTTGTGCTGGCCGTGAAAGCGATCCGTGGCCAGATAAAGCTAAACAGACGCATGTCCCTTCAGTTACTGATCGCCGGCCTGTTCATGGTCAGTTTTTACAACCTCTCTTTGAACACCGGCCTGTCGATGTTGCCAGCATCGCTTGGCGCACTGGTCATCGCTCTCAATCCGGCGATGATCGCCATTACTGCGATAATATTTCTCCGTGAACGTCCCAAGCCTCGTACTTGGTTTGGGCTGGTCCTCGCGCTTGCTGGATTGGTGTTCGTCGTATTCGCACGCTATGGCACACCCGAGCTCCGCGCGCAGAACATCCTTGGCATGGTGATTACCCTCGGCGCACCTCTCAGCATTGGACTCTACACATCCGTCATCCGCAGCAGCGCACCAAAACTAGGTGCAGTCGGATCAACTGTCTCCGCGATTACTGCCGGTAGTCTACCGCTGGTCTTCTGGATCGGCCCGGATTTAATCACCACTGTACAAACCATGTCCAGTGATCTGTTCTGGTCACTGCTGTTCCTGTCGATGGGATGTACCGTCTATGGATTCGTGATGTGGG
>CAZKGR010000060.1:0-6586 GCA_964552465.1 uncultured bacterium
TATTCACTGATTGTAAATGAAGGGGAAGTCTGTAGTTCGTGTACAATCTGAGTTTATGCCCTGAGAGAAAACCCGACTTCAGCGAAGTCGGGCAAATTTCCTTGCTACTCGTATCTGCTACACAAACGCCTTCTCCCACACATCATCGATCTTGCTGACGAAGTGGACTTCGAGGCCTTTGCCGACGCCTTTCGGGCGGTCGTCCCAGTCAGGACGGTTGCGTTCGGGGAGGAGGATCGTGGTCACGCCCGAACGTTGCGCGGCCATGACCTTCTCGTTGATGCCGCCGACCGGTAGCACTTCGCCCTGCAAGCCGATCTCGCCGGTCATCGCCAAATCGCCACGGACTTGCTTACCCGTCAGCGCACTGAGCAACGCCGTCGCCAACGTCACGCCCGCCGACGGTCCGTCCTTGGGCACCGCGCCTTCCGGGATGTGGATGTGGATCTCGCGGTCGTCAATCATCGCTTGCGGGATGTCGAGCTCATGCGCGAGGCTGCGGATGTAGCTGAACGATGCCTGCGCGCTCTCCTTCATCACATCGCCCAAACGTCCGGTCAGGGTCAGCTTGAACTTGCCGGGCATGGTCCGAACCTGGATGCTTAACACGTCGCCGCCGACCGGTGTCCACGCCAGCCCGACCGCACAGCCAACCATCGGCTGGAGGTCGAGTTCGTGCTTGTAATGGGTCGAACGACCGAGCAATGCTTTGAGACGTCCGGCCCCGATAGTGTGCTGCTTGTCCTTCTTGCCGGTTTCGACGCGTTTGCGGGCGACACGTCGCACCCCGCGTGCGATGATCCGTTCCAGTTCGCGCACGCCCGCCTCACGGGTATACTCCTCGATAATCCGCAAAACAGCGTTGTGGGTGAACCGCACCTGGTCAGCGCTGAGCCCGTGTTCTTTAAGCTGCTTCGGGATCAGGAAGTCTTCTGCGATGTGCACTTTCTCTTCGGTCAGGTATCCGGGTAGCTCGATGACTTCCATGCGGTCCTGCAATGCCAACGGAATGCCTTCGCGCGTGTTGGCGGTGCAAACGAACATCACCTGGCTGAGGTCGTACTCGACTTCGAGGTAATGGTCGGCGAAGGTTCGGTTCTGTTCTGGATCGAGCACTTCGAGCAGTGCGGACGCCGGATCGCCACGTAAATCGGCGCTCATCTTGTCGACTTCATCGAGCAGGAAGACTGGATTGACCACGCCGACCTTCTTCATCGACTGGATTATGCGGCCTGGCATGGAGCCGATGTAAGTCCGGCGATGTCCACGTATCTCCGCTTCGTCACGCACACCGCCGAGGCTAATCCGCACGAACTTGCGGTTTAACGCCCTCGCAATCGACGAACCCAAACTGGTCTTACCCACGCCCGGCGGGCCGACGAGGCACAATAGCGGACCACGGATGCGTTTGACCAACGATAACACGGCCAAGTGCTCGAGGATGCGGTCCTTCGGTTTTATCAGGCCGTAGTGGTCGGCGTCGAGGATCGCGGCGGCTTTCTTTATATCATGACGGTCGCGTGTCCGTTTGCTCCATGGAAGCGACAACACCCAATCGATGTAGTTCCGAACGACGGTCGCTTCCGGCGACATCATCGGCATCGCCTTCAACTTGTTGAGTTCTTCTACTACTTTGTCCCTGACTTCCGCACCAAGCTTGGCTTTGTTCAGCTTTTTCTGGTAAGCGAGAATGTCGCCGAAATCGTCATCGGCTTCATCGCCGAGTTCGCGTTTGATCGCCCGCATCTGTTCTTGCAAGAAATAGGTGCGCTGCGAAACGCTGATCCGTTCACGGACCTGTGTTTCGATTGAGCGTTCGACTTGCAGCACCTCGATCTCATGCGCTATCTGGTTCGCAATCTCGAGGAACTGTTCGTATGTCGAGATGGCTTCAAGGATCTTCTGCTTGCGTTGATAGGGAACAGTCAATTGGGCGGCGAGGAAGTCGCTCACTCGTTCCGGCTCTTTCAATGCTTCGACCGCATACAGCAATTCATCCGGCAGAGACCTGTTCAGCGGAACGTATTCCTTGAATAATGTGACCGCATGACGCATTGCGCCTTCGAGACGGATGTCCTGCCGATCATCAGGGAAGATCGGGGTCAGCCGGGCACTGATGTACCCTTCCTGCTCAACCGATTCGACGACTTGCGCGCGGGCCAGACCTTCAACCAGCACCTTCACGAGGCCGTTCGGCAGCTTCATTACCTGGACAACTTTGGCGACGATCCCGACTTTGTAGAGATCGTCATAGGTGACTTCTTCCGCAGCCGAATCACGTTGTGCGAGCAGGAGCAGGAGACGGTCCTGTATCATCCCGGCTTCAACGGCGCGCAGCGTTCCCTCCCGCCCTACGAGCAGAGGGAACACCATGCGAGGAAATATGATTTGGTCACGTACTGGAAAGACTGGGAGTATGTCGGGTATGGTCTGCTGGAGATCATCCCCGTTGACAACTTCGGGGTCGGCCATCAGGCGCTTTTCCGGTTTTCGTTGATCGATTCGATGATGGCATCCGACATCCCTTCGATCACTTCCTTAGTGATCAGGACGCGCTGCACATCCTTCCGCGACGGGATCGTAAACATAGGTTCAAGCATCGTCTGTTCCATGATTGACCGCAATGCCCGGGCGCCAGTCTTACGTTCGGTTGCCATATGGACGATAGCGTCCAACGCTTCTGGCTCAAATACCAGTTCGACACCTTCCATCTGGAACAAGCGTTGGTACTGCTTGACCATCGCGTTACGCGGTTCGGTCATGATGCGCAACAGTGCTTCTTCGCTGAGCTCCGCCATCGCTGCAACAACCGGGATTCGTCCAATCAGCTCAGGGATCAAACCGAACTGGATCATGTCTTTCGGTTGTGTCTGACGCAAGAACTCAAATGTCGATGTATCCTGGTTTTTGGTGACATCCGCACCAAATCCCATCGCCTGGGTGTTCACACGACGCTTGACAATGTCTTCGAGCCCCTCGAACGCACCGCCGCAGATGAACAGGATGTTTTTGGTGTCGATACTGACCAGTTTCTGCTCAGGGTGCTTACGTCCACCCTCGGGTGGAACACTTGCAACCGTGCCTTCAAGCATCTTCAGCAATGCCTGCTGCACACCTTCACCGCTTACATCGCGCGTGATTGATGCGTTCTGAGACTTGCGGGAGATCTTGTCGATCTCGTCAATGTAGACAATGCCAATCTCAGCAGCGCCGACATCATACTCAGCTGCCTGTAGCAGACGTACGAGTACGTTTTCGACATCTTCACCAACGTACCCGGCTTCGGTAAGCGTGGTCGCATCCGCAATGGCGAACGGCACCTGCAACATCTTGGCAAGTGTCTGCGCGATTAACGTTTTGCCGGTACCTGTAGGTCCGAGCAGGACGATGTTGCTCTTGTCCAGCTCGATGTCGCTTTCCAGACTCCGGCTGTTAACACGCTTGTAATGATTGTACACCGCCACCGAGATCTTGCGCTTGGCTTCTTCCTGCCCGATTACATATTCATCAAGCCTACGCTTGACCTCTTCGGGAACAGGGAAGCTGTCCATCGGCTTCACCTGCTTGGCAGATTGATTCTGCCGAATGATCTGGTCGGATGCTCGGATGCAGTGGTCGCAGATCATCACCCCTTTCGGGCCGCTGATCATCACCTGTGTTTGATCCGAGCCACGTCCGCAGAAACTGCAACGTTGCACAGGACGGTTAGTATCGTTCGGGTTATCGTTCATCAGTCAGCTCCAGGAACCCTGTACTTTCACTTCTTTTTCTTCTTGTCGTCCGACTTCTTTTCCGGGCGATCGGCAGTCTGGATCTTATCGATGATACCATACTCGAGCGCGTCGTCAGGATCGAGGAAGTTATCACGATCGACATCCTTCGAGATCCGTTCAATATCCTGACCCGTGTGTTCGGAGAGGATCCGATTCAAGCGTTCACGCTCCTTGAGAATCTCGCGGGCGTGAATTTCGATGTCGGCAGCCGTACCACGGAATCCTCCGGACGGCTGGTGGATCATGATCTTGCTATTCGGCAACGAAGAACGCTTGCCATGTGTGCCGGATGCCAGCAACAGGGCGCCCATTGACGCTGCAAGACCGATACAAATCGTTTGCACATCCGGACGGATGTATTGGATCGTGTCGTATATCGCCAGCCCGTCACTGACCGAACCGCCCGGGCTGTTGATGTAAATGCTGATGTCGCGTTCTGGATCCTCCGCTTCCAAAAAGAGAAGCTGAGCGATGATCAGGTTCGCCATGTGGTAGTCAACAGGAGTACCGAGAAAAATGATCCGTTCCTTGAGCAGGCGACTATATATGTCGAACGCACGTTCGCCTCGACCGGTCTGCTCAATCACCATTGGAATAAGCTGTCCTACAGTCTGATCCATGTGTTCTCCGTTAGGTGATGCATCTGTGAACATAGTTCACCCTTACCATAATTTAATGTGCGTGATCATGGTCATGTTCATGATCATCGTCATGATAATGGCCATGTTGAGCCTGTGCTTCGCGCAGCACATCCATGAAGCTGACTGACTTGTCTTCCCACTTGACACCGCTCCGCAGGATTTCCATCACCTTACCCATCAGGATCTCGTCTACGAGCTGGTCACGCTTTTCGCCACTCGTGAACATCGCCTTGAGCTCGTCCAGATTCGTTTCCGGATGAGATTTGTGGTAGTTCTCGACGTGGTTCTCGACTTCTTCATCGGTGACTTCGAGCTTCTCCAGGTTGATCAGCTCACGGCGAACGAAGAACCACGTGAGTTCCTGATGCGCGATTGGGGTGAAGAACTGGCGCAGTTGCTCCTGATCGTATGCATTGCCAGATTCCTGCATCTGCCGCTGAACCATATCGCCAAGTGTTTGCCCAAGCAGGGAGGGTGGAACATCGAAGTCAAACGAGCCAATCACTGCCTGACGCAGGTTCGCTGCTGAACGTTGATTCGCCTGATATTGGGCAAACATGGTCAGCTGGTCACGCACGTTCTTCTTAAAATCGTCAACACTATCGAACTTTTCGTCCACTTGAGCGACGAAATCGTTGTTTACTTCCGGCAACTCGACCTTCTCGAACGATTTGAGGTGAACATCCCAATGGGATACGCCTTCAGTCGGTGTCTCGATCAGGGCGGACTTTTCTTCGGGCATTTCAATGCGGCGAGTTTCGTCGATTTTCATGCCAGACAGCTTTTCGTCCGCATCTGTTCCGAGATAACCTGACCCGAGCTCAAAAACTGTGGTTTCGCGCTTGTTGCCGATAATCGCGACGCCGCTCTCATCCACCTGTTGCAAGCCAACCGTCATCCGGTCAAACTCGCTGGCTTCATCGTCGGCGCCGGCTTCGGTAACAACAGCGTGATCACGACGCATGGTATCAATATGCCGTAGCACATCTTCGTCGCTCACGTCCACGACAAAGCGTTCTACCGGTTTGTCCTTCCACGCGTAGGCATCAAATTCCGGCGACACTTCGAGCACGGCAGTAAAGCTCATACTGTCGTCATCAGCGAATTCAAGATCTTCAACCGGCGCGAGGCCCAGAGGATTAATCCCCGTTTCCTTCAGGGCTTCAGGCAGTTTTTCCTTGATCGCGTCGTCTGCCGCTTGTTCACGCACCTGCTGACTGAAATGCTGCTTGATCATCTTGGTCGGTATCTTGCCTGGCCGAAATCCGGGCAATTTGGCAGTCTTGCGAATCTCTTCATATGCAGCATCAATTTGTGGCTGAATTTCGTCCGCGCTGAGCTCTATCCCAACCCGTACGATGCAGCCCTCTTTAACCGGTTCCTTGACGTTCACAACTCTCCCGAGGCTACACAAAACACGATCCGACTATTCGTCATATTGAAAGCCGGAATTATCGAACAGCTAAACTCTTTATTTTAAAGGAGATATGCTGTTCCCCAAAATAAAGAAACTCAGCTCTATATCAATAAGAGTGGGCGCCATGATAAGCATAGCGCCCGCGGTGCAAGTTAGATCAAGATTTCGCCAAATCAAGCCGAGAACAAAACCCTGTCTCCGATTGCGAGAACAGGGCTATAGGTCTGGATTACAGATGCAATAGTACTCACATCATGCGTTACGAATCCGCATCGCGAGATTTGTCCGGATGTTGGAATCGATTCGCTTCACGCGTCCAGTCGATCTCAGCGGCTTGCGGTACGAGCTGTATGAATTCATTCCAACGGATTGTCAGACCATCTGTCGCGGCAACGATATCCGCGTACAGCCCTGGTGGGGTTTCATCCGATTCCACCACGAGGCGCATGGTGCGATAGAAGAGATCGTCATCATCGAAATCGATCTTCTCATGCCATTTCACGCTACTCGCCGCCGGTAGAATTTCAAACAAGTCACGCCAGCGCATGTAGATTTCCTGGAAGTATTCGCCGGAATGAGCGTCCTCGCGCTTCTGACGAAACTCAGGATCAGGGAACTCGTTTGCGACTACAATCAAGCTTGTTTTCGACTGAAAATTCTGCTCTTCCACAGTGTACTCCTTGCATTCATGCAGCTTTCATGTGCGCGAGGGGGGACTCGAACCCCCACACCTTGCGGCACAGGTTCCTAAGACC
>CAZKGR010000061.1:0-4993 GCA_964552465.1 uncultured bacterium
ACGGGGTATTTCCACTTGGGCCGTATCTCCACACCCCCCCCCGTTTCTGAGAAACTGTTTACACAGTGCAATCAGTGTACTCTGGGAGAGAATTTCTAATCCATAAAATCCCACTAAGTTTGTGATTTTTCCAACCTAATGAACTACCTTAACAATTTGGGCCGGACGACACTTTCCGACTTGCAGGGGGAAACAATGCGATACCTGTCTGTGTCAATTGCGATTCTATTGCCGATTCTGGTTCTAGCCCAAACTTGGAACCAGCATATCGTAGACAACGACTTCGATGGTGTTGTATCCGTTCACGCCGCAGATGTTGACGGGGATGGCGATGCAGACGTACTAGGCGCGGGTTACAATGCCGATACAATCGTCTGGTGGGAAAATGTGAATGGCGGTCAAAACTGGATTCAACACACAGTAGCTGATACCCTTGATGCCGCCTTTACCGTTTTTGCCACGGACATGGATGGCGATGGTGACGTGGACGTGGTTGGTGCGGCTTATATAGATGACGCGATCAACTGGTGGGAAAACCTGGATGGCAGTGGCGAACAGTGGACTGAACACTCTGTGGACAGCGCGATTGACGGCATTTGGAGCGTTTACGCTACTGACATAGATGGCGACGGTAATCAAGATGTGCTGGGTGCTGCAAGTCATGCAAACAAGATAGCTTGGTGGGAAGATTTGGGTGGAGATCAAGGCGGGTGAGATGTCGCTGATTTCGTCGAGGAAGATGGTGCCGCGGTGCGTGCGTTCGAACCGGCCGGGCATTCATTTCCAGTGCGGACGCGGAATCCATGCGCGAGGTGCTTTCCGTGGCGGCGTTTACGGTTCCGGGCGTGTTCATCGGCGGGCAGGTGGGTCCTCTTGTCGGTGCCAAACTGAATCCGAACACGCTAAAGGTCTCAATTGCGTTTCTCTTTCTCATCTCCGGTAAGTTGATGCTTGTTACGTTGGCGCTGTAAACGAGAGAGGCCAGCGGATTCTGAATTCGAGATTCATCATCTTCACTTGTGATCAAAGGACTTCCGGACACCCCGGGAGTCCTTATTGCTATTTTGTGGATACATCTTCTACAATCAGTAAATGCACCTCGCGCAATAACGGTATGGCAATTGCAATCCATGACTTTCGTGAACGTACCGATGACCACACGTCTGCTCATCTTCAGCCTGCTCCTGCTGCTGCCCATGTCGCAGGCGCGGGCACAGCAACCGTCCGCATCCGCGGACACCACGAAAAAACCAACGATCCCGGAAGTACGCTTTGTCGATCGTGATGGTGATGGCTTCAACGACCTCGCCGCCGACCTCGATGGTGATGACATCCCAGATGCGCTCGATCCCGATTTCCAGGATATCGGTGCCGATTCCGCGCGATCTGAAGAATTATTCCGCTGGGCATGGTACCGAGCTCTGCCGGACAGCGTGCGTCATGACAGCACTCAGTTCCGCGTCTGGTGGGATGAGAACGGGCTGGCAGTCGATTGGCGGTTGGCATGGGATTGCCTGAAGCAGGTGGAAGCGACGTACGGGCCGGACGGACGGCCACGCTGGTGGGACTACAGCGGCTTTGATCCGCGCCGAAGCCCACTTCTCGACGATCGACGCCGGCTGAGCGAGAACAAAGACGATGAGGGCGGTAACAGACGCTGATAGCTGAGGATTGCGCATGACGGTAATATACATGTATCGGATCATTCTGCTGACCGGCTTCGGTCTGCTCATGGCGTGGTCGACTGTGGCAGGTATGTCACCACGGGTACGGCTCACCCTCGATGGTGGCCTGACCGACAACCTGTATTTCGACAGCTCCGCCACCAGCGACCAGCTGCTTCGGGTAGGGCTGGATATGGAACTCCCGATCTACAAAGCGCTTCAGACCTACTACTCCGGACAACTGTCAACGTTCGCGGATACGCCGGAACTGGAAAGCTATGATCACATCCTCGGCGTGAGTCTGGATGCGCCTTTGAAGCCGTTTTCTTCCGTATGGATCGATGCGGGTGGTAGCCGCTGTTTGTACAACGCACCCTATGAGATCTACAAGCGTCACGGTCTCTTCCTGGCTACAGGCGCTGAAGTGAGTGTCGCTAGCACTGTGCTTGTGCGCGTAGCCGTCGACCTCACTCAATCCACCTATCCTGAATATTCGAATGATGATGACAATGAGCGAACTGGCGAGAAGGAACAAGCCATTGATTCGTATGACTTGAACGCTCTCGTGGGAGCAAACGCCACCATTGGAGGGCGGAATGCTGTCGATGTCGAAGCGGGTGTGCAGCGCAGAGAATACGACGGTCAGGATGGGCCGGTCACCACGCTGTTTGTGCTTTCCGGACGAATCTCTCGCCCCTTGAACCGCTACACCGGTGTTGCCCTGGTGTTTCGCTATCAGGATCAGGTCGATCTCGCCGAAAAAGTGCTGTATACGTTCTACGTTCGCGGTGTGAACATCAACGAACACCTTTGGGATGGCTACGAAGCCAGCCTCGTCCTCACTCGCATTCTTGGTCAGTGGAAATTGCGGTTGTCAGCATCCTATCTCGATGCGGACTACATCGAAGCACCGTTAGATTTAACAGGCCGACTTGATATTCCGTCCCGTCAGGATGACGCGGTGAGGTTCAACACCGATGCGCGCAGGGTCTTGTGGACATCAAGCAACCAAATGCGCATCTGGGGATATGCGAACTATGAATACGAACGCAATCGTTCCACCGCATTCTACTACGACTACACCCTGAATGAAGTCCATCTCGGATTGATGTTTGAATGGTAGGCATGATTCGACCATACGGTCGAACGTTCGACTATATTGTCGAAACTGATGCACTACAGGATCCAAACAGTGGGTAGCGGGGAGACTCCATCGAACAGGGCGGGACAAATCACAACAGACACAACACGCGGCTGACCTGGATCGCGCTGGGTATCCCGCTGATCATGGCGCTGCTGCTTATGGGAGCTGCGGTGCAGGACTACCTGCGCGTGCGATCCATCACGCGCGAACTCGCCGAACGTCAAGCGGCCGGCCAACTGCGCATGATTGAATTGGCGATGAACCAGGCTGCTCTTGCAGAACGATCCGTGCTCACCGCCGTTCACGATCATCTGTTTTCCGTGGCTTATCGGGTTGTTGATGAAGGGGGAAACATCAATGATCCCTCATTAACGAGAGTTGCCAGCGAGAGTGGAGTGGCTTGGATCCGAATCGTCGATGCTGCAGGTCAGATCATTGACGGATCCGGGACAGGTGTCATCAGCAAGGACGATACTCCCCTACTCACCCCTCTCAGCCAGGCCGAGCAGATTGTCGGCTTCATTCCGGATGAAACCGGTCGTCCTCGTCACTACGCGGTGGCTGTGGGCTATGCGGCAGATCGCTGGGTGCTGGTGGGTCTGGACGCCGAGGAGATCCTGGCCCTGCGCGGAGAAGTCGGGCTTGGCGCTATCCTCGCCGAATTGGGATACCTCTCAGATGTTCGTTTCGCTGCTCTGGTGTCGGAATCGTCGATTCTGGCTGCGACACCCAACCCTCCCTCCTGGCTTGAGGGCCCGGATGATCTTGGCTTTGCCAGCGAAGGGTCAGCGCGGGACACTCTTGGCTTTGTGAGCACACCCGAGGGCATGCTGTTCGAGATTCGATCCCCGGCGCCGGGCTACAACAACGTGGACCTTCGCCTTGGGGTAGACGCCAGTTCGCTGGAGGAGATCCGTCGCACCAGCTTCATCACCTTGATCATTCGCTCTGTGCTGTTCATCGCGCTGATCGGTTTGACGACCGTCGTCCTCCTCTCTCGGTATCGAACTCAGGTTTTAATGGTAGAACGAGATGCGATCCGCGAAGATGTTCGCCGACTGGAAGCTGATCAACGCCGCAGCGAACGGCTGGTCGCCATGGGAGAGCTGGCAGCGGGTGTTGCCCACGAAATCCGCAATCCGTTGAACTCGATCTCCATGGCCGCTCAGCGGTTGCGCAGTGAATACGCGCCTCAGACCGACACGCAGGGCTTTACTCAACTGGTCGCTGCCCTGAGCAATGAGACCGCTCGCATCGGCCGCATTATCGACAGCTTTCTCCGTTTCGCTCGTCCGCCATTGCTTCAACGCCATGAGCAGGAACTGTCTATCACTCTCGCCCCGATCCTGACCTTGATCGAAGGGCAGGCAGGACCACGGGGAGTGGTATTCACCGCAAGTCTTTCACCGGGGAACTCTTTATACCACGATCCCGACCAACTCAGTCAGGTGGTTCTGAACCTGCTGCTGAACGCGCTTGAGGCCGTGGATGATGAGACGGGTCAGATTGCTCTTCAAGTGATTGGAAACCATGATGAGGTTCGAATCAAGGTTGAGGACAATGGACACGGCATTCCGAAGGCTGTCCGTGACCGCATCTTCGATCTTTACGTGACGACCAAACCTGACGGAACCGGCTTCGGCCTTGCTCAGGTTCAGCAGGTGGTCTCTGAACATGGCGGGAGTGTGCGCGTGGATGACCGTCTGGAGGGCGGAACCACGTTCTCCATCAGCTTACCCGTGAGGAACATGTGAAACCGTGCCGGATTCTGATTGCCGACGACGAACGCACTCAGCGGCAGATGCTTGCCGGCTTCCTGGCGAAGCAGGGGCATCAGGTCGCGGAAGCTGAGGATGGGTTGACGGCCAGAGATCATGTGCTCTCGCATCCTGTCGACCTGCTACTCACCGACATGCGCATGCCCGGCCTCAGCGGCACAGAGCTGCTGGAAGCAGTTCGCGAAATCAATCCACTCATTCAGGTCATCGTGATCACCGCGTTTGGCACTGTGGAAACAGCAGTTGCCGCCATGCAGAACGGCGCATTCACATTTATCTCCAAACCCATTGATCTCGATGCTCTCTCTGCCCACATCGAACGCGCCCTCGAGCGCAAATGGCTGGTGGAGGAGAACCGGGAATTGCGCACACGGCTTGAGCCAACACCGGTGTCAGACATGATCGCC
>CAZKGR010000062.1:0-4818 GCA_964552465.1 uncultured bacterium
CTCAAAATCCGCTGGGCCTTGCGCCCTTGGGGGTTCGAGTCCCCCCCTCGGTACTGGAAATAGAAACGCTTTACGACGATTACCTAACGGTGACGTTGTAAAGCGTTTTCTCTTTTCTCCCCATATCTTCCCCATCCAAGTCTGGACGTTTTGCCGCTCATCCCTGAAACCCTTGTCAGGAATGGTCTGTAGGATACCATTCTGCTGGTATTCGTCCCCTCGAAAGCACATGAATATCGAGGAGCTGGACATCTCACTGCCCCATTATCCGCTCATGGAAATATTCCTTCGTGACAAGTAATCTCAAAAAATCACCAATGATCCTAGAGATGCAACCGACTTCTTTGTATACTGTGACTGAGTGAAACTCAGGATGAGAAGGATGTTTCGCCCGGGAGAATCATGAGTCCGGTTATACGCTCAACAATATTGTCACTTGCCTTTCTGGTTACGCTTGCAACATCTGGTTCAGCGATCGAGCTCGCAATGCCGAGTGACTATTTCACTTTCACGGTTGATGTTCCCGGCGAACCGGCGGGAGGCTATTATTATTTGAATCCGTTTGTCGAGAACGCTTCGGCCGGACCGCGAATCGGATTTGAACTCGTGCTCGATTCAATGGGTGAGGTCAAACTGTTCCGCAACGACGGACCGATGACCAATTTCCACGCGATCGAACATTCCCAGCAATACAGTTATGGCTATCCGACCTCAAGTTATCCGCAACGTCTCTACGTGCTTGACAGCGGATGGGAAGTCATTGAAGAGATCCCTCCTGAACATCCCAGCGAACCAGCATTGATCCTTGACGGGCATGAGTTCCTGTTCATGGCAGATGGGAGTCGTTGGTCAGAATGGTGGGACGTTCGCCATATAGACATGAGCCAGTACATCGAAGGTGGTCAGACAAACGTCGAGGTTCACGGTCATGCCGTCCAGCATTGGGATGCTGATGGAACCATCCTCTTCGATTGGCGCAGCTGGGACCATTTGGATCAGATTCCGTTCACCGCTCGTCCAGATTGTACGTCTTTGTACAGCGAAAGTTTTGAACATCTGCATCTGAACTCAATTGACGTGAAGGACGACTACATTTACTTGTCAGCACGTTTTACCAGCGTTGTGTACAAGGTGAGCAGGGCAACGGGAGAGGTGATCTGGGGTTGCGGTTATGGACCGGGGAATGATTTTACGTTCACCGGTCCTCCTCTCAACATCCCACTCGATTTCAACTATCAGCATGATGCCCGTATTCTTGATAACGGTAACCTGACGGTTTTCGACAACGGTAATGGTCATATTCCCAACCACGCTTATGCTCGTGAATACGCGCTTGACGAGCAAAACATGACCGCTGATCTCGTATGGTGGTTGCGCAACGATCCACCCTCAACAGCGGCGATCACAGGCTCGCATCGCAAGCTGCCGAATGGAAACCATGTCGTTGGTTGGGGAAACTTGAATCCTTCAGTAGCAGCCGTCGAAGTTGACAGTGCGCGAAATGTGTTATGGAGGTTGAATTTTGACTATTACATGCCATTCAATCGTTACCCGGGAACCTATCGCGTCAACAAATCCGACCAGTTTACCCCGAGCTTTCGACCTTACGTCAGTTATTCTGATCTAGGTGATACGTACGAAGTACAGTGCAACTGGTTCGGGCATGAGGCTGAGGTGTCAGGTTATAACGTGTACGGCGGTTTTTCTGCAAACGACCTCGTCTTGTGGGACACTACTACAACCGGCTACTACTTCATCACTGACCCTTCTCCGTTTCAACCCTATTATATCCAGATTGTCGCTGTGGACGATCTCGGTAACGAGATCAGTGAAGTGTCCAACCTGCTGATCACCCGTAGTCTGGACCCTGTAATAACAGTGACGCCGGTTGGATCGACGACAATACCGGCCGTGGGTGGAACATTGACATACAACGTCATGGTCACCAATCCCATGCCATATCTGGTAAACAATATTCGCTTCCGAACACATATCGTCTTACCAGATCAAACTGTGTTCGGGCCATTGATGAATGTGCAGTTCCAGCTCGCCCCC
Organism: uncultured bacterium; assembly: GCA_964552465.1. Lineage (GTDB taxonomy): Bacteria > Electryoneota > Electryoneia > Electryoneales > Electryoneaceae > BMS3BBIN04. The sequence goes on from CAZKGR010000062.1 coordinate 2,056, forward strand.
GAGGAACAGCGTATTGTTGAAAATCTGGTGCAGGAGATACCCGATTACGCGCCTGAAGGCGACTACCTCTTCGTAGCCCAGGTGAGCAAGAACAACAATGAATTCGATGATAGTTTTCAATTCAGCAAGACGGGGGTGATATCGAGATCCATGCCAATGGAGTGGTTAAAGGGAGCTGGTTGGACTGGTGAACCTCCAGCGTCAGATTCTGAAGCTTTCACATTAGCCAACGATCAGTACATGCTCGCATCGGCCTATCCCAACCCATTTAATGCTACCACAACGGTTTCAGTGACGCTTCCTGACCAATCTGATCTGCGAATTTCTGTCTTCGACATGCTCGGCAGACAGGTTACATCTCTTGCAACAGGCACGTTTTCTGCGGGTGTGCATCAAATACAATGGGATGCATCAAATGTATCCAGTGGCGTGTATTTTGTGCATGCTCATGTACCGGGAAGATGGAGTACTTCCGAGAAACTAGTTTTACTCAAATAGGAATTACACTTAAGAATAATATGAAGCTTGAGCCCATTTTCGTGTCCTTAGGTGTGGGGGGTTGGACAAGAGGATTCGTTTAGCTTGAGGGAGGATTCATGTTCCCCGCTCGCAACTTGTTTTTGGTCGCTATTCTGGGTCTACTGCTGATACCAGCTATCAGCCGCTCTATCGAACTGGCAATCCCCAGTGACATGTTTCCATACACCGTGGAACTCCTCGGCGATGTGGGTGAGGATAATTATTACTACATCGATCCATTCGCTATGAATCCCATGCTGCCAATGCTTCGCGGGTATCTGTTGATCCTCGATTCACGCGGTGAGATTGTCTGGTTCAAGGATGCCGGGGAAGATCATTTCTCCAACTTGCAGCCTCATGAGCAGTTTAGCTGGTACAGCCATTCCCTCGGATCAGGCGATTCCGCAGTCCCCACTCATGTACTCGATTCTGGTTTTGAGATCATCGATGTAATTGGCCCGATCCATCCGAACGGTCATTACGAGCATGACCCGCACGAATTCATGATCATGCCTGATACCAGTTATTGGACGCTGTGGCGTGACCCTCAAACCATCGACATGAGCGCTTTAATTGAGGGTGGATTTCCAGATGCCATCATTCAGGGTCATGTAATCGAGCACTGGGATAGGGAAGGCAATATTCTGTGGTCGTGGAACAGCCTTGATCATTTTGACATGTTACCAATCCTCGCGCGCCCGGACAGCACTATGCTGAGGAGACCGCTGTTCGAGCACCTGCACATGAACTCGTTCGACCTGTTGCCTGATAGCACGATTCTTGCCTCTACACGTGAGATGAGTATCCTTTTCAAAATCGACCGTGCGACAGGAGATGTGCTGTGGCGAATGGGTGGTGGTCCAGCCAACGATTTCACTTTCAGCGGAACTGATGATGTTCCATTGGATTTCAATATGCAGCATGACGGCCGCCAACTGGCAAACGGAAACATCACCGTTTTCGATAATGGATACCTGCATGTACCTTATAGCAGCTACATCCGTGAGTATGAGATTGACGAGCAGTTGCTGACCGCTGACCTGGTTGATGTTCGCACCGCAGATCCTCCATCATTTGCTTTTGTGACCGGTTCATATCGTCATCTGGATGATGGTCATGAGCTCATATGCTGGGGCAACTTTTATCCGACTACGCATGCGTCAGAATACGACGAGAATGGCGCTCTCGCCTGGGAGCTGACATTCCTGACTGATCCGATCACCAATGTCTCTGCGGGTGGGTACCGCATCATCAAATCCACTCAGTTCACCCCATGCACGCGTCCGTATGTGAACGAACACGTCTTCCCGGACACAACCATTGAGTTGACCTGCAACTGGTTTGGGCACGAAGCCGAGGTGGATCACTATCTCGTTTTTGGCGGTCATTCGATGGCATCCAGCGAGTTGATCGGCACTACAAATACAGGCATCTACCTGTATGAAGATCCCGATCCAGCTCTTCCGCTCTACTTCCGGATTCAGGCTGCCAACGCGCTTGGCGAACCCATAAGCGGACATTCGGACTGGATACGTTTTAACGCTCTGGAACCAGGGCTGGTGATGATCCCGTTGAACACAGAGATTCCACCTGAAGGAGGGGATCTCTCGTTTTCACTGGAGATGACCAACACCTTCCCGGGCACTTACCCCGGGGTCACGTTCTGGACTGAAGCAATCACGCCCAGCGGTGAATTGATCACCCCGATCTTTCAACAGATGTTTACTGTCGAACCATACATGATCTTTGCTGTCGACGAAGCTGTTCAGCCAGTTCCAGAATGGGCTGAACCGGGCGACTACACGTTTATAGCATCTGTCGGCTACCCGGGCACTGAATTCCTCGCCACCGATTCCTTTGAATTCACAAAGCTCAGTGGTCCGGATACGACATCCCGTTCCAGCTCTGCATGGTCGGCTACGGAAGGTTTGTCCCCGTTTTTCACAGCGGGCAACAACATTGAATCTCAACTGGCTACTGAGTATTCACTCAGCGTAGCCTATCCGAATCCGTTCAACGCGATGACGACGCTGGCAGTCGTGCTGCCTGAAGCAGCCGAACTCAACATTGAGGTGTTCGATATACTAGGGCAGCGTGTCACGTCGTTGGCGAGCGGAACCTATCTCGCTGGCGAGCAGAAATTCACGTTTGACGCTTCTCGGTTGGCGAGCGGATTGTATTTTATACATGCCAGCGTGCCAGGAAGGTTGAGTGAAACACAGAAGGTGATGTTGGTCAGATAAG
>CAZKGR010000063.1:0-4700 GCA_964552465.1 uncultured bacterium
GTGCGCCATCAGGGACTTGAACCCCGAACCTGCGGATTAAGAGTCCGTTGCTCTACCAATTGAGCTAATGGCGCAAATCCGTCTTTCCAGTGTGCGAAGCATATCTGGCGTTAGGCTGCCTGATGCTTCGTTTAACGACCCGCCATGATACAAACTGCATGTGTCAGCATGCAACCGAGTTCTCCGGCGAGGAGGCCCGAATTTCTGCACCGCGTATTCCATTTAACGTAATGTTTCAGTCAGAAAATCGGGAATACGGGTGAAGCTGTAGTATGGCAGTTACGACACTTCATCAGGCCAGTCTGCATCGTTCTTGCTTGTCACAGACTCTTCAGACAATTCTAGTGGCCTTCAGCTGCCTCATCCGTGCCCACTGCTTCCTCAGCGAACTTCATCACTTCTTCGATGTCTTCGACATCCTTGCCGAGGTTGGCCAGTTCCCAACGTGCTGAGAGAACCATACCGCTGTCGCTGCTGGCTGAATACGTTTCGAGGAATTTGTTGTATGCTTCTTTCGCCTTCACCGTGTCACGGATATCGTTGGCGTACAGGAAGCCGATCATGAACTGGGCTTCATCTGCTTTGTCACCGTTTGGATAGGTCTGCACGACTTCACCGTACGCTTGGACGGCGGCATAGAAGTCACGCGCTTCCTGTGCTTTCTTGGCTTTAACGAACAACTCTTCTTCGCTCGGCCCTTTCGCACAGCCCGCACCCAGCACCAACGCTACAATCAAAATCAAAGATGTTAGAATGGTCCGCTGCATTGCCTCGGTCCTCACAGTTTTTGTTGAATCCAAACCTTGAATATGATCACGTTGCACGGGTAGTGCAACTTTCGAAAGTAAATCAAGAACGCGCTGTTGTTGCGATGCCTGAAGCATCAAATGCCATCGCAGCCGCGCCAAGCATTCCCGCTTTGTGTTCCAATTTTGCCCGGTCAAAGGTACAATCATTCCAGTTGGGAGCAAAACACCGCGAACGGGCAGTCTTTTGTGCAGGCTTCAGTAAATGGTCACCCGCTCCAGAAATTCCGCCGCCGATGAGCACCGCTTCCGGATTGAAAATATTGATATATGCTGCGACTCCCGCACCAAGGTAATGCCCAATCCGTCTCCAAACCTCGAGAGCCCGTTCATCTCCATCGTTCGCCGCCTGTGTAAGCAAGTCTGGCGATGACGGTGGCGAATCAGGTGAATAAACTTCGGTTGCCTCGCGCATGACGCCGGTGATGCTGCAATAGCTTTCGAAGGAACCTTTGACTCCGGTTCCGCACACCGGGCCGTCGATGTCCAACGGAATGTGCCCCAACTCCGCTGCGCCACCGTTGAAGCCGCGAAGCAACTTGCCATCGACCATGACTCCGCCGCCAACACCGGTTCCTAATGTGAGCACTACGATATGCTGCATTCCGACTGCCGCTCCCCAGCGGCTTTCAGAATAGACGAGCACATTTGCATCGTTCTCAAGTACTACCGGCAGGTCTGTTGCTGCTTGTTCCCGCACACGTTCTACCAGCGACAAATTATCCCATTCCGGAAAATTTGGCGACAGGCGGACAATCGTACGAGTCGCATCAATCAACCCGGGCGATCCGATGCCCACGCCGACTACCCGCACGCCATCATGGTAAACCGCTTTGCGGACGATGTTTGCCAGAGTATCGACCACATGTTCAACGGAACGTGATTCGAGCTGAACGGTATCTTCGTGTACAATGGAACCGTCCTGACGAATCAGTCCCCATTTGATCGAAGAACCGCCCAAGTCCATTCCGAGAGCGACGATTTGTGGTTCAGTCATGATGGAACTCTCGTTCAATGTGCCCAATACGTTGCAGGAGTACCTTAGGTTCCAAGCAGCTCGCGAGCTGCATGTTTCAGCAAATGAATCGGCGAATATAGGCTCCGGAACCGCCCCTTGAAAGAGATCGAGCGAGGAATCCGAGAACAAGGCACGATCACATGAATAACATCTCACCTGCCAAGATCGACAGAACGTCGTTGGTGTACACGGCAAGATATCGTACCTTGCACCTTTCCGTTCCGTCAAGAGGGTTGTATGCGAAACCTGTTCCCGCCAGCTCTGCTGATTGTCATGCTGTTCACGCTACCTGTCCAGGCTGACGAGTGGGCGAACGACTTACACGCTGAACGAGCATATTCCGACTCCATTCTGGCCAACCGTCCGACGAGCCCGTTTGCGGCGATCGGGCAGACGGTTTTACGTCCTGATGTTGCTCTGCGTGTGGTTCTCGCGGCGGACACATTGTTGCTTGGACACCAATCGTCCGACCCTGGCCTGCCGCAACTCGAGTTCACGTGGAAACAGGAAGTGGGCGTAGTCTATGTACGCTCCCCACACGGTGGCGATTTCAAGCTCAATGCAGCCAAGATCGGTCCGATTCCGTTGGAAGTGACTCGCGCGGACGTTGTCTTCGCCGAACAGTTCCAGCTCAAGGCTTACGCGAGCACCATGTCTGCACGTGTGCGCGCGTTCAAGCCAATGGGTTACGGCCAGTCCCATTTCCATGGGCTCAACTGGTACGATCCGGACCCGGCATACTTGGTTACGGCATCAGTTGAACCCGCTGCCCGGGATACAGTGATCATGCCAACCTCGGCCGGGCTGACGAAGGAGTATATCCGTCATAGCACATTACATTTCAAGCTGCACGATCAACCGTGCACGCTGACCCTGCTTGCTCCAGCCTCCGATCCGGACGCATACGGTTTTCTCCCGTTCACCGACATGACCACCGGTGACGCTACTTACGGTGCTGGGCGGTACATTGATTTCGAACTCCCCGCGGATGATCAAACTGAGCTAAAGTTAGATTTCAATGAAGCATACAATCCGCTCTGTGCGTATGTTCCGCATTATAACTGCCCGATTCCGCCGGACGAAAACAATCTGCCGGTCAAGGTTGAGGCAGGTGAACTGATTTACGAGAAACACTGATGAGTGATTCTAAAGGTGTGTTGATCGCGTTTGAAGGTATTGACGGGTCGGGCAAGTCTACGCAGTGGAAACGCTTATGCCGCTGGCTGGACGAGGAAGGTCATGACATTGAGATGTCCTTCGAACCGACTAAACGTGCGCACGGTCAGGCGTTACGGGACGCGTGGGCGTCGGGTGAACGTCTCCCGGTCGAAGAGGAGATGGCACTTTTTGATGCCGATCGCAAGGAACACGTTAACGAACTGATCCAGCCTGCACTGGACCGTGGTGCAATTGTTCTGCTCGACCGCTACTATTACTCGTCCGCTGTGTACCAGGGCACGCGTGAGGGTCAAACGCCGGAAGCTGTGTTGCGTCACTACGAGGAATTCTGCCCGCGCGCGGACCTGATGCTGCTGTATGACCTGTTCGTGGATGTTGCGCTCGAACGGATCCGTTACTCGCGTTCAAACCTCGATGCGATGGAAGAGGCGGAAAATCTGAAGCTTGTTCGTCACACGTACATGCGACTTGACCGTCCAGAGATCAAGATTGTGGACGCATCCAAATCGTCTGATGAAGTGTCGGAACGAACGAAGAGTGTCGTCACATCATTTCTCGAAAACCGCGGTAATCGCTGATCTCGCCTGAACTCAGGACCGTGTTTGCTTGCAAACGTGGATTCACTAAGTCCCTTTGAAATATTGGCCCGGCACTTCCCCAGTGCCGGGTTATTCTCTGCTATTGACTTCAGTTCGCGACAATCGGGATCTTGATAATCGGGGGAACCAGGCATACAAACTCAGTTGAAATGTTAAACAAACCAGGAGATGGCATATGGTGAGGTGGTTCTTCGCGGCGATGATTGCCCTGATGATTGGATGTACTTCGCTAATGGCACAATCAGCAGACGAACTTCAAAACATCGAAGTCTCGGATCCCGTTCACTATGTTCGCGTCTATGTTGATTCCGACGGCGAGTCCCATTTCTCAGATGAATCGTTGCCGTTCCGACTGATTGACTACGCGCCTCCGGCCCCCCCTATTTCGGTCTCTGAAGTCTTCGGGGCTGAGAATATCAGCTTCATTTCGAGCCCCGTCGGGTGGTTCGGTGACTGGCATCCGGCTCCTCGTCGGCAGTTCATCCTGGTACTTGTAGGTGAGCTTGAGGTGGAGGTATCGGATGGTGAAACGCGGAGTTTCGGATCTGGATCCTTGTGCCTTGTAGAAGATACTTCTGGTAAGGGACACAGGTCTCGAATCGTTGGTAGCGAAAGAGTGCTTTGCGCCGCCATCCCGCTTGCCGAGGAAGCGGAACAGTTGGGCAGAGAGTTATTGGAAGTATGGGGAAACGGGAAGTCGGATTTGCTTCGCAACATTCTTTCGCCTGATATGGTCTATTACGTCGGTCCGGACCATGCTGAATTCACAGGATTTGATGAAGTCAGCGGCTGGATTACTCATGTGCATTCCTTCGCCAGTGATGTTGAGGTTACGGTCAATCAAGTGCATGTGGGACCGGCAACAGCTTCCCTTGAATGGGTGATGACCGGGATTCAAAGCCGTCCGATCGGAGACATAGTGACTGTCGCCACAGACAGTTCCTTCACATTGCGTGGAACAACCATCGTTGAAGTCCGTGCGGGGAAGATCGTTCGAGCTGCTGATTATTACAATATCCTTAGTTTCCTACTGCAACTCGGATCCAAAGTCGAACTCCCTGGCGGGACTGTCATGGAGTAGCAGAAGATTTTGGCAGA
>CAZKGR010000064.1:0-4623 GCA_964552465.1 uncultured bacterium
TAAGCGAGTGTGTGGTTTATAGCTGCACCCAGGGTTCGAATCCCTGTCTCCCCGCAGCAAGAATGCCATCCATCCGGATGGCATTCTGCGTTTACATCCACGTTACATGATACTACTGTTCACCCCATCTCCTGTTGTACCTTGTCCCTGAATGATCACGGAGTCCCGATGAAAGGCGTACCCACACCTCCCAAGGAAACGATGGGTCCGTTCCCGCTGGAAACCAATCTGCGGAAACTCAAGCCCAGCCTCGCACGTCTCGGCCCGCTAATCGCTGGAATCGGCATCCTGATGGCTCAGGATAAGATGTGGGCTAAAATTCTGGAGTGGATTGGAACAACCGGTGGGATTGTAGTCCTAGCCCTCATCTCCGCTGTCGCCCTCTTCTACATTTTGGATTTGTACCTGAAACAGGTTTGGTTCAACGAACGCGGGATCGGTATCGCCAAAGTCTGGGGTGGATCGAAAGCGTGGTACTCCTTTGACGAGCTCAAGGGCGGACAGTTCAAGATGCGGAAACGCTCGCGTGGTCTTGGTAGTAAAACCAAGCTGTATAGACCCAGCAGCCGAATGACCCTGAATTTTCACACTGGATCGGTGCGCCTCTGGCCCAATTTATATGAAAGTAAGGGGGTGTACGATCTGCTCGCGATACTCAGCCACCGTTTCCCTGACAAATATGCTCCGCCGGAAATGCCAAAAGAGTTGAAGAAAGAGATGGAGAAGAAACGCACGAAAACGAAGAAGCCGATGCCCGAGATGCCGTCGTTGTTCGGGCCGAAGAAGAAGGAAGTACAGAGTAACAAGTACGAAGTACTCAAATAACTGATCCCATTGATTTGTACCAAATTAACAGGGGACACTTACGGAGTAAGTGTCCCCTTTGTTTTCTCAAATCTCGTATCTCAAGTCTCGAGTCTGCCTTAGTATCCGCCGCCAAAAATCTGGAAGTCGATGAAGTCGGCGTGATGGAAGATGATCGCTTCCTTGCTGCGACGGAAGCCCGCGCCTTCCTTGCTGTGGACCGCCGCGATGTGTAACACTTCATCTGGAAGTTCACGTGCCCAACCCAAACCAACGCTGCTGAATGGATGTCGCAGATGGTTGCCGTGTTCAGCCTTCACCGCACCCTTTTCAGCGTCTGGCTGATATTCCATAAGCTTGCCAACATCGGCAATCAACGCGCCCGCCATCAGGTAATCACGGTTCATCGACAACTTGCCACCGTAGTGCTCTATCAGCAGATCATGTACGCCCGCCGACATTTTCGCGCACGCCCGGACGTGTTCAAGGAAGCTGATGTCAAGCCCCTCAATCAGCAGGCTGAACGGAATTCTCTTCAGATCTTCCGGCGTCCAACCGCCACGGTCCATCGCATCCAGCCACGCGCCGATGGTCTTTTCACGCAAGTCAGCGTCCTTGATCTCGTTGAACTCAGGAATCAGCTCAAGCAAACGGTCCTTCATCGAAGTAGCTCCCAGCATTTGTTAGCAGATGAGCTGAAAAGTCGTTACAATTCTTTGATCTCGCAAGTGACTCGGTTCCACCTTTGACAATTATCAAAACAGTGGAAGTCAGGAACCCGTTTCTTAGCAAAGATGAAGTTTAAAGAGGACATTCGCGATGACCAGTTCTACAATTGATAGAATCGATACTCTCGGCCAGATTGCTGCTGCATTTCCAGAAACGGTTGGAGTATTCCTGCGGTACGATCTCGACTTCTGCTGTGGTGGGAAGAGAACGTTGGAATCTGCTTGCAAGGAAGCGGATGTGAGTGAAACCGAATTACTCGGCGATTTGATGAAAATTGCCGAGAACGTGGATGAGGCCGAAAAAGTCTGGACCGATCAGCCGTTAACTGATCTGATCGACCATCTTATCACAGCGTTTCACGAACCTTTGCGTTCGCTGCTGCCAACCATTGAGATTCTGGCAACGCGAGTTGAGATGGCTCATGGTCCGAATCACGGTCCAGTACTGACGACGTTGCGCGAAACAGTTGAGAATCTGAAAGCAGATCTGTTGAAACATCTCGAGGACGAAGAATCTCGCCTGTTCCCGTTGATTAGGTCCGGTGAGACTGGAAAGATTACCGAGACTCTCGATGAGCTCGTCGCAGATCATCTTCAGGCTGCCGCAACGCTCGAGCAGTTCCGTGAGCTGACCAACATGTACGACTTGCCGGAAGATGCTTGCGAAACCTGGCGCGCTCTGTGGTGGAACCTTCAGAAACTCGAAACAGACCTGAAGAAGCATATTCATCTCGAGAATAACGTGCTGTTCCCACGCGCTTTGAATTCAATTTGATTCTGCGAATTCCCCCTCGCGGAATCATTACCAACGGTCCGGCCTTGTGGCTGGACCGTTTTCTGTTCCCTTCTTGACCAGCTCGAATCAGCGGCCTGTGATTGGCGCAAGCTGTCCGCCAGCGGTAATTTTGCAACGTGGCTCCAACCGCGCCCTCCTGGCCTAGCTGTAACATCCGTATTCCTTATATTCTCTGTTGCCCGGCTGTTTTATCGCTGGGCATATCTTCCTTGTTCACAACACATTACACATATTCCAGGAGTACCCTGACCATGCAGACGAGTAACGGTCACAACAAGACTTTTGAAGTCAAGGTCGGCCTCGCGGACATGCTTCGCGGCGGCGTGATCATGGACGTGACAAACGCTGACCAGGCGAAGATAGCGGAAGATGCTGGCGCGGCATCAGTCATGGCGCTCGAACGTGTCCCCGCTGATATCCGCAAAGAAGGTGGCGTGGCACGGATGAGCCGCATCCAGGTTCTCGAAGAGATTATGGAAACTGTTCAGATTCCAGTCATGGCGAAAGTTCGGATCGGACACTTCGTCGAAGCGCAACTCCTCGAATCACTCGGCGTTGACTTCATCGACGAATCCGAAGTGCTGACCCCGGCTGACGAAGAGAATCACATCGACAAGCACCCGTTCAAAGTGCCGTTCGTCTGCGGATGCCGCAACCTGGGTGAAGCGTTGCGACGTATAGGTGAAGGCGCGGCGATGATGCGCACCAAGGGCGAAGCGGGCACCGGCAATGTCGTCGAAGCCGTCCGCCACATGCGTTCGGTTCAGGGCGAGATGCGCCGCATCAAAACCATGGACCGCACCGAATTGATGAAGACCGCGAAGGACATGGGCGCACCGTACGACCTGGTGATGTACGTCCACGAACACGGCAAGCTACCCGTCCCGAACTTCGCTGCAGGGGGTGTCGCGACACCAGCCGACGCCGCGATGATGGTTCAGCTCGGCGCGGAGACTGTGTTCGTTGGCTCCGGCATTTTCAAGGCCGGTTCGGACATCAAGGACACAGCCGAACGTCACAAAGTGCAGGGCGCACTGGCCGCCGCAATCGTGCGCGCTGTTACCCACGCGAACGATCCGGCCGAAGTCCTCGCCGCACAACGCGACCAAGCCGCTGTGATGGCTGGCCTGGACGTGCGCACCATGCCGGAAGACGAGAAGTTGGCAACACGCGGATGGTGATGAAATACAGCTCTGAGTTTTGAGCTATGAGCCGTGAGCAAGAGACTCTTGAGGGGACACTTACTCCGTAAGTGTCCCCTTGTAGATGAGGAGAAATACCGTGTTGATCGGAGTGCTCGCCTTACAGGGCGACTACGGAACCCACGCCGAAGCACTGCACGAAATCGGCGTTGAATCCATCGAGGTGCGACGTCCCGAGGATGCCGGTTTCATCAATCCAGCCACACCTCGTGACGAGTTGATCCACCGCGCCAGCGACAAGGAAGCGGCGATGCGGCCTGTGCCGGACGGTCTCATTCTACCAGGCGGCGAATCGTCTACAATCGACCTGCTCGGACGGCAATACGGCCTCGACTTCCTGATGAGCGCGTTCGCAGCATCGGGCAAGATCCTCTTCGGAACCTGTGCGGGCGCGATATGGCTCGGCAAGGGTGAACATCATAAAGTCACCCCGCTGGGACTGATCGATGTCGATGTAGAACGCAATGCATACGGCCGTCAGGTTGATTCCTTCATCGCCCCAATCGAGATCAAGGGGCTGGACGAACCGTTCGAAGCAGTGTTCATCCGCGCGCCGAAGATCACCCGTATCGGCCTCGATGTAGAAGTCCTCGCCGAATACAAGGGTGATCCGGTACTCGTCCGCCAGGGAAACATCTGGCTCGCGACCTTCCATCCAGAACGAACCAACGACCGCCGTCTGCACAAGATGATTTTCGGGCAGGTGTGAGGTGTGAGGTGTGAGGAAACTATAAACCTTACCACGGACTTCAGTCCGTGACAAAAGGGATAATGAATCGGGGACACTTACTCCTGTAAGTGTCCCCGATTATGTCTACTTCGTACTTTGTACTCAGTACTTGATACTGCCTTTACTTCACCAACGTGATCTTCTGAATCTGGTTCAGATGACCGGGCACATTCGCATGCACGAAATAAATCCCGGAACTGAGATCGGTCGCATCAAATGTGAACGTATGAGTTCCTGCCAGCACTGAACCCTGGCTAAGTTCGGCAACCAGTTCGCCCATGATGTTGTAAACGTTCAGATTCAGATCCGCAGCGTCGGGCAAGCTCACCGAAACAGTAGTCATCGCATTGAACGGATTCGGAT
>CAZKGR010000065.1:0-4538 GCA_964552465.1 uncultured bacterium
GGAAATGAAGTGTGGTCACAGACTTTGGGCGGAACGGCCGAGGAAGAAAGCCGCGCAGTTCGGCAGACCATTGATGGCGGCTATGTCATCGCAGGCACCACCGAATCCTTTGGCGCGGGCAGTGCTGACATGTGGCTGGTCAAGACGGACTCCAGCGGAAATGAAATATGGAATATGACGTTTGGCGGAGTTGAAAATGACAAAGGCTTTGGTGTCCAACAGACTGCCGACGGTGGGTATATCGTAACTGGATCCACGGCCTCTTCAGGCGCTGGAGGAAGCGACGTCTACCTGATTCGTATGGCAGCCGAAGACCAGGACGGGACCTCTCAATAATACACCCGTTGACTCATCCAACGTAGCGCTGATGAGGCGATGGTGAGCCCATTCATTTTACCTACGCGCGGTCGCTCAAGCTTCGGGCGGTCCGGGATTTTGACCTCGGGGTATCATATCCCAGCGGACGTGAAACCCGGGTCTGAGGGTGCGCGCCGCAACCGCGCCCAAGGTCAACTGCCCGCCGGGTCACAGGGACGAGTAAACGGTCATTGTTCTAACCATTGATCACATGAAGAGTCGGTCAATCCTGTGAACCACTTTGTGGATTCACAGGGGCATGCTGACCACCCAATTGTATAGCTAGAGGTCGTATTTCACTCCGGTTAGTTCTTCAGACAACTCCCACAGCCGGGTCATGTTCGCATCTGTAAACTCGCCAGCGTTCTTCCACTTCATGTAGTCCACAATCTCTGGCCAGCCACGCATATTGCCCATACCCGTTGGTCCGATGAACTCCCCACCATTCAAATCAGGATCGACCGCGGCACGCATGGTCGGTAACGATCCCTGTTCAGGCTTCATCGCGATGACGTGGTTCATGAATCGGAACACGCCGACATGACGTTGAAGATCCGTTGCCGTCCAGCCCGGGTGGGCGGCGGTGACGATGGTGGACTTGCCCGCCGCCGAGAGTCGCTTCTTCAACTCCCACGTAAACAGTAGATTCGCCAGCTTGGACTGACCATACGCTTCCATGCGATCGTATTTCCCGTTCACATAGATCGGATCGTCTTGCAACTTACCAAAGTTAGCGGCCATACTGTTGACATTAACCACGCGTGAATCCGGCTGTTCCAGCAGCTTCGGCAGCAACAGGCCAGTCAACGTGAAATGCCCGAGATGATTCGTGGCGAACTGCAACTCCCAACCGTCCTCCGTGCGTTCAAACGGGCACATCATAACACCCGCATTGTTGATCAATAGATCTAAACGGTCATGCCTGGCGAGAAACGCTGTTGCGAATTCCTTTACTGATGCCTGCCGTGACAAATCCAACGCCATCAATTCCAGATCGGCCTCAGGGTCTGCCGCCTTGATTTTCGCATGGGCGGCGTCAGCCTTCGCCATACTGCGGCAGGCCATGACAACTTTCGCCCTCCGTTCGACGAAGTATTTTGCCGCTTCGAATCCAATGCCCGTATTCGCACCGGTGATAACCACCACCCGGCCCGATTGGTCCGGAATGTTCTTGCTTGTCCATCGACTCAAGATTTCTACTCCCAGTATTCTGCGGACTGTTCCGCTATAAATAAACGAATGTTCGTTTACTAAAAACACAAATGAAATACGGTCAACCTACGTCCTGATCGAATCCCACGCACAATCACTCAGCAAGGTTATGGTTTCGCGATCCAGTTCGTGCCCTCTGGCTGCTGCCGATTGGGCCGCCTGCATGATAGGTGCAAATATCACCGCCGCCACCAAGTCATGATTCATCGACTTGAACACACCATTCTCGATTCCCTGTTCGAAGAACAACATCGATTCTTGGAATAAACGCATCCCCGCTTCACGTGTCGCATCAGTCAGCATCGGGTTGCTGGCGCACTGCTCCATGAAACGGAAACGGTTGCCATGAGTTTGCACATAGCTCACGAGGTACGCGTGTGTTTCCTTGAAATTCTGCTCCCAGCTCTTCTTCGGATCGTGCTTGAGACGGACAGCGTGACTAAGCTCCTGCTTAACCACCAGGTACAGCTTGTTGAGCAGATCCTGTTTGTTCTCGAAGTAGATGTAGATCGTTGCCGGCGACACTCCTGCCGTCTTCGCGATCTTGCTGATCGAGGTTTCCGAGAACCCGTCCTCGTTGATCAGGTGGATTGCTGCTTCAACAATCGCGTCGTGTTTTGCATCATCTCGTTTACGCATGAGTCTATAATAAACGATCATTCATTTAATGTCAATGCCTGCTCGCGAGACGTCGAAGAGGAAGTTCATATAAAGAGCCGGGGACCCGTCTGCGGCAACGAGTCCCCGTCCTGAAGTTATCTGACCTTGGGCGTGTATCAGATAACAATATGATGTTTACAAGTCTGGATCAATTTCTCCGAAATATCCTTAACGTACCAGAACCACCTTCTGTATCGCCGACATTCCATTCGACGTTTCTGCACGCAAGAAGTACATCCCGCTCGCATGATGGTTCGCCGACCATGACAGCTCGTACGTTCCGCTGGAAGATGCATTTAGTGTCCAAGCTTCCAGTGTGCGCCCTGTCACATCGACAATAGAGACCGCGATCTCGCCCGGCTCGGGGACCGCAATCGATAGCGTAGTCATCGCGTTAAACGGATTCGGATACGCGGGAGCCAATGCGAATTCGGTTACACGTGCGCTGGCAGGATTGTCGTCTACTTCAGTGACCGAATCGCCCACACGAGTCAGCATTACGCCGGTCACAATCCCTGACGAACTGAGCAGCAGGTCGCCATCTGGATACACCGCCAGAGCGTTGCTTTCCCACTCATCCGGCTCGCCGAAGATGCCGCCTTCGTATAAACGTTGCCCATCCGGATCAATCAACACGAGTTGCAAGTTGTTCTTCCACAACACAATTCGTCCATCCGGAAGCTGAACAATGGCCTGGCTAGGTGGATTCGGCACGCCCTCTTCGAAGATTCGCTGCCAGTTATATGTACCGTCCGTATTGATACTGGCGACCATGTAGTTCTGGTTGCTGTTCATCCCCGTGACATACAGGATACCGTCAATACCAAGGGTCATCTCTGTGATCATCTCGATTTCGGATGGAGTGGTCCACTCGATCAGACCATCATGCCCCACTTTGGCGATAAACTCGCCGGCAGTTACAATTGAACCGCACATGTAGACAGCATCAAGCGCTATTTCTGCGTCCGCGAGACGAGAAATCTCAAGCATTTCATCAACAAGAACACGGCTGATGATGTTACCATCGAGGCTGTAGGTCGTTATGTGCGCCGTGCGGCCACCGTTCGCCTGCGATCCAGCCCCCCACCAACCGCTGAACACGATGTTCCCATCAATCAGAGCAATATCACGGACCTGCTTCTCTATCCGGCTGTTGTTGTATGTGGTATCATTCCAGAGGATGTTGCCACTAGCGTTCAAGCGGGCGACTCCCAGACCGTGGTTTTCTACTCCGTTCACACCAACCCATTCGGGCTTCCACGAAAGCGAGTACGTTACCACAGCGCCGCCATCGTCCAGAGGGAGCACACGGGTGTTCATGATCAAACCGGAATCAGCCTGTGCAACGGTTGTCTGCCAGACCACGTTGCCGTCACCATCCACCTTCTCGAGTCGAAGACTAGGCGCCCATTGTTGGACACTAGCAACGACTAACGCATGAACCGCATCATCGTTACTATAAATCCCGACATCCATTCCCTTTGCCTGGGTGCCACCGGTCGGATATGTTTGTTCCCAGATTTCCACTGGCTGGGCTGACACACTGGCAGCCAACAAACAGGCGAGCATCACAAACAGCATTTTCCGTAGTATCATCATCCACCTCACAAGCTGGCACGTCTTGAAGTTCATCCCGATCGCCACCCTTCCCAGTGGTGTTCAATCGCAGGACAAATTCCGTGATCTACCTTATCCAATCCCCAGTTAGACGATAGATTCGGCTGCTGGTTTAACCAGCACACAATTACAAACACATGTTGTAATCATGAATATGTACAATCGTACGGCTTGTGGACTGTATACGCAGCATACCGTCAAGCACACAGGCGACGAGTGACGCACGTCACCTGGCACAAAATTCTCATCGTTCACTTGAACGGCAACGCCTCTCAGGCGATGAGCACACGTCTTAACTGCTTATAATACACGGATTTGCGGGTGCGTGGAGATCGCAATGAGATAGTGTCAAAACGGTTCCGCAACCTCTTTGAACTACGGGAGGTAAACCGTGCGAGCTCAGCGTCTTGGATGGAGAGTAATCTGTCAACACTAATTATTGTACGACAAAAGTTGAATTCTGTTCACAACGGCTGGGTGGCCCGGGTCTGCCCTGCCACGGTGCCCTTGATAGACCGCGAAGCGGCTATCGCGGATTATCAGGGGTGGCCCGAGTTATGAGACTCGGATTCACACCAAGTCAGGTGTGCTGACTAAATTTCTTGCCCGTGGCGGTTTATCCAACGCGGGTTCTGCAGTGTTTATCAATCCCGGCAACAGGGATTGCCGGGTTACATGTCTTGATCTAACGA
>CAZKGR010000066.1:0-4447 GCA_964552465.1 uncultured bacterium
AACGGGTTTGGATAAATGGCAGACAAATCGTAGTCCAGTGGATGATCTGAGCCGAACTCGTTCGCGGTGAGCGTAGGCGATTGAGGATCGTTAAACCAATCATCAGCGTTACTCAACCCGACTCCGCCAAACAGGTACGCCCCCTTTGTGAAGATGAACTCATCCATGAGTTGAAACTCGACCTGGTAGGGCCGACCGATGTAGGCTCGGAGGGTGTAGATACCAGCAGGCACCCAGGCAGGAACTGCTTGAGTACGCCCCGCCAAAGTAATCTCGCTCATTGGCGGTACATATACCATGTCTTCTTCCAGCGGACCAAACACTACGCCGCCGACAGTCACAACTTCTGTCCAATAGTTGACTTCCGATCCCTGGGTGAAATTTGATGTCACGGTAGCATCGTAGGCTACCACACCACCCGCGGATGGAATCCTGTAAACACTCGGGGTAATCGCAAACTCAGCTACTTGATACGGAATCGCCCCCATATCCGGCGGTGTACCGTCCGGATCCCACGGGCTGTCCGGATCACCCGTATCGATGCAGGGTGAGTCAGGCATCAGACGATAATCTGCTAGCTCTGGATTGCGGAACATGGGATCGGTATCAATACAGCCTTGACCGAACCAGGGCTCATCCGAAACTCCCCCGATCAGACTAAAAGTTGCTTCCAAATGATCCCAATTCCCTGAATACACTGAAACCTGTTCATAACCCTCGTTTCCAAAAATTATTGAGTTGGAAATAGTAAGCGAGGGACCATCAGTATCGCGAAACCACAATCCCGTATCCATGTTGTTTACAACAGTACAATTATCAATGCTGCCACCCGATTGCATTCCCCACATAATTCCAAGATCTCCATTTCCCCAAACATTACATTTAGACAAGTGTATGTTATCGCTATAAGGGACGGTAATACCGTCCCCATACACACCAAGACCGTTTTGGAAAACCTCACAATTCTTCACCCATACTCCGTTTGAATCATTTCTAAAGGTAATTCCTGCTCCCATATACGAAAGATTTTCCCAAATCTTGCAATAGCTAATCAATCCACCGTTCGCCGATCCGTAGTAAATACCTGCCCCCCGATTTGAACCTCCAATCGACTCGTTGTCATGAACATAGCAGTGATCGATCCACACAGACGAGTTGATCACATCAATTCCACCCGCGTGAACATTCGGCCAATCGCCTACCCCTAGCCCATTCATGACCGTAAATCCAATCACTGCAGCATCTGTTACTTCCAAATTCGCGATGGTCAGCACGACCATTTCATCACCTCCATCGAGAATCGTCGCTTCGATATCGGCATCGTTACCGGTGAGCAGGAAATGGCTGGCGAGAGTGATATGTCGACCGGCGAAATCGAAACCGCCGTAATAGATGCCGTGATCGACAAGCACCGTGTCCCCGTCAGACGCAGAGTAGATCGCGTTCTGCAGATTGGCGTAGTTATACGGCACGTGGATGATGGTAGCTGACAGAAGTGTCGGTAGCAGAATTGCAATAGCGAAGAGTGTGAAGCGATTCATGACATCCCCCATGCAATCATATTTCGAATTCATAGTATCTGAATATAATGAACTGAGTTACGAGAACACAGCCTTTTCATAATTACTTTCATAAAGTTGACACAAAAATGGCCACGGATATCTCCGTGGCCACAGGGATGTGCAAATATATCCTGGCTGATATTTACTTCCCGTGACGATCCATGATCTCCTGCCACTCTTCCTCAGTCAGCTCTTCACTCTCCTCGATCAGCATGATCGGAATGTTGTCCTCAATTCGATAGCGGCGTCGCGTTTCTGCGTCCGTGCTGACCAGGAAGTCACCGTCCAGAACCAACGGTTTTCTGCTCAACGGGCAGACAAGTATCGATAACAGCTCGGTATCAATCATCTTTCTATCCTATTGCTTCAATCTCTGGCAATGCTTCTTCCGGATCTTGCGGAACTGGCGGAGTGCCATGCCTACGCAGGTGCGCGGCCATAGTGCGCATCCGACGGACGGTCGTCTCCTGACCCAACGCTACCAGCAGCTCAAACAGGCTCGGGCCGCTGCCCATTCCGCTTACCGCCAGACGGGTCGGATGGATTAACGCACCGGAATTCACCTCTAGCTTTTCCGTGTAGATCCGTAACGCTTCTTCCGCCGTTTCCTCGGTGAATTCAGACAACGCTGCAAATTGCTTTGCCAGTTCATCTAAACGGTTCGGCGTATCCGGATCCTTCAGCCGCTTCCTGGCAGCCTTACGATCCACCAGAGCAGTTGGATCATTGAAGAAGTAGTCGCCCTTGTCCAAAATGTCCATCGGAAAATGTGCGCGCGTCTTCAACAATTCAACAGCTTTCGCGAGCATTGGTCCAGTACCATGCGGATACTGTCCGGATTCGATTCGATGAGCAAACTCTGGACGCAGCATCTGCTGTAACTCATCATCACCCGTCTGAGACATGAACTGCGCGTTCATCCACTCGAGTTTCTGCTCGTTGAACACCGCGCTGGCTTTGTTGATCCCCTTGAGATCAAACTGCTCAATCAACTCATCGCGGCTGAAGACTTCCTTGTCCTCGCCCGTCGACCAGCCGAGGGTGGACATGAATGAGAAAACCGCTTCAGGCAAGTAGCCCTTGGTACGATACTCCGTGACCGCCGCCGCACCGTGACGCTTGCTTAAGCGTTTCTTGTCCGGGCCGAGAATCAACGGCACATGCGCAAACTCAGGCACCGGCAGGTTCAGCGCATCGTATAACAAAACTTGCTTGGGAGTGTTTGTGATGTGGTCCGCTCCACGGATGACATGCGTAATCTCCATCTCCGAATCATCAACTACCACAGCCATCATATAGGTCGGCGTGCCGTCCTGGCGCAGGATGATGAAATCGTCGATGGTGTGCGCAGGAGTGGTAACCGTGCCACGGACATGGTCGGTGAATGACACTTCCAGAGATGGCACCTTAAAGCGGATCGCGAATGGTTCGCCTGCATCCACACGTGCCTGCGATTCACTTTGCGTCAGCTCACGGTCCGGGCTGCGGAAAGCGTTGATCCCTCCCCGCTCCATCTCCGCCGCCTTGATTGCTGCCGCCTTCTCCGGCGATACGAAGCAGCGGAACGCATGCCCACTTTCGATCAACTCCTCGACCAGCTCACGGTGACGGGTCATCCGGGTTGACTGGCGTAGTGGTTCTTCGTCCCATTTCAAGCCAAGCCATTGCAGAGCGTCGAGGATATCGTCCTCATACTCCTGTTTGGAACGTCCCTTGTCAGTATCCTCAATGCGAATGAGAAACTTGCCGTCCATTCGACGTGCGAACAGATAATTGAAAATGGCCGTGCGCACCCCACCAATGTGCAGGAATCCTGTCGGGCTGGGCGCGAAACGTACACGGACCTCAGTCATGATCAATCCTTCGTTCAAGTTCTGCTGAGCAATGAATTACTCTTTTGGTTTACGTTTGCCGGAACCCCAACCCCAATCCTCAGATGTTCCACCCTTTGGCATGTACTGCTCATGATCAGGCTTTGACTTTGGCTCTGATTGCGCTGGTTTCTCTGTCACGCTTGGCGGTTCCGCATCAGCTTGTGGGCCAGGCGTTGCTGCAGCCGCGACCGCCTGCTGTACAGGTTCTGCTGGTTGAATTTGTGATGCTGCCTGAACAACTCGATCCAATTGTATCGCCTGAACATCACTCGGTTCCAGTTCCATCTCCAAACCGCCGACCAGAGATGCGACCGCGTTATAAATCAGTCCGCCAAGGAACGTGAAAAATGTGTAGATCGAAGCCATGATTACCGATCCAACCAAACCGCCGATCAATAACACGCCACCGGTCAGCGGCGCCAGATCGAACTCATCAGCCAGCACTCCACCAAGTAACCCCGCAATACTCCCAATGAACAAGCCATACAGCAGCATGACAATCAGCGACAGAAAGAGATAGACAACGAAACTCACCTTCACGAGCGAGAGAAGCGGAATACGCCGGATTTCCCAAGTCATGGCCTACCCTTCGTAAAGTTTATGCTCACTCTGAACTGAGCCCAATCGCAGATTAACCCTTTGCTACAACGTTTTCGGGCGCTGTTGAGAGGAATAACTTTCCCACGTCACCAGTAACTCAGCGCGGGCTAACTTACCCAGCGCGCGCTAACCGATCAACCCCGACAAGTTATCCAGACAAATTAGATCTGACACGGATTCCGCATTCCATCCAACAATAAGAGAGCGCGCAGATCCCTATTACGTTTGCGCTCGGCAACTCCCCCATTTATCTTCCTCCCCGCTGTCCGGCAATCTGATCCTCTGAACAGGCTTCCACGACAGCAGACAATCGATAATTCTTCACCACGGGGAGATGACCGAGTGGCTGAAGGTGCTCGCCTGCTAAGCGAGTGTGTGGTTTATAGCTGCACCCAGGGTTCGAATCCCTGT
>CAZKGR010000067.1:0-4222 GCA_964552465.1 uncultured bacterium
TTCATGGTCTCTCCAATTGATCGAAAATCATGAATAGTAACAGCAGTCAAGTATGATAAGAAGCTGAATTGGGGCTTTTACCATCAATAATGCTAGCGCTTTTGGTTCGGGAGTATTGTTCTGAAATGGCTGAGAATAGTGTCTATTCCAGCAGCATGTGGATTTGTCTCAGGATGATACGCCACAGTCGGTATCGCGCCATTGATACTTTGATGGGGTACACTTCCCATGGAATGTACGGTACTTTCTGATCGCATACCCGATTCGAGGATTGTTCTCTAGAGCAGTTGCAATAGCAATCTCGTAGTTCTACTTAAGGCAAGGATATTGTATCTTTGGACTATGATTATTCACTCAGATCCTGTAGATAATCGCAAGCTGGTTGCGAAAAGCGAGGCTGGATCAGCGGCGGTCACGGGACGGCTACGTCGCGCAGGCATGTTCAAGGGATTCCTGTTCGTTGGCGGAATCGTACTCGCGGGAGCGTTGTTCATCGCGACCGGGTTTCTCGTGCGGCAAATCCGCGAATCAGCAGTAGCGAATCTGCAACGCACCGTCGACAGCTACCGTCTTCTGCTGCTCAACGACAACGCCGAACTTGCGTACGAAGCGGTGCAGGCGATTGAGTTTCCGATTGTAGTCACCGACGCCGACGGTGTCCCGAAGTCATGGCGAAATCTGAACGTTGACCCCGACGATACCACCGCCGCCGCACGTGAAGAACTGCTCGAGTTCATCCGTGATGTTGCCCGTCAGGGTAACGAACCGTTGGCGGTCGAAGTCTTCCCCGGGCAGGTAGACTATTTCCACTATGGCGATCCCGAGTTGGTCCGCATCTTGCGTTTCGTGTCCATCGCAACAGCGCTGGCGGTCGCGCTGTACATCTTCCTCGGATACATCGGATTCCGCACCATCCGTAAAGCCGAGGAACGGTCGGTGTGGGTCGGGATGGCCCGTGAAACCGCCCACCAGCTCGGCACACCGATCTCATCGCTAATGGGTTGGCTGGAAGTATTGGGATCGTCTGGACGACCGGAAGTTTTAGATGCGATGCGGGAAGACGTGCGGCGGTTGGAGAAGATCGCGGTCCGCTTCTCAAAGATCGGGACCGTTGAAGAACTGATGCCGCACAAATTAAGCACGGTCGTCGAATCATCCATTGAGTACATGCGCACCCGGGTCGGATCACAAGTAGCCATCGTATACGAAGACCGCTCCAGCGGCGATGTTGCGATGCAGGACGAACTGATCGGATGGGTGCTGGAAAATGTTATCCGCAACGCCGCCCAGGCGATGAAAGGCGAAGGCCGAATCCAGTTGATAAGTGGACGTGACGAGCACGGTGCCTGGATCGACATCATCGATGAAGGCCCCGGCATCGCGAAATCCGAAATGGAAACAATCTTCCGTCCCGGCTACACAACCAAGAAACGTGGCTGGGGACTGGGACTGAGTCTTGGACGACGGATCGTCGAAGAGATTCACCGTGGACGGCTGTACGTCCTCGCATCCAAACCCGGCGAAGGCACAACTATTCGGATGGTACTGCCAGAGTAATACCTAGTGCGCATTGAACACGACCAAGACTTGGAGGCTGAGATGAACTGCAAGGTGATGTTCACGTTTCTCTTGATCGCAATTGTCCTGGTGATTTCCTGGCAAGCACAAGCAGAGCCTGTTCAAACGCACGAAACATCCGACATTGAGCACCTTGGATCAGTCGTCTTCCCCGGCGACTTCTACGACGTTCTGTATCATAACAGTTACCTGTATCTCGCCGACGGTCGGCAATCCCATTCCGGCAACCTGAAAGTGCTCGATGTTTCAGTGCCTGAGAACCCGCAAGTTGTAGCATCAGACGCATTCCCACGTTGTACTGTCTATTCACTGGATGCGCAAGGGGACTTGCTGGCTGCCGCTGTCCACGGGTATGGAATGGTCTTGTATGACATCAGCAATCCGATGGACATTCAACAGATCAGCGAAATGCAAACCGAGGATCTCATAAATGACATCGTGTTCGACGGTGACCTGCTATACGTAATGGAGCCCGGCTACACGATCATTCTGGACATATCAGATCCGGCAAATCCGGCGGTTGTCTCCGAAACCACGATTTCCGGCAGCAACTACGAAGGGGCTGTCAGCGACAACGGAATCCTGGCGATTCCCGGCGGGACACATCTGCGCTTCTTCGATGTGTCCAACCCGGAATCACCGGTGGAAATGCTGGACTACACAGAACAACAGATGATGTTTCACGCAGTCATCGCGCACGGATCGCTGTTCTACGTCGGCATGCACTCGACATTCATCAATTCAGGCGGGATAAAGGTATTCGACGCGTCCGATCCGGAGAACATCCAGTTGGTCGCAGGCCGTACGGCGTTCGGCGCGGATGTTCCACCGCATGTGGGCCTGTCCATCGACGGCAACGCTTTGTTCTACACCGCCGGACAGACCGGACTGGTCACCTACGACATCACCGACCCACTATCACCCACACAGGTCAGCCAGCTAGGCGAAGGAATGCCGTGGCCGCCGGATGTCGGATCATGGCAGACACGTGTTGCGGCCGGAGACGGTTATGCTTTCACCATTCTGCCCGACCGTCAGGACTGGAACACCTACAACAACCTCTGGGTGCTGGACAATTCGGACATCAGCGATCCCGTTCTTGTCGGCGAATACGACACTCCAGATTTCACGACACACGTTGCAGGTACAGGCAACTTTGCATTTGTGGGCGCTGAACACGACGGTGTCTACGCTATCGACATCAGCGATCCTGCACTGCTGGAGGTCGTCGGGAACATCAGCTTCTCATTGTTCACTTTTCCGGCACGCCAGATGCTCTACGAAGACGGTCTGCTCTACACCAATGGCGGCGGTATGGCGTTGGCGATCATCAACGTCAGCGATCCCGGATTGATGCAGGTGGTTACCGAAATAAACACCGGTATGCACCGTTACACTGGCTTGGACAAACAAGACGATCTGGTCGCAATCACCGGTTGGGATGCCAACCCGATGCCTCCGGGATGGATTGAGCTTTGGGACGTTGTGAACCCCGCAAACCCGCAACCAACTGGCTATTTCGAACTGGGAATGCGTACCGAAGCGGTTGCGCTACACGGGAACTTTGCATACGTCGCGTGGGACGATGGGCTCGGAGTTGTCGCCATCGAAAATCCGGCGGAACCATTCATCATCAATCAATACGATACCGGAATATTGGCGCTGGATGTGCTGATAAATGACGATGTGCTGTGGTTCAGTGACGATCAGGCGAACCTGTACACCATGGACATCACGCAGCCCATCGCGCCAGTGCTGATCACATCCACGATCCTGCCGGATGACGCGGTGGACCTGTCTGTGGCGGGCGACTCGTTATATATCGCCACACGGTCAGAAGTGTTTGTGGCAAACGTGTCCGATCCGGCCGATCCCGCACTGGTAGACACAGTTCCGATCGAAGGCAACACGCAGGGGATCGCCATTGTGGACGACAAACTGTTGTTGTCCGACCGCTATGGATTCCACGTCTATGCAACCGGTATGACTGGTGTCTTTAACGGCGGTTCGGTCGCCAGCATCCCCGACGACTTCAGCATCTCGGCGTATCCGAATCCGTTCAACGCCACAACCCGAATAGATGTATTTCTACCGCAGTCACAACAGCTCACCCTCGAGGTGTTCAATCTGATGGGTCAACGGGTTGCGCAACTCGTTAACACACGTATGCCCGCGGGACGGCATTCGTTCACCCTCGATGGAAAGGATCTGACAAGTGGCGTGTACGTTGTGCGGAACCGGGCTTCGGGCTATCTGGACGAAACGCACAAGATCGTGTTGATTAAATGAATAACGTACTGTTTACTCCAACCAGCATCGGCTCAATTGAGATCGCGAACCGCATCGTGATGGCTCCGATGATGCGCTGCCGCGCATCGCGAAATGGTGTGCCAACACCGATCATGGTTGATTACTACCGGCAACGTGCGTCCGCTGGCTTGATAATCTCGGAAGGCGTACAACCAAGCTGGCAGGGGCAGGGATACGCGCGCACACCCGGCATTCACACAGCTGAACAGATTGACGGGTGGAAACCAATACTTCAAGCGGTCCATGATGCGGGCGGCAAGATGGCCTGCCAGCTGATGCATGTTGGACGTGTCGGCCATCCTTTGAACCAGTACAAGCCCGTTGGCATCATCGC
>CAZKGR010000068.1:0-3759 GCA_964552465.1 uncultured bacterium
TATCTTCTACCTGATCTAATCAGGACTTCATCAACGTGATCATCGAGGGAACGATGACAAGTCATAAACTCACTTTACGAATTTTAACTCTGGCATTCCTGGTTGTTATTACAGGAATCTCACAGGTGAGTATTGCTCAGCAAACGTGGTGGGAACCAGTGAGTCCAACCCCCGGCGATGAAGTCACTGTCTATTACGATCTCAGCGTCGGCAGTCTGCCAACTGGCGATGTGAAATTGCATTGGGGAATCAACGATTGGCAGCAACCGCCTTTCGCGATGTGGCCTCCGAACACGTTGCCGGCTGGTGGTGACGCGGTGCAGACAGTGATGATTGACCAGGGGAATGACATCTGGGCGCTCACAATCCAGACTCAACCAACCACGAACCAGATCGACTTCGTGTTCACCAACGGTGTCCTGTGGGACGACCATTGGGGACTTGACTGGCATATTTACCTCGGGGATCCTGCTCCCCACCCCATATTCCTGACCGAAGCCTATACCACTGTCCGTGACGACAAGCAATTGTGGGGCGAAGTACCTGAATCCAACGTGTCCATGGTGCTGGAACATGTCTGGTCGAGCGGATCGGCAGTTTATCCGTTCGGATCAGTCAGCGGAATTTTCGAATACATCGCACCGTTGTATGATGGCGACAACACCTTCCGTTGGCGCGGCACACTTGATGGAAATATCGGGTATTCGGACCCGGTGATCGTTCACAAGGAAATTGACCAGGCTCCGCATGCGGTGATGAATGTCAACGAGTTTGGCGGTACGATCTACCTCGATTCCGACGAAAGCTGGGATCCACAGGGGCAGGATATCCAATATCAGTGGACACAGGAGACAACCAATCCACAGGTCGTCAGCATCGCAGGTGCCAATACACCGCATGCATCCTTCGTTGTACCGCCTACAGCAGGGACGTACGTCTTTGAGCTCCGTCTAGAGGATACCGAGGGAAATGTCACCAACGCCCAAACCCTCGCCGAAGTGTTTGACGATGGCAGCGTGGACCCGTTTGAATTGTGGAAGACCGCGCAGTGGATACGTGAGGGTGTAGTCTATGAAATCTACCCGCGCTCATACGACCCGAGCAGCCAGCTCTCGGCCATCACCAACGACATGGCCCGTTTGCAAGCGTTGGGAGTTGCGTGTTTGTGGCTGATGCCCATCTTCGAAGGTCCGACCTGGCATGGCTACGCGGTCACCGACTACTACTCCATCGAGCAAGACATCGGCACGCTGGAAACTTTCGGCGAGCTGGTCGAAACTGCGCACGCGCATGGCATCAAGGTCATGCTCGATCTCGTGATCAATCACACTGACATCACCCACCCGTGGATGCAGGACGCAATGTATCGCGGTGAATTCTCGAACACCTGGGATTGGTATGACCGCGATGTGAACGGCAACTACACGTACTACTACGATTGGGAATCGTTGCCAAACGTGAACTACAGCAATCCCGATGTCCGCAACTACATGATCGAGATGAGCAAGTGGTGGATCTCGGAATACGATGTGGACGGATTCCGTTGCGATGCTGCGTGGGGCGTGCAGGCACGTTGGGGTCAGTTCTGGGCGGATTGGCGCGCGGAGCTGAAGACGCTCAAGCCCGATGTCTACCTGCTTGCGGAAGCGACGATGGCTGACTGGAGCATTCTCTGGGACCGTTTCGATTCGGCGATGGACTGGCAGCTCTACTTCGATCCGAACGGATTCGACCAGCTCTTCTCGAACTCGACACCACAGGGATTGCACGACCGCATCTCGAACTACGGGGTTGATTGGCCGGACTACAAGTTCCCGTTCCGGTTCATGGAAAACCATGACGAAGACCGGTACATCCTGCACAAGACACCCGAGCAGACGAAGACATGCGCGACCCTACTGCTGACGATTCCTGGTGTGCCGATGCTATACGCTGGCCAGGAAGTCGGCGAAGAGACGATGCGTGACCAGATCGACTGGAACGGCGACACGAACAACATGTACGAGCATTACGAAACGCTGCTCTGGGCACGGAACAATCTCAAAGGGATGACCGGCGACTACGAGTGGTATTTGTGGAATACGTCCGGGGATAACGTGTTCAGCTACGCGCGCTATTGGGATGGTGAACCGATTCCGATTATGACCCTGAACCTCAGCGATTCGTTCCACTACACAGTGGTACCGTTGCCGACAACCAGTTGGGGTATTGATCCGGGAACGACATACACGCTCACCGAACTGTTCAGCGGCGATCACTGGCAGGTCACCGGCGCTGATATGGTTCAGCTCGAGACCGGGCTCGATCCGTACCAGAGCAAGCTGTTTGTACTCTCGGATCAGGTCGAGGGTCCGGGTGACATCACGCTCAGCCTAGTGCCCGAGGGAACAACAACATTCCCCGTCAGCGGTGGAACGTTGATGTATGGAGCAGTGATCAATAATCGAACTGGATCGATGCTACAACGTCAGGCGTGGACTATGGTTGAGTTGCCAAATGGAAGCCCTTACGGCCCGACGATGCTGACCAATGTCAACCTGCCGGCGGGCCTGATTACTGCGACAGGCTTGACCCAAAATCTACCCGCAATGGCACCCGCCGGACAGTACCTGTTCATCGGGAATATCGGGCTGTTCAATCCGTTGAATCCGGAAGCGACCGACAGCTTCGGATTTTACAAGCAGGCTGCGGTTGCGGGTGTATTGTCAGCAGACGTGGGTGCGTTGGATCTCGCCAACTGGTCCGCATCCGAATGGGATTTGAATGATGATGAAGCCATCGTCACTACAGAATCCTCATCCAGTGATTCCGAGTTGCCGACTGAGTTCAAGTTCGAGCAGGCGTATCCGAACCCGTTCAATCCGTCAACGACGATCCGTGTCGCGCTTCCGCAGACGAGCGATCTGACCGTGACCGTGTACAACGTGATGGGACAGCAGGTTGCTGAGCTGGCAAACGGTCGGTTCAACGCCGGCACTCACACCTTCACTTTCGACGCGTCGGATCTCGCCAGCGGTTTGTATTTCGTGCGGGCGACGGTGCCAGGTCATCTCGAGGAGGTGCAGAAAACTGTGTTAATTCGATGAAATCGACATTTTCATTGCAGAATAGTCGTACATTGAAACCCGTACTTATGTACGGGTTTTGCTATTGAAACAATGGATGGGAGGAAACTATGCGAACGGTACTATTGATATGTGTCGCGATAGTGTGGTCATTCAGTTGCCTGGCCCAGGGATGGGGCGAGCACTTGGTGAATGGCGATTTTGGTGGAGCGAATAGCGTTGAAGCCGGCGATATTGATGGTGACGGCGATATGGATATTGTGGGCGCCGCTGGCGAGGATGATGATGTTGTATGGTTCGAAAATGTGTCCGGTGACGGATTGCACTGGGTTGAACATATTGTGCACGGAGGATTCACTGATGCGTCTCATGTACAAGCTGTTGACGTAGATCTGGATGGTGATATAGACATTCTTGCTTGCACGCGTTTTGGGTCGAGAGTATCGTGGTGGGAGAATCTGGATGGTGCTGGACTTGAGTGGGAAGAACAGAGTGTAATCGATTACTTCTATGATGTTTTCTCAACATATGCAGCTGATATGGACGGTGACGGCGATCTTGATTTCATTGCTTCGTCTGGGTGGTGGAGCCAAATCAGGTGGTTGGAAAACCTAAACGGAGAAGGGACTTTGTTGGCTGAACATTTTGTTGATGATGACTCGCACGTATACTACACACATGTAGCAGATATAGA
>CAZKGR010000069.1:0-3492 GCA_964552465.1 uncultured bacterium
GTGTAAATGATCGTCGCAATGGCTTCAACATCTTCTTTACTAAGTGATAATCCTGCACCTTCCAACATGCGGGCTGCATCCGGAACTGGATGGGCAAGCAGGACAGCGTCCGCGGTAAGTTCATCCCCATCGTCCAGATTCAGTATGTAGCGTTTGCCGCCAGGTTCAAATCCCGTGACCGCAGTCCCCAACCGTACAGACAATCCCTGAGCACACATGTGATCCAGGATGTCGCGCATGCCATTGGCGCCGCAGTAGCGAGGGAAACCGTCCGGGTTGTTCGCACCGCCTTGGATCATCTGTGAGTGAAACCAGTCGACAATCACTCCGGCCGCTTTCATCTCTTCGACCAGCGGGCCGAACCGTTGATCCTTAACTGTGAAGAACTGTGCGCCATCGTCATAGATCGCACCAGACAGGTCACGCGTGGACATACGTCCGCCGAGAACAGGATCGCGTTCCAGTACCAGCGAGTCGATCCCGGCTTCCTTTAAAGTTTTTGCGGCGGACATTCCCGTCATTCCGCCACCGATAATTGCTACCGTCGTTGATGATGGCATGGCGTGCTTCCTTGCGGACGATTAGTTCTCATGAGGAAGATAATGGCCACCTCGCGCATGGTGTTGGCTGTGCAGAGGGATTGGTCTCTGGGGAGATCCTGGAATCAAAGTGAGTGAATCTGTTGTCGATTCACCGCATTCTGGTAACAATTCCCTTGGGGAACTTTGCGAGCAGGTCCAAATTGTGGATATGTACCAGCAGATGTCCACTGTTCATCTGTTGATTTCGTTGTTCGAGCCATGAATTCAATTGTTGCTGAGGAACATCCACTCGGTCGATCAGGCAGCGAGCAAAAAAGTCAAGGAAATGCGACAGGAAGTCTCGATGCGTGGGAACTGACGGATCTGAGGACACCAGCCAATCTGACGATCCTGACTCGATGATGATTCCCCCATCGCGTCGCATGTTTCGTTGCACCACCCAGCCAGCTCGGCTGCCACCAGCATCAGGATGAACACCCGTACGTTCATCCATGCTGCGGTGATACGCAGTCAGCAACTGATATTCAATCTGGCTGTCTGAATAAGGCGGGCGAAATTCTGTAAAGCCATTGAAAGTAACTGGTGCATACAGCAAAGCACCGGGTTTTGCCAACGCATGAATTTGAGGCATCGCAACACGCAAATCGACGAGGTCCAGCATGGATTGTGCGATGACCAGATCCGCTTTGCCGAGCAGTTCTGGCAGTTCCTCATTCAGCAGATCATCTTGATAAATGTTGATACTGTGCTGTTCGTGTTCCAGACTTTCAAGACGCGCGCGCGCGGTAGCTGCGAGCCTGGCATCTTTGTCAACGATGCGATAGTCGAGAGGGATTTCGGAACACGCTTCGAGCAGTTGGCTTGCCAACCCGCCCAATCCCCCACCTATCTCGGTCACAATGAGCCTGTCGTCAGGACTTTGCTTGTAGTACTCCTTCAACTCTTCAAGCAAACGCTTCCAGATCTGCGGATTCCTCGCCCGACGGTCAATGATCTCTTTTGCGTTGAGATAGACAATGGTTTCGCTGTCAGTATTCACGTTCACTGTCTCGCCATTCTGAGTAGGAATTCTCGTGCATGGTCCATGCTCTGTGTCCACGTCGGATGACGATCAAAGCGGTCTCGTGCTGCGCGGCTCATCCTTGCAAGCAGTCCACGATCATTTGCCAATTGATGCAGGTACTGGGTGAGAAGCGATGTGTCTTTCGGATGAACCAGAAAACCGTTCACACCATCCGTAATGATCTCTCTCGCTCCTCCAGCTGCCGTGCCGATGGCTGGCAGCCCGTATGCCATCCCTTCCAGGTAGACGATACCAAAACCTTCGTAGCTTGAAGGTACAGCAAGGACATCCGCTTCGCTGTATAAATCTGCCAGTTCCTGACCTTGTTTGGGCCCGGTAAACCTGACCAATCCCTTTTGCACAAGCGGCTTCGCAATCCTTCGAACTCGCCTAGCATAGCGAGGTTCCAGCTCTCCACCGCCAACAATAGTCAATCGCACATCAATCTTCCGAAGCAGATCACTCATGGAGGTGATCAGTGTTGTGACCAGTTTTCGTTCAATCAGGTTACCAACAAACAGGATGTGCAAAGGCCGTTCCAATTTAAGCCGATCATTAAGCTTTGTTCTGGGAAGAGGCGGCCCAGGCAAGGTTCCACCCGGCCATGCGACCGCCGCCGGCAACTCACGGTGTGACACTTCACGAACTCTACTCAGGGTTACATGCGTGTTGGCGAGAATGCCATTGACGCCCGAGAAGTATACCCGCTCCGTGAACTTGTGAAGGAGTTCGAGGTAACGACCATGATCTTCATCAGTCGTCAGATGATGGACTAATGATATGATTGGCGGAGAACCAAATTGCTTCAATCGGTGGTTGGATGTCACAAATGAAGGGTGGCAGATTTCGTCCTGTAGGATTATATCTGGCTTTCCTTCGAGTACATGTCGCGCCATCGAACCGGATAAATTGTCAGTTAGATGACGCAGATAGTTGCCGTCTTTCAGTGAAACCACACGTATCTGGTCACCACATTTTTTCAGATGGCGCAGCAGATATCGATTGTAGACATACCCACCGGCAAGGGTATTGATATCGCCATACGTGACGAACGTTAGCCTCATGCCAATAACTTCCGATAGCTTGCGCTTGGTCCCGGCGCGGGATCAACTTCGTTTTCCCAAACCGTGACCATAATAGAATTCAGGTTCTCATCCTCCAATGTGTCAGCCAAAATTTCGCAAGCCACTCGGGCAACTTGTTCAAGGGTAGGATGGGTTTGTTCGAATTCAACGAAATCGTTGAGAAGTGCTCCGTCCCAGGTAGCGGCTAGTTCCCCGAGTTCATCACGAAGATCTTCATTATCAAGCAACTGGCCTTGTTCGTTAAGGGTGCCACCAGAAACAGCCACTTCGATCAGATAGTTGTGGTAGATATCGAAGCCTTCAGTCTCGCCGGATGATCCGAGACTGATAAATGAAGTGAACTTATCGCGCGCCGTAACGTTGAACATGAATTTCCCATCTTGATGCCAGAAAGGTGTATGTAAACATGGAGCAAAAAGCAACTGGAAATGTGTCACTCCATGAGCTCTTGACGGTGGTAATAGTGTCGTCCGCGCAGCCATCACGATTGAATTTGATTGGAAACTCGGAGGTCGTTCAGAGCTTGGCATCTGCTCTGTGGCAAGTGTGTAGTTATCTTGCTTCTCGAAGATTTGCCCCCGTAGCTCATCTGGATAGAGCGTTGGATTCCTAATCCAAAGGTAACAGGTTCGAGTCCTGTCGGGGGTACATGTTATTCAAGGAGTTGGCGATTTTAGCAGCTCCTTTTCTGTTTGTGGGCGAAATTGGACCAGCGAATATTGGTTGACTACTTGCAGAAGGTGATGTTGGTGCGATAAGGAATATTTTCCGGTAGGTAGGTTAGATCGTTTTCTGATGCGGG
>CAZKGR010000070.1:0-2704 GCA_964552465.1 uncultured bacterium
CGCCACTTTCACTTCGGAGGGATTGAGTTTTGGACGACGTCCACGACGGATAGCGTTTGATGCTTCTGAGTGTGATACCAGTTCCGAAGAGAGGTGATGTAGTTGGATTTCTGATCCCTGCGATTTAATCATCGCAAAGTGGATAGCATTGGCCAGTTCACGCACATTTCCTGGCCATGGATATAGCATGAGTGCATTCAATGCCTCACTCGAAATACCACCGCGTTGCATGGAATTTTCTATGGCGAATTGTTCTTCAAAATGTTCAACTAACAGAGGTATGTCGGATTTCCGTTCCTGTAGGGGTGGAATCCGGATCGGGACAACGGCAAGCCTGTAGTACAAGTCTTGTCTGAACGACCCCTTATCGGTCAGGTGTCGCAGATTGCGGTTGGTAGCGCAAATTACCATTACATCAACGTTTACCGGTTCTTCGCCCCCGACTCGTTCAAAGGTTTTCTCCTGCAGGACACGCAGTAGCTTCACTTGGAGGTTTGAGCTGATCTCGCCAATTTCATCGAGGAACAGGATGCCACCGTGAGCGAGCTCGAACCGGCCTTTCTTGTCGCGGATCGCGCTTGTGAACGCTCCCTTAACATGGCCGAAAAGTTCTGATTCAAGTGTACCTTCGGGTAATGCTCCGCAGTTGACAGGCACAAATGGTTTATTCGCTCGTGGTCCCAGTTTGTGTATTGCCTGGGCAACCAGTTCCTTCCCCGTGCCGCTTTCGCCCTCAATGAGAATCGGCACATTGACTTTCGCTACTTCTCGCAGATTGGTAAATATCTTGGTCATTGACGGGTGCAACCCGATGATTCCCTGGAAACCACGACTGTCTTCGAGTTTCGCTCGTAGCTGGTTCATTTCGGTCAGATCGCGCAACAGGACCAATGCCCCGGTACGATGGTTTTCGGCGTCCATCATCGGCATGATCGACATGCGCAGGCTGCGCATTTCACCGTCCGGTCGTGGATATTCAATTGGGATGTCAGCCCGGTAATCGATATCTGCATTCTTCATGCACAAATCACAGTCCTTACCGCAGAATTGCCCGGGCATGATTTCATGGCAATCCAGACCAAGTGCCTTGTTGGCTGCGATGCCGGTGATCACTTCGGCGGCACGGTTGTAGAAGAATATCTTGCGCTGCCGGTCATGCGCGATCACGCCATCGGTCATCGCGTTAAGCAGCCGGCCATATGTCCCCTGCAGTTCAGCAATAGCCTCAAAGTAACCATGCTCAAAGAACATCCGGGCACGGTCACGGATTTCATCTCGCACCATACGGAATTGATTCAGTAGGTCCTTTTCTCCATTGCGAGAGATTACCTGTGGATCGCTCAGACCCCAGTGGACACGTGCAGGTGAGCCTGGGAACTGGGGATTTTCCTCCTGCATTTGCACGCACACAGTAATCACTACTTCAAAACGCTGTACATCGAGGGCTTGCAATGCCGGAGTTGATTCTGGAATGGTCATTCCGATTTCGTCCATCACCTGTTGTGCAACAGGGTTATGGACTTCGTATTCCATGCTGGCAACGTGGATTTCCACCGATTCGGGGGCGACCTGCCGTGCAAAAGCGGCAGCCATTTGCCCGCGACCAGACGATCCTTTGCAGATGAACAAAATGCGGTGCATGAATCTCCATCATTAACACAAACATGGAAGGGTACAACCTCACATGATCATTGAGCAATAGTGTTTATGAAATAAGTTCCCCTCCCCCGTGTACCTCATGTCGTCTGCCGCTTAGTGGCGGATATCAACCACTCCTTCCTTCTTTATGGGTTCCTTGGTTGTATATTCCTACGGGTTGACAGGTCCGCGTTGGTATAGCCAGCACGGGTAAAACAGGATGATTTGGGCGACAGGGAAGCAACTCTAGACATGCTCAATTTGCAAACAAGAATTTTACTTGTGGACGACGATGAGATCAGCCGTGCTGTTTTCGCACGCGTGTTGACTGAGTTCACGAGTAGCGAGGTCGTTGAGTGCGTAGACGGCCTCGAGGCGAAGAAACAGTTTGATCAGGAACAGTTCCCGATTGTCATTTCAGATGTTCGCATGCCTGGTCTGGATGGTCTTGAGCTGCTGCGTGAGATCCGCGCTCACGAGAATGGTCGTGACACCCAAGTCATTTTGATCACTGGCTTTGCTGATGTTGAGATGGCGTTGCTGGCGCTGCGCGAAGGCGCAACTGAAATGCTGACCAAACCGATTCCAATTACGGACATGCTGCAAGTGGTCGAGCGTGCGGCCAAGCAGTGGGATTCGCTGAAACAGAAGAAACGTCGACGGCAGATTCCTGAGTCGAATGTTATCCAGAAAGACGGCGACCGTCTACATCGTTCGACGATGGAGCTCGCAGACAAGACGGTGCTGGGTATCTTCAGCCGCAAGTTCCAGGCAGTAGTCGACAACGCACTCCGTTATAACGAAGACCGTAACATCCCTGTCCTGATCACTGGCGAGACCGGTACAGGTAAGGAAGTGATGGCGAAAGTCGTCCATTACGGGGATTCCGATGACATCAGCAAACCGTTTGTCACTGTAAATTGTGCTGCGATCAGCGCCAGCTTGTTCGAGAGTGAGCTGTTCGGGTATGTCGGTGGTGCGTTTACGGGTGCGCTGCCGCAGGGTGCGAGTGGCAAGATGGAAGCCGCGAACGGTGGCACGTTATTCCTTGACGAAGTCGGGGAAA